>CANIVU010000070.1 GCA_947470805.1 Acidobacteriota bacterium | reverse complement strand
TCGGTTTGCAGCCAGTGCGGAGCAGTTGAGCCGGGCGGAACGGTGGGCGCGTTTGCTGCGCGTGATTTTCCGTGAGTTCTATCCGAGTGGGCCGGTGGCGGCGTTGCCGGCACCCGTTTGAACGGGTTCAACTGCCGGATTTAGGATTAAGCCGACGGGGCCGGCACCGTAGATGACGATGGAGTCTCCGGGGGTGAGTCCGGCGAGGCGGGTGGCGTGCCAGCCGGTGGGAAAGATGTCGGCGAGCATGACGTAGTCATCCTGCTTGTCCTTCCCATCCGGGGGGAGTTGGAGGCAATTGAAATCGGCATAGGGAACGCGGAGGAGTTCGGCCTGGCCACCGCTCCAGGGGCCCATGCCGGCGAAGCCATAGGCACCGCCGGCGGTGCCCGGGTTGACGGTGAGGCAGGCGCCGGTGAGGCCGCGTTCGCAGTTTTCGCAGAAGCCGCAGGCGACGTTGAACGGGAGGCAGACGTAGTCCCCCTTCTTTACGGTCTCGACAGCGTTGCCGACTTCGATGACTTCGCCCAGATTTTCGTGGCCGAGGATTTTTCCGTTCTCGACGTTGGTGCGGCCTTCATACATGTGGAGGTCGGAGCCGCAGATGTTGGTGGTGGTGATTTTTACGACCACGTCGGTTGGCTTTTCGATTTTCGCGTCGGGCACTTTGTCGATCGTTACGTTCCGCGGGCCATGGTAGACAAGAGCTTTCATTGTGATTCCTTCAGCGTTTGGGGTGAAGCCGCGGGGATGATATGGCCGACATAATCGGTGATTCTGGCGGCGGCGAGGCCGATGAGCGCGCCTTTGACCCGGCTCCACACTTCCGACTCCGCTTGCGCGGCACGGGGTTGGGGCAAGGGGGGCATGCCGTTGTAGCGGGGCCGGCGACGGACGCCGCCACCGCCGCCGAGGAGCAGGGACAAGGCAATGCCTCCGACGAAGGCGACGGCAAGAAGCGTGCCGGGTTTTGCGTCGAAGTGCTGCTTCCAATTCATGGCGGAGGCGGCCCTCTCTTCGAGCTCGTGGAGGTTGGCGTTCAGTTCCATGCGGGCGTGGTCGATATGCGCTTCTATTTGTTCTTTGGTCTGGGTCATACGTGGTCCTCCTGAATGGACTCAACGGAGATGTGGTTTGCGGGCAGGTGCGGGACAGCCTTCTTTCCCGCGTGCAGCAGGATGGCGGCGGCGGTGGCCATTGCCACCGCCACGATCAGGGCCGAGGACCATTCCGGTAACACACTGGCGAGCGCATGGAAGGCGCTGAACAGGGTGAACAGAATGGCGAAAATGGCTGCAAGGGCGCCCGAGGCGAGGAGTGCGATGCGGCGTTTTGCCGCAAGGACTTCGTCGCGCAGTTCGGTTTTCGCGAGCAGGACTTCGGCGCGGATGATCTCCTGCGCGTTGCCGATGATGTCGGAAAACACCGTCGATACGGATCGGTCCGCCATGATAATCCGCCTTAGCCGTGGTTGTTGTTCCGGGAGAGCGTCCGGCCGATGAGGAAGCCGACGGCTATGGCGGCGAGCATGGACGGGCCGGGGTTGCGTTTGACCAGGCTGGAGACGTCGGCCATGATCTTGGTGCTGCTGTTTTCGCGTATCCAGTCGGCGGTGGTGTCGAGCGCGCTGGCCGTGGAGTGGGCCATGCTGGTGAGCTTGTCACCGCCGGACATACTGCCGGCGTTCTGGTGCAAGGAGGAAGCGGCATCCTTCATTCCAGTGGCGGCGGCTTCGCGGTTATCGTCGAAGGTATTGGCGGCGGTGGCGCCGAAGCCGGAGACGGTGTCTTTGACCTGGGTGGCGATGTAAGAGATCTTGTCTCCGAGTTGGGGTGGGGCCGGGGCGGCTAACGGGCTTCCAAAAGGTGTGTTGTTTTGCATTCACATCCTCCATTTCTATGTATGTCTATGCACGTGGGAGACCGAAAGAGATTGGATGTTATGTCGTTTCCCTGCAGCGCGGCGGAGGAGAGAGAGGTGGCGCGGACCGGTCAGGTGGCGGCATGCAGCCATTGCCGTGAGGTGCGAGCAGGGAGATAAAAACAGGTTCGCCCGCGGAGTTTGCGGGCGGTGGCGGCAGGGTTGTACGCGTCACTCCCGGCAAAGCGGCTTACCGGGAGTGACGAGGGGGTGGCTGCTAGCGCACGCCGGCGCGGAGCATGGGCTTGTCGGTTTTGGAGAAATCGGCCGAGGCTTCGCCGGAGGACGAAACGTCTTCTAAGCCGCTGTTCTGGAGCAGGGATTTGGCCTTGGTCGTCCATTCGCTGTCATCACAGTGGACGGACAGGAGGATTCCGCCGTCCTTCACACGGCCTTCGTAGCGCTGCGCTTCATATTCGGGGATGCCGAGGCCGACGAGCGCTCCGCTGGCGCCGCCGAGGGCGGCTCCGGCGCCCATGCCGGCCAACGCAGCCATGATGGGGCCGGCGGCAATGAAGGGGCCGACGCCTGGGATGGCCAAGGCGCCGATGCCGACGAGCCAGCCGAGGACGCCCCCGGTGACGGCGCCCGCAGTGCCGCCGACAGCGGCGCCTTCCGGCGACTTGGTGGCATTCTCCACGCCCATATCCTTCGTCCCCATGGTTTCCGGCTGCAACACCGAGATGTCGGCAGCGCGAAAGCCGGAGGTGCGAAGCAGGTGCAGAGTTTCTTCCAACTGAGACTGGCTTTTCGCAATCCCGTAGGCTGAGGTATTTTTGCTCATTGTGTTTCCTTCAAAAAGAGTAAGTGGGTAAGTTACCTGGTAATGATTACTTATCCGGTGTGACTTCGAGTTGGTTGTCGACCTTCGCGTCGCCGGCTAACTTCTTGGCGATCCCGTCGATCTGTTGTTTTTCGGCGGATGATTTTACGGGGCCGCGCAGGGTGACGGCGCCGTCGCGGGAGATGATCTTGATGTTTTTGGCATAGGTAGACATCTCCTTGCCGGCCGTGATGTCACGGCGGATGTTGCGGGTGAGTTCCAGGTCGGCCTTGCTGTTGGATTGGGTCCCGGCGGTGACGGCTTCTTTTGCGGTGTCCCGTTTATTGACCTTGGTGTTGTCCGGCGGCTGCGCCATGGCGGCTGCGAGACAAAATAACGGGGCTGTATAGCGAATCCACTTCATTGTTGTTGTTCTTTCTGCGTGAGATCTTTCGGATCCGGGGTTGTTTCTTTGCGTGTGAGCGCGCTGTCAGGCGGTTTTTGCCATGACGTTGGGGGTGTGTTTCGCCGGCGGCTTGCCGGAATCGGCGGCAACGGCGGTGCACTTTACCAGCAAACCGTCAAAGTGGGTCCGCAGGGATTCTTCGGCGCCTTTTTCTTCGAACAGGGTCGCCTGCAGCAGTGCGGTCACTTCGGAGAGTTCCAGTTCGTCGGAGATGGCGATCGCCGTCATATAGCCAGCCATTTCGTAGTGCTCCACGCGCCGCGCGGCGGCTATGATGCCGAGGTCGTGGACCAAGGGAGGCGCGTCGGTCGAGAGCGCTTCGGCGCCTTCCAGGATGATGCCTTCCATGCCTTTGCAGACCTTGCCGGAGGCCTCGATTTCCAGGAGTCCCGCGATGGTTTCGAGGCGAACTATCTGTTGCTTCGTTTCATCCAGATGCGCCGACAACCCGGCTTTCAGATGGGGGTCCTTCGCACCGGCGATCATCTTGGGGATCGCCTTCGTCAATTGCTTTTCGGCTGAGTAGAGATCTTTGATCTCGGCGGCGAGCAGGTCCACCGCGCTCTTCATTGTTTCCATTGATAATGTCCTTTTCGAACTTCCAATTCGGTTGTTGCAATTGGACGGCCAATGAAGCTGCTGGCGGGCGGGGCACGGGGGTTATGTAACATCCTCAATGATCGATAAGTGTGATGTAACTCAGCGCCCCGCGGCGGTGTAAGTGGCGCGGCGCCGGAGCGGTCAGCAGGAGACCTGGTTGAACAAGAACCAGGCCAGGATCAGAGTGCCTGGCACTCCGAGTAAGTAGGCAATTCCGTATTTCATGGGACCTCCCGATCCTGTTCCAAGCAGTTGAACTTCGAACTACTTCGTCGCCGTTCCAAGGGCTTTGCTGCACGCTCCAGCCGATGGAACGGCGACAGAAGGAGCTACCGGGGTAAGAGCACGACGATGGCCATTGTTCCCGGGTGTTGTTGGGGCAACGGCGATGGGATTCCCGCTGGTTCCGTTGTTATTTCGTCAGGTGGCGGTGTGCCGTCATCTTCCACTGGGCGGGTCTTGGCAGGACGTGGCAGGGGTGGGCGGAGCTTTGGCGATGTGCGTGCAGACCGTTCTTCGTAGGGCGCACGGGTGCCGAGTTCAGAAGGGAAACACTGTGAAAAAGAAGCAAGAGAGCAAAGCCGCGCCGATGGTGGGCAGCGGCGGCGAAGTCCACCAGACGGCTGGGGCTGGGGCGCCAGCGCTGACGACGCAACAGGGCGTGCCGGTTTCCGACGATCAGAATTCATTGCGGATAGGGGAGCGGGGGCCGACGGCCCTGGAAGACTTCCATTTCCGCGAGAAGATCTTTCATTTTGACCACGAGCGTATTCCGGAGCGGGTGGTGCATGCACGGGGGTATGGGGCGCACGGCTACTTTGAGGCGTATGAGGCGCTGGGCGACGTCACGTCGGCCGATATCTTTCAGCGGCCGGGGGAGAGGACGCCGGCTTTCGTTCGCTTTTCCACGGTGGCGGGGAATAAGGGGTCGCCCGACCTGGCGCGCGACGTGCGTGGGTTTGCGGTGAAGCTGTATACGAAGCAGGGAAACTGGGACATTGTTGGGAACAACATGCCGGTGTTTTTTATTCAGGACGCGATGAAGTTTCCGGACCTGATTCACGCGGCCAAGGCGGAACCGGATTGCGACTTCCCGCAGGCGCAGACGGCGCACGATAGCTTTGGGGATTTCATTTCGCTGATGCCCGAGAGCATGCACATGATTATGTGGGCGATGTCGGACCGTGCGATTCCGCGGTCGCTGCGATTCATGGAGGGCTTTGGGGTCCACACGTTCCGAATGGTGACGAAGGAGGGGAAATCGACGTTCGTGAAGTTCCACTGGAAGCCGAAGCTGGGGATGCAGTCGTTGTTGTGGGACGAGGCGGTGAAACTGAATGGGGCGGATCCGGATTACCACCGCAGGGACCTTTGGAACGCGATCCAGAAGGGAGAGTTTCCGGAGTGGGAATTGGGGTTGCAGCTGTTTGATGAGAAGTTCGCCGACGAGTTCGCGTTCGATGTGTTGGATGCGACGAAGCTGATCCCGGAGGAGCTGGTGCCGATCCGGCGGGTGGGGCGGCTGGTGCTGGACCGTTGCGTGGACAACTTCTTTGCCGAGACGGAACAGGTGGCGTTTTGTACGAGCAATGTGGTGCCGGGGATCGACTTCACCAATGACCCGTTACTGCAAGGGCGGAATTTCTCCTATTTGGACACGCAGATCAAGCGGCTGGGCGGTCCGAATTTCACGCACATTCCGATTAATGCGCCGAAGTGTCCTTTCCACAATTTTCAGCAGGACGGTCACATGGCGATGCGGAACGTGGCAGGGAAAGCCAACTACGAACCGAATTCGATTGGGGGCGAGGAGGGCGGGCCGCGGGAGTGCCACAAGGACGGTTTCCGGAGTTTTGCGGGGGAAGAGCAGGGGCGGAAGACTCGTGCGCGCGCGGGGAGTTTTTCGGATCACTACAGCCAGGCGAGACAGTTTTATATTAGCCAGTCCGAGCTGGAGCGGGACCATATTGCCGACGCTTTGATTTTCGAATTGAGCAAGGTGGAGCGGCCGGCGATCCGGGAGCGGGTTGTTTCCCATTTGCCGAATATTGACGAGGCGCTGGCGGCGCGTGTGAAAAAGGGAATCGGAATTCGCGGCGATGTGAAGAGGGCGATTCCTGCGGTGACACCGCGGACGGATCTGCCGCCGTCGCAGGCGCTGAGTATTGCGCTGAATCCGCCGGGGACGTTCCGGGGGCGATGCGTTGGCGCGCTGGTGAGCGATGGGTTGGACCGTTCGTTATTGGAGGCTTTGCGGGCGGCGTTGGGGAACGAGGGCGCGACGCTGGCCGTGATTGCGCCTACGATTGGCGGCGTGGAGGCAAGTGATGGGACGGTGATCGCGGCGGATCAGAAGGTGGGAGGCGGGCCGTCGATCCTTTACGACGCGGTGGCGGTGATCACGTCGGCGGCGGGGGCGGCGGAGTTTGCGAAGAGCGCGGCGGCGCGCGCGTTTGTGGCGGATGCGTTTGTGCACCTGAAGTTTATCGGGTGGGTGAAGGATGCGATGCCGCTGATTGAGAAGGCAGGGATCCGGGCGGATATAGATGCGGGGGTGATTGCGCTGAGTGGGGCGGCGAGCGCCACGGCGTTTGTGGTGACGTGTCGAAACCTGCGGCATTGGGAGCGGGCGAAGGTGGCTATTCCGTAGGGGGGGGCGACCGGGTTGGGCGGTGGATGTGTTACACCGGAGGGCATGGATATGATGATGCTCTCCGGGTAGATGACGCGGATGGTGGCGGATGTGAGCGGGGTGTTCCGGCAGATGGGGACGGCCGATTGGACACGGACGCGTGGGGCGGGGAGTTGGACGCGGTTGGAGATTCTGGGGCATTTGATTGATTCGGCGGGGAACAATCATCAGCGGTTTGTGCGGGCGATGGCGGATGGGGAAGTGACCTTGCCGGGGTATGACCAGGAGGCGATGGTGTGCGTACAGCAGTTTGGGCGGGCGAAGCCGGTGCTGCTGGTGGGGCTGTGGGAGAGCTTCAATTTGTATCTGGCAGGGTTGGTGGCGTTGATTCCGGCGGGGCGGTTGGGGGCGCCGTGTGTGATTGGCGGGGCGGAGGCGGTGACGCTGGAGTACTTGGTTGTTGATTATGTGCTGCACATGCAGCATCATTTGCGGCAGATCTTTGAGGGTATGGGGGTGGAGGTGCGGTGGGTGTCAGTGTGACGGGGGCAGCCACTCCATGTGGATGTGCATGCCGGATTGGGCGGTTGGGGTGAAGCCGAGACGGGTGTAGAGCTGGTGGGCGGCGGGGTTGGTGATGGCGACCGAGAGGCGGATGGGGCGGGTGGATTGGGATTGGAGCTGGCGGAGGAGTTGGGTGCCGATGCCGCGGCGCTGGGCGGTGGGGAGGAGGCGGATATCGACCAGACGGGTTTCCGCTTCGGTGTGGTGGAGCCACCAGCGGCCGATGGGCTGGCCGTTTTCCTTGATAATTGCGTGGCCCGTTTCGGGGTAGGTGGCTTTATAGCTGGCGTTTTCGGCCAAGTATTGCATTTGAATTAATGGCGGGGGGAGGCCGGAAGGGAGAGTGGCGGCGTGGAGATCGATGAGGAACGGTTCGTCGGAAGGCTGGACGGGATGGAGGGAGAGCATGCGGAGTACGCGGCCGCCCCTGGGAGGGGGCGGCCGGCGGGTTGGATTGGTTAGCTGCGCGGCGGGAAGATGCCGGCGTAGCAGATGATCCAGTTTTGGACCTGGAAGGGCGACCGGTTTTCGTGGGGCTGGTTGCCGCCGGCGGGTCCGATCATGGCCGGGCTCATGGCGCTGGTGGCGGTGGCGGCGTAGTTGGCGCCGGTGCCGGGAACGCTGTTGGCCGGGGTGGCTACGTCCGTTTCGTCACCGTTGCAGGCGACGGAGTGGGAGTGGGACGGGAGGTTGCCGGTGGTGAGGGTAACCGATTCCACGCCGCCGACTTCGCCGAGTTCGCGATTGGTCCATCCGATGCCCTGGCCCATGCCGAGGGGTTGGCGGCCGCGAAGGTCGGGGAGGGCGAAGGTGGTTTGTCCGTTGCCGCCGTAGTAGACGCCAAGGAGGGAGAAGAGGGCGGTGTACTGCTGGATGGGGAGAAGTTGCCCCTGGCAGAGAAACCAGCCTTTCGGTGCGTAATTGAACGCCACGGGAATGATTTGGCCGACGTAGGATTCCATGAAGAGTTCTCCTGGTGTGTGCCTTCCTAGCTGCGCGGCGGGAAGACGCCTTCGAGGGCGATGATCCAGTTGAGGACAAGGTACGGAGGCATGTTCTCGTGGGCCTGGTTGCCGCCGGAGGCGCCGATCATGGCGGGGCTCATCGTGTTGTTGGGCGTGGAGGCATAGATGGAGCCGTTGGCGAGGAGTTGGCCAGTGGGCGAGGAGCTGCTGGACTCTTCGGCGGAGCAGGCGACGGTGTGGGAGTGCGAGGGGATCTGCGTGGGAAGCAGCCCGACGGTTTCGGTGCCGCCGACTTGGCCCTGGGTGTAGTTCTGGAGTCCGGGGCCCTGGCCGAAACCGACGACGGCGCGGCCGCGGAGGTCCGGGAGGGCGAAGGAGGAGATGCCATCGCCACCGTAGGTGGTGCCGAGGAGGGCGAAGAGGGCGTTGTTTTCGGCGATGGACATCAGTTGGCCTTGGCAGAAGGCCCAGCCGCGGGGGGCAAAGTTAAACCCGACCAGAGCGAGTTGGCCGATATACGGATCAGACATGGAAAATACTCCAAAAAGTAATGTAAATAACGGGTACAGCGAATCTACAGCTTTTACAATATGCCGCGAATGTCTGACAAATGCAATAGGAATTAATTCTTAGAGCTTGAGGGTGGTGATGAGGTGGTCGATGTCGGATTCGTCGTTGTAGAAATGGAGAGCGAGACGGAGGCAGCCGTGGCGGGCGGAGGCGAGGATTTTGTGCTCTTTGAGACGGGGGAGGAGGGAGGCGGGGTCGGTATTGGGGAAGTGGGCGGCGGTGATGGGGGAATGTTTGTGGAGGATGGTCACGTGGCCGATTTCGTGGAGGCGCTCGTGGAGGAGGGCGGTTAATTCGAGGACGCGGCGTTCGATCTTTTCGGGGCCGATTTCGAGGAAATCGGAGAGGGCGGCATCGAGGGCGTAGATGGCGGGAAAGGGGGGCATGCCGCCTTCGTATTTTTCGGCGGAATCCTTGAAGACGGGGGCGCCGTGGTGGAGGCGGTTGACGTTTTTCCAGTCTTCATGGGAGCGCCAGCCGATGGTGTTGGGGTGGAGGGATTGGCGGAGTTCGGGGCTGACGTAGAAGAAGGCGGAGCCGTTGGGGCAGAGGAGCCATTTGTAGCCGTGGACGGCGAGCATGGAGGGTTGGACCTGCTGGACGTTACAGGTGAGGGCGCCGAGGGCCTGGGTGGCGTCGAGATAGAAAACGATGTTGCGTTCTTTGAGGTAGGGGCCGATTTGGTCGAGAGGGGGGCGGAAGCCGGTGGAGTAGGACACCTGGCTCATGAGGACGGCGCGGGTGTTGGGGGTGATAGCGTCGAAAAACTGGGGCCATTCGGTTTCGACGAGTTCGACGCCTTTTTCCTTGAGGAGGGCGGCGTAGTAGATCTGGTTGGGGAATTCGTTGGTGAGGGTGACGATGCGGTCGCCTTGTTTCCAGTGGATGCCGCCGAGGAGGAGGGATAGGGGGGTGGCGGCGTTGGTGGTGAAGGCGATGTCTTCGGGTTGGGCGTGGAGGAGTTGGGCGGCTTTGGCGCGGGTGCGGTCGATGTCGTCGAACCAGGTGAGGAAGTCGGAGCAGGCGAGGGCGTCGCGGTGTTGGAAATGGTTGTTGACGGCTTCGGTGGTGGTGGTGGCGAGGAGGCCGTACGTGGCGGTGTTGAAGTAGGTCCAGTTTTGGAGGGCTGGGTAGCGGGAGCGGATGAGGGGCCAGTTGGGGGTGGGCATTTTAATTGTGTGTGACACGGTTTTCGGGGGAGGGGTGTGTTGGAAGCATTGGGGTTAGGTGGTTAGGAGAGGGCCAGGGAAATTGTGTGTGACACGGTTTTTAGGGGGAGGGTGATGGTTTCGCGGGTGCGGCGGGTGGTGAGTTCGACCAGGCCTTCGGCGAGTTTTTTGCCGATTGTGATGCGGTAGGGGATGCCGATTAAGTCGGCGTCCTTGAACTTCACGCCGGGCCGTTCGTCGCGGTCGTCTAACAGGGGGTCGAGGCCGGCGGCTTTGGCTTCTTCGTAGAGGGTTTGGGCGGCTTGGCGCTGGGCTGGGTCGGCTGGGTTGACGGGGGTGATGACTACGCCGAAAGGGGCGATGGAGGGCGGGAGGCTGATGCCGTTGGCGTCGTTGTAGAGTTCGATGGCCGCGCAGAGGACGCGTTCGACGCCGATGCCGTAGGAGCCCATGATGACCGGGGTTTCCTTGCCGTTTTCGTCGAGGACCTTCAGACCCAGGGCGTTCGAATACTTGTAGCCGAGTTTGAAGATGTGGCCGATTTCGACGGTTTTTACGATTTCGAGGGGTTGGCCGGACTCGACTTCGGTATCGCCTTGGGCGACTTGGCGGAGGTCGTGCCACTGGGGGGTGAAGTCCTTGCCGGGAGTCACATTTTTGAAGTGATAGTCGTCGCGATTGGCGCCGGAGATCATGTTTTTGCGGCCTTCGAGCGCGGTGTCGGCGAGGATGGGCATGTTGGTGACGCCGACGGGGCCGAGGGAGCCGGCGGCGGCGGCGAACCACTCCTGGATTTCGTGGGGGAAGGCGGGGCGGAAGTCGGTGGCTCCGGTGGCGGATTGGAACTTGGTTTCCGACATTTGGTGGTCGCCGCGGAGCATGACAAGGACGGGTTTGGCGTCGGCGACCATGACCAGGGATTTCATTTGGCTGGTTTCGGGGAGGTCGGTGAAGCGGGCGATGTCGGCGATGGTTTTCTGGCTGGGGGTGTGGAAGGGCTCGGGGGTGAGGTCTCCTTCGGGATCGGGGATGGCGGGGGGCTGCGGGCGGGAGACCGCCTTTTCCAGATTGGCGGCGTAGCCGGTGGCTTTGCAGACGGCGACGAAGTCTTCGCCGGCGTTGGAGGCGACCATGAATTCGGTGGATTGGGAGCCGCCCATGGCGCCGGAGTGGGCGTCGACGGAGAGGAATTCGAGTCCGCAGCGGGTGAAGATTTTGTTGTAGGCGGCGTGGTGTTTATCGAAGCTCTGGTCGAGGCCGGCGGGTGTCAGGTCGAAGGAGTAGCTGTCCTTCATGATGAACTGGCGGACGCGGAGGAGGCCGGATTTGGGGCGGGGTTCGTCGCGGAATTTGGTTTGGATTTGATACCAGATTTGGGGGAGTTGTTTGTAGCTGCGGAGTTCGCCGCGGGCGAGGGCGGTCATGTTCTCTTCGTGGGTCATGCCGAGGCAGAGGTCGCGTCCGTTGCGGTCGCGGAGGCGGAACATGTTGTCGCCCATGACGTCCCAGCGGCCGGACTCTTTCCACAGTTCGGCGGGTTGGAGGGCGGGGAGGAGGACTTCCTGGGCGCCGATGGCTTCCATTTCTTCGCGAATGATGCGCTGGATCTTTTGCAGGGAGCGCTGGGCGAGGAAGAGGTAATTGTAGATACCGGCGGAGAGCTGGCGGACGTAGCCGGCGCGGAGAAGGAGTTGATGGCTGACAACTTCGGCTTCGGCGGGCGTTTCGCGGAGGGTGGGGATGAAAAGTTGGCTCCAAAGCATAGGGCGGGAATGACAGGGTAGCATGATAAGATTGAAGAAGAGCCCATGAAGATAGCCGTAGGCGCTGACCACGCGGGGTACGCCCTGAAAGAGCGTTTGTTAGGAAAGCTCAGAGCCGAAGGCCATGAAGTGGTCGATTACGGCACGCATTCGACGGAGTCGACCGATTACCCGGATTATGCCGCGGCGGTGGGGCGGGCGGTGGTTCATCACGAGGCCGAATTAGGCCTGTTGGTGTGTTCGAGCGGCGTGGGGATGTCGATTGCCGCCAACAAGATCCACGGTGTGCGCGCGGCGCTGGGGACAAATACGGACGAGGTTGGGTATACGCGCAAGCACAACGACGCGAACGTGCTGGCGATTGGCGCGAAGTATACCGATGAACCGACGGCCGAGGCGCTATTGGACACGTTTTTGACCACGCCATTTGAGGGCGGCCGGCACATGCGGCGGATTGAAAAGATCAACAAATTAGAGCAGGAAGAGCAGCAATGATCACGTATCGGACGTTGGCGGAAGCGGATCCGCAGGTTTTTGAAGCGATTCAGCATGAGACGGCGCGGCAGAACTCGCGGCTGGAGCTAATTGCCAGCGAGAATTTCACGTCGGAAGCGATTCTGGAAGCGGCGGGGAGCATTTTCACCAATAAGTACGCCGAAGGGTACCCGGGGAAGCGGTACTACGGCGGGTGCGAGTATGCCGATGTGGTGGAGAACCTGGCGCGGGACCGGGCGAAGCAGTTGTTTGGCGCCGAGCACGCGAACGTGCAGCCGCACTCCGGTTCGCAGGCGAACGCGGCGGCTTACATGGCCGTGTTGAATCCTGGCGACACGATTCTGGGCATGGACCTGGCGCACGGCGGGCATTTGACGCACGGGCACAAGCTGAACTTTTCGGGGAAACTGTACAACGTCGTCGGCTATGGCGTGAAGCAGGAAGACGAGCGCATTGATTACGATGCGTTAGCGGCGAAGGCGTTGGAGCACAAGCCGAAGATGATTATTGCGGGCGCGAGCGCGTATCCGCGGATCATCGACTTTGCGAAGTTCCGTGAGATTGCCGATTCGATTGGCGCGATTTTCCTGGTGGATATGGCGCATTTTTCGGGGTTGGTGGCGGCGGGGCTGTATCCGAACCCGGTGAAGTGGGCCGATATTGTGACGACGACCACGCACAAGACGCTGCGCGGGCCGCGGTCGGGGCTGATTTTGTGCAAAGAGCAGTACGCGGCGGCGGTGGACCGGTGTGTTTTCCCTGGTCAGCAGGGCGGGCCGTTGGTGCACATTGTGGCGGCGAAGGCCGTTTGTTTCCTGGAAGCGTTGCAACCGTCGTTTGTGGAGTATCAGAAGCAGGTGATTGCGAACGCGCAGGCGTTGGCGGCGTCGATTGCGGCTTCGGGCTACCGGGTGGTGAGCGGTGGGACGGATTCGCATCTGGTGCTTGTCGACGTGTTTGCGAAGGGCGTGCGCGGCAAAGACGCCGAATGGGCGTTGGACGAAGCGTACATGACGGCGAACAAGAATGGGATTCCGTTCGACGTGAACCCGCCGTTGAACCCGAGCGGGATCCGGCTGGGCAGCCCGGCGTTGACGACGCGCGGGTTTGGCGTGGAGGAGTTCACGACGGTGGGCTCGTTGATCGCCGAGGTTTTGGACGCAGTGGCGGCGGGCGGGCGCGAGGGCGCGGCGCCGACGATTGAGGCAGTACGCGGGAAGGTGGCGCAGTTGACCGACCGGTTCCCGTTGTACGAGTGGAAGCAGACCGCGGCGGCGCGAGGGTAAGTGCCTACTGTCGCGATTGACGTCCGTCACGTGGCCGATTTTGGATATGGGACCTATATCCGGAATCTGGTGCGCACGATGGCGGAGCTCGAGCGCGAGCTGCAGTTCATATTGATTGCGAAGCCGGGGGGCGCGTCGGAGTTAGGCGCGCTGCCCGGTAATTTCCGTTTTGTGGAGTATCCGCGAGAGGATTCGGCGCGGCGGGAGAACGTGGCGTTTCCCTGGTTTATCCGGGGGCTGGGCGCGGATCTGACGCATATTCCGTTGAACCGGGTGCCGGTGTTTATGCCGCGTCCTTATGTTGTGACGATTCACGACATGAGTAGTTTGGTGTTTGATTACGGGGATGATCCGCCGGACCGGTTGCACTTGTGGAAGTTTCGGCGCGGGTTGACGCGGGCGGCGCGGGTGATTGCGGTGAGCGGAGCGACGCGGCGTGACGTGTTGAACCTGATGAACCTGCCGAGCGAGCATGTGCGGCAGATCTATAACGCGTTGGACCCGGGATTTCTGGCGATTGAGACGGATCAAAGGAAGCGGCAGGAGGTTTTGGACCGCTATCAGATCGACTATCCGTATTTGCTGTATGCAGGGTCTGTGAATCCTCGCAAAAATGTGGCGCGGATTGTGGAGGCGCTGGCGTTGTTGCGGCAGGACCTGGTGGATCATCCGCGGTACAAGGATTTGCGGTTGGTGATTATCGGGGGCCAGATGTCGAAGTATCCGGCGTTGCGGCGGGCAGTGCATCAGTCGCGGGTGAACGATTCGGTGCGGTTTTTGGGGTTTGTGAAGCGGGATGAATTGAAAGTGTTTTACCAGAGCGCGGAGGCGTTTGTGTTTCCGTCGTTGTATGAGGGGTTTGGGTTGCCGCCGTTAGAGGCGATGGCGCTGGGGACGCCGGTGGTGACGAGCGGGGTGAGTTCGTTGCCGGAGGTGGTGGGGGACGCGGCGATGATTGTGAAGCCGGAGAATGTGTTCGATATTGCGCGGGGGGTGCGGGAAGTGTTGACGGATGACCGGTTGCGGGCGGACCTGATTGCGCGGGGGCATGAGCAGGTGAAGCGGTTTAGTTGGTATGACACGGCACGGCAGGTGTTGGAGACGTATCGGGACGTGTTGGCGAAGCGGTAGGGGAAATCCTAGGCGACGTGGTCTTCCCAGCGACGGCGGCGGTTGAGCCAGATGACGCGGGCCAGGACGATGTCGAGGAGGTCGCGGCCGGGGAGATCGATGTGGGGCCAGGTGGACTGGTCGGCACGGTTCTTTTCGGAGATGAGAAAGAGCCGGTCGCCTTCGCGGAGGAGGGCGCGGACGCAGGGGCCTTCTGCGGTGCGGACTATATAGTAGCCTTCGCGTTGGAAGAGGGTACGAGCGGTCTCGGATTGATCCAGTAGGACGAGATCGCGGTCGGCGAAGAGGGGTTCCATATCGGGGTCGGCGGCGAGGCTGGCAACGAGGGGCTCGGTGGCGGCTTCGGTGAGGTGGAGGGGGATGGTGTGGACTTCGCGCTGGGGGCCTTTGCGGGGGATGGGTTGGTTGAGGCCGAGGAGGCCGTTTAGGACGGGGACTGGGTGGAGGCGGGATTCGCGGTGGGGGCTGATTTTGGCGACGTGGAGGGCGAGTTCGTCGCGGGAGAGGAGGTCGAGCGGGGAGAGGCGGAGGATGCCGAGGACGATGTCGGCGAATTCGGGCGAGAGGGCGCGGGCACCTTTGAGCACGTTGTGCATGTGGGGCTGGGAGATCCCGGTGAGGCGGGCGAGGCTGCGCTCGCTGCATTCGCCGTTGGCGATCCGGGCGCGAAGCAGATCGAGGAGCCGGTTCTGTAGGCGCTGGAAGGTAAGTGGGGCGATTTCCATTGGAAATAGGGGGAAAGAAAAACCCGAATAGGACTACGGAAATTATTTCGCGTTTTCTAGGGAAATGCAACTAGGGGAATCAGAGTGTGACCTTGTTTGCAATAGTTTGCGAATGACTACCCTCGTTTGCGCAAATAAAAATGAGAAAAATGAGGGTATTGAGTTGACTAATTTATGGATAGATTTAGATTGGAAAAGGAATTGGAATCGAGGCGCCTTTGATGGAGACGAAGGACGCCTTAGGGAGGTCAAGAACGAAATGGAATGGACCCGGTCGGAGACCTTAGGGTTAGCGTTTGTGCACTGCACCACCTGTCATGGATTGGGCTTGCGAGCAGGGCGTCGGGGCAAGGATGCTCCGTGCAACTGCGTATTGCGTGCGATTTTCCGCGCGTGTTTCCGGAGATTCCGGCAGTGCGTGGAGAAGGAAAAGCACTTGTCACAGTGCACTTTGCATTTCACGGGCGGACGTGAGCGAAGTTTTTCGTGGGGCCGGAAGGATGAGGAGTACATCGCCGATTTTTTGCTGATGGCGCGTCGTCTGCTGGAAGACGATGAATACCGCATTTTTAAGATGCACTATCTGCTGGGGGCCGATTG
Organism: Acidobacteriota bacterium; assembly: GCA_947470805.1. Classification (GTDB taxonomy): domain Bacteria; phylum Acidobacteriota; class Terriglobia; order Bryobacterales; family Bryobacteraceae. The sequence continues at coordinate 29,870 of CANIVU010000070.1, read as the reverse complement.
GAAGTTGTGCACGATTCGGCTGAAGATGGACCGCGGCGATTTCTTCCACTTTGTGTACAAGATTGAGGCCCGTTTAGGGAAGGCGTTCCGGGAGCAGGAGCCGTACGGGCTGTTTCCGTTGGACGAATACTTTTACGGGGCGACCCGGGACGTGGTGGCTACGGTGCCAGAACGGGAGAGCCCGTTGCCGTTGCGGCCGCCGATGGCGGCTTAGTCCACGTTCAATCCGGGCGCCAGGGAAGGCGTTCGCACCATGGGGAAACACGGGGGCCGGCAGGATGCCGACCCCCGTTGTATTTGTGCGGAAAGGCTCAGGGAAATCCTGGGTGACAGTCACCCAGGATTTGTCTGGTTAGCGGCGGTGGCGGAAGAAGGTTTGGAGGAGGGCGGTGGCCTCGGCGGCGAGGGGGCCTTCGATGACTTCGACGCGGTGGTTGAGGAGATCGGAATCGGCGAGTTGGAATTTGGAGCGGACGCCGCCGAAGCGGAGGTCGCGGTTGGCGAATACCAGGGTCTTTATGCGGGCGTGGACGATGGCGCCGGCGCACATGACGCAGGGTTCGAGGGTGACGTAGAGGGTGGCGTCGTCGAGGCGGTAGTTCTGGAGGGTGGCGGCGGCGGTGCGGAGGATGTTGATTTCGGCGTGGGCGGTGGGGTCGTGGGTGGTGATGGGGGTGTTGTGCGCGCGGGCGATGATTTCGCCATTCAGGACGAGCACGGCGCCGACGGGGACTTCGCCAGAGGCCTCGGCTTTGCGGGCTTCGGCGAGGGCTTCGCGCATGTAGAAATCGTGATCCACATACTCAGTTTAGGGGGTGCAATCTGATATTTTAGTGTGCAGAGGCGGAATGTCGAAACAAGTCTTAATTTTGTCGGTTTTGTTGGGCGGGATCGGTGCGTTTGGGCAGAGCGTGGAGCAGGCGGAATTCTTTGAAAAGAACGTCCGACCGGTGCTGGCGACGAAGTGCCAGATGTGCCACAACGCGAAGGCGAAGACGTCGGGATTGGACATGTCGACGGCGGCGGGATTCTTTGCCGGCGGGGCGAGTGGATCGCTGGTGAATGTGGAGACGCCGGAGAAGAGCCTGTTGTTGCAGGCGCTGAGCTACGAGGGCGGATTGAAGATGCCGCCGATGGGGAAGTTGAAGGACGACGAGATCGCCAAAATCAAGACTTGGATCCAGATGGGCGCGCCGTGGCCGGGGTTTGAGAAGAAGGCTGGGGTGGCGTCGTTGTCGCCGTCGGGCACGAGGAAGCATGGGTCGGCGATTACGGACGCGGAGTTGAAGTTCTGGGCGTTCCAGCCGGTGCGGAAGCCGGCGGTTCCGGCGGTGAAGAATTCGACTTGGGTGAAGTCGCCGGTGGATGCGTTTTTGCTGGCGAAGTTGGAGGAGAAGGGTCTGGCGCCGGCAGGGAAAGCGGACAAGGCCGCGTTGTTGCGGCGCGTGACGTATGACCTGCATGGGCTGCCGCCGACGGAGCAGGAGATTCGGGCGTTTTTGGCCGATACGGCGCCGGATGCATTCGCAAAGGTGGTTGACCGGTTGCTGGCTTCGCCGCGGTATGGGGAGAAGTGGGGGCGGCACTGGCTGGACGTGGCGCGGTTCGCCGATTCGACCGGGAATGACGAAGACCACCGGTATCCGTACGCGTTCAAGTATCGGGATTATGTGATTGAGGCGTTCAACAACGATCTGCCTTACAACCAGTTCGTGAAGGAGCAGATTGCGGGCGATTTGCTGCCGGCGCCGAAGGGCGAGGAGATTAATCGGCGGGGCGTGATTGCCACCGGGTTCCTGGCGCTAGGGGCGAAGGCGATTGCGCAGCAGGACAAGCAGAAGATGCTGTACGACGTGTGGGACGAGCAGTTGGACACGATGTCGAAGGCGATGATGGGGGTGACGCTGGCGTGCGCGCGGTGCCACGACCACAAGTTTGATCCGCTGACGCAGAAGGATTATTACGGGATTGTGGGGATGTTCGCGTCGACGAAGAGCTTCAAGGACGCCGAGACGCACGTGTCGAAGTTGTTGTTCACGCCGCTGGTTTCCAAGGCTGTTTATGACGTCTACGAGAAGGCCCAGAATGGGGTGGCGAACAAGGGCGTGGACATCGATATCGTGATGGACCGCGAGCGGACGCTGGCGCAGGAGAAGCTGATTGAGAAGCTGCCGGAGTACATGATGGCGGCTCGGCAGAAGCTGGAGAAGGCCGATGGGCTGGACGCGCGGATCATTAAGCGGTGGGTGAAGCACTTCAACGAGAACGAGGTGCCGCGGCCGTGGCTGGAGGCGTTCCACAAGGCCGATGAGGCCGGGGCGATGGCCGAGGCGCGGAAGTTCCAGGCTTCGGCGAAGGAGAACCTGGCGGCGTGGGCGAAGAAGATGGCGCGCTACCGGGTGGTGCAGCGGAAGCAGATTGAAGAGAAGAACATGCTTTCGGAGATGCCGAAGCTGATCAACGAAAAGGACGGGTTCTTCCGGGATGTCTTTGCCGACGCGGGGCCGTTTGGCGTGAGCGCGCGGACGATTGACCCCGTGGCGACCGAGGCGGGGAAGGCTGAGTTGAAGACGCTGCGGGCGGAGCAGAAGAAGCTGAAGGACGCTTTGCCGCCGGAGCCAGAGATGGCGTGCGCGGTGGCTGAGGATAAGGTTGTGGTGCAGAAGGTGCTGCTGCGCGGGGACTACAGCAACCTGGGCGAGGAAGCGCCGAAGACGTTCCCGCTGGTTGTTGCCGGGCCCGGACGGCAGATTGTGAAGAATGGCAGCGGCCGTTTGGAATTGGGCGAATGGCTGGCGAGCGGCGAGAATCCGTTGACGGCGCGGGTGATGGTGAACCGGATTTTCCAGGGCCATTTTGGCGAAGGGATTGTGCGGACGCCGGACAACTTCGGCAAGATGGGCGAACGGCCAACGCATCCGGAACTGCTGGATTACCTGGCGGCGGAGTTTGTGGAGCAGGGCTGGAGCATGAAGGCGATGCACCGGATGATGGTGAATTCCAGCGCCTACCAGATGGCGAGCGCGGCGACGCCGGAGCACGTGAAGGTGGACGGGGAGAACCGGCTGTTTTCGCGGTTCCCGCGGCGGCGGTTGCTGGTGGAAGAGATGCGCGACGGGATGCTGGCGATCAGCGGGAAGCTGGACTCGACGATGGGCGGGACGCTGCAGAGCGGGTTCGGCACCGATGGCGAGAACTCCAACGGGCGGCTTAGCATCAGCCCGGAAGATCAGGTGAGGCGGACCGTCTATATGCCGTTGCGGCGGGCGAACTTGCCGGCGCTGTTTAACCTGTTCGATTTCGGCGATGCGACGACGCCGAACGGGCGGCGCGTGGTGACGAACGTGGCTCCGCAGGCGCTGTTCCTGATGAACTCCAAGTTCGTTTCCGAGCAGGCCGATGCGGTGGCGAAGAGCGTGTTGACGGATGCCGCGCTCGACCCGAAGGCGAAGGTGGAGCGGGTGTTTCTGCGGGTGCTGAACCGGACGCCATCGGCGGCGGAGGTGGACAACGCGTTGAGCTACGCGGCGAGCTTCCGGCAGCGATTCCCGAAGACCAACGAGGCGGACGCGTGGCAGAGCATGACGCGCGTATTGCTGGCATCGAACGAATTCATTTACGTGGACTGAGGCTGAACATGGACCCGATTCAAGAGATCTTCAAACGGCGGCAGAAGCCGATGTCGCGGCGGGCGGCGCTGCGGGCGGCCGGGTGTGGGCTGGGCACGGTGGGGTTGGCGCAGTTGCTGCAGGGCGCGGCGACGACAGGATCGTCGAATCCGCTGGCACCGAAGGCGTCGCACTACGCGGCGCGGGCGAAGCGGGTGATCTTCCTGTTCATGCACGGCGGGCCGTCATCGATTGACACGTTTGACCCGAAGCCGCGGCTGGACAGAGACCACGGGAAGCCGTTGCCGATTAAGCGGCCGCTGGCGTTCGCGGACGAGTCGCCGGGGCCGTTGATGAAATCGCCGTGGGCGTTCAAGCCGGGCGGGCAGAGCGGGATTCCGGTGAGCGATCTGTTCCCGCATGTGCGGAACATGGTGGACGAGTTGTGCGTGATCCGTTCGCTGGTGGGTGAGGGCGTGGACCACGGGGCGGCGCTGTTGCAGACGTTCACGGGATCGTCGACGTTCGTGCGGCCGAGCATGGGCGCGTGGACGGTGTATGGACTTGGCACCGAGAATCAGGATCTGCCGGGGTACATCACGATCAAGCCGACGCTATCGCACGGCGGGGCGAAGAACTTCGGTTCGGCGTTTTTGCCGGGGGCGTTTCAGGGGACTCCGATTGGCCACTCGGGGATGAAGGTGGACGAGATCAAGGCCGAGCCGATTCAGTATCTGGTGAACAAGGGGCTGACTTCGGAGCAGCAGCGGTTTGAGCTGGACATGATTCAGAACATCAACCGGAAGCATCAGGAGATGCGGACGGTGGATGCGAATCTGGAGGCGCGGATCCAGGCGTTTGAACTGGCGTTCCGGATGCAGACGCAGGCGCCGGAGATTTTTGCAGTGGATAAAGAGAGCCCGGAAACGAAGAAGCTGTACGGGTTGGACGATCCGAAGACGGCCGACTTCGGGTGGCAGTGTTTGCTGGCGCGGCGGCTGTGCGAGAAGGGCGTGCGGTTTGTGCAGTGCACGCATTCGTACAAGTGGGATCAGCACGGGGATTTGTACGCGAAGCATACGGAAAATGCGTACGAGGTGGACAAGCCGATTGCGGGGTTGTTGCAGGATTTGAAGGCTCGCGGATTGCTGAAGGATACGCTGGTGGTGTGGGCCGGGGAGTTTGGCCGGACGCCGATCAGCCAGGGTGGCAACGGGCGGGACCACAACCCGTATGGGTACACGGTTTGGATGGCGGGCGGCGGTGTGAAGCCGGGCTTTGTTTACGGTGCCACGGACGACATCGGGTATCACGCGACTGAGGACCGGATGCACATCCACGACTGGCACGCGACGATTCTGCACATCCTGGGGATGCAGCACGATAAGTTGACGTACCGGTACAGTGGGCGGGATTTCCGTTTGACCGATATTGCGGGGATTATTCATCCAAAAATTTTGATTTAGCGTGCGACGTTTTTCGTTTTGTTTTCGCACTACCTAGTGCGCCGGTACCCTAGACCGCTGGCGCATGGGAGAGCGAATTCATGAAGACGTTGATTGCGGGGGAGTTGGTTGCCGCTGGTTTGATGGCGCAGAGCCAGAGCGGGCCCCCTACTTATGACTACAATCCGGATGTGCAGGGCACGCAGGGGCCGACGTCGCCGCTGGTGGATGGGTACACGTACCGCAGCGTACGTCAGTATCAGATCGCGGTGCCGGTGCTGGTGCCGGTGGATGCTTTGACGGCGGCGTTGCCGCCTGGGTTTGTGCCGATTCCGACGGCGCCGGGGACGGCGACGGCGACGGTGACGTTGAATTTCTTCCTGGATCAGCGGTTTCAGCCGACCGTGGGCGGGCCGACGTATGGGCCGGTGACAGCGCTGTTGGCGACGACGACGGCGACGAACACGACGGTTGTGCCGTCGCGGAACGAGATTGTGTTTCCGCTGTTTGAAGTGTCGGGCGGCGTGGCGGAGTTGAACGCGGTATTCGGCGCCGGCGCGGCGCGGTTGGCGAAGGTGGAAGCGGAGGTTTCGCAGGACGCGGGCGTGATGAAGTTTCAGTTCAAGGTGGAGGATAAGGGGACGGGGCTGAAGATGGACGTTTCGCTGGAGGGCTCGATGGACATCAACGCGCGGGCGAAGAGCGATCCGGTGGGCCTGCCTTTTCGGGCGTTCACGGGCTTTGTGCCGAACCGGGCGTTCCGGGCGGCGAGCCAATCGGACACGCTGACGATTGCGGCGGCGACGGCGAAGACGAAGCTGTTGTCGACGGGTAACCGGTTGGTGTTTCCGAGCGGGTCGATGCCGATCCTGGGGCTGGGCGCGAATGTGACGCTGAGCCGCGGGGTGGAGTTTGTGATCAAGTTCGAATAGCTGGTGTATCTTCCGGTGCCGCTGTACGCTGGTAACAGCATGCAGCGGCACACTTTTTCGCGTTGGGCGTGGTGGTTTGTTGGGTATTTGATTGCGGTGATTTTGTTCGGCGCGTGGGTGCGCATTGCGGGGGCGGGGGCGGGGTGTGGGAACCACTGGCCGTTGTGCAATGGGGACGTGGTGCCGGTGGCGCCGGCGGCGAAAACGATCATTGAGTTCACTCATCGGGTGACGAGCGGACTGTGCGGACTGTTCGGGATTGGGTTTATTGTGTGGGCGTGGCGGATGGGGGACCGGCGGGTGCTGCGGGCTGCGCTGGCGACGATGTTCTTCATTCTCGTCGAGGGGTTTGTGGGCGCGGTGTTGGTGAAGAAAGAGCTGGTGGTGAACGACGCGTCGGTGAGCCGGGCGGTGGTGATCGGGCTGCACTTGGCGAACACGTTGTTGCTGGTGGCGGCGGCGACGGCGATGGCGTGGTGGGCGTCACCTTTGGTGGTGGCGACGCGGGCGGCGGGGCGGGGATTGTTGCTGGCGGCGATGCTGGTGTTGGTGTTTACGAACATGACGGGCGCGGTGACGGCGTTGGGGGACACGTTGTTCCCGTTGCAGCCGACGCTGGATGGGTCATTATGGGCGAAGGTGCGGGAGGATTTGACGGCGGGGCAGCATTTTCTGGTGCGATTGCGTGTGATTCACCCGTTTGTGGCGGTGTTTTGCGCGGCGTTTTTGAGCGGGGTGGTGGGGGCTGTGCGGAGGGGGTATGCGGGGGATGCGGGGATGGTGGCGTTGTTGCGGTGGCCGTTGATGCTGGTGGGGATGCAGGTGGTGCTGGGGGTGCTGAATATCGTGCTGGCGGCGCCTGGGGTGGTGCAGATTGGACACTTGTTGCTGGCGCAGTTGGTTTGGGTTTCGTGTTGTGCGGCTTATTTGGCGATGGGGCGGCGGGCGTCACAACTATGACGTTTTGGGAGATTCGTTGACTGCCTGGCGGTGCGGCGGTAAAGTCGACGCATGTTGTTGAATCCCTGCATTGGAGAGAGGCCTGTCACATGAAAGTGAAGACTAGCGTCAAAGTTGGAAAAAATAGCGCCTGGGCGATTTAGTTGCTGTTTATGGCTAGGACAAATCCTGGGTGACAGTCACCCGCCTTCGCCGAGGCTTCGGAGGACAAGCCCAGGATTTGTCTGGGAACTTAGAGCTTGTAGGCTTCGACGGCGTTTTTGTAGAAGATGCGGTCCTGTTCGGCTGCGCTGTAGCGGCTGACGACTTGTTTGACCATGTCGATCCACTGCTTGTACTTGCCGGCGACGAGCATGACGGGCCAGTCGGAGCCGATCATGAGGCGCTTGGGGCCGAAGGCTTGGAGGGTGGAATCGAAGTAGGGGGCCAGATCGGCGGCGGTCCACTTGTCCCAGTCGGCTTCGGTTAACATGCCGCTGATTTTGCAGTAGACGTTGGGTCGTTTGGCGAGTTCGATCATGTTCTCGCGCCAGGGGCTCAGGATGCGGTCCTTGATGCGGGGCTTGGCGATGTGGTCGAGGATGAAGACCTGTTTGGGGTGCTGGTCGACGAACTTGATCGACGGTTTCAGGTGCTTTTCGAAGATCAGGATGTCGTAGCGGAGATCGTATTTCGCCAGCTTCTTGATGCCTTCGTTGAAGGCGGCGCCGAGGATGAAGTTGTCGTCGGGCTCGTCCTGGATGACGTGGCGGACACCCTTGAACTTCTTATGTTTGGCGAGGCGTTCGAGGTCCTTGTCGCAGTTCTTATCGCGGAGGTCGACCCAGCCGACGACGCCTTTGAGGAAGTCGTTCTTTTCGGCGTAGGCGAGGAGGTCGTCGGACTCCTGGACTGTTTGACGGGCCTGGACGGAGACCGCGCCATCGACGCCGGCGGATTTGAGCTCCTTGTGGAGGTCGGCGGGGAGGAAGTCCCGGCGGATGACCTTCATCTTGTCGCTGATCCAGCCGTATTCCTTGTCGGTGTACTTCCAGAAGTGATGGTGGGTGTCGATGATGGGCATGGGTTAGGGGAGCTTGTCGATTTTGGTCGTTTGGTGCGCGGCGAGGCGCCAAGTATTATTTTGCTTCACCCAGAAGTGGATGAGCATGACTTTGTCGTCGAAGACGCCGGCCTGGTTGGTGCCGGTGACGCGGACGTAGGAAAAGGTGACGGCGGAATCCTTGTAGATGTTGACGGTGGGTTTGTGTTGTTCGAAGGATTTGTAGACCTGGCGGCGCTCTTTGATTTTGGCGATGTAGGAGGTTTTGGTGTCGACGATGCCGGTGGAGTGGGCGTAGACGAGGTCGTCGGAGAGGAGCTTTTCGAGGGTGGCGGTGTCGCCTTTGACGATTGAGTCACTCCACTGTTTGTCGAGGGCGAGGATGGCGGCCTTGTCCTGGGCTAGGCAGGTTAGGGCGGTCAAGAGGAGAACGAGGAATAGGCGCATCGGGGGGAGTATATCAAGCACTGGTCGGACAAATCCTGGGTGACAGTCACCCAGGATTTGTCTTAGGGCTGGAGGTGGAAGACGTAGAGAGAGTTGCCGAGGGTCATGGCAACGTATTGCTTGCCGTCGCTTTGGTAGCTCATCGGGTTGGACCGGACGGTGCCGCCGCCTTGGAAGCGCCAGAGGAGTTTGCCGGTCGTGGCGTTTAGCGCGATCATTTGGCCTTCGGCCGTGGCGCCGAAGACGAGGTTGCCCGCAGTGGATAACACGCCGGAGTAGGGTGGGGTGAAGAGCTTGTACTCCCAGGCGACTTCGCCGGTGGTGGGCTTGAAGGCGCGGATGGCGCCCCATTCCTCCTCTCCGGGAATGCTGCGGAAGCCGCCGCCGTTGAACTGTTCGCCGGCTTTGTATTCGGCGTTGCCGAAATAGTAGACCGCCCCGGCTTCGCGGGTGGCGACGTAGAGGTGCTTTGTGTCGGGGCTGTAGCTGGGGCTGTACCAGTTGTTGGCGCCGGCGACGCTGGGCCAGACGCGGGTACCTTCTACCGTGGGAAATGTACCGGGGAGGCGGATGGGGCGGCCGCTATCGTCCAGGCCCTTGGCCCAGGTTTGCTTGGCGTAGGGCTTCCCGAGCAGGAACTGGCCGGTGACGCGGTCGAGCACGTAGTAGAACGCATTGCGGTTGGGGAAGAGGAGAAGCTTGCGCGGCTGGCCGCGGAACTCGGCGTTGATCAGGACGGGCACTTCGGTGGCGTCCCAGTCGTGGACGTCGTGGGGCGTGAATTGGAAGTGCCATTTCAGTTTGCCGGTGTCGAGGTCGAGGGCGATGAGGCAGTCGGAGTAGAGATTGTCGCCGGCGCGGACTTCGCCGTTCCAATCGGGACCGGGGTTGCCGGTGCCCCAGTAGAGGAGGTTGGTGTCGGGATCGTAGGCGCCGGTGACCCAGGTGGCGGCGGAGCCGCGCTTGTAGCTTTCGCCGGCCCAGGTTTTGGCTTCGGGGTCACCGCCGGCGGGGACGGTCCAGAAGCGCCAGGCGAGTTTGCCGGTCTTGGCGTCGTAGGCATCGAGGAAACCGCGGATGCCGTATTCGCCACCGGCTATGCCGATGATTACTTTGTCTTTGACGGCGAGCGGGGCGACGGTGATGGAGTGGCCGGTCTTGTTGTCGGCGACGGTGACGTCCCAGCGGACGGCGCCGGTTTTTGCGTCGAGGGCGACGAGATGGGCGTCGACGGTGCCGACGTAGACGAGGTCGCCGAGCAGGGCGACGCCGCGGTTGACCTGGCCGCAGCAGACGCGGACGTCATCGGGGAGGGTGCGACGGTAGCGCCAGATGACGCGGCCGGTCCGGGTGTCGAGGGCGGTGACGTGGGAGGGCGCTTCAGAGATGTACATGACGCCATCGACGACGAGGGGCGTGGTTTCGAACTTCTGGAGCGAGTTCGATTGGTAGACCCAGGCGGGGGTTAGCTTGGCGACGTTCTGATCGGTGATCTGTTTGAGTGGCGAGAAGCGGTGGCCGGAGAAGTTGCCGGAGTAGGTGAGCCAGTTGCCGGGTTCCTTTTCGGCGTTGAGGAGGCGCTGGTGGGTGACCTGGGCGAGGAGGGGGAGGGAGAGGAGCAACAGGGCGAGTCTCATTGGGCACCTTTTTCGTTGGCCAGGAAGGCGACGAGGTCGTTCAATTCGGTGTCGGTCAGTTTGCCCTGATAGGCGGGCATGTTGGTTTTCTTTTCCTGGGTGATCTGGGTGATGTCGGCTTTCCAGAATGACTGCGGGTTACCGGAGAAGTCGCGGATTTGGATGGAGTAGGTGTCTTCGTTGAGGCGGATGCCGCGCATGGTTTTACCGGCTTTGTTGGTGAGTTGGACGAGGCGGAACTGGTCGGGCACGTCGGCGGTGGGGTTGACGATTTTGGCTTTCAGGTGGGCGGCGCCTCGGCGGGCGCCGATGCCGGTGAGGGAGGGGCCGATGCGGCCGCCCTCGTTGCCGAGAGCGTGGCAGTTGAGGCAGGCGCCTTTGGATTTGAAGAGCTGCGCGCCGGCCTGGGGATTGCCGGTGATGGGCGCTGATGGCACCTGGCCCAGGGAGTGGACGAAGGCGGCGGTTTGCCAGAGTTCTTTGGCGTCCATGAGGGAGCCGGGCATTTCGGTGTCGGGAATGCCGTAGCGGATGATGCGGTAGAGAGAGCGGTCGGCGGCGGCGCGGGGGAGCGTGGGGACGGCGAGGTTGGCACCTTTGCCGCCATCACCGGAGGGGCCGTGGCAGCCGGCGCAGCGGCCCATGTAGAGGCGCTTGCCTTGTTCGATATCGGCCGCGGTGGTGTGCGGGTTCTTGTCGGGGATGTCGAGGGGTTGTTGCAGTTGAAAGAGCAGGAAGGGGGCGAGCCAGAACATGGGCACTCCTTTTCGGATTGGGAGTTAGTATATATTTTTTGTCCCCTGAATTGTTGAGAGATTACTCTGTTGTTATGGCGTTGACGAAGAAGACGAAGCCGAAGGAAGCCTTGGTGCCGGTGGATGAATCGGACAAGGTGGACGAGTATCTGGCGGCACTGCCAGAGCCGGCGAAGGGGACGTTGACCGAGTTGCGGCGGATGATCCGGGAGTTGGTGCCTGAGGGGACGACGGAGCGGATTGCCTATGGGATGCCGACGTTCTTTTACAGGCGCGGGCTGGTGGGGTATGCGGCGTTTGAGAAGCACTGTGGGTTTTATCCGATGAATCCGGATGTCATCGTGAAGTTCGCGGTGGAGTTGGCGAAGTATCCGACGTCGAAGGGGGCGATCCGGTTTGCGGTGGATAAGCCCTTGCCGGCGCAGTTGGTGCGGAAGTTGGTGATGACGCGCGTGGCGGAGAATGAGCGGAAGAGCTAGGACAATTCCTGGGTGACAGTCACCCAGGAATTGTCCTAGAACTGGAAGCGTAGATGGAAGCGGATGGCGCGGCCGTCGTTGAGCGTGTTGGTGATGAAGGCGAAGTTGGGAGACGAGAGCTCGGGGAAGGGCTGGGCGAACTGCGGCGTGTTGCCGAGGTTGACGGCTTCGGAACGGAAGAGCAGTTTGCGGTCCCCCCCGAGGTTGAAATTTCGGGAGACGCTGGCGTTGACGTTGGCGATGCCGGCCTTGCGGAAGGTGTTGTTGCCTATATTGCCGCGGTTCTGCGTGGGCTGGATAAAGCTGAAGGCCGAGCGGGGGAGCAGGGCGCGGGAGGTGTCGGGATTGCCGATGGTGCGGCCGAGGATGGAGGGATCGGCGATGTTGGGCCGGTCCCCCTGGTCGCCATCGACGTTGCCGAAACCGGGGGCGTCCGAGCCGGTGATGATGCTGAAGGGGGTGCCGGTCTTGACGAGCCAGACGCCGCTGAGATCCCAGGAGCCGAGCCACTTCACCTTCGGTGTGGCGTAGCTACCGCGGGCGAGGAAGGCGTGTTTCTGATCGAAGCTGCTGACCGATTTCACGTCGGCCCAGATGTTCTTTTCGGTTTGCGACTGGCTTTGGCGGCCGTCGTCGCCGGTGGCGGTATTGGTGTAGGACGCGCCGGTGTCGATCGCCTTGGAGAGCCAGTAGGAGGTCTCCAGGCTGGCGCCGTGCCAACGGGGGAGGACGAGGGTGGCGCGGGCGGCGTCGAAGTAGCCGTGGGCGCCGTTGACGGCGTTGCGAACGTCGAAGTAGCGCGGGTCGGGCCGGCGGTCGTTGATGGTGGCGGTGTTCTGCGGGATGCCGGGTACGGCGACGGAGCGGTTGTTGTACTGCAGCATCATCAGCTTGTGGGCGCGGCTGCCGACGTAGCCGAGTTGGAGTTTCCAGCCTTTGGCGAGCGTGTTTTCGAGCGAGAAGCTGTAGAGGTGGGAGTAGGGGGTGGCGAGGTCCGGCGAGATGGAGAGAAAGGTGCTGCGGGCGTTGGGGTCGGCCGGGAGGTTGAGCAGGCTGAGGAGTTTGGTGATGTCGGGAACCTGGATTTCGAACTTGCTGTTGAGCGGCGGGTTGTAGCGGATTTGTGAGTAGGTGACGGGGAAGATTTCACCAAAGTGGACGCTGTAGGCGGCGCGGATGACGCCGGCTTTGGTCCGGAGGGCGAGGCCGAAGCGGGGGGCGAAGTTGTTGCAGTCGCAGTCGTAGGGGAGCTTGTTGAGGCCGTTGACTTCGGTGGGGGCGGTGATGGCTTCGTGGCGGAGGCCGTAGTGGAGGGTGATGCGGGAGTTGACGCGGAAATCGTCGCCTATGAAGGTGGCGAATTCGTGGCCGCGGAAGCCGCGGTGGATGCTGCCGACAGAGCCGGAGAAGCGGCTGGGAATGCCGAGGAGGAAGTTCTCCATGACGGTGCGGCCGAGGTCGTTGCGGAAGTAGAGATTGCCGCGGGTGCTGGAGGCTTCGGTGCCGTTCAACTGGCGGCGGCTGTAGTCAAAGCCGGCGTACCAGTTGTGGCGGCCCTTGGTTTGTTTCATGGCTGTGCCGTAGCGGAAGCGGTTCAGGGCACGGTCGATGGGGATGTTGGAGCCGGGGCCGAGGGTGGTGATGACGTTGGAGAAGTTGACCTGCGGGCCGACGGCGTTGGGTTCGGGGACGAGGAGGGAGCCGACGCGGTCGAACATGGCGGTGGTGAGGATGGAGGTTTGGGCGGACTTGAGGAAGGCCCAGGAGATTTGCGCGGTGTGGGCGCGGGTGGTGGTGTCGGGGTTCTGGCCGGCGACGAGTTGGAAGGCGTCGAGGATTTGGGCGGTGAAGGCGTAGCGGAGATTGAGGGAGTGCCTGGTGTTTAGCTGTTGATCGAGGCGGGCGGAGGCGTTGTTGTCGTTCAAGTTTTGCGGGGCGTTGGTGTTGAGGGCGCGCTCGTTGATATCGGTGCGGTTGGGGAGTTCTTTGGGGAAGGCGTTGAGGTAGCGCTCGATCATTTGGCGGACCGCGGGATTGGTGGTGCGGGGGGTGCGTTCGTCGGCTTTGGGGACGACGATGTTGCCGTTGACGTTGCCGCGGAGTTTCTGCTGGCCAGCGTCGAGCGTGACGGCGGCGCCTTTCCAGGGCCGGAAGCCGATGTTGGCGCCGTACTGATTTTCGTGAGCGGGGCGGAGGGCGCCGACGGTGAAGAAGCTGCGGGCGTTGAGGACGCTGTTGCCGTGGGTTTCGAAGAGGGAGCCGTGGATATGGGTGGGCTTCGTGGGGGAGAGATGAATGGGGCTGGCGGGTTTGTTGCCGTATTCGGCGCCGAAGTAGTTGCGGTCGGCCTTGACGTCATCGATCAGCGTGGCGGTGGTGCCGAGGCGGATGTTGAGTTCTTTGAGGGCGTTGTTATCGATGAGGTTGAACTGGACGTTTTCGTTGCGTCGGGATTCGCCGGCGGCGGTGTCGGTTTTGTTGAGGAGATTGAGGTCGGTGCGACGTTCGGCGGCGGGCTGCTCGGGCGCTGGTTTTTGTTGGGGAAATAAGAGGGTTGGCGTGAGCGCCAACAGAAAGACCCTTTGCAACCGCATTGACACAATTATAGGGGCAGCGTGGCGATGGGCCGGACGTTGGCGCGGAGGGTGGACAGGAATTTGTTGGCGGCTTCGGTGAGGCGGCGGACGAGTTCTGGGTCGCGGGCGGAGACGTTGCGGGTTTCGCCGATGTCGCTTTGGAGGTCGTAGAGGGCGCGAGATTCCAGATGCAGTTTCCAGCGGCCTTGGCGGATGGCGAGGAGGTTCGAGTTGCTGGCGGGGCGGCCGGTTTCGGGGGTGTAGTGGATGGCGGTGTCGAAATAGTAGAAGGTGTCGTGTGGGCTTTGTTTCGCGGCTCCGGTGAGTACGGGGAGGAGGTTGTGGCCGTCGAGCGTGCGGTCCGTGGGGAGCTTGATTTGGGCGGCGGCGGCGAAGGTGGGGAGGAAGTCTATCGTCGCGGCGATTTGGGAGGTGACGGTATTGGCGGGGATGTGGCCGGGCCAGCGGAAGATGGCGGGGACGCGGATGCCGCCTTCGTAGACGGTGCCTTTGCCGGAGCGGAGAGGGCCGGCGGAACCGGCGTCGATGCCGTAGGGGAGCCAAGGGCCGTTGTCGGAGGTGTAGACGACGAGCGAGTCGTTATCGAGCTTGTGCTGTTTGAGGGCGGCGAGGATGCGGCCGGTGCTGTCGTCGAGCTCTTCAATGGCGTCACCGTAGCGGCCCCGCAGGGATTTACCGTCGAACTCCTTGCCGGGGAAGAGCGGGACGTGGGGCATGGCGTGGGCGACGTAGAGGAAGAAGGGGCGGGACTTGTTGGCGGCGATGAAGCGGAGGGCTTCGTCGGTGTAGCGGGCGGTGAGGGTGGATTGATCGGGGTTGGTTTCGATGACCTCTTCGTTGCGCATGAGCGGGAGAGGCGGGAACCAATCGGGCGGGTAGTGCTGGCCCTGGCCGTCGAAGCCGGTGAGTTCGGCGCGTTCGCGGACGGCTTTCGCGGTGGTATTTTCTGGGCCTATTCGGGTGACCTTGGGATGGTACGGCCACATGTCGTTGGAGTAGGGGAGGCCGAGCCAGGAGTCGAACCCGTTGCGGGTGGGGAGGAATTGCTTTGCGTCGCCGAGGTGCCATTTGCCGACCATGGCGGTGGCGTAGTTGGCCTGTTTGAGGAGTTCGGGGATGGTGATTTCGTTGGGGTGGATGCCGGTTTTGGCACCCGGGAGATGGTTGAAGTTGAGGCTGTTGCGGGCGGGGTAGGAGCCGGTGAGGAGTGCGGCGCGGGAGGGGCCGCAGAGGGACTGGGCGTAGAAGTCCGTGCAGCGGAGGCCTTCGGCGGCCATGCGGTCGATGTGGGGTGTGCGGATGTAGGGCGAGCCGTAGCAGCCGAGATCGCCGTAGCCCTGATCGTCGGCGAGGATGACGATGATGTTGGGCGGGCGCTTGGCGCCGGCTGCTGCGACGGTGGCAGTGGCCAGGAATTGGCGGCGGGTCATTGGGGTTAGCGGCCGCCGGGCGGACGGAGGCTGGCGGCTTTGTACGGGTGCTTTTGCTGCCAGAGGGCCCAGTCCATTTCGAGGCCGAGGCCGGGCTTGTCGTTGAGCGTGACTTCACCTTTGATGGCTTGGGGGAAGGTGTTTTTGGTCAACGGCGCGAAGCCTGGCGTGGCGCCGGCGTCCCATTCCTGGATGAGGAAGTTGCGGGTGGAGGCCATGGCTTGGAGCGAGGCCACGTGGGCGATGGGGCCGTAGTACATGTGGGGGGAGATCTCGGCGCCGTAGGTTTCGGCGAGTTGGGCGATTTTGCGGATCTCCGAGATGCCGCCGCAATGGATGACGTCGGGCTGGATGATCTGCGCGCCGTGGGCGTCGAGGAGTTGTTTGAACTCGAAGCGGGAGATGAGTCCTTCGCCGCCGGCGACGGGCACGGGGCTCTTCGCCGCGATTTCGCCGAGGGCCTGCGGTATCTCTCGCCAGAAGGGCTCCTCAATGAACATGGGCTTGAAGGGGGCGACGGCGCGGGCGAATTCGAGGGCGGAGCGGACGGAGAATGTCTCCCACATTTCCAGGCCGATTTCCATGTCCGGGCCGCCGCCTTTGCGGGCGGCTTCGACTTCGGCGGTTAATCGGATCAGGCGTTCCTGTTCGGTGCCGCCTTTGGGGAGCACCCACTTGATGCAGGTCCAGCCTTCGGCGCGGGTCTGCTTTGCGAGTGCTTCGATTTTGGCGGGTGTGCGGTCGTTGAGCGTTTGGCTCCAGTGGCTGTAGTAGGCGCGGAGGGGGCGGGCTTCTGTGGCGCCGAGTAGCCGCCAGACGGGCTGGCCGAGTTGTTTGCCGAGGATGTCCCAGAGGGCGATATCGATGGCCGATAGAGCGGACATGAGGACGGGGCCGTTGCGGTAACGGGAGAGTTGGAAGTAGTTGCGGTTCCAGTGGTCTTCGATGCCGCCGGGGTCTTTGCCGGTGAGGTAGGGCGTGTAAAACTGGATGGCCTGTTCGACGATATCGACGCGGCCGGAGACGGAGCCTTCGCCGAGGCCGGTGATGCCGGCGTCGGTTTCGATTTCGAGGAACAGATAGTCTCGGTTCCCGATGGAGTGTTTGCGGGTGACGAGTTTGGTGATTTTCAAACGCTGGCCGGCGCCCAGGAGGGCGAGGGAGGCCAGGAGGTGGCGGCGAGTCATGGTCAGACCTTGAGGAAGATTTTGCGTTGGTAGAGCCAATAGCAGGCATACCACAGGAAGGCCAGGACCACCAATTGATGGGGGATGATGCCGAGGTCGCCGAAGAGGGCGAATTTGCGCGTGAAGCCGGCAAGGCCGCGGTCGAGCCAGCCCTTGATGCCGATCTGACCGAGGGAGTAGATGAAGATGGAGTTCATGCCGACGACGGTGAGCGGGAAGGCCCAGTTTTTGTGGCCTTTGACTTCGATGATCCAGTAGAAGGCGATCAGCATGAGCAGGACCCAGCCGGTGCTCCAGAAGGTGAAGGAGACCGTCCAGAGGCGTTTGATCATGGGGTTGAAGGGCTGGAGGAGGAGGCCGAAGGTGAAGCAGGCGACGGCGGCGATGGCGAGGATTTTGATCTTTTCGACGTGGGTGTGTTGGGACTGGAAAAGCATGCCGGCCCAGCAGCCGAAGAGGATTGTGATACCGTTGCCGACGGCGTTCAGGGTGGTGTAGTAGCCGGAGTAGTTGTAGCCGAGAAGGTTCAAATCCAGCACGGCGCCGACGTTGCCGTATTGCGAGAACGGCCCGTTGGGACTGGGGAAGAGGAGGTAGAGAGCCCAGTAGCCGGCGAGCGTGGCGGCGGCGGTGATGGCCTGTTGCTTGAACGGGAGGCGGGTGATGAGGAAGCAGAGAACGTAGCCGATGGCGATTTGGCAGAGGACGTTGATCAGCTGGAATTTGAGCGGACCGGTGGCGCCCCAGTTGGAGAAGATGTTGCTGAGAACGATGAGCAGGCCGGCGCGGCTGAGGACGTGTTTGAAGACTTCGCGATTCTTTGCGCCTTCGGCGGCGCGGCGGGCGAAGGCAAGCGGCATGGCGATGCCGACCATGAAGGTGAAGGCGGGTTGGATGAGATCCCAGAAGGTGCAGCCTTCCCAGGCGGCGTGATCCACCTGGGCGGCGAGCCAGGCCCAGTTGGGATAGTTCTTCAACACGGCCAGGCCGAAGCCGGAGCCGGCGAGGATGAGCATGATGAAGCCGCGATAGGCATCGAGGCTAACCAGACGGGCGGAGGGCGTGGCGGGCGGCCGCTGGGGAGCGGCCGCCTGTTTGGTTGCGACTGCGGTGGCCATGGGCCCTTAGAATATCAGGCGCAGGACCAGTTCGGTTTGGCGGCTCAAGTTAGCCTGGGCGGTGATGCGGCCGAACTGGCCGAGCGCGCCGAAGGTGGTGTTGGGACCGCCGAAGACCGGGTGGTTCATCAGGTTGAAGGAGGAGGCGCGGAGATTGGCTTTCAGCTTCTCGGTGATGACGAACTGTTTGGTGAGCGTGAGGTTGATGTTGTTCATGCCCGGGTTGCGGAGCCAGCCGACGCGGGAGCCGACGTTGCCGAAGGTGAAGTCCGCCGGTTGGGCGAAGGCGGAGGTGTTGAAGTAGGCGCCGAGGCGATCGGTGATGCTGCCGCTGATGCCGGATTGGGGATCGCCGGGGACGTTCGGCCGCTGGCCGCCGGCACCGGTGAGGAAGAGGGTGTTTTGATTGACGCCGAAGCTCAGGGGGAAGCCGGACTGGAAGGTGGAGAACGTCGCCATGTTCCACTGGCCGAGGGCGAGATCGACCGCCTTGGAAGCGTTGCCGAGGAACTTGTGGCCTTTGCCGATGGGCATGTCCCAGGAGGTGGTGACGGTCAGGCGGTGCGGCACGTCAAAGGAGGTGACTGCGCGTTCCACCTGGCGGTTATACATGTTCTGGTAGGGGCCGATGTCACCCATGTTTTTGGACCAGGTGTGGGAGACGATGGTGGTTAGGCCGTGCCAGAGGCGTTGTTCAAATTTGGTTTGCAGCGAGTGGTAGACGGTGTTGCCGAAGGTGGGCAGGTTGCGGGTGATGTTCAGGAACTGCGGATAGGGGCGGAGCAATTGCTGGCGCTGTACGGTGGCGCCGGAGAGCTGGCCGACGCGGATGACGCCGACGAAGGGGTTCGGCACGGAGTCCAGCAGGGAGCGGCCGAGCGAGAGGTACTGCGCCGGGACCTGGTTGATGTTTTCGCTGATACCGGTTTGGGGGTCGCTGGTGATGTGGAGGCCGCGGCTGCCGACGTATCCGATTTGGAGCAGCGACTTGGAGAAGACTTCGCGCTGGATGTTGACGTTCCAGGTGTGCAGCAGCGGGGTGACGTCGCTGGGGCTGACGAAGGAGATGTTCTGGCCGGCGAGCGTGGACAAGCCGAGCGAGTTGCCGGTGCTGGCGGCGAGGCCGGTGGGGAACGGGTTGCTGAGGCGATCGCGCGGGGTGAAGCCGTCGAGCGAGGTGACCATGGCGGTGGTGGTGGAGTAGCCGACAGGGTCGACGGAGCCGACGACGGGCATGTAGTGGATGGCGTAGCCGCCGCGGATGACCGTCTTCGGCATGAAGGTGTAGGCGAAGCCGAAGCGGGGGGCGATGTTGTTGCGATCGGGGTTATAGATGCCGCGATCGAGGCCGCCGATGCCGGCATAGAGCAGGCCGCCGACGGGGCTGAGGCCGCCGCCCTTGATGGGGCTGGGGGCGGAGATATCGAAGCCGCGGGTGGCACGGTTGTACCGTTCGGTGCGCGGCGTTTCGTATTCGTAGCGGAGGCCCATGTTGAAGGTCAGCTTCGAGGTGATGCGGTAGTCGTCCTGGAAGAAGAAGCCGTAGTACTTGTTCAGGATGGAGACGCCGGTGTTGTTATCGAGACTGCCGCCGCCGAGGCCCATGAGGAACGAGGCCATTGGGAAGCCGGTATTGCCTGCGGGGGTGAGGGCGTTGGGGCCGTTGGACCAGGCGTTGGAGTAGGAGAACGTGCCGCTGGGGTTGGTGTTGCGGAAGAAGTTGCCGTAGAGGAGGCGGAGGTCGGCGCCGGTTTTGAAGACGTGTTTGCCGCGCTGGTGGCTGACGTTGGTTTGCAGCACGTAGGTGTGGCCGACGTCTTTGATGAGCGGGCTGTTGGCGAGACCGGTGAAGCCGGTGATGCCGATGGTGGGGAAGGCCTGGCGCTGCGTGAGGCCGATGAACTGATTGTTGAAGCCGAGGGAGGAGAGATTGAAGCCGTCGGAATAGGGGACGTTATCTTCCATGCCGCGCGCGTAGCCGAGGCGAACGTCGAGAGTGGTGCGGTTGTTCAGCAGGAACGTGTTGCCCCAGGAGAAGCCGAGGTTGGGGCGGGTGACGACGTTGCGGCCTTGGGTGGCGATGCCGTCGAAATCGTTGGGGAAGATGAGCAGGCCTTTGCCCTTGTTGATGCGGAAAAAGGTGTTCCAGGAGTTATTGAAGCGGTGGTCGAACTTGGCGACAAACATGTCGTAGTTGCGCGGCCATTTGCCGGAGAAGCCGTAGTTCTGGACCCAGGGTTGGGCGGCGTTGGGCGAGGGCCGATTGGGGGCGGGCCAGAAGCCCATGATCTTCTGGGAGACGGGATCCTGGCGGGTGACGGGGATGAGGTTGCCGGCGAAGGGCGTGCGCACGGGAGCGCCGTTGACGGTGGCAACGGAGAAGGGATCGTAGACGGCCTGGGGGACTTCGGAGAAGTCACCGGCGCGCATTTTGGTGGTGGGCACGGAGAGGATGTTGTCCTGGCCGTTGCCTTCGCGGGCGCCTTCAAAGCTGGTGAACCAGAATGTTTTGTTGCGACCGTCGTAGAGTTTCGGGAGCCATACCGGGCCGCCTAGGGCGAAGCCGTAGGTGTTGGCGGAGAAGGCGGCGAGGGGGCGGCCCTGGCCGCGGGCGAAGTAGAGATTGGCGTCGAGCGCGGAGTTGCGGAAGAAGTGGTATGCGGTGCCGTGGACGGAGTTGGTACCGGACTTGATCACCATGTTGGTGATGCTGCCGCCGGAGCGCCCGTATTCGGCGGAGAGGGTGCCCATTTCGAGTTTGAACTCGGCGATGGAATCGACCGAGGGGACCCACTGGGAGATGGCGACGCCGCGGTTGACGTTGACGGTGTTGGCGGCGCCATCGACGAAGACGTCGGTGGCGGCTACGGGCGCGCCGTTGGCGGAGAAGAAGATGTTGGTGATGGTGTCGTTGGGGCGGGTGTCTTCGCCGTAGCGGTTGTTGACCACGCCGGGGGTGAGGGTAAACATGAAGAGCGAACTGCGGCCCTTGAGCGGGAGGTTGTCGCGGACTTCGGAGCGGATGGCGGTGCCGAGAGATGTGGAGTCCGTTTCGAGGACGGCGATGTTGGCGACGACGTTGACGGTGTCGGCCGTGTCGCCGAGTTGGAGGGCCACGTCCTGGCGGAGGGTTTGGGTGAGGGCGAGGGAGATTCCCTTCTCGACAGAGGTGCGGAAGCCGGCCGCCTTAACGGTTAGCTCGTAGTTTCCGGGGGGGAGGAGCTGGAAAATATAGAAGCCGTCGGCGTTGGTGACGGTGGTGCGGTCCTGGCCGGTGTCGACGCTGCGGAGCGTGATGGCGGCGTTTGCGATGGAGGATTGTGAGGGATCGGAGACGGTCCCCTGGAGCGTGGAGCGGAAGTCTTGTGCTTGGAGAGTGGCCGCGAGAACGAGAGCGAGAATAGAGAGGCGCCGTAGCATGGCGGGACAATATCAGATTGCGAACCCGGATGGCAGGGGGGCGTTCAAGATACTTGAACTAAGCGAGGATGGGGTGGACGACGTGGCCGTGGACATCGGTGAGGCGGCGTCGGACACCGTTGTGATAGTAGGTGAGCTTTTGGTGGTCGAGGCCGAGGAGGTGGAGGGCGGTGGCGTGGAAGTCGTAGACGGTGACGGGATTTTCGGCGGGTTGATAGCCGAGTTCGTCGGAGACTCCATACGCGGTGCCGGGCTTGACGCCCGCGCCGGCGAGCCAGCAGGTGAAGCAGTTGGGATGGTGGTCGCGGCCCTTTTTGCCGGCTCCCTGGGCGACGGGGGTACGGCCGAATTCGGTGATGCCCATGACGAGCGTGTCTTTGAGCAGGCCGCGCTCGTCGAGGTCCTTTAGCAAGGCCGCGACGGGCTGATCGTATTCGCGCGCCATCTTGTTGTGATTGCCGAGGAGGTCGCCATGGGCATCCCAATCGGTGCCGGAGGCGCCGTGGTAAACCTGCACGAAGCGGACGCCGCGTTCGATGAGGCGGCGGGCTAGAACGCAGCGGCGGGCCATGTGGCTGGTTTCGGGTTTGTCGAAGCCGTAGGCCTGTTTGGTGGCTTCGGATTCAGATTCGAGGGAGACCGCGTCGGGAACGGAGAGCTGCATTTGGGCGGCGAGTTCGTAGGAGCGGACGCGGGCTTCGAGGTCCGTATCGCCGGCGTGCTGTTCGGCATAGGAGCGGTTGAGGGTGTTGGCGAACTGGCGGGCCTTGGTCTGATTGAAGGGGCTGGTGAGGTCGGGAACGGGATCGCCCGTTGACTTGAACGCGGTGCCTTGAGCCGTGGCGGGGAGGAAGCCGTTCGACCATTGCAGCGAGCCGCCCCAGGGGTAGTTGCGATGATCGGGCAGGACGACGAAGGCGGGGAGATTCTGGTTTTCGGTGCCGAGGGCGTAGGTGATCCATGCGCCGGCGGAGGGGAAGCCGGAGAGGATGAAGCCGGTGTTCATCTGCGCGACGGCCGGCATGTGGTTGGCGCTTTTGGCGACCATGGAGCGGATGACGGTGAGCTTATCGGCCTGGGTGGCGAGGTGGGGGAGAAGGTCACTGACGTAGAGACCGGACTGGCCACGCTTCTGGAACTTCCAGGGGCTGGCGTAGAGGTTGCCGGCCTGGCCGAAGAACGTGGGCATGTCGAACGGTTTGCCGTCGCGCCTGTCGAGTTCGGGCTTGTAATCGAACGTGTCCATGTGGCTCATGCCGCCGAGGGTGAAGAGCTGCAGGATGCGTTTTGCTTTTGGGGCGAAGTGGGGTTGGGCGTTGGCTAGAGAGGACGTGGCCAGCCAGCCGAAGCCGAAGCCGGCGTTGAGCAGGAGCTGGCGGCGGGAGCTATTCAAGTTCGATAAATTCGCTGGCATTGAAAAGTCCCCAACAGAGTTCTTCGAAGGTGAGTCGTTTGGCAGCTTCGCGTTCGTGATCGCGCGGGGGTCGGCCGAGCGCGAGTTGGAAGGCGGTTTGAATCGGGTCGGTTTCGTGGCGGATGCGATCGGCGAAGGACTTCGAGAGGCGCACGGGAAGCGGGTTGTTCATCAGGCTGAGGGCCTGGAGGGCGGTGGTGGTAGAGGGCCGCTTGGGTGTCTTGACGGCGGGGACGGGACAATCGAGTGATTCGAGCATGGGGTCGCCGCCGGTGTTGATGTTCATGCGGTAGACGGTACGGCGCTGGAGATTTTTGTCGTCGCTGTCGAGTTGATCGTATTTGACGTAGGAGCCGCCGGGACGGCTGATTTTGAAGGGGCGAAAGCTGGGGCCGCCTTGTTCGGTGTTGAGCTTGCCTGAGACGGCGAGCATGGCGTCGCGGACCACTTCGCCTTCCATACGGCGAGGGGTGAAGCGCCAGAGGAGACGGTTGCCGGCGTCCTTGGCGGCGGCCGCTTTGTTGTGTTTAGAGGACTGTTGATAGGCGGCGGAGAGGAGGATGGTTTTGTGGAGTTTCTTGAGGCTCCAGTTGGATTCGATGAGCTGGGTGGCGAGCGAGTCGAGGAGTTCGGTGTGCGACGGGAGGCCGCCATTGGCCCCGAAATCATTGGGGTTTTCGACGATGCCGGTGCCGAAGTGGTGGGCCCAGATGCGATTGACGATGACGCGGGAAAAGAGCGGGTTGGCGGGGTTGGCGATCCATTCGGCGAGGTGACGGCGGCGGTCAGCATCGGAGGCGTTGGGGGGGAGATGGAAGTCGGCATTGGGGAGGGCCGAGAGGCCGGCGGGGCTGAGCGGTTCGGCTTTGCGATTGACGTCGCCACGGAGGAGGAGGTGGGTGATACCGGGATCTCGCGGGGCGGCGGCGAAGGCCTTTTCGGGCTTGGGGAGATCGGCGAGTTGTTGCTGGAGTTGTCGCAGTTCGGCGAAGAGAGGGGTGTCCTGCTTGGGAATCGTTGGGGCGGGGCCGGATTTGTAGGAGGCAGCGATCTGGTCCGGCGTGAGGGCGGTGTTGTAGAGGCGCGCCTCGTTGATGGCGAGTTCGGCGGTGGGGGTGAACTTCAGGACGGCGTCACCGGCGACGTAGGTTTGAAGTTGGCCGCTCACGCCCGCGTCGGGGCGGAAGGGATCGCCATAGGGCGCGCCGTTGCGGTACTGGCGAATGGTGCCATCGGCGTCGTAGGTGAAGGCCAGGTGGATCTGTTCGCCGGGGGCGGCGGCTTCCTTGGGGCCGTTGACGTCTTGGGTGCGGAAGTTGGCGGTGCTCAAGTTGCGCCACTGTTTGTTGGTGCCGCCGGCGAACTGAATACCATCGGAGGCGGCGCCGCGGTAGCCGCTGCGGTTGTAAATCTGGAAGACGTTGATGTGGCCGTCGAGGGGTTTCTTGAGTGTGACCCAGGCTTCGAGAGTTTTCTCCTTGATGTCCTGTTCGAGGGGAGAAGTGGTGAGGGCGGCGGCGGTGAGATGGCCGTCGGCCAATTGGGTTTTCAGGTTTGTGGGAGCGTGGAGGGGGCCGAGTTGGTCGTGGGCGTCGACATCGAAGGTCCACTGGGCGACGGGCTTGATTGTGGCGAATGTCGTGCGTTGTTGGTGCCGTTCGGCGATCTGGTTTTCGACGGTGCGGATTTTGGTTTTTATGTTGGCGGCAGTGGCTTGGTGCGACTCATCGAGGATGCGGCCGTCGGGGAAGAGTTCGGTGGAGGCGGGATCGGCGAAGGGTTGCCAGACTCCGGAGAGTGCGGCTTTGAAACGGTAATAGTCGCGCTGGGGGATGGGGTCGAACTTGTGGTCGTGGCAGCGGGCGCAGTTGGCGGTGAGGCCGAGGAAGGTTTGGGAAACGACGCCGACCATCTCTTCGAGTTGATCTTCGCGGACGGCTTCGCGTTCCTTTTCCACGGCGGAGGTGAGGCCGACGGCGTCTGTGGGGCCGAAGACTAGTGTGCCGGTGGCGATGACGGCGTCGCGGTCTTTGGGCTTCAGAATATCGCCGGCGATTTGTTCGCGGGCGAATTCGAGGTACGACTTGTCGGCGTTGAGGCTGCGGATGACGTAGTCGCGGTACGGCCAGGCGTGTTCGCGGGGTTCGTCGCGTTCGAAACCTTCGCTTTCGGTGAAGCGGACGACGTCGAGCCAGTGGCGGGCCCAGCGTTCGCCATAGTGGGGGCTTTTTAGCAGGCGATCGATGAGGTTCTCGTAGGCTTTGGGGTTGGGATCGTTGACGAAGCTGGTGATGTCTTCCGGGGAGGGCGGAAGGCCGGTGAGGTCGAATGTGGCGCGGCGAATGAGGGTGCGGCGGTCGGCTGGCGGGGAGGGGACGAGGCCGTTGGCGCGGAGCTTTTCGGTGATGAAATCGTCGATGGATTTGGCGGCGGGCTTGAGGGGCTGGAGCGACCACCAGCCCTGCTGGGTCCACGGGGCGCCGGCGTCGATCCACTTGGCGAGGGTCTGCTGATCGGTGGCGGGCAGGGCGCCGTCGGGCGGCATCTGGCCGAGTTGAACGCGGCGGAGGAGTTTGGGCAGGCCGGCTTTGAGGGTTGCTTCGCGGGTGGAAAGGTCGACGCCGGCGGTCCTGGTTTTGGCGTTGTGGCAGTGGGCGCAACGGCGCGCGAGGAGGGCTGGCGCGTCGACGGAGAGGTCGGCGGCGAGGGTCAGACAGGCGGTGGTGAAGAGTAGGAAAACACGCACGCGAATGTTCCCGATTATATGTGGTTCCATGGACGTATGCGTATTGGTTTGCTGCTCCTTGCCCCATTGTTATATGCCGAAGTGGGGGTTCGCGTCGACGCGCACGCGGAGCGGTTGGGGGGTGTGTCGCGGCAGATCTGGGAGTTGGCCGAAGTCGGTTACAAGGAGGCGAAGAGTTCAGCGCTGCTGCAGGACGAATTGCGACGGGCAGGGTTCACGGTGCAGGCCGGTGTGGCGGGGATGCCGACGGCGTTTGTGGCGACCTACGGGAGCGGGAGCCCAGTGCTTGGCCTGATGGCGGAATACGACGCGCTGCCCGGATTATCGCAGGAGGATGTGGCGAAGCGGGCGCCGCGTGTGGCCGGGACGGCGGGGCATGGGTGCGGGCATAACCTTTTGGGCGCGGGGAGCGTGCTGGCTGCGATTGCGTTGAAGGAAGAGGGCTTCCAGGGGACGTTGAAGGTGTTCGGCACGCCGGCGGAGGAGGGCGGGGCGGGGAAGGTGTATATGATTCACGCCGGTTTGTTTGCTGGTGTGGACGCGATGTTGGCGTGGCATCCGGGCGATTCGAATGGCGCCAGTTTGGGCACGATGAACGCCAATATCAGCGCGAAGTTCCGGTTCCGAGGCGTGGCCTCGCATGCGGCGATGGCACCGGAAGAGGGACGTAGCGCGCTGGACGCTGTGATGCTGTTTGGGCATGCGGTGGACCTGCTGCGGGAGCACGTACCGGCGGAGGCGCGGATGCACTACATCGTTACGCAGGGTGGAGCGGCGGCAAATATTGTGCCGGACCTGGCGGAGGTTTCCATCACTGTGAGGCATGCTTCTATGAAGGTGCTGGATGGCATTTGGAAGCGGATTGAAAAGGCTGCGGAGGGGTCGGCATTAGCCACGGAGACACGGGTGGAACAGCAGTTGATTGGCAGTGTTTATAACCTGTTGCCGAACGATGCGCTGGCCGGCATGTACGACCGGAACCTGCGGCGGTTTGGCGGTTTGCAGTATTCGCCGGAAGAGCGGACCTTCGCGGCTCAGTTGCGGAAGACACTGTTTACGGATCCGGAGTTGGCGCTGGGCAGCGAGACTGCGATTCAGCCGGTGCAGACGGGTGCCGGTGCGGCGTCGACCGATGCGTCGGACGTGTCGTGGGTGGTGCCGATGTCGCAGTTGAATGTTGCGACCTTTGTGCCGGGAATTTCGCCGCACACTTGGCAATCGACGGCGTGCGCCGGGATGTCGATTGGCCGTAAAGGAATGGTCCTGGCGGCGAAGGTGATGGCGCAGACCGCCGCCGATATCTACGCCAATCCAAAGTTGTTGGAGCCGATCCGGGAGTCGTTTGAAAAGCGGCGGGCGGGGTTTTCGTACCAGTCACGCGTGCCGAAGAACGCCGCGCCGCCGTTGAATTACAGGGATCGCTAGAGGCCCTTTACCTTCCAGCCATCACGATACGGGCGCTTCAGGAACTGATTGGCCTGCTTTTCATTGCGGAACTGCAGCTTGGCCGAGTTCCATTCGAGCGTCGTCTTCGGGAAGCGCGTGGCGAGGCTGCCGAGGAGCACCGTTTCGCTGAGCGGGCCGGAATAGGTGAAGGGCGTGGAGGTTGGTCCCTTGCCGAGAATGGCGTCGACGAACTGGTGATAGTGGTCGTTCTTGGAGACTTCGGGGAGTTTGAAGTCTTTGAACGTGGCCGCCGGGAAGAGGGCGGGGAAGGCCACGTGGGGCACGAGCATGACGCCTTTGGTGCCGATGATGATGGAGCCTTGCTCGGGCACTTTTGCGCTTTCGATGAGCGCCAGGATTTCCTTCGGCGGGCGTTCGTCGCCGTCGTACCAGGTGACGTTGACGGTTTTGCCATCGGTGTACTGCGTGCCGGGGAAGGTGTACTTGACGATGGCGTTGACGGCCCAGCTGTGTTGGTTCGGCGCGGGGCCTTCGGCGTGCACTGTTAACGGCGCGGTGAGGGCCAGAGCACCGAAGACGGGATCGTAGATATGGCAGCCCATGTCGCCGAAGGTGCCGGTGCCGAACTCCAGGCGTTTGCGCCAGTTGCCCGGGTGGCAGTAGTTCTTGATGTAGCCTTCGGGGCGCGCAACGCCGATCCATTTATCCCAATCGAGGGTGGCGGGAATGGGGTCCGTGGTGGTGGGCCGGGGATCGAGATCGCCCCATTTCTTGTTGCTCCAGGCGTGGACTTCCTTCACCTTGCCGATAGTGCCGTTGTGGACGAGTTCGACGGCGGTGCGGTACTCGGCGTTGGAGTGAATCTGGATGCCCATCTGGGTGACGAGCTTCTTCGACACGGCGTACTTCTGCAGCGCGCGGGCCTCGGCGACGTGCGACGTGAGCGGCTTCTGGCAGTAGACATGGAGGCCGCGGCGCATGGCGCTCATGGCCTGCGGGGCGTGCATATGGTCCGGCGTACCGACGCAGATCGCGTCGAGGTTTTTGTACTCCTTGTCGAGCATCTCTCGCCAATCCTGATAGTGCTTGGCCTTGGGGTAGGTGGTCTTTACGCGCTCCGTGCGCGCGGTGTCGACATCGGCGGCGGCGATGAGATCCACGGATGAGTGTGTAGAGATGCCGTGGAGCGTAGCCCAGGCCATGCCGTTGGCGCCCATGGAGGCGAGGCGAACGCGGCCGCTGGGCGGCGCGGAGATGAGGTTTCTGATGAAGAAGGGGGCGGCGATGAAGCCGCGGCGAGTGATGGACATTTCGGTTCCTATCGGCGGACTTGGTTTACTTTGCCGGAGCGCAGATCGCAATTGGGCAGCGCGGCGCGAAGGCGGGCGACACCGGCATCCGTGAGGTTGGTGTTAACGACGTCGAGCCGTTTGAGATTTTTCAGTTTGATGAGGTTGTCGATGCCGACGTCGGTAATCTTGCTGTTGCGGAGGCTGAGGACTTCCAACTGCGTCATGCCGGAAAGGGTTTCGGCGCCGCGGTCGGTTACGGTTACCTGCCAGAGCCCGGAGTCCGTGCGTTGCAGTCCGCCGAGGTCGAGTTCCTTCAAACCCCCGATGAGGCGGAGCGGCGTGAGGCCGACGTCGGTCATCTTATTTCCCCCGAAAGCGAGCGCGCGGAGCTTAGGCATGGTGGCGAAAAACTCGACGCCGTTGTCGGTCATTTCGGCATAGCCCGCGTCGATCCACGCTAGCTCTGGATGGTTGGCAAGGTGGGCCAGGCCGGTGTCGGTGAGCTTGGTGCCTCGCAGGTTCAGCCACTGCAGCTTGGGCCAGTTCTTGACGACGGCGAGCGCGCCATCGCCGGTGAGTTCGGCGTAGTAGAGGTCGAGATGAGTGACCTTGGTGAGCCCTTTCAGATGGGAGAAGCCGAGGTCGGTGACGCGGGTATGGGAGAGGTCGAGCCGTTCAAGCGTGGGGATCTGGCCGACGCGGCGGAGGTCGCCATCGGTGATCCAGGTACGGGACAAGTCGAGCGCGACGATTTCGCCTTTCGCGTTCGTTTCCGCGGTGCCGCCCATGTCCTTCACCCAGTCCGCTGGCGAAAGTGTGGCGGCGAGCAACAGCGTGAGCGTCCACATGATTAACTCTTCCTCCGGGTGGGCAGGGCCGAAGCGGGGTCGAAGACGATGCGGCACTGAGGCATGGCCTGTTGTAGCTTATTGTTGGCGGCTTCGGTGATCAGCGTGTGATAGATATTCAGGTCGCGCAGGGCGGGGAATTTGGAGAGCGTGTCGATTGCGGCGTCGGTGAGGTTGGCGGTGTCGAGGCGTAGCAGTTCCAGCTTGGGAAGTGCGGGTTGGAGTTCGGCGAGACCTTTGTCGGAGATGCCGGTGTAGTCGAGGTTCAGTTGCTTGAGGGCGGTGAAGCGGGCGAGGTGGGGAACGGTTGTGTCGTCTATGCGCGTACGCGCGCCCTCGAGGTGGTTCAGCCTTGTCAGTCCGGAGAGATGAGCGAGTCCCTTGGTGCCGATTTTGTTGTAGCTGATGTTGAGATATTCGAGATCCGTGAAGCTGGCGACGGATTTCATCGCTTCTTCGGAAATGTCGGTGCTAAGCAGGTCCAGGTGGCGGATGGCTTTGAGGGGCGCCAACGATTTGATCCCCGCGTCAGTGACTTCGGTATAGGCGAGGCGGAGCCGGTGGAGGTTGGTGAGCTGAGCTATCTCAGCGGCTCCCGCGTCGTTGATGGGCGCGTTGGCGGCGTCGAGATCTTCGATGGATGTCAGTACGCCGAGACCGGTGCCGCGGACGAGGGTGTGTTTGATGGTGAGCCGCTGTAGATGCTTCAACGCGGCCAGCGGGGCGAGTCCTTTATCGGAGACCATCGTGTGGCCGAGGTCGAGGTCGCGCAGCCCCGATAGCTTTGCCACGTTCGCCATCCCGCCGTCTCCGATTTCGGTTGTGTTCAGCCGCAACCGCTCCAGCGCCGGGAGGGCGGCCAGATGCGCCAACTGAGCTTCCGTAACGGGTGTGCGTGAGAGATCGACGGAGCGAATCTGGCCGGCTTCGCTGCTGGAGCGGCCACCGAGCCTTTCGATCCACGCGGCCATAGCGGCGGGCGCTTTGGAGGCTGGGGCGGCCGTGCGGAGCGTGGAATCGGTAGAAGCCGGGGCGGAGTCCTGAAAGGCGATCTGGACGCCGGGGACGGCCGCGCGGAAGTCTTCGATGCCGTTGCGCGTGACGCG
>CANIVU010000069.1 GCA_947470805.1 Acidobacteriota bacterium | reverse complement strand
TGCTACGCCCTCTGCCGCCACTGGGACCGCGGCTATGCCGCCTCCATCCTCGCCGCGCTCGGCTTCGCCTGCGGCGGCTTCCTCGGCACCGTCGCCTGGCTCGACGTCGCCGCCGGCGCCATCTTCACCCCCATCATCATCCTGTTCCTTTCCCGCGCCGTGCAAGGGCAACGCCCCTGGTCCAGCGCCGCACTCTCCGGCTTCTTCCTCGGCCTCGCCTGGCTCTGCGGGCACCACGAAATCCCGCTCCTGGTCTCGCTATTCATCGCCGCCATCTGGGCCATCTGCGCAACCCAAAACCGGCGCACCATTCCACTAGCCGCGCTATCGCTTACCATCACCGCGCTCATCGCCTCCGCCCAACTCCTCCCCACCATTGAGTTCGGCCGCCTCGCCCGCCGCTGGGTCGGCGTCACCGTGCCCGTCGGTTGGAACGATCCCATCCCCTACCACATCGCCGCCGGCTACTCCCTCCCCGCCCGCGGCATTCTCCAAACATTCCTGCCCACTGCCGAACGCTATGCCGATTGCGCTCCCTATCTCGGTCTGGCCATCTTCGCCCTCGCCCTCCTCGGCATCGCCACCGCAACCGCCAACGCGCGAGTAAAGTGGATCACCCTCGGCACCGCCGCGGCACTGATCTTCGCCCTCGGCGCCGCCACCCCAATCCACGGAGCTCTCTTCGCCCTCATCCCCGGCCTCGGCAAGGCCCGCATCCCCGTCCGAGCCATTCACCTGTTCAATCTCGGCCTCTGCCTCCTGGCCGCCTACGGCCTCGATGATCTGCAAACCCGCCGCCCCCGCGCCGTCGCCCACGCCCTCCTCGCCCTTGGCATCGCCATCGCCGCCCTCGCCGTTGCCAACCACGATCTCGACGATCGCCTCCTCCTCTCCGGCCTCTTCGCCATCGCCCTCGCCGCCTCTCTGTACGCCAATCTCCGCCCCGCCCTCTTCGCCTCCGTCTGGATCCTCACCGCCCTCTCGGAGATGCACGGAGTCTCCACCGCCACATACTCCTCCCGCTATCGCGAAGACCAATTCCGCTTTGCCAAATACCTCGAAAACAACCGCGATCTAGCCACCTTCCTCCGCGCTGAAAGTGCCCGCTCCCCCATCCGCCTCGACGTGAAGGACGACGAACTACCCCTCAACTTCGGCGACTATCATGGCCTCGAAGTCCTCGGCGGCTACGTCGCCGGCGTCCCCGAAGCGCTCTACCTCTCCGAGCTTCATACCGAAACGTCGAAGAACATCTTCGCCATCACCCACTACATCGCCAAACAGCCCGCGCGCCCCGAACAATCGTCTCTCTTCGAAGCCGAATCCGGCCTCAAAGCCTTCCGCAATCCAGAGCCCCGCCCCCGCGCCTGGATCGTCCACGAAGCCACTACCGCCAGTTCCTTCCCGGACCTCCGCGCCAAGCTCAACGTCCCCGCCTTCCCCGTCTACCAACAAACCGTTCTCCTCGGCGAAGCGCCCAAGCTCGAAAACTGCTCCGGCGACGAAATCGAAATCCTCACCCGCTCCGCCAACCGTGTCCGCCTCCGCGCCAACATGCGCTGCACCGGCATGGTCATCCTCGCCGACTCGGCCTTCCCCGGCTGGCAAGCCACCATCGACCGCCAGCCCGCCCGCATCTGGGAAACCTACGGCGTCACCCGTGGCGTCGTCACGCCCGCCGGCATCCACGAAATCGAATTCGCCTTCCGCCCGCGCAGCGTCTTCCTCGGCCTGGCCCTCTTCGCCCTCGGCACGCTCGTCACTCTCACCCTGGCCTTCCTCCGCCGCTAACCAGCTGATACCATCGGGGCGGCCAAGTCATGCCCCGCCTCTATCTCGCTCTCCTAATCGCCCTAACCGCTGCCGCCCAACGCAAGTCCGGCAGCCCGCTCGACCACCTGCCAAAATCTATGCAGGTCCTCACCCACTTCGGCGAACGCGCCGACTTCTCGCCCGATAACGCCCGCATCGCCTTCATGGCCAAAAGCTTCGGCGACGCCTTCGTCATCGACCTCAAAACCCGCGCCATCCGCTGCCTCACCTGCGGCGTCCCCGGCGCCGCCTTCCTCCGCATCATGCATCTCTCCGATGGCAACTACATCCTCATCGGAGCCGAACGCTTCAGCGACATCCGCACCTCCCGCCGCCGCGACAATGAACTCTGGTTCCTCTCAAACGTCCCGAATTCCAAGCCCGTCAAGCTCGGCCAGAAGATGAGCGAAGGCGCCGCCATTTCCAAGAAACAACTCAAAATGTCCTGGTCCGAAACGCCCGCCCAATTCCCCGATCTTCCCGCCGGCTACTCCCGCATCGTCGTCGCCGACCTGGTCTATGAACAGGGCGCTCTCAAAATCGCGAACAAAAAGACCGTATTTGAAAGCAAGTCCCCCGCCTGCGTCGCCGAATCCCAGGATTTCTACGACAACGACACCAAGCTCACCTTCACCTGTTACCGCCCCCAAGGCCTCGGCGCCGTCATGTCGCTCGACCTCGCCACCGGCCAAACCACCGACCACTCCCAGTCAGCGTCCATCTACAACGAAGTCGAAGGCATCTTCCCCAACGGCCAATACACCCTCGTCGAGTCTTCGAAGCAAGTCGAAACCCTCGGCGGCCACCACGGCTCCCACGAAATCGATATCTGGAAGCTCAAGCTCGATGGCACCGGCCGCGACTTCACCCGCCTCACCCAGTTCAACGATTACGAAGGCTGGAAAGCCTCCAACCCGGTCATCTCCACCGACTCGCGCCACATGGCCTTCCAAGTCGCCCGCACCGCCGATGAAGCCGGCGTCGGCTACGGTCTCGTACTTATGACGCTCCCCCGCTAGCCCGCCCGCCTTCCAGGCACATCCCCGTCAACTCATCCAGATCGGCCTCGCCCACGCACATCACCGAATCCGCGCCGCCCCAGTAGATCTTCACCGTCCCATTCGCCTCCGCCACGGCCCCGCAACTGAACACGACATTCGAAACATACCCGGTAATCTCCCACGGGTCCTCCGGCTGCAAAATCCAAGAGTCACTGACGCCGCGAATCACCGCCGGATCGGCCAGATCGTGGAGCGCCACGCCCAACCGGTACACCGCCCCCGCCATCGTCTGAAACACGCCGTGGTAGATGGAAAGCCACCCCTCCGGCGTCCGGATGGGCGGCGCCCCCGGGCCAATTTTCATCTCGTCCCAGTGATAAGGCTCGGGCCGCATAATCAACTTCGCCTCGCCCCAAAACAGCAGATCCGGCGAGTACGAAATCCAAATCGACCACGGCGCAATCTCCGAATGCGGCCGGTCCAGCCGCGCATACAACCCGCCAAACTTCTCCGGAAAAATAACGACGTTCCTGTAGTCCGCCTCCGTGATCAACGACACCCGCTCCACCGCCACAAAGTCCCGCGTCCGCGCCAGGCCAATCCGCACGCCGTTCCGCGAATACGCGCTGTAAGTAATCAGGAACACGCCGTCGATCTCGGTCACCCGCGGGTCCTCCACGCCGAACTCCTCGTACGCCGCAAACGGCCCTTCCCGCGCCGGCGTCAGGAACGGCGCCGGGTCCGCCACCAACCGGAATCCGTCCTTGCTCCGCGCCAGGCCAATGATGGACCGCCCAGTCCGCAAGTGCGACCGGAACACCATCAGGTATTCACCAGCGCACTTCACCACCGCAGCGTTGTGAACCGTCTCCACCGCGTACGGAATATCGGCCTTGGTCAGAATCGGATTTCCGCTGTAACGCCGCACCACATCATGTTTCATCACTACCTCAAATCTTCCGCATCAAACACCGCCTGGTACGCACGCTCATACCCGGCCACCATCGTCTCCACCGAAAACAACCGTTCCACCCGCTCGCGGCACACGCGGTCTACGATCTCTCCCACCCGCGCCACCGCCTCCACCGCGTCTGCCACATCACGCACCAAAAAGCCCGTCTCGCCATCGGCAATCACTTCGCGGCACGAACCCAAGTCCATGGCGATAACCGGCACCCCCGCCGCGTTCGCCTCCACCAGCACCAGCCCAAATCGTTCCGGAATCGTATTCAAATGCAACAGCGCCAATGCCTCGGCAAACAGCGCATTCTTCCCCGCCACGTCCACCGGCCCCACATATCGAATTTGTGCGTTCAAATGCGGCTCCACCTGCTCGCGAAAGTACTCCGAATCCTGAATAATCCCCGCTATCAATAACGGACGCCCGGTCTGCTGCGCCACCGCGATTGCCAAGTGCGTTCCCTTGTCCGGATGAATGCGCCCCAGGAACACCAGCGCCCCGCCGCCACGCGCCCGCAGTGGGTACAAACTCAGATCAATTCCGTTGTAAACCGTCCCCATATACCGCAGCCCCGGCGCCCGGTCCGAATCGCTGATCGAGACAAAATACCCATCCCGATACTTCTCATACACCGGCATGATCCGCGGCGAAGAAAAACCGTGGATCGTCGTCAACACCGGTGTCCGCACCAGTCGCGAATACGTCAGCGCCATAAAGTCGTAATGGCTATGGATCAGGTCGAACTCCCCCGCATGCTCAAACGCCTCGGAGATGTGCAAATACTCGGCCACCTTCGGGTCCACCGACCGGTCCTCCTCGTACCCCCTCGGAACCACCGCGTGCAACGTCGCCCGCGTCACTGAATCGCCCGTCGCAAACAACGTCACGTCCCACCCGCGCGCCGTCAGGCCCTCGGCCACATTACTCGCCACCGTCTCCCACGCCCCGTACTGGCGCGGCGGCGTCCGCCACGCCACCGGCGACAAAACCGCCACCCGCCGCCGCTTCAACAATTCGCCTTCTCCAATTCCATCCGGAGATACGTCTCCATCTGCGAGCCGCTCCGCCCGAAGTACAAACCGGTAATCGGGGCCGCCAGTTCCGGATCGAACCCGGCCGCCACCGCCACATGGCAGTTCGCCACCGCCAACCCGCGCGACGGATCGTATCCCCGCCAGCCCACTCCAGGCAGGTACACCTCCGCCCACGCGTGCATCGACGCGTCCGCGCGCCCCACCGTTGCGCACTCATACCCGCTCACAAACCGCGCCGCAATTCCCATCACCCGGCATACGTCGCAAAACAGTATCGCCAGGTCGCGGCACGATCCCTCCCGTACTCGCAGCGTCAGGTCCGATGGCCACGCCGCCCCCTCCCCACGGTGCATCTGCCGGAAGGAATGGAAAATATCCCAGTTCACTTCGTTCAAGAACATCACCAGATCAAACCCAGCCCGCTTCGCCGCCGCCCGCGCATAGACCCGAACCTTTTCCCCTACTTCCGCATAGTTTCGATAAGGCGCCAACGCCGTGCTCAACGGCTCCAGGTACCAAAGCGAAAGCAGCGACGTATTTCCCTCCAGGACGTAATCAAACGCGTTCTCCCGCGATAACTCCACGCGGAACCGGCTACGAACATTCAGCTCCCGCGTCGGCGTCGAAAACCAGGCTTGCAACGCCAGATTCCCGTCCTGGTCCACGCACTCCGCCTTGCCCGATGGCTCCGGCGAAATCTGCAACTGAAACTGCAACAGTTGCTGCGAACTGTTCACCCGCGGCCGCAGCCGGAACGTGTGAGGCTCCAGATACACCGCATCTTCATACCGGTACACCGTCGAATGTTCAACGTATAGCTGCATACCCTACTCCATCGCTGCCAACACTGCCGCCAGGGAAACCGTGGCGAATCCCGTAGCATGGTCCGCCAGTCCATAAGGCAGGATCAATAAATCACCGTGCAACAGCGCGCCGCACGAATACACAACGTTCGGAACGTACCCTTCCCTCTCATCCGCATTGGGCTGCAAGAGCGGCTCCCGCAGCCGGCCGATCACGCGGCTCGGATCCTCCAAATCCAGCAGGAACGCGCCTATGCAATACTTCCGCATCGGACCCACCCCATGGCTCAACACCAGCCAACCGGCCGGCGTTTCAATCGGTGAACCGCAGTTGCCGATTTGTATCAACTCCCACGGGAACGCCGGCAACAGCAACAACACGTTGTCATTCCAGAAGTGGACGTTGTCGGAGTACATCAGGAAGATGCTCTCGTTATCCTGCCGCGACAACATCGCGTATCGTCCGCCGATCTTCCGCGGGAATAACGCCATCCCCTTGTTCCGCGCCGCCGGTCCGTTCAACGTTCGGAAGCAGAAGCGCAAGAAGTCGCGGGTCTCCAACAGCTCCGGCACTACCATCGTCCCGTCGTAAGCGGTGAATGTGGCGAAGTACGTCAAACTCCCGTCGTCATCACGGAACCGGACGAACCGCGCGTCCTCTATGCCGTTCCTCTGCGACGGGGTCGCCGGAAACAGAATCCGTTCGGACACGTTCTGCTCCTCCCGGAACTGCACCTCGTAGTTGGACCGCGCCAGCATCCAAATACCCTGCGCCATCTGCTGCTCGATCGGCGTCATTCCGTCCGGCGATCGAAACTGCTCCGACTGCAAACTCGTCCGCAGCGCCTCCAGCGTAAAAACCTCTTCCAGGTAGCGCATCACCCGGTGCGTGAAGTCGTCGTTCAACCCCATCTCATCCAATCGCCGCCGGAACAGCGCCTTTTCGTAGTGCGGATTCGTCACCTGCTTGGGCTCGGTCAAAAAACCGGTCGGCGGCGTCACCACAACATCGTGGTCCGATGTCACCACCCCGGTGCGAAATGTGATAGAGGAAACATGCCCCTCCCCTGTCGCCCGCAAACTCATCAGGAATCGCAGTGACCCTGGCGGCAGCTCCGTTTGATCCGGATGCTCCACGATGGACGGGTTAAACAGTGCCGCCGACTCCAGCGAATACTCCGCCAAAAAGTAGGAGCCAATCAGCAACTGCCGTAATGGCGAGTACTCCCCATCGGCCCACAAGCATCCCCGCACCTGGTCGTACCGCTCCTGGAAGATTTCCCGGATATGCTCGTGCCGCTTGGAGAAGTCGGCGCAGATGCTGTGCAGCAGCCCCTCCACCTCCGATTCCGGTATCGCCAGCACACGCGTGATGATGGCCGAGATCCGTTCCGGGCTCCCCGGACGGAACGGCCGCAACAGTACCCGCGTCTGGTCCGGCTTTAACACCATCGCGGTGCGGTGAACAGCAATATGCATTGGCTCCTTCTTCACTTTGCGGACTCTGCCATCGCCATCGGCGTCTGGAAACTCGTCAAAACGTTCTGGGCCAACTGCATCTCCACTAGCGACAACAAATAAGCAAGCGTCGACTCCGCACCCTGGTTCCCGTTCGCCCGGTCCACATGTAGCCCATCGCGGCATCCGCCCGTCTCCGGCGAATAGAGTTCAACGCCCAGATCGTTCCATCCAATGAACCAGTCGAAGGCCAACTGAGCTCGCTCGTACCAACGGAAATCGGAAGTCACCCGGTACGCAGCCAGACACGCCGACACCGTTGCCTGCGCTTCAATCGGCTGCTGGTCGAAGTCGGCCCGCTCTCCGCCGCGCTGGTAAAACCCATTGCTGCCGATCGGCCGGAAGTGTCCTTTATCCGACGTCTGCAGCTCCGTGAGCCATTCCAGGGAACGAAGACCGCAATCCAGAACATCGGCACGCGCCATTGCCTCGCCGCTCACAATCAGTGCGTGCGCCATCTTCGCGTTGTCGTAGCTAAGTTCGTTTTCAAACCACAGCCACTCCGGAATCGCGGTCCGTTCATACAAGTCCATCAGTCGCGTCGTCAGCACATCTCGCACCTGTTTCACCATGCTGTCGCCACCCAACCGGCGCAGGTATTCGTGGATGCCCAACAGTCCAAACGCCCATGCCCGCGGAGACGAAAACGCCGGCACGACCGGTAGCGCCTGCGCGAACAACTGCCCCGCCATCATCTGAAAGCTCCGGTGCGGCGAGCGCCCCACACCGACGCCCAGTGCCCACATCGCGCGTCCGTGACAATCCTCCGACCCTTGCTCGTCCAACCACAATCGGTCAAAACTCATGTGGTTGTGGAACCGGCCAGTGGCCCCGTCAAAGGCGTGATAAAGAAAGGCGGCCGACGTCGTCGCCAGCGTCCGTGCCTGCTCCGGCTCCTCCCCCGCCTCTCCCAGCAGCACTGCCAGAATGAACGCCCGCGCATTGTCGTCGGAGCAATACCCCTCGGAGAAATTCGGCACGCTGAAGATCGCATGCTGGAAGACGCCTGTCGAATCGGTCATCCGAAACAGATGCGTCAGCTTCAGTCGCGGCAACTCGCGCGGCTTCTGGTCCAAAGTCTTCGATCCCAGCCGCACCCGGCGCGGCGGTGCCGTCACTTCCAGCCGCGCCGCTTCGAACGACCGCATGTACAACTGCGCCGCGTTGCTCCACACCATCTCTCGCCCGATCCGATAGGCGTTCTTCCGCATCGCATGGCGCCGCGTATCGTCCCGCAGCAATGCGCTCACCTCTCGCGCCAGCGCCGGCGCGTCGGCAAACGGCACCAGCACGCCCCGCTCATCGGCCAGCAACTCCGCCGCATGCCAATACGGCGTCGATACCACAGCCTTCCCCGCCCCGAACGCATACGCCAACGTGCCCGACGTAATCTGCGCTTCGTTCAGGTACGGCGTAATGTACAGGTCCGCCGCTCCAATGAATTCCTTCAGATTTTCCAGATCCACGAACTGGTTGTAGAAGATGACATTCTTGTCCACCTTGTTCTTCTTTGCCACCAGTTCCAGGCTCAACCGGTACGCCTCGCCGTGCTCCCGCAACTCATTTGGGTGCGTCGCCCCCAGAACGATGTAGACAACGTCCGGAAACTCCTCCAAAATCTGCGGCAACGCGTTCAGGACGTGCTCAATGCCTTTGTTCGGCGACAACAGCCCGAACGTCAGCAGAACCACCCGCCCCTCCACACCGAAGAGATCTTTAAAGTAGGCCGGGTCAACAAAACCGACATCCGGAATCCCGTGGGGAATCAAGTCGATCTTCGCCGCCGGTGCCAGGTAGATATCCCGCAGCATCTGCCGCCCCCGGTCTGCCATTACGACCAGCCGCGTTGATAGCGCAATCAGCCCCTCCATCACCCGCCGCTGGTCCGCGTTCGGCTCCCGCAGCACCGTGTGCAGCGTCGTCACCACCGGCATCCGCAGCTCGCGCAGAAACGCCAGTATGTGCCCGCCCGCCGGCCCGCCGTAGATGCCGAACTCGTGCTGCACGCAGACGACATCCACGTTGCTGATATTCAAAAAATCAGCCGCCCGCAGGTACGACGGCAGGTCCTGCTCCTCAATCTCGAATCGCACCTCCTCCGGATACGAATACCCATCGGCAAAGTCGTTCACCGCGACCACGAAACAGTGACTCTGCGGGTGCGCCGCCGCTACGGCCTGCTGCAGATCGGTGGTAAAAGTGGCGATGCCGCACTTCCGCGGCAGGTGGTCGCCCACAAACGCGATCTTGCAAATCTTCGATGTCTCTTTCAAATGACCCTTTCGGCCCGAACGACGAATCGTTCCGGCGCGGAACCAATAAACGTAAACGGATAACAGGTCACCAGCGTCAGCACCTGCGTCTCATCCGCGTCCAACACGCCGGTGTCATCCGGCTGCACAACCGTCACCGATACCACCCGGTACCGGAACGCTCCCGCACGCGTCGTCACCGTCACAACATCCGCGGCGCGCACATGGCGTAGCGGATAGAAAAACGTATCCCTGTGCCCGGAGATCCCGACATTCCCCGGCTCCCCTGGCACCGCCGTCCCGGCAATATGCCCGGCCGCCCGGCGCAGCGTCGCCGCGCTCGTCCCTTCCAACACAATCACCGACAACCCCAGCCGCTCCACAGCCACGCGACCCCAAATCCGTTCCGCCGCCACACGCACCGGCGTCACCACCACCGGCGCCAACTCCGCCTCGAACGCCACACTCGATTCCCGCTGAAACCACCACGCATCGGCCAGCACATACCCGCAATACCCCAACACGCCAACGCCGAAGGTCGCCAGCACCCATCGAACACCACGCAGCCGCATTCGCAGTTTCATCGCACAACCCCAGCCACATACCCTGCTCGCGTACGCACCGTCAGTCGTCCCTGCCCTGGCATCTCAGCCACCACGCGAATAGTCCGGAAACCTCCGTCCGGGCGCGTGCTGTTCGATACGTACCCCAACGTGTACTGCCGCCGGATATCCCCCGCGATCTGCTCGCAAATCGCCGCCGTCTGCTTGGCCGCCTTCGGAAAAAATGCCTCCCCTCCCGTTGCCCGCGCCAACCTCCGCAGCACCTCCGGGTTCCGGTCCGGATCCTCGTCAGCGAACAGTCCAATCGTGTAAATGGCCGCGTTCGACTGCACGGCCATCTGCAGCGCCTCCGCCTGCGTGTGCACGCTCTTGTTGTCCGCCCCGTCACTGATCACCAGCAGGACCTTCTTCTCCCTGCTCCCCGCCCGCAACTGTTGCAACCCCTCCACCACCGCGTCGTACAACGCCGTCTGCCCGTTCGCCCCCGGCCTCGCAATCGCCTCCGCCACCTCGTCCTGCCGGTTGGTGAACACACCGGCCCGCCCCAGCCCCAACGAGACAGTCTCGTTGAAATTCACGACAAACATCTCATCGTCGGCGCTGCTGTAGCGGACAAACATCCGCGCTGCCTCCACCACATCGGCCAACCGCGGCCGCATGCTCCCGCTATGGTCCACCACCAATCCCGCCGTCACCGGTTGGTCCAGATGCTGGAACACCCGTATCTCTTGCAGGACTCCATCCTCGAACACCGTGAAATCCGCCTTCCGCAGCTCCCCGGCGGACACACCCTTGCGGTCACGAACCGTAGCCTGCAGCATCACCAGGTTGACGTTCACCGATATCGCCAGCTCCTGCGGCGCCTGCGTGCCATCCAGGCTAAGCAGCAACAATAAGGCCCATCGCGCCACGTAAATCATGGCCGCTTACCGGTCTTGCACATCGTCGTCCAGTCGTAGGCGAATCGCTGCCCGCACAGCGTGCACACAACGTACGTCTCGCTCTCGGCCCCTTCCCCGATCGTGATCGGGAACGACGTCCGCCGGTGCGCGCATCCCCACAAGGAGCGCGCCCAATTCGCCACCGACTTCGCCAGAATGTCGAACTGATCCATACAATTCTCCTCAAACCGCCACAATCTGGCGATACTCCGGTTGCCACATCGCATCCCGGATTTGTTGCTCGATGTCTTTGAACTTCACCCCAGCCACACCCTCGGCCACCGCCGCCTCGGCCACCGCCACGGCCACCGTGATCGACACGCTGCGCAGGTCGTCAATCTGCGGCAATAGCGACGCGCCCAGTTGCCGCACCATCACCAGGCTCGACACCGCGCTCGCCGCCGCCAGAAACATTCCGGCGCTGATCCGGCTCGCCTTGGAGACGATCGCACCCAGCCCCAGTCCCGGGTACAACAACGCGTTATTGGCGTGCGCGATCACATACGTCACGCCCTTATACGTCACCGGCGGAGTCGAACTCCCTGTCGCCAGCAATCCCCGCCCTTCCGTCCACGCCACCAGATCCGAAGGACTCGCCTCCGCTCGCGCCGAAGGGCTCGAAAGCACAAACACGATCGGCCGTTCCGTATTCGCGGCCATCTCCCTCACAAGTTCCTCGGTAAACGCCCCCGCCGCGCCCGACGCCCCGATCAGCATCGTTG
This sequence comes from Acidobacteriota bacterium, assembly GCA_947470805.1. GTDB lineage: Bacteria > Acidobacteriota > Terriglobia > Bryobacterales > Bryobacteraceae. Next base: position 34,053 of record CANIVU010000069.1, on the reverse strand, counting down.
GCTTCACCCGTCGCACCACCTCGGCCAGGCTAACGCCGCGCCCGCCCTCGTCGTGTCGCCACCGGCTGCTCTCCGCGTTCGGTCGCGCGTAGGGCCGCTGGAAGTCCCGCAATTGGCTCGCCATCGATACCGTCAGCAGCCCCTGCTGGTCCACGCACCAGAACCGGCTCGCCGCCTCTTCCTTGCTCAACCCTTCCCGCCGCATTTCGTCCGCCAACTGGTCCGCCACGCCCATGCCCGCGGTGCCCGCGCCGAAGATCACCACCCGCTGCTTCCGTAACGACGTCCCGCACGCTCGCGCCGCCGAAATCGCCGCGGCCAGCACAATGGCGCCAGTCCCCTGCATGTCATCGTTGAACGCACACACCCGGTCCCGGTAGTTCTCAAGGATTCTCCGCCCGTTTCCCGGCGCGAAGTCCTCCCACTGCAAAAGGGCATCGGGGAACAGCCGGCTCACCGTACGTACGTACTCATCAATGAATTCGTCGTATCGCGCCCCGCGCACGCGCGCGTGCCGGTTCCCGATGTACATCGGATCCGTCAACAGGCTCTCCCGGTTCGTCCCCACGTCCAGCATCACCGGAATCACTCGCTTCGGGTCCACGCCGCCCGCCGCCGTATAGATCGCCAGCTTCCCGATCGTTACTTCAATCCCACCCACGCCCCAGTCACCGATCCCCAGAATCTGCTCGGCATCCGTTGCCAGAATCAGATCGATATCATCAGCCGCTGCCTCAAAGTTCGTAAACGCCTCTTCCATTGACCCCGGATGGTCAATCGACAGGTAGACCCCGCGCGGCCGCCGGCACTCATGCCGGTACTGCACCATCGCCAGGCCCACCGTCAGGTCGTTCACAATCGGGATCATCTCCCGCAAATGCTCGGAAAACAGCCGGTAGAACAACACTTCATTCCGGTCGTGCAACGCCGTCAAATAGATGTTCTTGCTCAACGCGTCCGGCAACCGTTCGTACTGCACGTAGGCGCCCTTCACCTGCGTCGACAGAGTGCTGATCTCCGGCGGGATCAAACCTGTCAACCCTAACGCCTTCCTCTCATCCGCTGTGAACGCCGTCCCCTTGTTCAGTTGAGGAGAGTTCAGCACGTCCAGTCCCCGTGCCTTGGTCTCGTAGCTGCCCTCTCCGTTGGGCCTGTGCCGGGGCAGAGTGACGGGCTTTAGGATGACTCTCGTTCGCATTGCACAACTCTCTCTATCGCTGTGGCTTCCCGCGGCAATCGTCTACCGCGGGAAGTCACGGAATTTCACTAGCGAACCGGTTTTGCCTTGGGCTGTAACAACATCGCCCCAAGGAGAGCAACAAAGCCAATCAATGCCCACATCCACAACCCGCTCGCCGTGGCCGGCAACGTGGTCGGTTCCACCTGCGCCAACTGCACTTCCTCACCCGCCGGCGTGATCGCCATGATCGGCGCGCGTCTCAACTCCACCACCACCGGCGCGTCAGTTGTCTTCACCGGCTCGGTCACTTCCATCGGCAACTCCGCCGGCGTAAACAATACCGGCATATTCGTCGCCTTGGCAATCTCAAGCGCCTTCGCCTTCGGACACACAAACTCCTCGCCCCACTGGCGCCCCGGATAGAACCACGCTCGCAGCGCTTCGGGCTGACCCGCCGGCCGCTCGCGGAATGTCATCACCGTCTTATCGGTTGCCTTCAAACGGAAGTTCGGAATCGCCAGAATCGTTGCGTAGATCTGTGTCTCGTCTTTGTTGAAGATCTGCACAATGTGCCGGTCGGATTGCGAATCCAGAATCTTGAAAACGTAGGTCCCGGCCGGCAATACGCCCCAGCCGGCCAGATGCACACCCGGTATCTCCACCGGGCCGCTGAACGTGAAAACCGTCTTGCGGTCCCACGGTGCGGCCTGTGCCGGCGGAGCGGCCAGCGCACCCAATACCGCCAACCCGCATATCATTACTGCTGTTTTGAATAACTTCATCACTTACTTCCTTTTCTCTGCCCTGCGGAACGTTCCCGCACAACCTCCCTCTGCATGTAGAGGCCCGTCTGAATCCCCCGTCTTTGCGCACTTAGCCGCCCGCAATCCGACCGCGCAAAGTCATGTGACCGTATTTGGTCATCGGCGTAGACGGAACGAACTCACTTCCCCCCACACCCCAATCGCCTGCAGCACCCAAACGCAAACCACCACGACCACGAAAACATTCAGAATCGTTCGAATACTCGCGGCCATTGGAATGTAGCGATTCACTAAAGACAACAGCACCCCGACAATAATCAGGACCACAACAACCTGTATAAACGGCATGTTTCTAATTCCTTTCGTCGTCTCTAGCTGCAATTTCACGCCCAAGTGACAGATGACCTCATACGGTCACAATCTGTGCTCGCTTTGGAAACTAACGTGCAACGCTCATGGTGGCTGCGATACCTCCGCCCGATGGATGAATCGCAAGTTAGGAAGAGGTTCGCCGCATGTCGTCTGCCGGCGTTTCGCCACTGGCCAATCCGTGGCTCACGGAAAACGGCCCGCAGGAACTGGAGAAGCTGTTTCGCGCCGTTATCTTCCACCCTTCAGCGCCCATCCTCATCGCCGACGATGAGGCCCGTTATCAGGAAGCTAGCATCGGAGCGGCCCGGCTCCTCGGACTCCCCCGTCAAAGTCTCACAGGTCAGAAACTGCATGACTTCGCCCCGCCCGCGTTGGAACCCTTTGTTTCCCAGCTTTGGCAGTCTTTCCTCGCCGACGGCGAAAAGGAAGGCTCGATTCAACTGCTCGGTCCCGATGGCAGCCCCAGAGAGGTGCAATTCACGGCAAAGAGCAATGTCCTCCCCGTCCGCCACGTCATCGCACTTCGGGACAAGTCGGCCTCGGCGGAACCAGCCCCAACCACCTCCTGGGCCCAGGATTACGCCCTCTTCCTCCTCGATGGCTCCAGCGCCATTGCAGCCTGGTACGCCGGCGCCGGACGCCTCTACGGGTATGCCCCGCAAGCCGCCCTTTCCCATCACGTCTCCCTTCTCTATCCCGAAGGGAACGGCCTGAGCGATCGCCTGGACAGGGAGTTCGATCGAGCCGTCTCGTCCGGCCACGTCGGCACCGAAGGCTGGCATCGCCGCCACGATGGTTCGCTCTTCTGGGCGAACACCGTGACCATGGCCCTCAGGGATGCCGCCGGTGTTCTCCATGGGTACGCCTGCGTCGTCCGCGACTTCTCGGAACGCCACGAGCTCGACGAGAAGATCCGCCGCAAACGCGCCCGCAGCAACACCCAGATCCCGCAATCCGCCATCGTCGGCGTCGTCTCCGGCGAGTTCGACCATGACCCGGTTGTCAACGATTCCTTCCTCGATATCGTCGGCTACACCCGCGAAGACGTCGCCACCGGACAAATGTGCTGGCCCGATATTACGCCGTTGGAGTACGCTCCGCTCGATGAACTCGCCCACGAAGATGGCCTCCGCTTTGGAGCCTGCACCCCCTACGAAAAGGAACTCATCCGCAAGGATGGCGTCCGCGTTCCAGTCCTCATCGCTACTGCCGTAGTCAAGCTCTGCCCCTTCCGTTGGATCTCTTTCATACAGGACCTCACCGTCCGGGATCGCAACGAAAGCATCGAGGAATCCGGCGGCGCCGTCTCTGACGACTTTGGCGAAATCGTCGGCTCCAGCAGCGGCCTCCGCCTCGTCCAGCAACAGGTCGAAGTCGTCGCCCCGACGGATGCCACCGTCCTCATTCTCGGTGAAACCGGCACAGGCAAGGAACTCGTCGCCCGCGCCATTCATCGCCTCAGCCCCCGCCGGAATCTACCCTTCGTCACACTCAACTGCGCCGCCATTCCCACCGGTCTCCTCGAAAGCGAACTCTTCGGCTACGAACGTGGCGCCTTCACCGGCGCGCTTTCCCAGAAGATCGGACGCTTCGAAATGGCCCACCGCGGCACCCTCTTCCTCGATGAAGTCGGCGACATCCCGCTCGACCTCCAGCCCAAGCTTCTCCGTGCCCTCCAGGAAAAATCGTTCGAACGCCTCGGTGGCATTCGCACCATCCCCATCGATGTCCGTCTGGTCGCCGCCACCAATCGAAACCTCACCGAAATGATGGGCGACAAACTCTTCCGCAGCGATCTCTACTACCGCCTCAAGGTCTTCCCCATCACCACCCCGCCCCTTCGCGATCGCCCCGACGACATCCCGCTTCTCGCCCGTCACTTCACCCGCAAGTACGCCGAAAAAATGGGCCGCGTCATCGACAAGATTCCAACCGAAACCATGCGCGCCCTGGTCGACTGGTGCTGGCCCGGCAACGTCCGCGAACTGGAAAACTTTATCGAGCGGTCCGTCATCCTCTCCGTCGGACCCAACCTCCGCGCCCCCATCAGCGAAATACGGGATGCCGCGCCGGAAGTCCAAGGCAGCTCCACTCTCGAACAGGTCGAACGGGAACACATCCTCCGCATTCTCCGTGAATCCAACGGTGTCGTCACCGCCGCCGCCACGCGTCTGGGCCTCCATCGCACCACGCTCAACGCCATGATGCGCAAGCTAGGAATCTCCCGAAAAGACTTCTAGCAAGTGGCCACCAAATTGCTCTTAGGGTTACAGCGAATACCCTGGCGGTCTGCCGGCGCGGCGTGTAGCCGCAGCTAAGTGGCCTGCGGTTCCGCTACCTGCCAGCGCACTTTTATATATATTTTTTAGTGCCGCTGGCAAGCGCCGCAAAGTGGCGGGGCACCCATAGCGGGGGCCCCGCCCGTGCGTTATTTCGTCAGCGTCTGATAGCGCTCCTCAAACTCCTTTACCTGCCGCTCCGCCTCGTCAAGCGCCACCCCATAGCGCTCCTGCAACTTCCCCACAATCTGGTCACGGCGGCCCGCCGCCACATCCAAATCATCCTTCGTTAGCTTCCCCCACTGCTCCAACATTTTCCCGTGCAACTGCTTCCAGTTTCCTGCCAATATGTCGTTATTCATCGTGATTCTCCTATAGTTGAGTGCCTCGGGAAGTCTCCCGGCCCCAACTCTTCGCTGCAGGTTGAAGGCCAAAACGTCAGCCGCAACGCCGCTCCTCCGCGCCCGACTATCCGTGGTCGTCTGACCGCATGCCGTCACCAATTCAGACCGTTCGCCTCCGCAAAAAACATCGCATCTCCCACAACCTTAGGGCCTTAGCTCGATGGCTCTCCACCTGCTCCTCCAACCATGCCGGGGTCCGTGACACCGCGAACTCCGGTAACTTTCTCAAGGAATAAACATCACATGACACTTCGATCCTCGACCATGGCCGCGGCCTTCGCCGCTGTCTTGTTGGCTGGCTCCGCTAACGCGGCCAACATCGTCTACAACACCAACGCCGCCGGGACAGGCTTCAGCTCCGGCGCCAGCCTCACGCTCGGCAGCTCTTCCGGAGTCGGTGCCACCCTCGTCTTCTCGCCCAACGCGGACACCAGCACCGGGGTCCCCTCCAACGTGAACTTCGGGGAGTTCACCCTGGCCTGTATCACTTGCACCACGCAGCAGGGCGGCTTAGGCGCCTTCTTCGATCCCTTCACGATTGATTTGGTCATCACGGACGTGACCGATGGCGGCGCGAAGGGTCGGTTCGTCGGCACCTCCACCGGCGGCAACGTCTACAGCGACGTCAGCCAGCTGACCGTCAACTGGGCCCCGCTCGTCATCGGACCGGGCACACTGAATGCCACCTTCGGCAACTTCGGCCAGACGGTGTTCAGCACAACCGTCTTCACTGGCATCGTCGCCCCGAACTCCGGCAATGCCCAGCCCAACGGCGTCAGCACCGTCCAGGGTCTCGTCAGTTCCACCGCCGTACCGGAACCCACCACCATCGGGCTCGTCGGCCTGTCGCTGCTCGGCCTCGGCATGATTCGCCGCAAATCCGTCAATCGCGGCTAGTCTCTAGCTACCCCGAACCAGAAGGCCCCTGTCTGGGCCTTCTGGTAAAGTCGCTTCGTGCCCTCATCCAAACAACCCTCGTTCCTGAAACGCCACTCCCTCAGTCTCGCCGCCGCCCTCGTCGTTCTCCTTGTCTTCATCGCCTACACCCTCTCCAATCCCTCCTCCCACTCCGGCGCCTTCTTCGGCAACGCCATCGCCGATTGGACTGGCGTCTTCGTCTCCGTCCTCGCCGCCAAACACCTCTCCGAACGAAAGGTCCGCCAGCGCCTCCCGCCCGGCAGCCCGCTGTCAGCCCACATCAGCCGTCTCACACACAACCACTCGCTCTCCATCTTCCTCTCCCTCACCGGCCTTGTCTGGCTCTTCCTCTACCTCCAAATGAACGTCGAAGCCAAGTGGGGCCAGGTCGTGGGCTCCCTCGTCTCGGAATGGACTCAGAATCTCGGCTTCGTCTTCATGACCAAACGCTTCATGGAACGAAACGCCACCCATCAATAAAAATCCCGGCCACCCAGGCCGGGATTTTCCCATTAGATCCAAACGAATCCACTACTTCCGGGCCATCACCACCGGCTTGTCCGTCACCATGTAATCGGCCTTCCCTTCCGTCGACGCCGATATCTCCTCTGCCCCCGTCACAACAAAAACCTGCTTGGCCTTCTCCGCCCACTCTTTGTCGTCGCAGTGAATCGAAACCAGAATCCCGCCGCTCTTGATCCGGCCCTCGTACCGCTGCGCTTCATACTCCGGTATCCCAATCCCCACCAACCCGCCCGCCACGCCGCCCAGCGCCGCGCCCGCGCCCATCCCCGCCAGCAACACCATCAGCGGCCCCGCCGCCAGAAACGGCCCAATGCCGGGAATCACCAACGCCCCTATCCCCACCACCCATCCCAACACTCCGCCAGCCACCGCCCCCGCCGCTCCTCCCACCGCCACTCCCTCCGGCGATTTCGTCGAATTCTCAATCCCCATATCCTTCGACCCATCCGTCTCCGGCATCAACACCGAAATGTCCTCCGCCCGGAATCCGCTCGCCCGGATATTATGCAGTCCCTCATTCATGTGCAAACGGCTTTTGAAAATGCCGTACACGGAAATGTTCGTTGTCATGGAAGTCTCTTTCTGTCGTCGCCGCACAAGGCCGGCTCGCGTCTCCGCTCCTGCATCTGCCGGGCCATCGGCCTCTCTTCGTATTTGCAACCCCAGCTACCTCGCCGACCGACCGTGCCACGTCAACTGACCGCCCGCCGCCGCCCGCCTCGCCCCGCCGTGCCTTTCCCTGCAACACCTGCATGTGGTGCACGGCGTGCACTCCTATTTCTGTCGCCCAATGCCCCCACCGGGGCCGCGGGCCGGCGGAAAAGAAAACACAATGCGCTACATCCTCCTAGCTACACTCGCCATCGCTCCTCTCCTGGCCAAAGACAACGAACCGGCCAAACGCCTCGACGAGGCCGCCTCCGTCTTCTCCGAAATCATGGCCGCGCCCGATAAAGGCATCCCCGAGGACATGCTCGCCAATGCCCACTGCATCGTCATCGTCCCCAACATGAAAACCGCCGCCTTCCTCGTTGGCGGCAAATACGGCAAAGGCTACCTCTCCTGCCGCAACAAGGGTGGCGCCGGCTGGTCCGCGCCCGCTACCGTTCGCATCGAAGGCGGCAGCGTCGGCTTCCAAATTGGCGGCTCCACCACCGATCTCGTCATGCTCGTCATGAACGCCCGCGGTGCCGACAAACTACTCTCCAGTAAATTCACCCTCGGCGCCGAAGGCTCCGTCGCCGCCGGTCCCGTCGGCCGCACCGCCACCGCCCAGACGGATGCCCAGATGCATGCTGAAATCCTCTCCTGGTCCCGCTCCCAGGGCCTCTTCGCCGGCCTCGCCCTCGAAGGCGCAACCCTCCGGCAGGACCTCGACGACAACCAGACCCTCTACGGCAAGAAACTCGAAAACCGGCAGATCATTACGGGCAATGTGCGCACACCCAAAGCCGGCATGCGCCTCATCGGCATGCTCAACAAATACTCGGCTCGTGAACGCGCCACGTCCAACGAATAACCCGTCAGAAAGAATCGACACGTGACCTACATCCAATTGCTTGGCGCCGGCCTCCTTGCCGGCGCCCTCCTCTCCGCCCAGGACAACCAGTCCGAAAATGCCGCCCGCATGGCCGCCGGCAATCAACCGATCTTCCGCGTCAGCGTCACCGCCCGCACCACCAAAGCGATCAACTACCAACACCGCTCCGGCGCCACCAAAATCAACTTCCGTGGCACCGAACTGCTGCCCAAGTCCCGCGGCGAAGCCAAGGTCGAAAGCAAGCAGGGCTACATCGAAATCGAAGTCGAATTCGATGACCTCCAACCCGCCACCAAAAACGGCGCCGAGTACTTGACCTACGTCCTGTGGGCCATTACGCCCGAAGGCCGCACCTCAAACCTCGGCGAGATTCTCCTCAACGGCACCAAAAGCAAACTCAACGTGACCACCGAACTCCAAGTCTTCGGCCTCGTCGTCACCGCCGAGCCCTACTTCGCCGTCAACCGCCCCAGTGACTTAATCGTCATGGAAAACGTCGTCCGCCCCGACACCAAGGGCAAGATCGAAGAGATCGACGCCAAGTACGAACTGCTCCAACGCGGCCAGTACCAGCGCCTCTCCAATCCCCTCGCCCTGAAGGCCGACAGCAAGATCCCGCTCGAACTCTATGAAGCCCGCAATGCCGTCAGCATCGCCCGCTCCATCGGTGCCGCCACCTTCGCCACCGAGTCCTTCCAAAAGGCCGAAAAAAGCCTCGCCGCCGCCGAAGCCTACCAGGCTCGCAACGCCGGCAAAAAACCCGTCACCATGACCGCCCGCGAAGCCGTCCAGACCGCCGAAGACGCCCGCGCCATCGCCGTCAAGCGCCAGGAAGAAGCAGCCCTCGCCGCTGAACGCCAGGGCTCGCTCGACCGCGAGAATCGCGCAGAAACCGCCAAGGCCGCCGCACAGTCGGAGACCGATCGCGTCTCCCGCGCAGCCGAATCCGCCCACATCATGGCCCTCGCCGAATCCGATCGCCTCACTCGCGAAAAGAACGCGCAAGCCGCCGCCTCCGCCGCCGATGCCGAACGCGCTAGAGCCGATGCCGATCGCGCCAAACGCGACAGCGACGCCCTCCTCGCCCAGGCCGCCCTCGCCGCCGATCGCGCCAAGTTCAATAACGACGCCGCCATCGCCGCTGCCAAAACCGAGTCCGACCGCCTGAAGCTCGAAAGCGACAACCGCGCCAACGCCGCCAAGGCCGACGCCGATCGCGATCGCGCCGCCAGCCAGGCCGCCCTCGACGCCGCCGCCAAACAGGTCGCCCAGCTCGAAGCCCAGAAAGCCGAACTCCGCACCCAGCTCTTGGCGCAGTTCAACGCCATCCTGCAAACCCAGGACACCGCCCGCGGCCTCATCGTCAACATGACCGATGTGCTCTTCGATACCGCCAAGTCCACCCTCCGCCCCCTTGCCCGTGAAAAGCTGGCCAAGGTCGCAGGCATCGTCTCCGGCCACCCCGGCCTCAGGCTCGATGTCGAGGGCCATACCGATTCCGTCGGCACCGACGAATACAACCAGACCCTCTCTGAGCAGCGCGGCTCTTCCGTCCGCGACTACCTCACCAACCAGGGCATGGCTACCGCTTCGGTAACCTCCAAGGGCTTCGGCGAATCACAGCCCATCGCCTCGAACGATACCGCCGGAGGCCGCCAGCAGAACCGCCGTGTCGAACTCGTCATTTCCGGTGAAGTCATCGGCACCCGCATTGGTATCCCGATCGCGGCCCGGTAACATCCACAGCGGGCGGCGCCTCAATAAACCGCCCGCTATTTTTTTGTCCGCCGCCCAGTAAAACTACCGCACCACTTCCCCAAACCGCACCGTCGAATCCACCGCGAAATTCCGCTCCGCCCCCGCCATCGGAACCAGCACCCGCAGCACCACCGCCCGCCCCTTCGCCTGCATATAAAACCGCGTGTTCCCCTCCCGTTCCAACGGCACCATCCGCGTCCCGAACGGCGGTATCTGCAGGCGTTCGGTCTCCGTGCAAACCCGCTCCGGCTCCCCGCCCTTCTCCGGCCGGCCCACCACCGTCCCCCGCGAATAACAAACCCGCGCCGTCGCCACTTCCTCCGACACATTCAACACCATCGCCATCCGCCCCCGCGCCTCTCCCACCACCGTCTCCAACCACGGATCCGCCACCGGAAACGCCACCACCTGTGGCGCCGCCGTCAACCGCTCCCCCACAACGCACTCCGTCTTCCCCTCTACCGCCACGCCATCCCCCCGCACCATCACCCACCCCTCGGCCGACTCCTCCCCCGCCACCTCCAACCGCAATTGCAAAACCGCCCCGGGCCCCAGCCGCACCGTCGTCGACGGCGCTCCCACCAGCCCCACCAGCGCCCCGCTCCCCTTATGCCCCTCCACCAACAGCCGCGCCGGCCCCGCCCCCAGGTTCCGCAACTCCACCGTCGACCAGCACTGCGGTCCGTATGCCAACGGCGCCAGCACCGAATCCACCGCCCCTCTCGCCAACAGCGAAAAAGCGGCCAAAACCAACAAACGCACCACGCGACAAGTATATAGTAGGGTCTGCCGGACCACGTCGAATGCGCCTCTCCGTTCTCTTCTGCCTCACCCTCGCCGCCCAGCCGGATCAGTTCACCAAACAGCACTGCGCCGCCTGCCACAACCCCGCCGCCAAAGTCGGCGGTTTCGCCCTCGAAGGCACCCCGCAAACCCGCCCCGACGTCTGGGAAAAGGCCCTCAAACGCGTCCGCGCCGGCGAAATGCCGCCCGCCAAAATGCCCCGTCCAACCGAAGCGGCCACCACTACCTTCCTCCACCAAACCACCACCGAACTCGACAAAGCCGCCCCCTTCCCCGGCCGCCCCGTCATCCGCCGCCTCAACCGCACCGAATACACCAACGCCATCCGCGACCTCTTCCAACTCGATCTCCCCCTCGCCTCCGAACTCCCGCCCGATCAACTCGCCGCCGGCTTCGACAACATCGCCGACGCCCTCTCCATGTCCCCGCTGCTCTTGGAGCGCTACCTCAAAGTCGCCCGCCGCATCAGCGAATACGCCGCCGGCACAGCGGACCCCTCCCCCGTCGTCGAAATCTTCCCCGTCACCAAATCCCAAGCCGTTTGGCAAGGCGAAGGCATGCCCTTCGGCACCCGCGGCGGCATCCGCGTCACCCACTACTTCCCTCACGATGGCGATTACGACCTCCGCGCCTTCCTCGCCAAAGAAAGCCTCACCCCCACCGAAGGTGTTCGCTTCTTCCGCACCCGCCTCACAAACATCAAGGCCGGCAACCACACCGTCATCGTCACATTCCCCAACGAATTCGCCGAACACGAAGGCCCCGTCCTCAACGTCGGCGGCCCCGGCGGCGAAGCCCTCGGCGGCCCCCTCGATGTCCTCGGCACCGCCGTCCGCCCGACAATCGAGTTCCGCCTCGACGGCCGCCGCATAAAGCTCTTCGAAATCGGCGGCATGACCTCCGGCGAAGCCGCCTTCGACGGCCAACCCGGCCCGCCCACCCTCGGCCGCATCGAAATCGCCGGCCCCCACAACCCCAAACCCACCCCCCGCTACACCTGCGCAGGAACCACGAGCGAACCCACCTGCGCCCAACAAATCCTCTCACCAATCATCCGCCGCGCCTTCCGCCGCGACATCACCGCAACGGACCTCGCCCCCTTCCTCAAAACGTTCCAATCCACCCGCCAAAAACAAACTTTCGCCCCATCCATCGCCGCCGCCCTCCGCGACGTCCTCCTCACCCCGGACTTCCTCTTCCGCCTCGAATTCGATAGCCCCACCCAATCCCTCACCGGCTTCGAACTCGCCACCCGCCTGTCATTCTTCCTCTGGAGCACCATCCCCGACGAAGCCCTCCTCAACGCCGCCCCCAATCTGCACAACCCCCAAACCCTCGAACGCGAAGTCCGCCGCATGCTCGCCGACACCCGCGCCACCTCCCTCATGGACAACTTCGCCGCCCAATGGCTCGGCCTCCGCGCCCTCCAAAGCGTCGAACCTGACAAACAACTCTTCCCCGATTTCGACGCCGCCCTCTCCGCCGCCTTCCAATCCGAAACCCGCCTCTTCGTCAATAGCCTCATCCGCGAAAACCGCCCCGCCCTCGACCTCCTCCGCGCCAACTACACCTACCTCGACGAACGCCTCGCCCAGCACTACAACATCCCCGGCGTCACCGGCCCCGGCTTCCGCCGCGTCTCACTCGCCAACAACGCCACCCGCGGCGGCCTCCTCACCCACGGCAGCGTCCTCCTCCTCACCTCTCACTCCACCCGCACCGCCCCCGTCCTCCGCGGCAAGTGGATCCTCGATAATCTCCTCAACTCCCCGCCCCCCGCCCCGCCCGCCAACGTCCCCCCGCTCGACGAAGCCAAAGGCGCAGCCGCCAAACTCTCCGTCCGCGAACAGATGGCCCGCCACCGTGCCGACCCCACCTGCGCCTCCTGTCACGACCGCATCGACCCTCTCGGCAATGCCCTCGAAAACTACGACGTCATCGGCCGCTGGCGAACGGAAGACAACGGCGCCAAACTCGACACCGATGGCCCTCAAACCCTCAAACAAATCCTCCTCAAACGCGCCCCCGAATTCGCGCAAGCCACCCTCGAACGCCTGCTAACCTACGCCCTCGGCCGCGAACTCGACGCCCGCGATCAACCAACCGTCCGCCAGATCCTCCGTCACACCGAAAACACCGAATACCGATTCCACGACCTCATCCTCGAGATCGCGAAAAGTGTACCCTTTCAAAAGAGACAGAACCAGGAACGCTGAGCCCATGTTTATCCAGCAAAAACACCTCTCCCGCCGCACCCTCCTCCGCGGCGCCGGCATCTCCCTCGGCCTGCCCTTGCTCGACGCCATGGTCCCCGCCATGGCCGCCGAAAGCAAAACCGCCGCCGCTCCCGTCCGCCGTCTCGGGTTCGTTATTTATCCGCTCGGTGTCGACCAGGCCCGCTGGCGCCCGAAGGGCGAAGGCGCCAACTATGAGTTCAGCGAAGCCCTCGCGCCGCTGAAGCCCCACCGCGACAAGTTCGTCGTCATGAGCGGTCTCTCGTCGGATCCCGACCGCACCAAAGCCGGCTTCCACGATCGCGCCCTGGCCTCCTTCCTAACCGGCGTCGAACCCGCCAAAGGCAAGGTCAACGTCGGCATCAGCGTCGATCAACTCGCCGCCCAAACCCTCGGCAAACAAACCCCCTTCGCCTCCCTCGAGCTCTCCACCGAAAACAACAACGGCGGCGCCGCCCACATCGGCCCCGTCTTCAAAAGCGCAACGAATCCCCTCCCCTTCGAATACAATCCCCGCCGCGTTTTCGAACGCCTCTTCGGCGAAGGTGGCAAGATCGATCCGGCCGCCAACGCCGCCCGCGACGCCGCCGATCGCTCCTCGCTCGACGCCGTCACCGAGCGCATCACCGAACTCAAATCCCGCCTCGGCGCTGCCGACCGCCACAAGCTCGACGAGTACATCGAATCCATCCGCGACGTCGAACGCCGCATCCAAATCGCCAACAAAAAGAAGCCCGTCGACCTCCCCGAAATGGCCCGCCCCGCCGGTGCCCCCGACTCCTGGCCCGATCACGTCAAGCTCATGTTCGACCTCCAGGCCCTCGCCCTCCAGGCCGACCTCACCCGCGTCTGGACCTTCATGTACGCCCGCGAAGCCACGTCCATCAACTACCCCCACCTGAACATCTCCATGGGCCACCATGAGATCTCCCACCACAATTTCGAAAAGGATAAGCTCGACGCCCTCGCCAAAATCAACGTCGACCAATCCCATCTATTCGCCTATTTCCTCAGCAAAATGGACTCGATCAAAGAAGGCAACTCCACCCTCCTCGATCACTCCCTCATCCTCTACGGATCAAACCTCTCCGTCCCCACCTCCCACAGCCAGCGCGACCTCCCCATCATCATCGCCGGCGGCGCCGCCGGCCGCATCAAGGGCGGCCGCTACCTCCCCTTCCAAGGCGACACCACGCCGCTAACAAATCTCTATCTCACAATGCTCGACAAAGTCGGCATCCCCACCGAAAAACTCGGCGACAGCACCGGCCGCCTCAACCGCCTCGAGGTCTAACCCATGCCGCCCCTCGCCCTGCTGCTTCTGCTAAACGCCCCCCTGCTCGACGCTGTTCGCAGTGACGATCGCCCAGCCGTCGAGCAACTCCTGAAACAAGGCGCCAACCCCAACGAACGCGAGCCCGACGGAGCCACCCCGCTCGCCTGGGCCGCCGTCCGCGCCAACCCCGAAATCACCTCCCTCCTCCTCAACGCCAAAGCCGATCCCAACCTCACCAACGAACTCGGAATCGGCCCCCTGTCTCTCGCCATCACAAACGGCGCCCCAAAAATCGTCGATCAACTTTTAGCCGCCGACGCCAACCCCAACGTCGCCCGCGAGAACGGCGAAACGCCTCTCATGACCGCCGCCCGCCTCGGCCAGATCGATGTCATGAAGCGCCTCCTCGTCAAAGGCGCCAACCCCAACGCCCGTGAAAAGAAGTTCGGCCAGACAGCCCTCATGTGGGCCGCCGGCCGCCCCGAAGCCGTGCGCCTCTTACTCGAATTCGGAGCCGACGTCCGAGCCGTCACAAACACCTGGGACGTCAAATACACCAACTACCTCCCCACCACCGTCACCCTCGGCAAGACCGGCATCCCCTGGAATAACGATGGCGATTACACCGCCAAGAAGGGCGGCCTCAACGCCCTCTTCTTCGCCGTGCAAAAGAACGATCTCGAATCCGCCAAGCTCCTGTTAAACGCGGGCCTCGATGCAAACACGCCCTCGGCCGACGGCACCACGCCGCTGCTCGCCGCCCTCTACAAATGGGACCCACCCAAAGGCACCTTCATCCCCGGCCGCGGCGCTCCCGCCACCGCCGGCAGCTCCCAGCGTTTCAATCCCGATCTCGCCATGGCCAGCCTCCTGCTCGACCGTGGCGCCAACGTGAAGGCTGTCGATGGCTCCGGCTACACGCCCCTCCACGGCGCCGCACTCGCCGTCGCCAAAGCGGCACGCAGCGGAGCCCGCCTCCGCGGCGCCTACGGCCAGAACGCCGCCGCCCTGGCCCTCGGGACCGACGACGTCGCCGCCACCCTTCCCGACGCGCTCAACATCGTCCGCCGCCTCTTGGAAGCCGGTGCCGATCCCAACGCCAAAACCACCTACCCCACCGGCGGCCCCGCCGGCGACGTCCGCATCAACCCCGCCCCGCCCGGCTCCACGCCCCTCCACATCGCCGCCAGTTCCAACAGCGTCGAACTCGTAAAACTGCTAACCGCCAAAGGCGCCAACCCCAACCAACTCCGCAAGGACGGCCACTCCCCCCTCTCGGCCTCCGTCCTCGCCGGTGACGCTCCCGTAGTGGCCGCACTCCTAGCCCAAGGCGGTGACATAAAAGCCCGCTGGAGCCCGCAGGACAAGATCCCGGACCCCGTCGAAGCCATCACGTTAGCGCGCGCCAACCAGACGATCCTGCATCTCGCCGCCGTCGAAGGCAAACCCGAACTCCTCGAACTCCTGGTAGCCAAGGGCGCCCCGTTAAGCGAGAAAAACTCCCTCGACGAAACGCCACTGGAGCTCGCAGACAAACAGGAGCGCTACCGCGAAGCCATCCAGCGCCAAGGCGCCGAGAACGAACCCGAAAAACTCAGCAAAATCACCCGCAAAACCCAAGCCACCACAACCCTCAAAAAACTCGGCGCCCGATAATTCACAGCAACAGCTCTCGTGCAACGGATACTCGCGGGGACACCCGCGGGCCGTAGCGCGCCAGCGCGCAGGCCGGGTGTCCCCAGACGCGAAATCATTCACGCTGCAACCTCCGCCAGAAGCCCCAATAGCTCCGAATTACCCCTTCCCCGCAATCCGCCGCAGCGCCGGCAACGCCTTCCCCAGCGGGCCCGACTCCGGATTCCCCAGCGTAAAGTACAACTCCCGGTAAACCTCGTACATCTCCTGATAAACCGCCACCGAACCAGCATCCGGCTCAATCACCCGATACTGCGGTGCCATCGCCGCCTGCGCCTCCGCCAGCGACCCATACGTCCCAGCAGCCAGGAACGCAAACACCGCCGCGCCCACGCTCGTCACATCGCTCGCCGGCACCAGCATCGGCTTGTTCAGCACACTCGCGTAAACCCGGTTCAGGAACTCGCTCTTCTGCGGAATCCCGCCGCCCTGAATTACCCGTTGAATCGGCGTGCCATACTCTTCCAGCCGGTCAAAAATAATCCGCGTGTGGAACGCCGTCCCCTCAATCGCCGCCGCCAGCTCGTCCTTCGCCGTGTTCGCCAGCGTCCAACCCAGCGTCACCCCACCCAACTGCGGATTCACCAGAACCGTCCGGTCGCCGTTATCCCAAGTCAGCCGCAGCAACCCGCTCTGGCCCGCCCGATACGAATCAAACCCCTCGGACAACGCCGCCACCGTCGAACCAGCCCGCTGCGCAATCGCATCGAACATATCGCCCACAGCCGACAGCCCCGCCTCAATCCCCGTCTGCCCCGGATTGATCGACCCCGGCACCACACCACACACCCCCGGAATCAAACGCGGATCCGGCGAAATCGCCATAATGCACGTCGAAGTGCCAATAACGTTCACCACATCGCCAGGCCCAATCCCCGCCCCAATCGCATCCCAATGCGCATCCAGCGCCCCCACCGGAATCGGAATCCCGGGGCGCAGCCCCAGCCGCCCCGCCCACTCCGCCGACAGGTGCCCGGCCAGCTGATCGCTGGTGGCATAATCACCTTCCAAACTCCCGCGAATCCCCGCAAACAGCGGGTCCACCTCGGTCAAAAACTCTTCCGGTGGCAACCCGCCCAGCGAGCGATTCCACATCCACTTGTGCCCCATCGCGCACACCGAACGCTGCACTTTCTCCGGATCCGTAATCCCGCACAGCGTCGCCGCCACCAGGTCACAATTCTCAAACGCGCTCACGTACGCCGCCCGCTGCTCCCGGTTATTCCGCAGCCAGTGCAGCAGCTTCGAAAGCCCCCATTCCGAAGAATAGACGCCACCGCACCAGTCAATCGCCGGCAGCTTCGCCCGGTGCGCGGCGGCCGTAATCTCGGCCGCCTCCCGCCACGAACGATGGTCGCACCACAGGTAATACTCGCTCAGCGGAACCAGGTTCTTCCCCACCGGAATCACGCTCGAACCGGTCGCGTCAATGGCCAACGCCTCCACCTGCGCCCCGTCTACACGAGCCGCCGCCAGCGCCGCGGCCATCGCCGTCTGCAACGCCCGCATCTGGTCGTCGTGGCTCTGCGTCGCATGGTTCGGGTCGTCCGGTTTCCGGTGCAGTGGATACTCGCCCACGCCCGAACCCAACCGACCCCGCTCATGATCAAACAACGAAACCCGGACACTCAACGTGCCGAAATCAACTCCTGCAACGATCGCCATACGCTCAATTCACCTCGCCGCAAAGGCTCACTTCAATCCCCATCTCACGGAACGCCACCGCCTTGGCAAACAGCGCCTCCGTCCCGCCATACGCAACCTGAATGTGGTTCGCCTTGTGCCGGCCCATCATCTGGTCGCGATTCACCCCGCGCAGCACCGCATGCATCACCGGCCACTGCGGCGTCGTAATCCGCCACCGTCGCTCGGTCTCCTCCTGCGGCAACGCCACCACATCGGCCATCCCCAGATCGGCCTTCATCCGCCCGTCCTGCACGTAGACGCGGCTCCAAACCACCTCGCCCGGCTTGCTCACGCCCTTCAGCGATCCTCCGCCCAGCGGGAAATACATCGGCGGCTGCCGTTCGCTAACAGCCCCCGCGTAGCCACCGATGAAGTGCTGCGGCGGCGCGGCGCCCGAAATCTCAAACACCCAAACAAACTGCCCCGCGTAGTCTTCACCAAACCGCAAGTCATGCAGCGTGTTCTCCGGGTCCAGCCCTAACGCCCGCCAAATCCGATTCGTAATCAACCCATCCACGCCCGCGCACTCGTCCACTTCGTTGAAGTGCGGCAACGCGTTCCCGGCATACAACTCCGTCGTCCCATCCGCCGAAAACACCGGCGGCCGGTCCACGTTGTTCAACAGCCCCTCGGCCAAATCCGACGCCGGGCAAATGTCCTTCAACCCCTGCTGATACTGAATCCCAATCGCGTCGCACCCGAAGTCATGCGCAATCCGCACGGCGGCAATATACATCCGGCACTGCTGCAACAGCTGCGCCTCGGTCAGTTCGGTCGCCTCATCGGTGCCCGTCTTAAACTGCATCCCCCGCGCGTCCAGCCAGGCCTTCACGGCGAGAGCCTCGGATTCCGGCACCGCCCGCATCGCCGCAAACAGCGCCGACTGGCTCAGCCGTTCCTTGAACATATTCGCCGCATGCAACAGCTCATCGGGAATGATCGCGTTGTACATCCCCATGCAGCCCTCATCGAACACGCCCAGAATCGCCGGCCGCTGGCGCAGCGCCGCCGCCACCGCCCCGCCCACTTCCGCTGCCTTCGCCGGCACGGCAAAGTCCGCCAACGGCTTCACATGCCCGTCATCGTGACGCACCTGCCCGCCGGCCAGCCACTGCCCCAGCCGCTCAAGGAAATACCCGTCTTTAAAGTCCTCGCTCCACAAAGTGCTGTAGTTCACGCCAGCCTTCGTCAAGCTCCCGTTCAGGTTCAACAGGCCCACCAGCCCCGGCCACTGCCCGCTCCAATTGGCGACAGTCAGGATCGGCCCCCGATGCCGGTACAAACCCGGCAGCACGTGGTGGCTATACTGCCAAACGGCCTCAACAACAATCACCGGCGCATCTTGAGGAATCGTCGCGAACACATCCAGCCCGCGCCGCTGGCTGTCCAGGAAGCCATGCCCGGCCTCCGGATCGTAGGCATGCGCGCGCTGCACGCGCAGTCCAAAGCTCTCCACGGCGGCCACGACTTCCCGCTCGGCCGCCTCCTGCGCGGCCCAGCAAACACGGTTGGCCGAAAGACGAAGATCGCCGCTCGCGGCGAGATAAATGAGGTTATTTTCTGCGGATGACATGGGAAGAAACCAAACACAAGGATACAAGCTACGGCAACGCCGTGCGAATGCGCTCCAACCCCACGCCAAACACCGCTTTCGCGATCCCCTCCAACGCCACCGGGCTCCCCCGGAAATGCATCGTCCGATGGACATGTTCCAACGACGCCCCCACCCCCAGCGCCGCCGCCGGCGACGACGTCTCCATCTCGTAAAAGGCGCCCATCTTCCCGTCATCGCTGTAGCTGTTGATGACATCGCCGGCGAACGGCTTGTCCTGCAACTTCCACTGCGAATTCACATACCGCGTCGCCCCCGCCGGCAGCGTAAACTGCACGACGGTCAACACGCCCGACTTCGGATCATAGCTCCCCAGAACATTCTTCACCCGCTCCGGCCCCACGCCAATCTTGCTCCGAAACTTCCCATCCCCGCGGAAAAACGCCGTCTTCCCATCGGACACCAACCGCGCCGCCGGCACCTTCCCAAAGTAATCATCGGTCACGCCCGAACCCGCCCCCGGCTTCAACGGAATCACAACGGTGGTCGTAGGCGAAGCATTAAACATCCCCAAAATCCAAACCGACAGCAACCCGGTCTTCTCCGTCCAGGCCGCCTTCCCGGCGTTGGTAATCCGGTTGTTCGAAGCAAACCCAACCGCCGTGACCCCAGCCGCCGCCCCCACGCCCAACTGCTTCCAAATCTCGTCCGCCTCCAACACCCGAACCTCCCGGTCCACGGCCAAATCAAACGTAGTCCCCGAATAATTCGTCAACCGCATCTTCCGCGCAAACCGCACCCGGTCCCGATCCTTCCCCGCCACCGCATAACTCTCCGAATCAATCGGCGCCGGCGTCTGCCAGTTTTCCAAATCAAACGCCGCGCCCTTGGCAAAGAAGATCGAAAACTGCCCGCCCTCCGGCCCCAGCCAGAACCGGTCCTCCCCGCCAAACGGGTTCATATGCGGCACCAGCTTCTTCGACGCGATCAGCTCCCGATTCATCCACCCATAGCTCTTCCCATCCGCCCCGCCATCGGTGCTGGTCATCACGCGCCCCTGCCAGGCCGGCACCACCGCCACCTGCGCCCGCCCCGCGCGGTCGGAAAGCACAACCACCTCCGTATGCTTCCGCAAAAACGAAACATCATCCCCAAACTGCGCCAACAAAGAACCCGCACACGCCGCAGCCAGAACCAAAATTCGCATCATGATCCCCATACGATATCAAGCGGACCCCAACCGGGGACATGCCACCCCCAAAAATCAAAAACGGCGCCCCGTAAGGAGCACCGTAAATCTTGAAAGTGGTGGCCAGAGAGGGAGTTGAACCCCCGACACGCGGATTTTCAGTCCGCTGCTCTACCAACTGAGCTACCTGGCCACGAACCAGTTTTTATTTTACCAGACCCGCAAGCTTCCCGCCAGTCTCGGCCTCAATTTCCGCATGCAAACTGTTCCCGTGCGCATCCATCGTCACAATCGCCACAAACCCATCCACCTGCAAATGCCACATCGCCTCGGGAATCCCAAACTCCAACCAGTTCACATCCAGCACTTTCTTAATCGTCCGCGCATAGTACTGCGCCGCCCCGCCAATGCCATTCAAATACACCGCCCCGCACTCCTGCAGCCCAGCCAACGTCTTCTTCCCCATGCCGCCCTTCCCAATCACCGCCTTCACCCCATACCGCCGCAAAACCTCGGCCTGGTAAGGCTCCTCGCGCGATGAAGTAGTCGGCCCCGCCGCCTTCACAAACCACTCCTCGCCCTGTTTCAACATCACCGGCCCGCAGTGGTACAGCACCGCCCCATTCAAATCCACCGGCGGCGGATTATGCATCAAGTGCGCATGCACCGCATCCCGCCCCGTATACATATCGCCCTTGATAATCACCACATCCCCAACCTTCAACGTCCGCATCAAATCGGCCGTCAACGGCGGCGTCAACACCACCTCGCGCCCCGTCAGCGGGAACCCTTCCGTCCGCGCCATCTTCTTCACTTCCTGCGCCGGATCCCGGTACAGCCACGAGTTAATCGCCCCCGTCGACGCATCCAGCCGCACGCCCAACCGCCGGAACGCCCAGCAGTCATAAGCCACACTGACAAAGAACGAAGCCGGCAACCGGTTAGCCGCAGTAATCTTGCAGCCGATCAACGACGAAGCCGCCCCGCCAAACCCCATCGCCCCCACGCCAATCTCATTCGCCTCTTTCATAATCGAGGCTTCCAACTCCGCCAGCACCGGATCCGGATTCACATCATCCAAAGTCCGAAAAAGCTGTTCCTTCGCCAAAAAATACCCATGCCCGCGATCACTGCCGATGCAAACGCCAAGCGCCCCCGGCGCGCACCCCTGCCCCTGCGCCTGCCAAACCGCATGCAGCAAACACTTCCGAACGCCCTCTAAATTCCGCCCCACTTTCCCCACATGCTCCAACTCCGCCGGCAGCGAATACTGAATGTTCTTGTTCTCGCAGCCCCCGCCCTTCAAAATCAGCTTCACCTCAATCTCATCGCTCTCCCACTGCTCGCAATGGATCACCGGCGTCTCGTGCCCCAGATTGTCGCCCGAATTCTTCCCCGTCAACGAATCCACCGAGTTCGGCCGCAGCTTCCCGCGCCGCGTCGCCTCCGCCACCGCTTCCCGGATCACTCTCTTCAACGCAATCTGGTTCACCCCCACAGGCGTGTGCACCAGGAACGTCGGCATGCCCGTGTCCTGACAAATCGGCTGCTCGTCGGAAGCCGCCATATCAATGTTGTTCGCAATGATGCTCAACGCCTGGCCAGCCTGCGTCTCCGGCTGCTCATCGTCCAAAACATGGCCCATCGCCGTCCGCACATCGGGGGGCAGATTCGTGGCCGTCTGCGTGATCAGTTCTACCAGGCTATTGAACAGAAATTCCATAGCCATATCGTATCAAGGCAGCTTAATCCGCACCTGCGCCGTCACCCCCGGCTTAATCGCCGGGTCCGGACTCCCAAACATCACATACGCCTTCCCGTTCTCAATCCGGTTGATCTCCGCGTTCAACGGTTCCGACGCAAACTCGCCCAAAATCACCAACGCCGCCATCCCAGCCTGCAGCTTCTGCAGCACCGCCGGCTCCGGCTCCAACACCACCTGCAGCTGCCCCAAATCGGTGCCAATCCGGAAGACGTTATCCTCCCCCAGCTTCACCTCCGCCCCCGCCTCGCCCTTCCGCTCCAACACCACACCGTCCACCGGCGCATGCATCTGCGTCGCCTGCAAATTCGAATCGGCTTCTTCCAACTCCGCGTTCTTATCTTCCAACGTCTTCTTCGCCGCCTCAATCTCTTTCGTCAACGCCGCCACCCGCGCCCCCGACCCCTTCGATCGCGCCGACGAAGTCCCATACTCCGCCTTCGCCGTCGCAAACTCCGCCACCGCTTTCTCGTAAGTCAACCGCGGCGTCGCCCCCTGCGCGTTCAACATCTCCTGCCGCCGCGCCGCCCGCTCCGTCCGCGTGTAGTCGTCCTGAATCCGCGCCATTTCCGCCTGCCCCCGCGACGCATCCAGCCGCGCCGCCAGCATCTGGCTTTCCAACTGGTTCACCCGCTCCTGCGCCCGGTCAGCCACTTCCTTGGCCTTCTCCTGCGCCCCCTGCAACGACGGGCTCGCAATCCGCGCAATCAACTGCCCCTCAAAAACCTCCTCCCCCACAATCACCAGATACTCGGCAATCGTCCCATCGCTCGGCGCCTGCACGCCCACCACCTCGCGCGCCTCCACCTTCCCCTGCAAGCTCAACTCCGCCGCGCCCACCGGCCCCACCGGCGCCGTCACTGCCACCGGAGCCACCGGTTTCACCGCCTGCCGTTTCCAGAACACAACCGCACCCACGGCCACCGCCAGCAATACCGCGATGCCGCCAATGAGTGCCCATTTTCCACGCATGAACCCATGGTACAGTAGCGGCGTCAATGGTCTCCTGGCCCCAATTCCTCTCCGAGTTCGCCCGCGCCGGCAACCTAACCCTCGGCGGCGGCCAACCCATGATCGCCGAACTCGAACGCCGCGTCATCACCACCCGCCGCTGGCTCCCGTCCGAGGACTTCGGCCTGCTCTACTCCATCGCTCGCATCACCCCCGGCACCAACATCCTCGCCTTCATTGCCGCCACCGCCAGCCGCATCCAGGGGCCTTGGGGCGGCGCACTAGCCGTAGTAGCCGCCTCTCTCCCGGCAGCCCTGGTCATCTGGCTGATGACCGTATTCTTCAACACCTGGAGCGCTAATCGTTGGGTCGCCACCGCCATGGCCGGAGCTATGGCCGCCGTAGTCGCGTTAATCGCCTCCAGCGCCTGGCAACTCTTAAAGCCCTTCCGCAAAAACCCACTGGCGCTAATCCTCTTCACCGCCGCCCTCCTGGCCGGCCTGGCCAACGTAGCCAGCCCCGTCACCATCCTCCTCACCGCCGCCCTCCTTGGCGCTCTCGTCCCGCAAAAGTCATGAGCACCCTCACCCTCTACCTCCTCCTCCTCAAAGCCACCCTCACCTCCTTCTCCGGCGGCACCTCCCTCCCCTCCGTCCGCCAGGACCTCGTCGTAACCCATCACGCCATCACCGACGCCCAACTCTCCACCGCCGTCGCCATCTCCCGCATGGGCCCCGGTCCCAACGGCGCCTTCGTCATTTGCGTCGGCCACTATGTCAAAGGCCCCACCGGCGCCCTCGCCGGCTACCTCGCCATGATCTCCCCAGCCTTCCTCGCCATCCTGCTTCTCAAACTCCTCGAAGGCCACACCCAACACCCCCGCGCCCAAAGCGCCATCCAGGCCCTCACCGCCGCCGCCGCCGGACTCATGCTCGCCAACGGCTGGCCCATCGCCCAATTCGCCATCCGCTCCTGGCCCCTCGCCGCCATTGCCGTCCTCGCCCTCGCCGCCTTCCTATCCCGCAGAATCGAAACCGTTTGGGTCCTCGCAGCCGCCGGCCTCCTCGCCATCTGCGGAGCCCTCGCGGGGATCGAAATGGTATACTCTCGTTTGCATGCGTGAGGTTCGACTAGGCGATATCATCGACGACTACTGCGTGAAATGTAAGCGGCTTACCAATCACGCCATCGTCTCCCTCATGGACGACAAACCCGCCAAAGTCCGCTGCTGCTCCTGCTACAAGGAACACGACTTTACCGACTGCGTCGTCCCCCCCACCAAGCGCGAACTCAAAGCCATGCAACTCGCCGCCGAAGCCGAAAAAGCCGCCGCCAAAGGCGACTAACCCGCCGTCCACAACTGCAACGTCCGCGCCAGTTCCGACGCCCGTAACGGCTTCGAAACATAGTCGTCCATCCCCGCCGCCAAACACCGCTCCCGGTCCCCCGCCATCGCATTCGCCGTCAACGCCACAATCGGCGTCGAAACCCCCTCCCCCCGCAACGCGCGCGTCGCCGCGAACCCGTCCATCACTGGCATCTGGCAATCCATATAGATCACATCAAACCGCCCCTCCCGCGCCCGCGCCACCCCCTCCTCCCCGTTCCCCGCCAATACCACCTCACACCCCAGCTTCGTCAGCAAATGCGTCGCCAGCTTCTGGTTCACCGCGTTGTCCTCCACCAACAACACCCGGTACTCAATCGCCACCGCCACCGGTGCCGCCACCACCCGCGCTGGTACCGGCGCAAACGCCATCCCCGTCGCCCGCCGCAGCGCCGCCAGCAAATGCCCCGGCCGCACAATCGGCTTCAACAACACCTCCGCGAAACCCGCCCCCGTCAACCGCGCCACCTGCTCCCGCTCCAGCCCTCCGGAACTCAGCAAAATCAACGCCGGCCCTCGCAACGCCTCATCCGCCAGTACGGCTCGCCCCAACGTCTCCCCGTCCATCTCCGGCATTAGGTGGTCCAGCAATACCACGTCAAACGGCTCGCCCCGTTCCTTCGCCGCCCGCAGCCGTCCCAGCGCCTCCGTCGTGCTCCCCGTGCTCTCGTACCGGCATCCCCACTGCCGCAACTGCCTCTCCAACATCAACCGGTTAATCTCCAGATCATCCACCACCAGTACCGTCAACGGCGCCATCGGCCCCTCCACCACCGGTGCCTCCACTGCCGGCGCCTCCGCCGCCACAAACGGCATCGTAAACCAGAACTCCGACCCCTTCCCCGCCTCACTCGTAAACCCAATCTCCCCGCCCATCGCCTCCACCAGTTGCCGCGTGATCGCCAGCCCCAACCCCGTCCCCCCATACCGTCGCGTCATCGACGCATCCGCCTGCGCGAACTTCCCGAACAACTCCCCCTGCTTCTCCGCCGGAATTCCAATCCCCGAATCCCGCACCGCCACCCGGATCATGCCCCCCTCCCGCCAAACACGCAAATGCACAAACCCATGCGCCGTGAACTTCACCGCATTCCCCAACAAATTCAGCAAAATCTGCCGCGTCCGCCCCGGATCCCCCAGCATCGCCTCCGGTGTCCCCGGCTCCCAATCCAGGATCAACTCCAACTTCCCGTCGTAGAACCGCGGACTCAACAGCTCACACACCTCCACCGCCGCCAAATGCAAATCGAACGGAATCCGCTCCAGCGTCAGCCGCCCCGCCTCAATCTTCGAAAAGTCCAGGACGTCGTTGATGATCCCCAGCAACGCCTCCGCCGAGTTGCGAATAATGCTCACATACTCGTGCTGCTCCTTGTCCATCTCCGTAAAATCCAGCAGATTCGCAAAACCGATCACCCCGTTCATCGGCGTCCGTATCTCGTGGCTCATGTTCGCCAAAAATTCACTCTTCGCACGGCTCGCCGCCTCCGCCGCGTCCCGCGCCCGCGCCAGCCGCTCCTCGGCCCCCTCGGCCCGCTGCTTGGCCAGCAACAACTCCTGCTCGTACCGCCGCCGGTCGCTCGCGTTCATCACCACAATCCGCGCCCGCACCGCCTGCCCAGCCGCGTCCTTCTCCAAATCCGCGTTCACCAATACAGGCATCCGCGTCCCGTCTTTGCAAATCAACTCCAACGCCAACTCATGCACAAACCCCTGCATATGCAACAACGGCGCGTAATGCGTCTCGTAGAAAATCCGCGCCCCCGCCGGCAACAACTCCTGAAAACGCCGCCCCGCCAACTCCGCCTCCGTGTACCCCGTCCACCGCATCAGCAATCGGTTCACCCGCTCAATCACCCCATCCGGCAGTGTCGTCAGGTAGCCGCAAGGCGCGTCGAAGAAGAGGTCCGGCCCGCCACGAGTCATACAGCCAGATACGCCTCCATCGCCCCAATCACCTCGTCCGGCGCGCTCAAGTGCGGACAGTGTCCCGTCGCCCGCAACACAACCAACGTGCTGCCCTCCAACCGCGCATGCAAATACTCGCCCACCGCCAACGGCGCCACCACATCATCCGAACACTGCAACAGCAACGACGGCACCCGCATCCCTTCCAAATCCCCCCGGCAGTCGCTCAAAAACGTCACCCGCCCAAACTGCCGCGCAATCTCCGGATCCGTCCGGCAAAAACTATTCGTCAACTCTTCCCCAAACTCCGGATGGTCCGCCCGCCCCATAATCACCGGCCCCATCGCCCCCGACCACCCCAGATAATTCGAGTCCAAAAACGTCAACAGCTCCTCAATATCGGCCCGCGCAAATCCACCAACATAATCCCCATCGTTGATGTAACTCGGCGACGGCCCCACCATCACCATCCTCGAAAACAGCCCCGGCGCCCGCTTTGCCGCCAACACCCCAATCATCGCGCTCACCGAATGCCCGACAAACACACATCCGCGCAGCCCCAACTCCTCGCAGATCTCCACCACATCCCCGGCGTACCCATCCAGCGTCGAATACTTCGCCGCATCATACGCACGCAAGTCGGAATGCCCCGCCCCCACGTGATCGAAAAACACCACCCGGTACCGGTCCGCAAACGCCGGAGCCACATACCGCCACATCGCCTGGTCACACCCAAAGCCATGCGAAAAAACCATCGCCCGTTCCCCCTGCCCGTAAACACGGACATGGTTCCGCTGCTCAACATCAATTCTCATAAGCAACCGTCTAACAGTCGCCTAAAGCTTAGCAGTTACGCACCCACGAAAAGACAGCCTACCCCCGCCCCATCTCGTCCTTGGTCAATTTCAGTGTCTCCACTCGCTCCGGCAGAATTGCCCCACTATCGCGCTCACGGTCACACACTCCGGCCATAACCGCATTCGGGCTTGGACCGGCAGCGAGTTCACGCGCGCGCAACAAGACATCGAAATGTTGCGCCGATTCTGTAACTCCCATCGGATTGACGGAACGACGTCAGCACCTTCGCGTGCGCTTCATCCACTGCTTCCGCGCTCGAGTTCTCAATCGCACGGGCAGCAACTCCCGAAGAGCGAAGCCCCCGCAATGCCGTCGTCAGGTCCACGTATTGCCACGGCGAATCGACGTCGAAGACCTCCAACGGTTCCAGCGCCACGGCCAACGCGAAACCGCGTAGCGCTGTTTCATCGGATAAAGCAAATGGTCCAGGGGCTCCGGCCGGTGGCGGCGGCAGCAAAGGCCGCAATGAACCTACAAGCGACGCGGCCTCCATCCCTTCAGGCGTACCCCAGGTCATCACCACAACGTGGGAGCCGGGTCTGGCCACTCGCTTTGCCTCCGCCAGCGCACCGGCTGGGCTCGCGGCATATTGGAAGGAATTAAAGCCTGTCACCAGATCGAACGAACCATCTGGAAAAGGCAGACACTCCAGTTCACCAACGTGAAAAACTCCGGTGGGAACACGTTCACGGGCGATCGCCAACAAGTTCTCGGCCGCATCCAAGCCGGAAACCCTCGCCCCCCTTTCGAAAGCTAACTGAGCGGCCAATCCGGCGCCACACCCCGCATCCAGATAGTCGATGCCTGCCTTCAGACCAACGCGGTCGAATGCGGCGGTGTAGACAGGGCGACAGGTCTTCTCTTGAATCGCCGCCCAATCAACAGCCGCTGAACCCCAGAATTTACCGTTCACTGCAGATGTTGTTCGCTTTCGATCTATCTCCATACCGTCCTCTTGGCGCAAGTATACGAAATAGCAAAACAGGTATGACTGCTCGATTCTCGAGAACGGAGCGCTCGGCCGTGGATGCCGCTGCCAGGAGCAGAAATCGCGCCACGTCTCCCCCCCCCACCGCCAACAGGCGCCCGCCTACCCCCGCCCCATCTCGTCCTTCATCAATTTCAAAATCTCCGCTTTCTCCTCCGGCGACTCCAACTCCTGCTCCAACCGCCGCAAAGCCACGCCCACCACATCCCGATGATGCAGCTTCGAACCCAGCCCCTCCCGCTCCGTCAGCGTCAGCCAGACATCGTGCAATCGGTCCACATCCTCCGGCCACAATCGCGGCGGGTGCGGCCCCAGGTTCACATAGGTGGGCTTCCGGTCCGGACTAATGATCTCCAAGGAGAACGGATGCCGCGGCTCCGGCAACTGCTCCCATGCCAGCCCAATCCGCCGCGCCAGCTCATCGCTCACCATCCGCGCCGAAATGCCCGTCACCAGCCGCGACGCCTTCAACGTCGCCGCCGCCTGGCACATCGCCCCGAACGGATCGCTCGCCGGCACAACCAACAACTCCACCGGCTTCCCTTCCCGCTCCGCCACCGTCACCACCCGCGAAAACAGCTCCTGCTCATACGTCCCGAACAACTGCTCGTCCTGCAACTCAAACTCGCCCGCCCCCGCCGAAATCGGATGCACCGTCATCACTACAACGTCATGCCGCCGCAGGTTCGTCTTCTCCAGAACCCGCTTCAAATGTTCCATGTTGTTGTAGTCGCGCAACGCCACCAGCACACACCCCGGCCGCGCCTTCAAATGCGCCACGTCCACCTGCGGCTGATGGTCCAGGTTGAACTCCTCCAACCCCTTCTTCGCCCCCACCTTCGCCCGCCGTTTGTTCACTTTCTCCGAAACGATAAACAACGCAAACAACAGCAAAGTGAACGAAATCCCATAGATCGTCGCAATCTTCTTCGTGAACAGATTCGCGATCGCCACGAAGAACAACGCGCCCACCGTCAGCCCTAACCCGATCGGCCACTCCCGCCCGCCAAAATGCAAATTGAACGGTGTCTTGTACTCCTGATCGGTGCGCTGGAACCGCAACGCCAACACGCCCAGCCCCTTCAAAAAGAAGCTCCACACCACGCCAAACGCATACGCCTCGCCCAACAGGTACAAGTCGCCCTGGCTGCCGATAATCGTCGCCACCTGCAGCAGCGTGATCATGTTCACAATCCGGAACGTCGTCCCGAACTTCACATGCGGCTTCCGGAACCAGTTCAACAACACCCCGTCTTCCGCCACCCGGTTCAACACGCCATTGGCGCCAATCAGACTCGTGTTCACCGCGCCCGACAAAATCAATACGCCAACAATCACGACGAAAATGTGGAAGATCAGCTTCAACATGTGCGGGCCTTCCAAGCTCATCGCCAGCCCGCCCAACAGGTTGTCTTTATACTGCGGCCGGATCGAATCCGGAATAATCATCACCGCCAGAATCGACAACAACCCCGTCGACAGCGTCGCATAAATGCAAACGATGTTCGCCGTAATCCGCAGGTTCTTCAACTTCGGATACGCAATCTCCCGGTACACCTGCGCCAGCGTCTCAAACCCGCTCATGGCCAGCAACGAGTGCCCAAACCCCACAACCATCAACACCACCGGCAACTGCGCCCAGAACGTCCCGTGCAGCCAACCCAGGCTCTCTTCATTCATCGTCAGGTTGGATGGCAACGGCGGCGGCGGCAACGGCGCCCCGCCCCGGATAAGCAACGTCACCCCGCACCAGATCAACATGCAAACCACCATCACCGTCGTGATCTGCATAATGTGCAACGCGTGCCCCGACGACTCGTGAATCCCGCGAATATTCGACCGCCAGAACCACGCCGTCACCACAACCGCGAAAAACACCGCAAACAGGTTCGGCGTCACATGCAACGGCACCTGCGCCAACTCCGCCATCTCGTTCACCAGGTGGCCCAGATACTGCCCCGCCGAAACCGCCGAAATCGGCCCCGTCAAAATGTAGTCCACCACCAGCGCCGAAACCGAAAGCTTCGCCATCGACGGCCCAATCGAATCCCGGACCACCACATACACGCCGCCGCGCACAAACATCCCGCAGCTCTCCATGTAAATGGAGCGCACCGCGAAACTGAAGAACATCACCGACAGCACAAACCACGGTGCCGACTTCCCAATCGCCGATTCCGTGATCCCGCCGACGTAGTACATCGTCGACGCCAGATCGGAAAGAACAATGGCGGCCCCCCGCCAAAAGGAGATGAACGATAGGGCTACGGTTGTGGCAACGACTACTTTCGACGTCGTTGCCATGCGCTCTGCAGGCTCAGGCATTACAGATTCCATAATAGCGCCCAATTTGCGGCACCATGGGTGTAGGATGATCCTCCCTCCCCCAGTGGCGCAGATTCTCTCGCGCCTCCACGCCAGCGGCCACAAGGCCTATCTGGTCGGCGGCTGCGTCCGCGATCACCTCCTCGGCCGCCAACCCAAGGATTTCGACGTCGCCACCGACGCCCAACCAGCCGAGCTCACCACCCTCTTCCCCGGCGCCGAACTGATCGGCGCCCACTTCGGCGTCATCCTCTGGCACGGCGTCGAAATCGCGACATTCCGTTCCGACGGCCCCTACCTCGACGGCCGCCACCCCCAATCCGTCCAGTTCGAAACCGACCCCGCCCGCGACGCCACCCGCCGCGACTTCACCATCAACGGCCTCTTCTACGACAGCCAAACCAATCAAATCATCGACCACGTCAACGGCCGCCACGACCTCGCCAACAAAACCATCCGCGCCATCGGCGACGCGAACCGAAGGTTCGCCGAAGACCACCTCCGCCTGCTAAGAGCGGTCCGTTTCGCCGCCCGCTTCGAATTCGAAATCGAACCCGCCACCGCCCACGCCATCCGCGCCCACAGCCCCCAAATCCAAACCGTCTCCCCCGAACGCATCCGCGACGAAATCTCCCGTATCCTCACCGAACCCCATCCCCGCCGAGGCCTCGAACTCCTCGACCAACTCAACCTCCTCGAACAAATCCTCCCCGAAGTAAAAGCACTCCAAGGCGTCCGCCAGCCCCCGAACTTCCACCCCGAAGGCGACGTCTGGACCCACACACTGATGATGATGGAGGGCCTCGACAAGCCGACGATCACGCAAGCCTGGGGCGTCCTGCTCCACGACATCGGCAAGCCCCCAACGTTCACGGAAACCGACCGCATCCGCTTCAACGGCCACGAAAGCGTAGGAGCCCGCATGGCCACCGAAATCCTTCACCGTCTGAAATACCCCAACGAAGTCATCGAAACGGCGCACGAGCTGGTAGCCCAGCACATGAAATTCCTGGCAGTAAAGACCATGCGCGACAGCACCCGCAAGCGCTTCCTCCGCCAGCAAATCATGCCGGAGCTATTAGAGCTCCACCGCCTAGACGCCGTGTCATCGAACGGCCACCTCGAAGCCTACAACCTCTGCCACAAAGAGCTGACAACTACCCCACCCGAAGCCCTAACCCCCAAGCGCCTCCTCACCGGCGACGATCTAATCAACATGGGCATCCCCAAAGGCCCCCAAATCGGCCAACTGCTCAAGGAACTCGAAGACGCCCAACTCGAAGGCCGAATCACCACCGAACCGGAGGCCCGCGCGCTAGCCACAAAAATCACCGCCCCATAGCCGCCCGGCACGCCGCAATCAACGACCCCATCCCAGTCCCGCCCAACGCCCCCGCCCGCTCAAAACAAACCACCGCCTCCCCATACCGCCCCAACGGCGTCTGCAACAACAACCCCCGCCGGTACCACAGCACCCAAAACTCCGGATCCACCGCAATGGCCTTTTCATAAGCCATCACAGCCGCCTCCGCCCGCCCCAGCATCCCCAGCGCCTGCGCCCGCTCCGACAACGCAAACCGCCGCCCCGGCTCCAACGCCAGCGCCTTGTCCAAGTACACCAACGCCTCCTCCGCCCGCGCCTCCTCCAACAAATCCGAACCCCGCTGGTGCAGCGCCTCCGCCGTCTCCTCCGTCCGCAACGCCAACCGGCACCCCTCCGCCGCCCCCTCCGCCCCCCGATGCCCCAACCCCGCCGCGTACTCGTAATTCACCAACGCCGCCCCAAAATCTCCCGCAGACTCCTGCAATCGCCCCAACCCAAACCACCCCTCCGCCATCTCCGGATGCAACCGCACCAAATCCCCATACGCCCCCGTCCCCAGCAACGCCTCCGCCGAGTACGGATTCACCCCCAACGCCCGCTCATAACACTCCAAAGCCCCCGCTGCATCCCCCATCTCCCCAGCCAACTTCGCCCGCCCCAACCAAGCCCCCAAACTCTCCGGCGCCAACTCCGTCGCCCGCGCAAACGCCTCCGCCGCCCTCCGCACATCCCCCATCTGCTCCAGCGCCACCGCCTTCCGCTCCCACACCTCCCCGCCCCCGCCGGCCCGCTCATACGCCGCCACCGCCTCGTCCCACCGTTCCAACTCTGCCAGCCCCATCCCCCGGTACAACCACGCCTCCTCGCTCCCCGCATCCATCTCCAAATACCGCCCCAAACAATGCACCGCCTCCGCCGCATGCCCCCGCCAACCCACAAACGCCTTCCCCAACCCCAACCACCCGGCCCCACACAAACGGTCCAATTCCAAAGCCTGCTGAAAACTCTCCGACGCGTCCTCCCACCGCCGCAACGCCAGCAACACCTCCCCCCGCCCGCACCACACCAGCGGCAAATGCGCATGCAACGCCACGGCCTGTTTCAAACACGCCTGCGCCTCCTCCAGCCGCCCGCTCCGCCGGTGCAAATCCCCAAACGCCACCCACCCCTCGGCCAGCAGCGGATGAACCTGCACCGCCCGATGCAAACTCCGCGCCGCCTCCTCCGTCCGCCCCAACTTCTCCAACACCACCCCCCGGCTCACCCACGCCGGCGCCAGCAGCGGAGCCACCCCCAACGCCCGTTCCAACAGCCCCAAATCCTCCAGCGCCGCGCCCTTCCCATACCACGCCGCCGCCAATCCCGGCTCACACTCCAGAGCCCGGTCGTACCAACCCACCGCCTCCTCCCGCCGGCCCATGGCGACCAGCAAATCCCCCAGCCGCGCCATCACCCGCGCCTGCCCCGGGTCCAACTGCAATGCCCGGTCGTAACACGCCATCGCCCGCTCCCGCATCCCCAGCGACGCCAGCGAAACCCCTTTATGAAACCAATGCTCCGGGTCACTCTCCACCGGCACCGCCACCGCCGCCACCGGAGCCGGCCCGCAAGTGAAGGACTCATAAATCGCCGCCAACTCCGCCCGCAACGTTCCAAAGTCCTGATACCGGTGCACCGTGTGCTTCTCCAAACACCGCGCCACCACACGCTGCAACCCCTCGTGCGGAATCTCCTCAATCCGCGGCGCCGCATAGATATGCGCCTCCGCCCACTCGTCCCACGTCCACGCCGAAAACGGCAGAATCCCCGTCAGCATCTGAAACAGCGTCACCCCAAACGAGTAGATATCCGCCGTCACCCCGACATGTTTCGAATCCCGAAACTGCTCCGGCGGCATATGCGTCGCCGTCCCCGTCGCCCGCCCCGTCCGGCTCAAAGTCAGCGAGTCCGTCGCCGCCGCCGAACTCTCCCGCATCTCCGTCTCAACTTCCCCGCGGACTTTCACCAATCCGAAATCGGTAATTTTCAACACCCCGTCTTCGGTAATCAAACAGTTCTGCGGCTTAATGTCGCGATGCGCCTGGATCCCCTTGGCCCGCAAATGCACCATGCCATCGCAGAACGACAAGGCGAACCGCAGCGCCTGCGCCAGGTCGTCCATCAGTCGCGGCGTACCCACCCACCCGCTCAGATCCCCGCCGCTGACATACTCCAAAAACAACACCGGCTTGCCCGCAATCTCTTCCACAAACGAGGCCCGCGCGATGTTCGGATGCGCCTCCACCGCCACCCACGCCAGCGCCTCTTTCCGGAATAGCGGAGCGATCCGCGGGTTCCGCGCCAGCGCCTCGTCCTGAAAGGTTTTCGCCGCCAG
>CANIVU010000068.1 GCA_947470805.1 Acidobacteriota bacterium | reverse complement strand
GGGCTGGAATGGCGCGGTGGCGGTGGGATAGCGGGCGCGGGATTGGCCGGGTTGGGGCTGGAATGGCGCGGTGGCGGTGGGATAGCGGGCGCGGGCTTGGCTGGGTCGGGGCTGGAATGGCGCGGTGGCAGTGGGATTACGGGCGCGGGATTGGCCGGGTTGGGGCTGGAATGGCGCGGTGGCGGTGGGATAGCGGGCGCGGGATTGGCCGGGTTGGGGCTGGAATGGCGCGGTGGCGGTGGGATAGCGGGCGCGGGCTTGGCTGGGTCGGGGCTGGAATGGCGCGGTGGCGGTGGGATAGCGGGCGCGGGCTTGGCTGGGTCGGGGCTGGCGTGGTCGGGCGACGGTGGAGTTAGGGGACTGGCCGGGGCTGGGCTGGAATGGCGGGGCGGCGGATTGAGGAAAGGACTTTTCATCACGTGCGCGTAGCAATTATTGGCTGTGGACTGATTGGACAGAAGCGGGCGAAGGCGCTGGCCGGGGCGACGCTGGCGGTTTGTTGCGACGTGAAGCTGGAGCTGGCGGAGAAGCTGGCGGCGGCGTATCCGGGCGTCCGGGCGACGGCGGATTGGCGCGAGGCGGTGGCGGCGGAGGAGGTGGATATCGTCGTTGTGGCGACGATTCACAAAGAGCTGGCGCCGATTGCCGCGGCCGCCGCCGCGGCGGGGAAGCATGTGTTGGTGGAGAAGCCCGGGGCGCGGCGGGCGGCGGAGTTGGACCCGGTATTGGAAGCCGCGGCGCGGACCGGCGTGCGGGTGCGGGTGGGGTTCAACCACCGGTATCACCCGGCGATGCAGAAGGCGCGAGAGATTTTGGATTCGGGCGTGGCGGGGCCGTTGATGTTTATTCGCGGCCGGTATGGGCACGGCGGCGGGCCGGGGTATGACAAGAATTGGCGCGCGGTGGAGGAACTGTCGGGCGGGGGTGAGGCGATTGACCAGGGGATGCATCTGATCGACCTTTCGCGGTGGTACATGGGCGATTTTCCGAACGTGCAGGGGCAGATTGCCACCTACTTCTGGGATATGCCGGTGGAGGACAACGTGTTTCTGCTGCTGCGGACGGCGGCGGGGCAGACGGCGCAACTGCATGCCACCTGGACCGAGTGGAAGAACCTGTTTTCGCTGGAGATTTACGGGAAGTACGGGAAGATCGACATCAGCGGGCTGGGGCGGAGTTATGGCGTGGAGAAGCTGATTTACTACCAGATGGCGCCGGATTTACTGCCGCCTTCGAAGGTGGAGTTTGAGTATCCGGGCGAGGATCTTTCCTGGGATCTGGAGTTTGCCGCGTTCCTTACCGATATAACGGAAGGACGCGATCCGGAGCCGGGCGTGCGCGACGCGCAGGCGGCGCTGCGGATTGTGGAAGCGATCTACAAGGAGAATGGCCGGTGATCATTACGCGCAGCCCGCTGCGGATTTCTTTGGGTGGAGGGGGGACCGACTTGCCGTCCTACTACCTGGAACATGGCGGGTTTGTAATCTCCGCGGCGATCAACCGGTACGTCTATATCACGCTGCACAACACGTTTCAGCCGGGGCTGATTGTGAAGTACTCGAAGATGGAGCAGGTGGAGAACGTCGTCGACCTGAAGCATCCGATCGTGCGCGAGGCTCTGCGGATGGTGCTGGGGGATGAGGCTTCGTATCTGGAGATGACGAGCATGTCCGATATTCCGGCGGGGACGGGGTTGGGATCGTCGGGGAGTTTTACGACGGCGCTGTTGACGGCCTTGCACACGCTGAACAAGACGGTTGTCGGGCGGCAGGATTTGGCGGAGCAGGCTTGCCACATTGAGATCGACCGGTTGGGCGAGCCGATTGGAAAGCAAGATCAGTACATCGCGGCGTTCGGCGGGTTGCAGTGCATGCACTTCGGGACCGATGGGCGGGTGACGGTGGAGCCGCTAGCGGCGTCGGCGGAAACGCTTTACACGCTGGAGGACAATTTAGTTTTGTTCTTTACCGGGTATACGCGGTCGGCCTCGGCGATTTTGCAGGAGCAGGACACCAAGAGCAAGCAGAAGGACACGGGGATGGCGCAGAACCTCCACTTCATTAAGGAGCTGGGGGTGGAGAGCCGGAAGGCGTTTGAGAGCGGGGATCCGCGGCGGTTTGGCGAGATCATGCACACGCATTGGGAGCATAAGAAGAAGCGGTCGGCGGGGATGAGCAATCCGAAGATTGACGAGTGGTACGAGGCGGGGCGGGCGAATGGAGCGATTGGCGGGAAGCTGATCGGGGCCGGCGGGGGCGGGTTCCTGATGTTCTACGCCGAGGACAAGACGCGGCTGCGGCAGGCGATGAAGGGGCTGGGGCTGAGCGAGGTGCGGGTGCGGTTTGATTTTGAAGGGAGCGCCGTGGTGGCGCGGTCGTAGTTTTCATGCTGCCTGTGATTATTCTGGCCGGGGGCCTGGCGACGCGGCTGCGGCCGATTACGGAGAAGATTCCGAAGGCGTTGGTCGAGGTCAACGGGCGGCCGTTTCTGGATTACCAGATGCGCTTGTTGGCTGCCAATGGCGTGACGCGGGCGGTGCTAAGCGTGGCCTATCGCGGCGAGATGATTGAAGAGTTTCTGGGCGATGGCGCGCGGTATGGCATTTCGGTTAGCTATTCGTTCGATGGGCCGGTGTATTTGGGCACGGCCGGGGCGATCCGGAAGGCGTTGCCGTTGTTGGGGCCGGAGTTCTTTACGTTGTACGGGGACTCCTATTTAACGGTGCCGTTTGGAGATGTGGGGCGGACGTTTGCCGAGAGCGGTAAAGAGGCGTTGATGACGGTGTACCGGAACGAAGGGTTGTTCGATACGAGCAACGTGGAGTTTGCCGGGGGCCGGATTGTCACTTACGATAAGAAGGCCCGGACGGCGGCGATGCGGCACATTGACTACGGCCTGGGTGTGTTCCGGGCGTCGGTGTTCGCGGGGCTGGCCGAGGGCGAGGCTTGTGACCTGGCGACGCTGTACCAGGACGTGTTGCGGCGCGGGGAGCTGGCGGCGTACGAGGTTAGCGAACGGTTTTATGAGATTGGGACTGTGGAGGGGATTCGGGACACCGAGGCCTATCTGACGGAGCGAGGACTGTAGATGAGTTTTGTAGCGCAATATATCGGCGAGTCGATTGAGATCCTGCAGAAGCTGGACGCGGGCGCGATTGAGAAGATGGTGAACATTCTGGCCGCGACGCGGGCCGGGGGCGGGCGGCTGTTTTTGTTGGGGGTTGGCGGGTCGGCCGCGAATGCATCGCACGCGGTGAACGACTTCCGGAAGATTGTGGGGATGGAGGCGTATGCGCCCACCGATAATGTTTCGGAATTGACCGCGCGGACGAACGATGAAGGCTGGGATGGCGTGTTTGCCAACTGGTTGAAGGTGAGCCGGTTGCGGGCCGGGGATTGCGTGTTTGTCCTGTCGGTGGGCGGCGGGAATCTGGAGAAGAACGTCAGCCCGAATCTGGTTCGGGCGGTGCAGCATGCCAAGGAAGTGGGCGCGGCGGTGGTGGGTATCGTCGGGCGGGATGGGGGCTACACGGCCACTGTCGCCGATGCTTGCGTGATTGTGCCGACGGTGAATGTGGTTCATACAACGCCGCATGCCGAGGCGTTCCAGGCGGTGGTTTGGCATCTGCTGGTTTCGCATCCGTCGTTGAAGGCGAGCGAGACGAAGTGGGAGTCGGTACGCTAAAGCGCGCGGTATTTCTGGACCGGGACGGCGTACTGAACGAGGCCGTGGTGCGCGACGGGAAGCCGTATCCGCCGGCGACCGCGGCGGAGGTGCGGCTGGTGGATGGGGCCGTGGAGGGGTTGGGCCGGCTGCGGGATATGGGGTTTTTGCTGTTAGTTGCGACGAACCAGCCGGATGTGGCGCGCGGGACGCAGACGATGGCGGAGTTGGGCGCGATTAATTCGGTGTTGGAAGAGGCCTTGCCGTTGGACGCGGTGTTGATTTGCCCGCACGACAGCGGGGACGGGTGCGAGTGCCGGAAGCCGAAGCCGGGGCTGTTGACGCTGGGGGCGCGGGAGTTTGGGGTGGCGTTGGAAGCAAGTTACATGATTGGCGACCGGTGGCGGGATATGGACGCGGCGGCGGCGGCTGGCGTGGCGGGGGTGTGGATCGATTATGGGTATGATGAGCGGGGGCCATCGGGGCCGGTGGCGGCGCGGGTGAAGAGTTTGCGCGAAGCTGTCGATTGGATTGTGAATCAGGAGAACCGTTGATGCGCGTGAAGATTTTTGCCGATGGGGCGGAGAAGGCCCCGATGTTGAAGCTGTATGCCAACCCGCAGATTCAGGGGTTCACGACGAACCCGACGTTGATGCGGAAGGCGGGCATTACGGATTATGAGGCGTTTGCGCGCGATATCCTGACGGCGATTCCGGACCGGCCGATTTCGTTTGAAGTGTTTGCCGATGAGTTTGACGAGATGGAACGGCAGGCCGAGCGGATTGCGACGTGGGGCGAGAATGTCTACGTCAAGATTCCGGTGACGAATACGCGCGGGGAGAGCGCTGCGCCGTTGGTGGAGCGGCTGGCCGGGCGGGGTGTGAAGCAGAATGTGACGGCGTTGATGACTTTGGCGCAGGTGCGGGAGATTACGGCGGCGCTGGCCCACGGACCGGCGGCGAATATTAGTGTTTTCGCGGGGCGGATTGCTGATACCGGGGTGGACCCGTTGCCGATGATGCGCGAGGCGCTGGAGATTATGCGGCCGTATCCGCAGTTGGAACTGATCTGGGCGAGCCCGCGGGAGCTGCTGAATATCGTGCAGGCGAGCGAGATCGGGTGCCACATTATTACGGTGACGTCGGACATTTTGAACAAGCTGCCGTTGATCGGGAAGGATCTGGGCGAGTATTCGCTGGACACGGTGAAGATGTTCCGGAATGACGCGCTGGCTAGCGGATTTGGGCTGTAGGGCTATGGCGTTCCGCGGGCGGTAGCGCGTCTTTGGGGGACACGTCTGCTGAGTCGGACTGGGGTGGTTTTATTGGGGTTTTTGCCCGCCATGTCCCCCGGCGGGGTGCCCTGGGCTCAGTTATTGGCTCGGAGGTAGCGGAGGCCGAACTCTTCGACGCGGAGCATGTGAACACGGGGGTCGCCGGGCGCCTTGACGGTTTGCGGGGGCGCGTTGACGAGTTCGAGTTTGACGTTGTTGACGCCGGGCTTCAGGTTGAGGGTGGCGCTGAGCAGGGCGGGGGTGGTTAGCTTCAGGATCGTCTCGGTGCCGGTTTCGGCGTGGGTGAGACGGATGGTGCGGGTGGGGTCGGGGTTGGCGAAGCCGGCGGCGGCGCGGAAGTTGAGTTGGTAGATGTGGTCGGCCGGGTCGGAATCGGTACGGCGGATCTGGAGATCCATGTTCTGGGCGACCCAGAACCAGGAGGTGATGTCGGACTTGTCTTCGCCCTGGGGGTTCGAGGCGGCGATTTGCGGGGTGGCGGGGACGCCGTTGGCGATGGCGCGGAGGAGGGCGGGGTCGGGCTTTTCGATGGGGCGCGGGTCGGAGACGGCGGGGTTGACCAGACGCACCATGAGTTTCCGGCCGTCATGGGGTAGATTGACGGTGGGTTGGGTAGGTTCGAGCAGTTCGAAGAAGAAGGCATTGCGGCCGGGGGCGAGGATGAGGGGGATGACCGGGGTTTGGCCGCCGTTGGTTTCGATGATCGATGAGATGCCGGTGCGGCTGTTGGTCATGCGCATCTTGCGGTAGGCGGAGGGGTTGGATGGGCCGGGATCGACGCGGACCTTGAACTTGTATTCGACGGGGCGAGGGTCGTTGTCCCAACGGTTGATATCGATATCGAGGGTGTCGGCGAGCCAGTACCAGACGTCGGCGGTGTCGCGCTCTTCGCCTTGGGGGTTGGAGACGTCGAGGGTGGGGAGGCCGCCGGAGGCCTCCTGGCTGTGGACGCCGGTCTGGGAGAGGAGGATCATGCCGGGGAGGTAGTCGGGGACCTTGGTGAATTCGTAGGCAGCTTTGTTGAGGGAGAAATCGGCGAGGCGGGGCGGGGTGAGGTAGGCCTTGCTGTCGCGGACGTGATAGGCGAGCCAGCCGGCGGCGTAGGGGTCGGCGTGGTTGACGAGGTAGGTTTGGCCGCGGTGGGATTCGGCGTAGTTGATGGAGGCGACGGTCTCCTTGGACTGGAGGGTTTGGAGGATGCCGGCGTGCTGGAGGATGGGGAGGTGGTGGTTATAGGAGCCGAGGGCGGCGAAGAGGGTGAGCACGGCCGGGAAGATGAGGGCGGGTTGGGGCTGGCGGAGGCGGGAGAGGCCGGCGACGGGGAGGAGGATCCAGAGGTAGACGTAGCTGTCCTGGATTTTGGAGAAGGGGTACTTGGCGAGGGGGGACTGGAGGAAGAGGTAGGCCAGGATCAGCACGGGCGGGGCGAGGAGGGCGGAGAGGAAGGCGCCGTTGCGGCGGGAGGATTTGTAGATGGCGAAGCCGGCGAGGCCGGTGATGGCGAGGGCGGTGAGGAGTTGGAGGGGGTAGGCGAGGAAGGGGAAATCGGCGAGGCCCTGGATCCAGCCGGGGATGGTGCCAGCGAGGCCGGCTTGCGCTTCGAGGGACTGGTGGCGTTGGCCGGCGCGTTCGAGTTGAACGATGAGGAATTTGTAGGAGGAGACGACGGCGTAGGGGACCAGGAGAAGGGAGAGGAGGACGGCGGCGATGGAGGGGGCGAAGCGGCGGACGCCGTCGCGGTTGAGGAGGTAGACGGCGAGGGCGCCGAAGGCGAACAGGCCAATGGGGAGGAGTTCGACGTAGCAGACGAGGAGATAGGCGAGGGCGATGGCGGGGAGGGCGATGGCGTAGCCGGGTTTGCGGGTGGTGGTGCGGGCCCAGAGGCCGAGGAAGGGGAGGACGAAGAGGCTGACCGATTGGGAGAGGAAGCCTTCGAGGTGGTAGCGGGTGAGAGCGGGGGCGAGGCCGGTCCAGAGAGCGGCGGTGACGGAGAGGTTGGCGGGGATGGCGAG
The DNA here is from genome assembly GCA_947470805.1 of Acidobacteriota bacterium. Lineage (GTDB taxonomy): Bacteria > Acidobacteriota > Terriglobia > Bryobacterales > Bryobacteraceae. The sequence continues at coordinate 38,805 of CANIVU010000068.1, read as the reverse complement.
GGCGCGGGCGAGGCTATAGGTGACCAGGGCGAGGAGGGCGAGGCAGAAGGCGGAGATGCCGGCGTAGGCTTCCTTGGCATTGGAGAAGCTGAGGGAGGCGGCGTAGGCCTGCGCGACGGCCTGACCGATGCGCCATTCCTTGAACTCGTAGGTGCGAGTGAGCCAGGGTTGGAGATGAATGTCGGCGGAGGTGGAGTGGAAGGGCTGGGTGAGGATGAACTGGGAGAGGACGGTGTAATTGAACTGGTCGGTGTGGCCCTTACCGTAGAAGAAGCTGGGGGATTCGACGAGGGCGGAGAAGACCTGGATGAAGAAGACGGCGGCGAGGACGGCGGCGGCACGATTGCGGTCGGAGGGGGAGAGCGGCGGGAGATTGCGGACCAGGAGATAGAGGCCGTAGAAGCCGATGGCGGCGGGGAGGGCGAAGGCGGTTTGGACGGGGATATTGCAGTAGACGAGATTTTGGAGGAGGAGGATCTGGACGGCGAAGCCGGCGCCGAAGAGGAGGGTGGAGAGGGAGAGAGACCAGGGAGATTCGATTTTGAGTATCCGTTTCAGGATAGCGGCCCAGCCGGCGGAGGTGGCGGTGAGGAGGAGGAACTGGAGGAGGATGAAAAACATGAAGGTGGTGGTGCGTCCGCGAGCGGGCGCACAGCCTTCTATTTTCGCATCTTATTCCGGCAGCTTTTTCGTTAATTGGCGGTCCAGGTTCCCGCAGTGACAACGCCGCTGGTGAGTCCGCCGGCATCGGTGACGGAGACGTAGACGTTCTTCGCGCCGGCGAAGACGGGCTTGAAGGAGATGGGGAGCGCAAGAGTCAGGTTGTTTCCGGAGGCGGCGACGGCGAGCGCGGCGCCGGAGAGGGTGCAGTTGGTATTGGTGACTGAGGTGGCGGTTCCGGGAGTGATGGGTTGCCAGACGCCATCGGAATCGCGGAGGAGGTAGAAGGTGTTTACCGAACGGTTGTAGGAGATGAAGCAGGCGCCATTGCCATTGAGTGTGCTGTTGAAAAGGACGAGGGCGCTGGCGATATCGGCGTTGCCATTGGCGTCGGAGAGGGTGAGTGTGAAGGTCTGGGAGCTGCCAGCGCCGGAGGAGGGAGTGATGGAGGTGACGGCGGGGGGACTGGTCGCCGAGGGGTTCCAGGTGCCGGCGGTGATCCAGCCGGAGTTGAGGCCGCCGGCATCGGCGGCGTAGGCGTAGAAGTTTTTGGCGCCGGTGAAATTGGAACTGAATGTAAGGGGGAGGTTCAGAGTCAGCGTGTTGCCGGAGGCGGCCGAGGAGAGGGCGGCGCCGGTGATGGTGCAGAACCCATTGGTAACCGAGCCGGAGGAGCCGGGATAGATGAGTTGCCAGGCGTTGTCGGAATCACGGAAGAGATAGAAGGCGTTGGCGGCGCGGTTGTAGGAGATGAAGCAGGCATTCTGGCCGTTGAGCGTGCTGTTTACGAGCAGGAGAGCGCTGGCGATGTCGGCGTTGCCGTTGGTGTCGGAGAGTATGACGGAGAAGGTTTGCGATGGGCCGGAGCCGGCGTTGGGCGTGACGGATGTGACGGAGGGGGGAGAGACTTGGCCGGTGCTCCAGGTGCCGGCGGTGATCCAACCGGAATTCAGGCCGCCGGTATCGGCGACGTAGACGTAGAAGTTGTTGGCGCCGGTGTAGGAAGAGCTGAAGGTGAGCGGCAGGGTGATGGCCAACGAGTTGCCCGAGGCGGTTACGGTGAGGCCGGTGCCGGCGAGGGCGCAGTTGCTATTGGCGGCTCCGGTGTTGGTTCCGGGGTAGACGAGTTGCCAGACGTTGACCGAATCCCTGTAGAGATAGAAGGCGTTGGCCGCGCGGTTAAAGGAGATGTAGCAGGAGTTGAGCACGTTGAGCGTAGGGTTGATGACGAACTGGGCGCTGGCGATATCGGCAACGCCGTTGATGTCGGTGAGGGTGATGGTGAAGGTTTGCGTTAATCCGGTGCCGGAGGAGGGGGTGAGCGAGGTGACGGTGGGAGCGGCGGGAGTGCCGGGATTCCAGGTGCCGCCGGTGACCCAACCGGAGGAGAGCCCACCTACATCGGAGACGTTGGCGAAGAAATTCTTGAGGCCGGTAAACGAACCGCTAAAGGTGAGAGGCAGAGTGATCGTTAGCGTGTTGCCGGAAACGGAGGTAGCCAGGTTGGCGGTATTGATCGTGCATTGGGCATTGGCTACATCGTTTCCCGAGCCGGGATAGGCGGCGATCCAGGCGTTGTCGGAATCCCGGTAGAGGAAAAAGACGTTCGTTGGGCGATCGTAGGCGATGAAACAGCCACCCAGGCCGTTCAGAGCTGCATTGACCAGTAGGAGTGCGCCGGAGATGTCGGCAAAGCCGTTGGCGTCACCCATTACGAGGGTAAAGGTTTGGGAGCTAGCGGAACCGGAGGAAGGGGAGAGGGAGACGAGGGTTGGCGCGGTGGGTGCGGTGAGAGTCCAACTGCCGACGGGCACCCAGCCGGTAGTGAGACCACCCGCATCGGTGGCCGAGAGATAGGTGTTTTTAGCGCCGGTGAAGGTGGGTTTGAAGGTGAGCGGGAAGGCGATGGTGAGGGTGTTGCCGAGAGGGGTGACGGTGAGCCCGGATCCGGAAAGGGTGCAGAAGTCGTTGGCGACGGTGGTGGAGGTACCGACTGTGACGGGCAGCCAGGAGGCGTCGGAATCACGGAATAGCGAAACGGTATTGGCGGCGCGGCTATAGGAGAGATAGCAGCCATTGGCGTTGGAGGTTGTGGGGTTAATGAGAAATTGGACGGTGGCGATGTCGGAGCTGCCATTGGGATCGGTGACGGTGGCGGTGAACGTTTGCGCGGTTGCGGTGCCTGTGTTGGGAGTGAGCGAAGTGATGGCTGGGGGCGCGGCGCCGGCGGCTGTCCAGGTACCGGCGGCGATCCAACCGGACGATGAGCCCGACTGATCGGTGGCGATGGTGAAGACGGTGAGGGGCCCGAAGCTGGGGGCTTTGAAGGTAATGGGGAGGTTGAAGTAGTAGCTATCTCCGCTGGCGGCGGAAGAGACGGTTGCGCCGGGGATAGAACAGTAGTTGTTCTGAATGGTGGTGGCGCTGCCTGGGGTGAGTGAGCTCCAGGTGGAGTCGGCCGGGTTGTAGAGCGAAAGAGTGTTGGCCGAGCGGGAAAAGGTGATGTAGCAACCGGTGGCGGGATTGGGAGCGGCGTTAAAGAGAAATGTGAGGGTGGCGATATCGGCGTTGCCGTTTCCGTCGGTGAATTGGAAGTTGAAGGCCTGGCTGACGCCGGTGCCGGAGGAGGGAGAGAGTGCGGCGACCGTGGGGGCGTAGACGGGGAACGGGTTCCAGGCGCCGATGGCCTGCCAACCGCTGGCGAGTCCGCCGATGTCGGTGACGGAGGCATAGATGTTGCGCGTGCCCGTGAAACCGGACTTGAACGTCAGCGGCAGCACGAAAGTGAGTTGAGCGCCGACGCCGGAGACCGACAGGCCCGTGCCTGATAGGGAGCAATTGGCGTTTTCGACGGTAGTGGCGGCTCCCGGGGTGATGGGGAGGAACGCCGAATCAGCATCACGGAAGAGGCTGAGCGTATTGGTAGCGCGGGAATAGGTGATGTAGCAGGCGTTGAGCGTATTGACGGTGGATTGCCAGAGAAAGCCAGCCGAGGCGATGTCGTTGAAGCCGTTGCCATCGCTGAGGGTGATGGTAAAGGCCTGCGTACCGCCGCCACCGGAGGCGGGAGTGGCAGAAACCACGGAGGGAGCGTAGATGGGAGTAGGAGTCCAGGAACCGATAGTTTGCCAGCCGCTGGCAACGCCGCCCATGTCGGTGACGGCGGCGTAGATATTGCGAGTCCCGGCGAAGGACGGCTTGAAGGAGATGGGGAGAACGAATGTGAGTTGGGATCCGTTACCGGAAATCGACATGCCGGCTCCGGAGAGGGAACAATTGGCATTTTCCACGGTGGTAGCGGTGCCGGGAGTGACCGGGAGGAACGTGGAATCGGAATCGCGGAAGAGGCTGAGCGCATTGGCGGTGCGGGAGTATGTAACGTAGCAGGCACCCTGGGTGGTCACACTGGTTTGCACCAGGAAGGCGGCGGTGGCAATGTCGGCGAAGCCATTGGCATCGTTGAACGTGACGGTGAAGAGTTGGCTGCCGCCCCCGCCGGAGGCAGGGGAGACCGAGGTGACGGTGGGGGCGTAGTTGGGCGTGGGAATCCAGGTACCGACGGCCTGCCAGCCGGAGGACAGATTGCCGGCATCGGTGACGGAGGAAAAAATCACCCTCGTGCCATAGAACGTCGGTTGAAAGGTGATGGGAACAACGAGGGTGAGTTGGTTTCCGGCGGCAGTAACGCTAAGGCCGGCGCCGGCGATGGAGCAACTGGTGTTTTCGACCGTCGTGTTTGCGCCGGGAGTGACGGGCAACATGGCCGAATCGGAATCACGGAAGAGCGAAAGGGTATTTGCGCCGCGGTTGAAGACCATGTAGCAACTGTTGGGAACGCTGAGACCGCTGTTGATGAGGATGTAGATTGTGGAAATGTCGGCGGCTCCATTGCCGTCATTGAACGAGAAAGAGAACGACTGGGAGAGGCCGGTACCCGCCGATGGAGTGGGAGTGGCAACGGTGGGAGCGACTGGCGCCACGGCGGACCAGGTGGCGATCTGGGGCCAGCCGGCGCCGAGGCCCGCGGTATCGGTAGCGTTGGCGTAGATGTTTTTGACGCCAGTGAAGGAGGTGGAGAAGGTGACGGGGAAGGCGAACACCATGGCGCTGGCGGTGGTGGATACGGTGACGGCACTGGCGGCGGTTGAGCAGGCGCCGTTGGTCAGGATGGTACCGGAGCCGATGACGGCGGAGAGCCAGGTATTACCGGCGTCCTGGAAGAGGCGGAGGGTGTTGCTGGCTCGATCGAGAGAGTAGTAACAGCCATTGACGAACGAATAGGTGGCGTTGAAGAGGACCTCAGCGTTGGCGATGGCGGCGCTGCCGTTGGCGTGGGAGACGGTGAATTGAAATGTTTGGGTGAGAGTCGAGCCGGAGGAGGGGGTTACGGTGATGGGGCCGGGGCCGAAACGGATGCGGGAGGCGAAGCCGCCGTAGGAGCCGGGGTTGGCAGCCTGTGCGGGTGAGACGAGGGGAAAGTTGGAGGAAAGCGTAGTGCCCGCGATGGTGAGTGAACTGCCGCTGGCGGCCGCGGCGGCCGCGCTGTCCGAACCGGCACCACCGAGGTAACTGATAAAAAGCGGGGTGGATGACGTGGTGGGGAAAGCGGCCCAGAAGGCGTCATATTCCCCGGCCCGGGCGGTCTGCATGGCGCTCGAGAGCGGCAGGTTCGTGGAGGTAGTGTAGCCGGAGAGCCCGACAAAGCCGGAGCCGGCGGCGATGGAAGTTGCGGCATCGAGCCCAGTTCCACCGATATAGGTGGCCCAATCCAGGGCGGCACCGAGAGAGAAGACAGCGACAAAGGCATCGGAGACGCCACCGCCATAGGTGGACTGGTAGCCGCCGGAGACGCCCGGGAAATCGGCGGATGGCGTCACGCCGGCGATCCAGGCGCGGCCCTGCGTATCGATGGCGATGCCGTAACCGCTTTCCTCATTGAGTGAGCTACCGCCGGAACCGCCCAGGTAGGTGGATACGGCGAGACCGCTGGCAACCGAATTGAAGCGGGTATAGAACGCATCCATCGACCCGCGGAGTGAAGGGTAGATAGCATTGACGGTGGGCAGGTTAGAGGATGCGGTGGCGCCGGTGATGTGCAAGTTTCCATCGGGGCTGGCGGCGACGGCGCGGATTCGGTCGTCGCCAGCGCCGCCCCAGAAGGTACTGGAGAGGAAGGAGCCCGAGGAGGAGAAGCGGGTGAGGAAGCCATCGACACCGCCGGCGTTGGTTGGGCTGTAGGCACTTTGTGTGGGGAAATTCGTGGAGGCGGTTTCTCCAACAACGACGACTGTGCCGCCCGGATCGACGGCGATGCCGAGCGCGGCGTCGTTACCGGCGCCACCGAGGTAGGTACTGAACAGCAAAGCGTTGCCGGCTGCGTTCAGGCGGGAGACAAAGGCATCGCGACCGCCAGCCAGGGAGGCATACGCGGGGGCGGCGGTGGGAAAGTTGGAAGAGGAAGTATGTCCGGCAACGGTGACGACGCCCGCGCTGCTGACGGCAAGCGCCAGGACTCGATCTTCAGCCGAACCACCGAGGTACGTGGAGAACTGCAGCTGGCCGGTGGAATTGATCTTGGCGACGAAACCATCGATACGGCCGGACGCGGTGGCCTGATAACCGCTAATGACGGGAAAGTCCGAGGACTCCGTCCAGCCGCCGATATAGGTATTTCCCTGCGCATCGGTGGCGATGGCGGTGATGGCGTCAAAGAGGCCCCCGCCGAGGTAGGAGCTGAAGACGAGATCAGGATCGATAGTGAGCGGGAGGGTGGGATCGATGGCGGCGAGTTGGAAGCCGACGCAGGAGCCGTGGAGGGTGAACGAGGAGGCGACTGGAAGGCGACTGCCGTCGGGACGGTGTTGCCAGGAGAGAAGACCCTCTTCGGTCCAGCGCCAGTCAGCGCCCGCGTCGAACGACAGGGACTCCCCTTGGGGGCCTAGCTGGACTTGAGCGCCATCGACACAGTAGGCGGCCGAGGAGGGATCGGCACCGGCCTCCAGTTGGAACTCTGATTTCAGACGGCCGTCCTGCATGCGGAGGACGATATCGACACCGGGGTAGGCGCTGGCGGCGCGAATGGCGGTGGACCCAGCTATTGACCGAGGGGTGGCACCGAGGAAGTTCACACTTGCGAGCGGATCCCCTTCGGCGCGCCACTGCAGACGGGCGCCGGGAAAGCGGATGGCGGCGCGGTGGCCATGACGGACGAGTTGAATGCCATCGGGACCGAATGAAGCCCGGTAGGACGTGGCCATGGCCCAAAAGTGACCAGGGGATTCCTGTGAGAGAAACCCAGTGGTTAGTTTCGCTGCCACCGCATCGGCTGAGGCCGCCGGGAGAAGCGACGAAACGCTGATACCGAATACAAAGATAAGACTGCGTAATGACAACCAACTGCCCTCGATGGAATCTTCGGCTGTTCCAGGCTTCCACGTGAAGAAGGATTATTCTGAGGGACATAGGAAAAGCAGATGATATAGTTCGTCTGAGTTGGACTGATGCGACTGCTGCTAATCCTGTTTTCCGCTTTGTTCTCTGCGTTTGGCGCGTCTGAGCCGCCGCCGTTGGAACCGCAAATTACCGGGGTTTTCCCTAGAGGATTGCAACGCGGGAGCGCGGTGGAACTGCAGGTTCGCGGACGAAATTTACAGGGGTTGCGCGGGGCGACGGTGTCGGGGCGGGGCGTGGTGGCGGAGGTGGTGGAAGCGTCGGCCTACCGGGCGAAGCTGCGGGTGCGGGCGGAGGGGGGCGCGGAGCCGGGCCGGCGGGACTTGCGGGTGATGGCGGCGCAGGGGTCGACGTTGACTTGGCTGGACATTTCCGACCGGGCGGAGAGTTTTGAAAAAGAGCCGAATGGGGATTTTGAGAAGGCCACACGGTTGGCGATGCCGGCGCTGGTGAACGGCGTGGTGACGGCGGGTGATTACGACTACTACCGGTTTTCGGCGGCGGCGGGGCAGACGCTCACTTTCGATTTGCTGGCGACGCGGAACGGGTCGTCGCTCGATGGGGTGATGGAGATTCTGGATGCCGAGGGGCGGCGGTTGGAATATTCCGACGATTACTACGCGTTCAAGGACCCGCACATTGTGTACAAGTTCTCGGAGGCGGGGGAGTATTTTTTGCGGGTGTATGGATCGGGGGAGACGGGGTCGGAGACGGCGGATTATCGCTTGCTGGCGGGGGCGATGCCGCATGTGGATTTGGCGCTGCCGGGGGGCGGGGAGCGCGGGCGGACGGTGGAGTTTGATCTGCAGGGCGTGAACCTGGACGGGGTGGCCGAGGTGACGCTGGGGGCGGGGTTGGCGCGGGGGAAGGTTTTGTCGACTGGGTTTGGGCGGGCGCGGATTTCGATGGCGATCCCCGGCGACACGCCGTTGGGGGCTTCGTTGCTTCATGTGGGCGGGGCGACGTTGCCGGTGCCGTTTGTGGTTTCCGGGATGCGGGAGTTGACGGTGGCGCCGGGGACGGCGCGGAAGCGGGCCGATCCGGTGGCGGTGGAGTTGGGGACGGTGGTGAATGGGGTGATCGACACGGACCGGGCGGCGGACTACTTTTCGATTCGCGTGGACGGGCCGGAGGATGTGGTGTTGGCTGTCGAGTCGATGAACCTGGGATTTCTGTTGGACCCGCTAGTGGCGGTTTATGACGATGCGGGGAAGCGCATCGCGTGGCAGGACGAACCGACGACGAACACGGGGAAGGAGCCGGCGAATCTGGATCCGCACCTGGCGTTGCGGTTGCCGCGGGCCGGGCGATATACCGTCGCCATTCGGGATTCGCAGTTCCGAGGGGATGCCACGTTTTTGTACCGGCTGACGTTGAAGAAAGCGGAGCCGGACTTCGCGGTGCGGATTGTGGGTGCGCACACGACGCTCTATCGGGGGCGGGAGAATGTGGTGAACGTGCGGGTGCGCCGGCTGGAGGGTTGGAACACGCCGGTGGAGATTTGGGCGGAGGGGTTGCCGGCCGGGGTGACGGCGCCGCGGATGATTGCCGAGCCGAAGAATACTTCGTACACGGGGACTTGTGGGGAGATCCACTACCTGGACGGGACGAACGTGGCGGTGTTGTTTACGGTGGCGGGGGATGCGTCGTTGGACTTGAGCCGGGTGGTGTTTCGGGCGCGCGGCGTGATGGCGGGGCGGACGGTGGAGCGCGAGGCGCGGGCACGGTATTGGAAGTCGCGGATTCGGGTGGCTGGAGATGCGGAGGAGCCGGCGTTGCTGGCTACTGTGGCCGATTTGCCGGGGGTGGTGTTTCAGACGCCGGAGCGGGCGGGGCTGGGGAAGTTGACTGTGATTTTGACGCGGTTGGATGACGGGGGTGGGGATCTGGTGATTGAAGGAGACGGCGTGGCGCCGGTGGTGGTGGCGGCCGGGGTGACGCGGGCGGAGGTGGTATTTACGAAGGCTGGGGAGATTGTGTTGAATGGGAGGGTTGGGGATCGCGTGTTGGGGCGGTCGGCGCCGGTTCGTGTGGAGGGGAAGAGATGAAGTTCGCTGTTGGGTTGATGGCGGTTTGCGTGGGCGCGGCGCCGGCGGTGTATCCGCCGTCGGTGACGCTGTTTGGCGTGGGCGCGGGGCAGACGGTGGTTGTCGATGGAGTGGGGTGCGCGGTGACGGTGGCCGATGGGGGCATCGCGGAGTGGATTGGGGGGCGGGTTGTCGCGAAGGCGAAGGGTTCGACTTGGTTGACGGCGAAGTGCGGGGCAGGGTTGACGACGGTGCCGGTGACGGTGCGGGCGTCGGGGGCCGTTTTGAAGAAGAGCTTTGTGAACGACGTGGCGCCGATTTTTACGATGGGTGGATGTTCGGGGGCGAATTGTCACGGGTCGATTCGCGGGCAGCGGGGGTTCAAGCTGTCGCTGTTTGGGTATGAGCCGGCGTTGGATTTTGAGGCGATTTCGAAGCGGATTGATAAGGGGGCGGCGGAGAAGAGTTTGGTGTTGTTGAAAGCCACCGCGGCTGTTGGGCATGGGGGTGGGTTCCGGTTTGCGGCGGATTCCTTGGAGTATCGGACGATTGCCGAGTGGATTCGCGAGGGCGCGCCGTATGATGCGGGCGGGGCGCCGCGGATGACCGAGCTGCGGGTGTATCCGCAGGAGCAGATTCTGGTGGGGAAAGACGCGACGCAGCAGTTGGTGGCGGTGGGGTATTACTCTGATGGGTCGGTGCGCGATGTGACGCAGTTGGTGCAGTATTCGTCAAACAATCCGGACGTGGTGCAGGTGGGGAAGAACGGGCAGGCGCGGGCGTTGCAGACGGGCGAGACGGCGGTGATGGTGCGGACGATGGGGAAGGCGGTGGCGGCGCGAATTTTGGTGGCGGGGTCGCGGGCGGACTCGGCGTATGTTCGCGTGCCGCGGAACAACTTCATTGACGAGCATGTGTTTGCGAAGTTGCAGAAGTTGAATATCCGGCCTTCGGCCGTTAGCGGGGATTCCGAGTTTTTGCGGCGGGTGTATTTGGACGTCGTGGGGAAGTTGCCGACGGAGGAGGAAGCGCGGGCGTTTTTGGCGTCGAAGGAGGCGAATAAGCGGACGGCGGTGGTGGACCGGTTGCTGGCGCAGCCGGAATTCGCCGAGGTGTGGGCGTTGAAGATGGCCGAGTTGACGCGGGCCGGGACCCGCGAGGCGGGACCGAAGGGCGGACGGATTGTGTACGAGTGGCTGCGGAAGGCGTTCGCGGAGAATACGCCCTACGACAAGTTGGTGACGGGGCTGGTGCTGAGCCAGGGGACGCACCTGTTTGGGAAGGGGCCGTCGTCGTTCTACAACATCTCGTTTGACTCGAACGCGGCCGACCATGCGACCAACATTTCGCAGATCTTTTTGGGCGTGCGCATTGAGTGCGCAAAGTGCCACAACCATCCGTGGGAGAAGTGGACGCAGGACGATTTTTACGGGTTCGCGGCGTTCTTTGCGCGGGTGGGCGTGAAGGAGGTTTACGAGAACGATGAGAACGCGACGGTCTACAACGAAGAGGGCGTCGTCACGCATCCGAAGACGAAGAAGGCGGTGACGCCGAAGTATCTGGACGGCGGGTTGGAGCCCGATGAACAGGACAAGGATATTCGGGAGGCGCTGGCGCGGTGGATGACGCGGGCGGACAATCCGTTCTTCGCGCGGGCGTTTGTGAACCGGGTTTGGAAGCAGTATCTGGGGCGCGGGCTGGTGGAGGAAGTGGACGATTTCCGGGTGACGAATCCGCCGACGAATCCGGCGCTGTTGGACGCGCTGGCGGCGGATTTTATTAGGAACAAGTTCGATATACGGCGACTGGTGCGGACGATTCTGCTGTCGCGGACGTATCAGTTGAGTGCTGAGCCGAACGAGACGAATCGGGGGGACGTTTTGAACTACTCGCGATTCGGGATGCGGCGGCTGGGGGCGGAGACGTTGACCGATGCGATCGCGCAGGTGACCGGGGTACCGGACAAGTTCGCGGGGTATCCGCCGGGGACGCGGGCGATGCAGGTGTACGCGGGGGCGAACTATATGCTGTCGACGTTTGGGCGGTTGAACCGGGATATTATTTGCGAACGGGACGCGCAGCCGGATATTGCACAGACGATGCATCTGATCAGCGGCGAGACGATTCAGAAGAAGCTGGCTTTTGATGGGAATGTGATTTCGCAATGGATGACGGGGGATGTGGTGGATTCGGTGTTTTTGCGCACGTTGACGCGGTTCCCGACGGCGGCCGAGCGGGCGGCCTTGGAAGGGGCATTGGCGGGCGGGGAGCGGCGGGCGGTGTTACAGGACGCGCTGTGGGCGATTTTGAACTCGAAAGAATTTCTGTACAACCACTGACATGATGGACAGGCGATCGTATTTGCGGATGGGGTCGATTGCGGCGTTGGGGTCGCTGAGTTGGAGCGATGTGCTGCGGCTGCGGGCGGCGGCGCCTTCGCGCGACCTTTCGATCATTCATCTGTTTTTGGCGGGCGGGCTGAGCCATTTGGATACGTTCGACATGAAGTTGAATGGGGAGGCGAAGTATCGCGGGCCGTTCAAGGCGATATCGACGAACGTCGCCGGACTGCAGGTTTGCGAACATTTGCCGTTGACGGCGAAGCGGGCGGACAAGTACACCGTCATTCGGTCGATGACGCATAAGCAATCGGCGCACGGGGCGGCGCAGACGTTGTGGCTGAGTGGGCACGATGCTTTGCCAACGGTGCTGGCGCCGGCGATTGGGTCCGTTGTGATGAAAGAGCTGGGGCCACGGAATGAGTTGCCGGGGTATGTGTTCGTGCCGCAGCCGCGAGGGAACAATGCGCGGGCCGGATTCCTGGGGCCGCGGTTTAATCCGTTTTCGGCGGGGGAGGTGAATGTCGCCAAGTATGCGGTGCGCGACATGGACCTGCCGATGGGTGTGGACTGGGCGCGCGTGGAGCGGCGGCGCGGGCTGCAGGCGCTGGTGGATGAGAAGATCCGGCGGTACGACACGACCGATACGTTTGAGACGCTGGATGCGTATTACCAGTCGGCGTTTGACCTGATGAAATCGCCGCTGGCGAAGAAGGCGTTTGATGTGGGGCAGGAGCCGGAGAAGTTACGGGAGCGGTATGGGCGGACGAGCATGGGGCAGGGGTGTTTGCTGGCGCGGCGACTGGTGGAGGCTGGTGTGCGGTTTGTGACGGTGGCGCGCGGAGATAACGCGTGGGACCACCATGGCAATATTTTTCCGACGCTGGCGAATGACTTTTTGCCGGAGCTGGATAAGGCGTTTGCGACGTTGCTGGATGATTTGGGCGAGAGGGGGATGTTGGATTCGACGCTGGTGATTGTGAGTGGGGAGTTTGGGCGGACGGCGGAGATCAACGTGAACGCGGGGCGGGACCATTGGCCGAACTGTTATTCGCTGGTGCTGGCGGGGGGCGGCGTGCCGGGCGGATTGGTGTGGGGAGCAAGCGATGCGGATGGGATGTATGTGAAGGAGAAGCCTGTGGAGATTCCGGACCTGGCGGCGACGATTTTCGCGAAGCTGGGGATCGATTCGCGGAAGGAGTATGTGAGCAATATCGGGCGGCCGTTCCGGGTGGCGGATGGGAAGGCGTTGGACTTTTTGCTTTAGGGTTGGGCGAGGAGGCGGCGGGCGCGGGCGGCGTCCGGGTGTTGATCGCCGCAGAGTTCGCGGGTGAGGCGGAGGCTGGTTTCCGCGGCTTGGCGGCCGGATTCTCGGTTGCCGGCGGCGAGGAGTGTTTCGGCGAGGGCGAGGTGGCCAAGAACGGCGTCGCGCGCGGCAGGGTGCATGGCGAGGCCACGCCGGCAGTGGGCCTCGGCGGTGGCGTGATCGCCCTGGCGGGAAGCGACACGGGCGGCGGCGTAGAGGATGCGGGGCGCGAAGAAGGTCTGTTTGGCTGCTCGCTTTGGGATTGCTTTGAGGGCTTCTTGCGCGAGCTTGGCGGCGGCTTCGGTATCGTTCAATTCCAGGGCGGCGAGGGCTTCCAGGCTTTGCGCGTAGGCGATGCGAATTTTGAAGTAGCCGAATTGGCGGGAGAGGTTGACGGCGTTGTGGGCAGTCAGGCGGGCTTGCGGGAAATCGCCCTTGGCGAGAAGGAGGGCGGCGCGTTCGCGGGCGATGGCGGCGGAGCGGTTCGGGGATTGTTCGCGGGCGGCGACGGCGGCGGCGGCGAGGAGTTCTCGCTCGGCTTCATCGAGGCGTCCGATTTCCACGGCGAGGGTGGCAGACTTTACGAGGAGGGGGGCGATTTCGTATTTCTGGTTCGAGGAGTCCACGGGGCGCAGCAAAGCGTTGATAAGAGTGATGGCTTCGTTGTAGCGGCCTTCGACCATGTAATCATCGATACGGTCGGAATCTCTAGAAAAGTTGACCGAGAGTTGGGCGGCGGCGAGGAGGAGGACGTAGAACTTCATTCGAGGAGATCCATCAGAAGGCCGAATTCACCTTCAGTGTTGGGCGGGCAGGCGCGGCGGTTGGGGCAATTGCTGCGAGAGGGTTAGTCTGGGTCTAAACGGGAGCCGCATTTTCTTCGGGTCCAAGACCGAATTCGGTGCGGAGCCACGCGCGGGCGAACATCCATTCGCGCTTGACCGTGCGCGGGGAGATCGACATCACCTCGGCGCACTCTTCAACCGATAGGCCGCCGAAGAAGCGGAGCTCGATGACCTTCGCTGCTCGCTCGTCGGTCTCATTGAGGCGGGAGAGCGCTTCATCGAGTTGGACGATTTGACTGCTGCGGCCGGGCGTGAAAACGATGCCTTCGTTGAGCGGCAGAATGTCGATGCCACCGCCGCGCTTGCCGGCAATGTGCTTGCGGGCGTGGTCGACCAGGATGCGGCGCATGACTCGGGCGGCGACGGCGTAGAAGTGGGCACGATCCTGCCAGTTGGCGATCTTCAGATTCACCAGCTTCATGTAGGCTTCGTTGACGAGGGCCGTGGTCTGCAACGTGTGGTCGCCCTTTTCACGACGCATGTAGCGGGCGGCGATTTGGCGCAGTTCGTCGTGCACGGCGTTGATGAGTTGCGACTGGGCATCTTCATCGCCGGCCTGGAAGCGGTGTAACAGTTCAGTTATATCTTCCGGCTCAGTCATAGGCGGTCAACACGATTTTGCTCAGTATACCTCTACACTGTAGGGTTAGATGCGACTGATTCCTGGACTTCTGCTTGCTTGCGCCACGCTGGTGGCCGGTGTTCCCACGATCGACGACTTGTTGAATCTGAAGACGGCGCGTGGCGCGGTGATTTCGCCCGATGGCAAATACGTCGCCTACAGCGTGAGCGAAACCGATTGGGAGCAGGACGCGTTTGTGACGCACCTGTGGCTGGCGGAGACGGGCGGGGGCGGGGCGCGGCAACTGACGCGCGGGAAGAAATCGGAGAGCGGGGCGGCGTGGTCGCCCGATGGCAAGTGGCTGGCGTTTACCCGGGAGGGAGAAGGCGGGAAGGCGCAGGTATTTGTGCTGCGGCCGGACGGCGGTGAGGCGGTGGCGCTGACGAAATCGGAAACCGGTGTGCAGGGGTTTGAATGGTCGCCGGACGGGGCGCAGATTGCGTACACGGCCACGGAGAAACGGCCGGAGGACCGGAAGAAGCAATTGGGCGAGTTTGAAGTGGTGCGGCGGGACTATTTGCATTCGCACCTGTGGACGTTGGCGGTGGCTGACGCCCTGCGGGCGCCGGTGGCGGGCACGCAGCGAACGAAGGGGCAGGCGTATTCGGTGGGCGTTTTCGCGTGGGCTCCGGACGGGCAGCGCATTGCGTTCAGCGCGGCGAAGAACCCGGACCTGGTGCAGAGCGGGACGTCGGACGTCTATGTGCTGACGCTGGCGGGCGATGGGGTGAAGAAGATCGTCGATACGCCGGGGCCCGATTCGGGGCCGGTGTGGTCTCCCGATGGGAAGTGGATCGCGTTCCGTTCGGCGATGGGGAATCCGAAGTTTTTCCACGCCAATGCGCGGATCGCGGTGGTGTCGTCCGACGGCGGCGCGGTGCGATCGGTGAGCGATGCGTTTGATGAGCAGCCGTCGATTGTGGACTGGCGCGCCGACGGAATTTACTTCACAGGTATGCAGCGGACGCAGGCGCAGGTATTCCGTGCGGAGGTGGCTTCGGGTAGGATCACGCGGGTTTCGACGGGGCCGGCGGGTTCGGATTTCTCGTTGACGAAGGATGGGCGGATGGCGGCATTGACCATCGCCACGGCGGAGCATGTGGGGGAGATTTTTGTGACGGAGTCGGGCAAGTGGGCGCCGCGGAAGCTGACGGACATGTCGGCGCAGGTGAAGGACTGGACGCTGCCCACGAGCGAAGTAATTTCTTGGAAGAGCCGGGATGGCGCGGAGATTGAGGGTGTGTTGACGCGGCCGGCGGGATTCGATGCGTCGAAGAAATATCCGCTGCTGTGCGTGATTCACGGCGGGCCAACGGGGATCGATACGCCCCAGAAAGTGAGCGGTGCGCGGTACTATCCCACCGACATCTGGGCCGCGCGCGGGGCGGTGATCCTGCGCGTGAACTATCGAGGCAGCGCCGGGTATGGCGAGAAGTTCCGGCAGCTGAATGTGCGGAATCTGGGCGTGGGTGACGCGTGGGATGTGGAGAGCGGCGTCGACAATCTGACCGCCAAGGGCTGGGTGGACGAGAAGAAGGTGGGCGTGATGGGGTGGAGTCAGGGCGGCTATATCTCGGCGTTTTTGACGGCGAGTTCGACGAAGTTCGCGGCCGTCTCGGTCGGCGCGGGGATTTCCAATTGGGCGACGTATTACTACAACACCGACATCACGCCGTTCACGATGCAGTATTTGGGCGACGATCCGGCGGACGATCCGGCGATCTATCAGAAGACTTCGCCGATGACCTACATCCACAAGGCGCGCACGCCGACGCTGATTCAGCACGGCGAACTGGACCGGCGCGTGCCGATCGCCAATGCCTACGAACTGCGGCAGGGGCTGGAGGACCGCGGCGTGCCGGTGGAGTTGATTGTCTACAAGGGCTACGGGCATGGGATCACGAAGCCGAAGTCGATGCGGGCGGTGATGCGGCACAATCTGGAATGGTTCCACCACCACATCTGGGGAGACGCGGCGCCGGATTTCGTCCGGCCCGTGTTGCCAAAGGAGTAAACTAAAGGCTCCCGAATGAGCTGGTATTACGCAGTGAACGGGCAGCAGGCGGGGCCGGTAGAGGATGCTGAGCTGCAACGGTTGGCGATGGCGGGCACGGTGACCGCGTCGACGCTCGTGTGGCGCGCGGGGATGGAGAACTGGGCCCCATTGGGCACGCTGGCGCCACCGGTGCCGACCGAGCCGTGCCAGCAGTGTAAGCAGCGATTCCCGAAAGAACAGATGATTTTACTGGCCCGCGGGCTGGTGTGCGCCGGGTGCAAGGGCACGGTGCTGCAGCGGATTCGGGAGGGGCTGGCGCCGTTGGCGGCGGCCAAGCCGTTCGCGGGTTTCTGGATCCGGCTGGTGGCGCGGATGATCGACAACACGATCACATCGATTGCCGGCTACCTGTTCCAGATTCCGATGTTCATCGTGCTGGCGCGGATGGATAAGCAGAAGGGCCCGGACCTGCCGTGGCTGGTGGGCACGATGGCGCTGGCGGTGGTGCTGAGCCTGGCGGCGGCGGCCTACTACGAAGCCTGGTTCCTGATGAATAAGGGCGCCACGCCGGGGAAGATGATCGTGGGACTGAAGGTGATCCGCGCGCGTGGCGGGCCGATGACGTGGAGCCTGGCCGTGGGCCGATACTTCGCGCACATGTTGAGCGCGTTCACGCTCTACATCGGCTACATGATGGCCGGTTGGGACGAGGAGAAGCGCGCGCTGCACGACCGGATTTGCGATACGCGTGTGGTGACCGGGAGCTGATGGATGGGCTACGTCGTCTGCGGCGCCTGTGCGGCGCGAATCCCGCCCACGAACTGGAACCAGGAGTTCCCGCTTCCCTGCCCCATGTGTTCGCGCGAGGTGGCTGTTACAGTGTTCCCAGTGGCGCTGCGGCCACCGAAGCCGGTGCTGCCGGAGCGTGTTGTTACGGGCGAAGAGGCCAGTTGTTATAACCACGCGGCCAACCGCGCCGTGGCGCCGTGCGACGCCTGCGGGCGATTCCTGTGTGCGCTGTGCGACCTGGACGCGGGGGCGGGCGGGCACATGTGTCCCACGTGTTTTGAGCGGCAGGAGACGCCGGCGCTGCATGAACGGGTGAACTACGATTCCGTCGCCCTGGCGCTGGTAACGCTGCCGATGCTGCTGTGCTGGCTGCCGATTGTGACGACGCCAGCCGCGCTGTTCTTCGCGTTCAAGTTCTGGAACGCGCCATCGCCGGTGTTCCCGCGGAGCCGCTGGCGGCTGTGGCTGACGGTGTTGATCGCGGTTCTGCAGGTGGCGTTGTTGATTTGGATTTTTGCCTGGGTGATTCCCGCTTCCAATGGACGGAGGGTAATCCAGTGACGGACCGGCGATTGCTGTTGCCCCGGCAATGGGGACCGATGCGGTACGCGGAGTTGTGGCACGAGGGCGACGCGCTGCTGTATGTGAATTCGTCGCGGTTTTCCGATCGCTACGCGCGATTCCGGTTGCGCGATATTCAGGCGTTTGTGCTGACGGAGTATCCGCTGTGGAACATGTGGCGGGCGTGCTGGCTGGGGATTTCCGCGTTCCTCACGCTGGTGCTGGTGCTGGCGCCGCCGGGAGCGTGGAAGCTGTGGGCGCTGCTGCCAGGGATCATTTTCGTTTGGGCGATTGCCTACCTGGCGCGCGGGCCGCGCTGCCGGCTGGTGCTGCACACGGCGGTGAGCACGATTACGCTGGAGGCCGTGAAGACGATGGCGCAGGCGCGGGCGGTGCTGCCGGAGTTGCGCCAGTTGACTGAGGGCTCGCAGGGGCGCCTGGCGCCGGATGGGTTGACGGTTGTGGACATGCCCGCGCCGCCGTTGGTTGTGGCGGCCCCGCAGAATGCGCCGCTGTTGCTGCAGGTTCTCTTCGGCATGATGTTGCTGCACGCGCTGCTGCTGGCCGGGTTCTACTTCGCCAACAAGATGGACACCGGACTGGGATTCGACAGTATGTTGCTGTTTGCCGAGGCGGTAATGGCGGTGATGGCAGCGTTGCGGTGGCGTACGACGGGGCTGTTGATGACGACGGTGAGCCTGGTGGTTCTAGTACTGGCGCTGGTGGACGGAGGCGTCTTGGCGTATTCGGTGGTGAAATCGCTGGGGGGCTTTGTGGAGGCGGTCAACCGCGGCGGCGCGCGGCCGGAAGACTTGGAGTGGCTGTGGATGAAGGAGCAGACGGTGGGCCGGGCGGCGTGGCACGCCGTGGCGGGGCTGGCCGGGTGGATCCTGCTTTTGGCCACGCGCGGGAGTAAGGCGTGACGGAGACGCTGGCGCGGCAACGGTGTTGGGCGCACGCGCAGAGGGAGGCGGTGAGCCGGTGTCCCGAGTGCCGGCGATTCTACTGCCGGGAGTGCGTGACGGAGCATGACGGGCGGCTGCTGTGCGTGCAGTGTTTATCGGCGCGGACGGCATCGAAGGCTGCGCCGGTGGGGACGCGGTGGCTGCTATGGGCGGCGGCGGCGATGGTGGGATTGGCAGCGGCATTCGTTTGGTACTACACGGTGGGCTATGTGCTGCAGCAGGCGCCGCCGGCGTGGTCGCGCGGGGTGGACGAGTGAAGCCGGGCGGCGTGTGGATGTTGGAAGAGGCCACGGGACTGCTGCGCGAATTACCCGCGCGGAGCTGGATTCTGTGGTTGTGCGGGACGCTGCCGTTTACGTGGGTGCTGATTGATTTCCTGCTGGAGATGACGCGGAGCGCTTACGGGGCCGAGCGGATCGTGGGCATGAGTTTTTTGCTGGCTGGGCTGTATGTGGCGAAGCATGTGGCGCAGGGCGTGTTCAGCCGGGACTGCCTGCAGGTGCTGCGCGGGGACGCGGTGACGACACCGGGGTGGGGCGCGCTGGCGCGGTTGGCGCTGCTGCAGGCGGCGTGGCAGCCGTTGCGAATGCCGGGGCTGATGGTGGCGAGCGTTGCCATCGTTCCCTTCCCTTGGGTGGCGGCGTTTTTGCGGAACGTGGGACTGTCGGCATTGGAACGGGAACGGGGGTTTGTGGGCGAGGCGTGGCGGCTGGGGCGGGCCGATACGCGGGCGCATTCGATGGCGCTGTTGATCCTTACGCTGCTTTGGATTCTGTTGTTCGTGAACCTACTGGTGCTGTGGATCGTGGTGCCGATGTTGTTGAAGTCGTTCTTCGGATTGCAGACGGAGATCGTACGACTGGCCGGGCGGATGATGAACCTGAGCACGGTGCTGGTGACGATGCTGCTGGCGTTCGCGGCGCTGGAGCCGGTGGCGGGCGCGCTGGCGGCGGTGCGGGCGTTTTATGCGCAGGCGGCGCGGGGCGGCGAGGATCTGCGGGGCGCGCTGCGACGGATGGCCGCGGGCGTGATGGTGGGGCTGTTGTTGCTGGGCGCGGCGGGGCCGGTGGCGGCGCAGGAGAAGCCGTTGGACAAAGTGACGCTGGATCGGCAGATCGACGACGTTTTGCGGGACTCCGAGTTCGCCTGGAAGATGCCGAAGGGGGACGAAGAAAAGGGCAACGGGGCGTGGCTGCGTGGGCTGTTTCAAGCGCTGGGGAAGTGGGTCCAGTGGCTCTACGACTTCTACAAAAAGATGTTTCCCGATGACCTGCCGAATGTGGATTTGAACGCGCCGAGGTGGAGCGTGAACGCGCAGCTGTTGCGTTGGGCGATGATCGGCGCGGCCGTGATCGCCGCCGGGTGCCTGGTGATGATTCTGCTGTCGCGACGGAAGGAAAAGAAGAAGGCCGCGACGGCCGCCGCGGTGGCGGTGGCCCCGGCGGTGAACCTGGAAGATGAGAGCGTTTCGGCGGAGCAGTTGGTGGAAGACGAGTGGTTGCGGATGGCCGACCGGTTCGCTGCCGAGGGCGACTTCCGGCTGGCGATGCGGGCGCTGCATTTGGCGGGGTTGCGGTATTTGGGGGAGAAGGGGCTGGTAACCTTACAGCCCGCGAAGACGGGCATGGAATATGGGCGGGAGCTGGCGCGACGGCTGCGCGATGTGCCGGTGGCGCTGGAGGGATTTGGGACGGGGCTGCGGCAGTATGAGGGCGTCTGGTATGGGTTTGGCACGGCGGGGGCGGAGAGTTATCAGGCGTTGCGGATGACGTGGGAGGAGATGCGGCGCAATGCGTAAGCTGGCTCCCTTCGTGCTGATTGCCGGGTTTGTGGCGCTGCTGATTCCGCGGATGATGCAATCGATGGCGCAGGGCGATGTGTACCCGGAGTGGTCGACGATGCGGTCCGATCCGTTGGGGACGAAGGTGCTGTATCTGGCGCTGGGGCGGATGGCGGGGGTGACGGTTTCGCGGAGCTATGAGCCGTGGAAAGAGGCGCGGCCGCAGCGGGCGCTGTATGTGGCGATGGGCGCGTCGCCGTTGATGATCTCTGATACGAAAGACGTGGAGCGGCTGTTGAGCGCGGGTGGGACGTTATTGCTGGCGGCAGCGCCATCGCGGGGGAAGTCGGCACTGCGGACGGAGAAGCTGGGCTTTGTTTCGGCGGGGCGGGGCAAAGTGGAGTTGCGAGCGGCGGAGTGGAATTGTTTGATCGGTGAGCGGGAGCGGTGCCGGTTGGCGGAGAAGGGGCGGGTGTTGTTTTTGGCCGATGGGTTAGCGTTGCGGAACGGGGAGTTGCAGGAGAAGCGGAACACGGAGCTGGTGGCGCGGGTGTTTGGCGCGGGGCTGCCGGTGGTGTTTGATGAGTCGCATTTGGGCGTGACGGAATCGGGCGGCGTGGGCGTGTTGTTACGGCGGTACCGGCTGTTTCCGGCGATCGCGCTGATGCTGGGCGCGGCGCTGCTGTTTGTGTGGCGGAACTCGGTTTCGCTGATGCCGGCGCGGGAGCCGGTGTCGGCCGGGATGACGCCGCAGCCGGCGGCTTCGTTGCGCACGCTGTTGGCGCAGCGGGTGCCGCGCGGGAAGCTGCTGGAAACGCTGGTGGGCGAATGGAAGCGGGCATGGCCGCTGTTACCGTCGTGGCACAAAGGGCGGGCGGAAGAGATGGACGCGGCGTTGGAACACGCGCGCGGGTTGAAGGATTTGCGGCAGGGATACGTTGCGTTGCAGGCGGCCGTGCGGCTGCGAAAGGGATCGGCATGAACTTGGAACAGATGCATCAGGCGCTGACGGTGGTCAGGGCGGAGATTCACCAGGTGGTGATTGGGCAGGACGAGGCGGTGGACCACGCGCTGATCGCGATCCTGTGCGGGCAACACGCGCTGCTGGAGGGCGTGCCGGGTGTGGCGAAGACGCTACTCGCGCGAACGCTGGCAGTGGTGCTGGGCGGGAGTTTTCAGCGCATTCAATTTACGCCCGACCTGATGCCCGCCGATATCACGGGCACGAGCATCTTCAACCTGCAGAAGAACGAGTTCACGTTTGCGCCGGGGCCGATTTTTGCGGATTATGTATTGGCTGACGAGATCAACCGCGCGCCGGCGAAGACGCAGTCCGCGTTGCTGGAAGCGATGCAGGAGCGGCAGGTGACGATGGACCGGGATACGTACAAATTGCCGGCGGGGTTCACGGTGTTTGCGACGCAGAACCCGATTGAGTTTGAGGGCACTTACCCGCTGGCGGAGGCGCAGAAGGACCGGTTCATGATGAAGATCCGGATGCCGCTACCCGGGAGGGAGGCGGAGTTGGAACTGGCGCGGCGGATGCTGGCCGGGGACGCGCCGGAGAAGCGTTTGGCCGAGGGCGGGGTGCGGGCGCTGCTTTCCGGCGAATGGCTGGGGGCGCTGCGTGGGGCGTTGGCGCAAGTGCGGATGCGGGAAGAGCTTGTCGGGTATGTGCTGGACGTGGTGCGGCGGACGCGGCAGGAGGAGAGCGTGCTGGTGGGCGCCGGGCCGCGGGCGACGCAATCGTTGCTGGCGGCGGCGCGGGCGAACGCAGCGATGTCGATGCGGGACTTTGTGACGCCCGATGACGTGAAGCTGATGGCGCCGGCGGTGCTGGAGCACCGGCTGATTCTGCGGCCGGAGTTTGAAGTGGAGGGATTGACGGTGGAGGAAGCGGTGAAGCGCGTGTTGGCGAGTGTTCCGGTTCCGGCATGATACGGCCGGCGCCAGCGCTGGTTTGGCTCGTGGGGCTCTGTTCGGCGCCACTGGGAATCGGCGTGGCGGTGTGGCCGGAGTTATTGCCGGTGGTGGCGTTGGGGCTGTTTCTGTTGGCGGTAGTGTGTGGTGTGGACGCGTGGTTCGGGCGCGGGCGGCTGGAGGGGATGTCGGCATTTTCCGACGATGACGGGCAGATGGCGCAGGCGCGGGAGGCGGGGTTGACGGTGCATCTGCGGAAGCCGGTGGCGTTGGCTGGGAAGGCGATGGCGGGGTTGGCGTTGCCGCCGTCGTTTGAGTGCGCGGCGGAGGAGATTGGGTTGGCGCTGGCGGCGGGCGAGGCGGAGTATGCGTTGACGTGGCGGATGACGCCGCGGGAGCGTGGGCGGTATCCGTTGGAGAAGTTGTATGTGTCGGTGCGGTCGCCGTTGGGGCTGTGGGAGTGCGGGCGCGGGTTGGCGTTGGGATTGGAAGTAAAAGTGTTTCCGGACGCGGGGAAGTATGGGAGTTTGCTGGCGCGCGTGCGGGGGCAGATGGGTGCGCGGCTGATGCGGCAGGTGGGCAAGGGGCGGGAGTTTGAGAAGCTGCGGGAGTACACGGCGGGGGACGGCTACGACGAGATTCACTGGAAGGCGACGGCGCGGCGGCGGGTGCCGATCACCAAGGTTTTTCAGACAGAGCGGATGCAGGAGATCTACGCCGTGGTGGACGTGAGCCGGCTGATGGCGCGGCGGTTCGGGGACCATTCGGCGCTGGATGAATACTTGCGGGTGGCGCTGTTGTTGGGCACGGCGGCGGAGCAGCGCGGGGACCGGTTTGGCGTGATTCTGTTTCACCGGGAGGTGTCGCGATTCCTGCGGGCGCGGAACGGGAAGGCGCACTACGCGGCGTGCCGGCAGGCGATGTTCGACGCGCAGCCGGAGCCGGTGCCGGCGGACTTCTTTGAGCTGGCGGCGTTTCTGCGGACGCGGGTGCCGAAGCGGTCGTTGTTGTTTTTGTTGACGGCGCTGGATGAACCGTCGGCGGCGTTGAGTTTGGACAAAGCGGCGACGCTGTTGGGCCAGCGGCATTTGCCGTATGTGGTGATGCTGCAGCCGGGCGGAGTGGCGCCGGTGCTGGCGTCGGAGGATGCCGATTTGTATGCGGGATTGGCGGGGCATTTGCAGTGGCGGGCGCTGCGGGAGTTGGAGATGTCGTTGCGAACGCATGGCGTGCGGTTCCACATGGTGGAGCCGGGGGCGCTGGCGGCGAAGGTGCTTTCGCTCTACGACGAGGTAAAGCAGAGGCAGCTGCTATGATCCTGGACCTGCAGCGATTTCTGGAGACGGCGCGTCCGGTGTGGACGGCGCTGGAGAAAGATCTGGACTATCTGGAGAATGACCCGGATCCGGCGTGGGATCTGGCGCGGACGGAGCAGTTCTACCGGCTGTATCAGCAGACGTCGGCGCACTTGGCGGAGGTTCGGCATTTGACGGCGGAGCGGGAATTGCGGGGGTACTTGGAACAGCTGGTGGCGCGGAGTTATGCGCGGATTTATGTACGCGGGAAAGAGAAGAGCCGGGGGCGGTGGTGGCAGTGGTTTACGGCGGCGTTTCCGGCGGCGGTGCGGCGGCACGCGATGGCGGGGGTGTTGAGCGTGGGGCTGTTTCTGGTGGGGTGTTTGTTTGGCGCGGTGGCGCTGCGGATTGACCCGACGGCGAAGGGGGCGCTGTTGCCATTCGGGCATGGGCAACAGACGCCGACGCAGCGGGTGCAGAAGGAGATGGAGGACCAGGGGAAGAAGATTTCGCAGGCGCGGGGACGGTTTTCGGCGGAGTTGATGACGCACAATACGCAGGTGGCGTTTTTCACGCTGGGGCTGGGGATGACGTGGGGGTTGGGGACGATTGTGATGCTGTTCTACAACGGCGTGATTCTGGGCGCGGTGGCGCTGGATTACATTGTCGATGGGCAGTTGGTGTTTTTGATGGGGTGGATATTGCCGCATGGGTCGGTGGAGATTCCGGCGATTCTGCTGGCGGGGCAGGCGGGGCTGGTGCTGGGGCATGCGTTGATTGGCTGGGGGAACCGGCTGCCGCGGCGACTGCGGTTGCGGGCGGTGCTGCCGGACCTGGTGACGATGGCGGGCGGGGTGGCGGTGTTGCTGGTGTGGGCGGGGATTATCGAGTCGTTCTTTTCGCAGTATCACGAGCCGGTGGTTCCGTACGCGTTGAAGATTGCGTTTGGGGTGGTGCAGTTGGGGGCTTTATCGCTTTTCCTGGCGCGGGGAGGGGCGAATGAAAGCTCTTTATAACGAGCCGTTGTTGGAGCTGCAGACGCCGGAGGGGATGGCGTTTTCGTTGCCGCTGGCGGGGCCGGTGCCGCGGTTGTTGGCGCTGTGGGTGGACCTGGCGATTGTGATGGTGGCGGGCGGGCTGGTGCAGAAGGTGATGGCGGTGGTGGGGGCGTTCAGCGCGGACGCGGCGCAGGGGTTGGCGACGGTGATGTACTTCGTGGTGTCGCTGGGGTATGGGATTTTGTGCGAGTGGCTGTGGCAGGGGCAGACGGTGGGGAAGCGGCTGTTGGGAATTCGGGTGATGGACCGGGATGGGCTGCCGATGCATGTGTCGCAGATTGTGGTGCGGAATCTGCTGCGGCCGGTGGACATGTTGCCGGCGTTTTATCTGGTGGGCGGGGCGGTGGCGCTGGCGTCGCAGTATGGGCAGCGGATTGGGGATTTGGCGGCGAACACGGTGGTGGTGCGGACGCGGCAGGTGACGCCGCCGGATTGGCAGAAGCTGCTGGCGGGGAAGTTCAATTCGATGCTGGAGCATCCGCATTTGGCGGCGCGGTTGCGGCAGCGGGTGACGCCGGTGTTGGCCGGGGTGGCGCTGGATGCGCTGGTGCGGCGGGACCAGTTGGAAGACGGGGCGCGGGTGGAGCTGTTTCGGGAGTTGGCGGGGCGGCTGCGGGGGCTGGTGGAGTTTCCGGCGGAGGCGGTGGAGGGGTTGAGCGATGAGCAGTATGTGCGGAACGCGGTGGAGATTCTGTACCGCAGCAGATAGGTAACTCCCTTTGTTTTCATAAACATTTGGGAGGGTCCTGCAAAAACGCAAATGCGTTTTGGGCGGAGTTGGGGGCGGGCCGGAGTTTCGTTATATACTCTTTGCTGACCGGCTGGCCGCGACCTTAATTGCGGCGGTATTTCTGCTATTTCTATTTTACCATTTCCGGCCTTTTTTGGAGGAACCCCATGAGCTATCTGGATCTACCGCGCATCCACTTCGGCGGCCTGTTTTTCACCGGCCCGAACACGATCGGTAACATTACGCCGAACTACGAGGCGTCGACGAAACTGGAGGGCGCGAACAACCAGTACATTCCGCAGGTGGCGGGTTGGAACGCGCTGGGGGTGGCGCAGTGGTGGCTGGAGGAGTGCACCGTGCTGAGCGCGGTGGGACCGGATGGCGCCGCCGTTACCAGCGGGGATCCGCTGATTGGGGGTACGGTGCAATCGCCGAGCCCTTCGACACCGCTGCAGGACGGCTCCGGAGCGGCGTTGGGCATTGCCAAGATGGTGGACCTGGACCCGGATCAGCAGGGGCGGAGCGCGTTGTTTGGGGTGAACCTCTTCGTGACGCTGCCGAATGGGGCGGGGTTCTGGGGCGCGTTGTCGGTGGCGGAGTTGCGGCAGCTGAATGCGCGGGTGCCGGTGGGCGGGACGGGGAGTTGGTCGGCGGTGGGGACTTGGATGGGCGTGCTGCAGAATGTGACGTGGACGGGGGACATCTCTTCGTCGCCGTTGCTGGTGGCTTTGAAAGCGGCTTCGGGGCTGGGTATTTCTGTTCGGTTTACCGCTGATTTGCATCAGAATAATCCAAAGAACCTGCTGACTCCGGGGGATTTATTTTGCTACGGTCGGATGATGGGCTCCTTTGGCCCGACGCAGGCGAATGAGTTGGCGCAGGTGCTGCCTGGGCGGCAACTGGCGATGCCACCGGCGCCTCCGACCCCGCCGGCGCCAAACGCGGCGGTGATGTTGCGGAAGACTCCGGCGCGGGAGGCGGTGGTGGCGAAGGCCGCGGCAATGGCGGCGCCGGCGCCGCCGGCTCCTTCGCCGATGGCGAATCCGGGATTTGCGTTGACGAGAACGAACCAGAGCGGCACGTTGCTGCATGTGGACTTGAGCGCGGCGTTTCTTTTGGCACTGCAGAGTTCGAATCCGCCGGCGGCGAATGGGACATTTCAGGCCAGCAGCGGATTTCAGGTGGCGATTTATGTGACGGCGACGCAGACGTATCAGCCGGTGGCGGCCGGGGCGATCGATTTTTCGCAGCAGTATGTGAACCTGCCGTCGCAGAACAAGAGTTGTGTGCTGGTGAAGAACGCCGGAATGGTGACGCTGCCGTTGACGGCGGCCGAGGCGACGCTGGCGACGGCGAACCCGCTGGCGCTGTTGTGGAATGGCACGCCGGTGCTGGTGGAGCCGGCGACGGGTATCTGGGCCGATGTGTCGGTTTCGAGCGTGCGGATGGAGATTGGCGGCGCGGCGACGACGTCGCAGGTGCAGGTACAGGTGTTGCAGTTCGGCGCGCCATTTGTTTCCACGGGGCCGCCGGTGACGGCGAAGTTGGACGTGCTGGACTGGGTGGCGCCGTATGATCCGAATAGCAATCCGCAGCCGGTGGCGAGCACCGATCTGGGCATTGCGATTACGCCGCCGAACGCCGCCGGCATCGCGACGGTTACCTTGACGCTGAACACCGCGGGCAACACTCTGCCGCCGCCGAGGGAGCCGCTGAACAGTTTGGCGTACTTCGTTTATCTGAGCGATTTATTCGGCAACCCGATCAGCGACACGGTGCTGTTCAACAAGTATGCCGGGACGGGCGATGGGACGATTTCGGCGCTGGTGTGGAACTCGTTCACGCCGCTGGCGCAACCGGGGTGGGGCGACATTGCGGCCGTTTTCGGGGCGTATGCGCGGTTGTATCCGGGGATGAAGTCGCGGCTGGACATTAGCGATCAGGCGACGGTGGCCGGGTTCCTGGGGGATATCTACGAGCACATGTCGGCCAATATCAACGACCCGGCGTACATGCCGGTGACGCGTGATTTGCAGCCGGCGAAGGTGCAGATGATTTTGTCGTGGCTGAAGCAGCAGATGGGTTCGGCGTCCTAAGAGGAGATGACCATGCGCAACTGGATTTTGATTGGCTTATTGGCGTTGCTGGGCTCCTGCGGCCAGACGCCGACGGTGACAACGAGTGTCGCTCCGGCGGGGGACATCCCGTTTCAATTGACCCTGGACGGGTTTTCCATTGCCGGGGTGCCGGGGCTGCACTCCTACGTGATGGCGGGGACGGCGGACAAGCTGGTGCTGTTTGGCGGGCGGCTGAACGGGCTACACGGTTTCCCGCCGAACGCGCAGGCGCCGACGCAGCCGGCGTTTCCGCCGGCGATGGCGAACGATACTATTTACGTTCTTGACCTGACGAACAAGAAGCTGCTGGGCAAGGCGACGGTGAACAATTTACCGGCGGCGGTGGCGGCGCAGATGAAGTCGAACAACGCCGAGTATTCGCTGCAGAACGGCTGGCTGTACGTGGTGGGAGGGTATGGCGGGAAGGCGCTGGGCACGTTGAACACGGCGACGGCGATTGATTACCAGGCGCTGGTGGACGCCGTTGTGGGCGGCAAGCCGTTGGACGCGGCGTTCGCGGCGGCCAATATCGCGCAGGCGACGCACCCGGCGCTGGCGATTACGGGCGGCGATATGGAGCCGATGGGCGGCAACTTTTTGTTGACCTTCGGGCAGCTTTATAACGGGCAGTACACGCCGACGGGGAGCCTGGCGTACCAGACCTACAGCGACAGCATTCGCGTGATTACGCTGGCGGCTACCCGGGCGAACGGGAAGGCGGCGTTGCAGATGTCGCTGGTGGGCGCGGTGCCGCCGGTGGGCACGTCGGTGGATCCGGAGAGTTCGTTTCACCGGCGCGATTTGACGGTGAAGGCGTCGGTGAACGCGACGGGGCAACCGCGGGTGACGGCGTACGGCGGCGTGTTCCGGGGCGGGCGGATGGATGGATTTCTGAACCCGATGTACATTGACCCGGCGACGGCCGCGCCGGGGATTGCGACGACGACGGACACGGCGACAACGCAGCTGTTGAGCCAGTACGACTGCGCGGCGATTGTGATGGCGGATAAAGCGAACACGGTGTACACGAGTTTCTTTGGCGGGATCAGCTACTACTACTGGGACGCGGCGACGAAGGCGTTGAAGCATGACGCGGTGGACATTGCGAAGGCGATCGACGGGCTGCCTTTTATCAACAGTATTTCTACGTTGAAGCAGCCGGCGACGGGGGCGGGGCAGCAGTATCTGCATACGGCCGAGACGTTTCCGCCGGCGGCTGCGGCGCCTTCGTGCGTGTCGGGCGCGAATGCGGGTTATTTGGGCGCGGAGACGAAGTTTGCGATGGCTCCGGGCGTGGCGACGACGGCGAATGGGGTGATCCAGTTGGGCAGTTTGACCGCGCCGGCGGCGGTGGGATATCTGGTGGGCGGGATTGCGTCGACGGCGCCGTATTCGGCGAATGGGACGACGTGCGCTTCGCCGATGTTCTATAAAGTCACGGTGAACCCGGGGCAGGCGACGGCGACGGTGGCGTTGAAGGCGCCGTAGGGGGTGGGTGGTGTTTGAGGGGCGCGGGCGGGTCCGGCGTTTTGGGGACACACGGGCTACGCTGCGCTCCGCCACGAATGTCCCCGGAGGGGGGGGGGGCGCTGCGCGAGGGAAGGGTACGGGGCCTTGGGAAATACGATAGGCGGCTCTTTCGCGCGTGTGCGGGAGTGCACGGCGTTTGGGGGGTGGCGCTGCGTGGGGGGCGGGGTGCGATGAAAAGCTCCGAAATGTTCGGAATATCGGACCTTTTTGGTGATGAATGGCGGGGCTCGCGTTCTGGCATGATGGGGGTAGACGGTACCGGGAGGTCCGGGAATTATGGTTCGTGAAGACGACGCGCTGGATTACCATTCCGCGCAGCCTGCGGGGAAGATTGCGATCACGGCGACCAAGCCGTGTTTGACGCAACGGGACTTGAGCCTGGCCTACACGCCGGGCGTGGCGGTTCCGTGTTTGAAGATCCATGACGATCCGGATTTGGTTTATAAGTACACGGGCAAGGGCAACCTGGTGGCCGTGGTGACGAATGGCACGGCGGTGTTGGGGTTGGGCAATATTGGCCCGGAGGCCGGGAAGCCGGTGATGGAGGGCAAGGCGGTTTTGTTTAAACGCTTTGCCGATATCGATGTGTTCGATATTGAACTGCGCGCGCCGAAGGCGGAGGACGTGATCCGCGCGTGCCAGATGTTGGAGCCGACGTTTGGCGGCATCAATCTGGAAGACATTAAAGCGCCGGAGTGTTTTGAGATTGAAGAGACGCTGAAGGAGACACTGCGCATTCCGGTGTTCCACGACGATCAGCATGGGACGGCGATTATTGCGGGCGCGGCGGTGATCAATGGGTTGGAAATTGCAGGCAAGGATATTGCCAAGGCGCGACTGACGATTAACGGCGCGGGCGCGGCGGCAGTGTCTTGCGCGCGGCATTTTATCCGGCTGGGGATACGGCCGGAGAACATCCTGATGTGCGATTCGAAGGGCGTGATTTACGAGGGCCGGGAAGACGGGATGAACCGCTACAAGGCGATGTTCGCGCGGCCGACGGACAAGCGGACGCTGACCGAGGCGATGGAAGGCGCCGATGTGTTTGTAGGCCTGTCGCAGGCCAACTGCGTGACGCCAGAGATGCTGATGGGCATGGCGCCGACGCCGCTGGTGCTGGCGCTATCGAACCCCGATCCGGAGATTCCGTACGCCGATGCCGTTGCCGCGCGGCCGGACGCGATTGTAGCGACGGGGCGGTCCGATTATCCAAATCAGGTGAATAACGTTTTGGGGTTCCCGGCGATTTTCCGGGGCGCACTGGACTGCCGGGCGACGCGGGTGAGCGAGGAGATGATGATGGCGGCGACGCGGTCGCTGGCCGAGTTGGCGAAGGAAGATGTGCCGGAGTCGGTGTGCCGGATTTATGGCGGCGAGGATTTGCAGTTCGGGCCGCTGTACATTATCCCCAAGCCGTTTGATCCGCGGGTGGTGGTGCGCGAGGCGCCGGCGGTGGTGAAGGCGGCGATGGAGAGCGGCGTGGCGCGGGTGCAGGTGGACCTGGAGAAGTACGCGCGGAGCCTGGAGACGCGGCTGGGAACGGGGCCGGGCGTGACTCGCCTATTGATCCGGAAGGCGCGGCATCAGCAGTGCCGTGTGCTGTTCCCGGAGGGCGAGAACGAGACCGTGCTGCGAGCGTGCCGGACGGTGATCGATGAAGGCATTGCGACGCCGGTGCTGCTGGGCAACCGGGCGCGGATTGAGGAGTTGGCGGCGGAGTTGCACCTGGACCTGACGAAGGTGGAGGTGAACGAGATTGACCAGCATCCGCGGTTGCCTTACTATGCCGAGGAGTTTTACCGGATGCGGCAGCGGAAGGGGATTACGCGGATTGAGGCGGAGCAACTGTTGCGGAACCCGAATCTGTTCGGCGCGATGATGGTGCATTTGGAAGACGCCGATGCGCTGGTGACGGGGTTGACGACGCACTATCCGGACACGGTGCGGCCGCTGTTGCAGGTGATTCCGTTGCGGCCGGGCGTGACGAAGGCTTCCGGGTTGTACCTGGTGATTACGTCGCGTTCGAAGCTGTATTTCCTGGCCGATTGCACGGTGAACATTGAGCCGTCGTCGGAGGACCTGGCGGAGATTGCGTTGTGCGCGGCCGATACGGCGCGGCGGTTTGACGTGGAGCCGCGGGTGGCGTTTTTGTCCTACTCGAATTTCGGCAGCAGCCGGCACGCGTCGTCGGACCGGGTGCGGAAGGCGGTCGATATTTTGCGCGGCAAGGCACCGGCGCTGATGGCCGACGGCGAGATGCAGGCCGATACTGCAGTGCTGGGTGAACGGCTGGAGGGGACGTATCCGTTCAGCTCGTTGAAGGGCGGGGCGAATGTGCTGGTGTTCCCCAATTTGGACGCGGGGAACATTGCGTACAAGCTGTTGTCATCGCTGGGCGGGGCGCAGGTGGTGGGGCCGATTCTGATGGGCCCTGCGAAGCCTGTGCACGTGCTGCAGCGGGATGCTTCGGTGGGCGATGTGGTGAACCTGGCGGCGTTGGCGGCTGTGGAGGCGCAGGAGTTGTCGCGTTCCAAGAGTGGCGCGGAGGCTCGGCTGATGCGACGTTTGCTGACGCCGATCTCGTAGTGGCGCTGGAGAAGCAGGACTGGTTGCGGGCGGCGCAGTGTGCGCGGATGGCGTGGTTCGACCAGCGCCAGTCCGCGCCGCCGGGCGAGGCGGACTTGTTCCGGATGCGGCAGGGCCAGGAGGTGGGCGAGCGGGCGAGGGAGTTGTACGCGCGCGGAGTGCTGGTTTCGACCGAGGACGAGACGCGGGAGCGGATGGCGGACGGACACACGGGCACGTTGTTTGAAGCTAAGTTCGCGGCCGGGGCGTGGGCGGCGCGGGCCGATATGGTGCGGCGGCGGAGCGTGGGGTGGGAGGCGGTGGAGGTGAAGTCGAGCTTCGCCGATACGGGGAAGTTGGAACAGTACGTGGACGACCTGGCGTATACGGTGATGGTGATGCAGTTGGCGGGGGTGGTGGTGAGCGCGGCGACGTTGTTGTTGCTATCGCGGGATTACCGGCATGGGGAGCCGGTGCAGGAGCTGTTTGCGCGGCGGGATGTGACGGAGGCGGTGTTGGCGCGGGCTTCGGAGTTTGCGCGGGAGGCCGAGGGACGAGCCGCGTTGCTACTGGGAGAGGAGCGGCCGGAGGCGGTGTTGGCGGCGGCGTGCCGGGAGTGCCCGCAGTTTGCGGGGGAGTGCCTGGGGAAGGGCGTGGCTCCGACGGTGTTGGAGTTGCCGCAGTTGAAGACGTCGGCGATGCTGCAGTGGGGCGTGGTGGCGATGGCCGAGATTCCGCCGCGGGCGAAGTTGAACGGGTTGCAGGAGCGGGCGAAGATGGCGGCGTTGTCGGGGAATGTCGTCTTCACGCGGGAGCTGGGGTATGCGCTGTCGCGGATGGAGTGGCCTTGTTATTACCTGGACTTTGAGACGGTGGCGACGACGCTGCCGCTGTATGCGGGGTATGGGTGTCATCAGCAGGTGTTGACGCAGTACAGTTTGCATTGGCGGGACTTGTTGGACGGGGAGGTGGGGCACGGCGAGTACTTGGCCGAAGCGGGGCGGGAGTGTGAGCGGGAGCTGGCGGAGCGGCTGGTGGCGGCGCTGGGGGAGGCGGGGTCGATTGTGGTTTACAGCCCGTACGAGAAGTCGCAGATTCTGCGTTTGGCGGAGCGGTTCGCGGACCTGACGGAGCCGTTGGGACGGATTGCGCGACGGCTGGTGGACCTGCTGCCGATTGTGATGCACCACGTGTATCATCCGGATTTTGGCGGGAGTTTTTCGATTAAGAAAGTGCTGCCGGCGTTGGTGCCGGAGTTGTCGTACGCGGGGTTGGCGGTGGGGGATGGGAGTATGGCGATTACGCGGTTTGCGCAGATGGCGCGGGGGGAGATTGCAGGGGAGGCTTCGGTGCGGGAGACACGGGCGGCGTTGTTGGAATACTGCAAGTTGGACACGCTGGCGATGGTGCGGCTGCACGCGGTGCTGGCGGAGCGGGCGGCGACGCGGGTGGTGGGCGAAGGCGGATGGTAAGCTAGTAGGAGTCGGGGCGTAGCGTAGCCCGGTATCGCGCCTGCTTTGGGAGCAGGAGGTCGGGGGTTCGAATCCCTCCGCCCCGACCATTTTCAAGCCGGATAGACTTTGCGGATAGCGGCCACAATGTCGGTGAGATCCTGGCGGGTGTATTTGGGGTCCAAGGGGACGCCAGCGAAGCGTTGCAGGATATCGATGGTTTGCGGGCAGGATTGGGCGCCGTACTGCAGGGCCTTGCCGCGGGGGGTGCTGTAGCTGGGCCAGCCGGGGGGCGTGGCTTTGGCGATGATGTGGGGGAGGGTGGGAAGGATGACCGAGCCGCCGGGCTTGGCGGCGGTGATGTTTTCGGCCTTCATGGCGGTGAGAAAGCGGTCGGCGCGGTCCTTGGTTTTGAGGTCGAAGAAGACGCCGGCGCCGAGCTCGCCGGCGGGGTCGGGGAGGTGGCGAAACTGGATGCCGGGGAGATCGCGGATGCCGTCGTAGACCTGGCGCGAGTTGGCGCGGATGGCGGTGACGATTTTATCGAGCTTGCGAAGTTGGGCGAGGAGGACGCCGCCGGTGAATTCGCTCATGCGGTAGTTGGCGCCGAAGAGCCAGGGGACGCGGGGTTCGCCGACTTGTTGCTGGTGGGGGGCGCGGAAGCCGCCGAGATCGTGGAAGCGGGAGGCGCGTTCGAACAAGACGGGGTCGTTGGTGACGACGGCGCCGCCTTCGCCGGCGGTGATGGTTTTATTGAGCTGGAGGCTATAGATACTGATGTCGCCGTAGGAGCCGACGGGGCGGCCGTTATAGGAGGCACCGACGCTTTGGGCGCAGTCTTCGATGACCTTTAGCTTGTGCTTTTTGGCGATGGCGAGGACTTGGTCGAGGCGGCAGGGGTTGCCCTGGAGGTGGACGGCAATGACGGCTTTGGTTTGGGGGGTGATGGCACGTTCGAAGGCGGCGGGGTCGATGTTGAAAGTGGTATCGATTTCGACGCAGACGGGGAGGGCGCCGGCGAGGAGAACGGCGTTGAAACAGGAGTGCCAGGTCCAGGCGGGGAGGATGACTTCGTCGCCGGGACCGATTTCGAGGGCGGCCATGGCGACTTGCAGGGCGGCGGTGCCGGAGGTGACGCCGAGGGCGAATTTCGTCTGCATCCGCGCGGCGAATTCCTTTTCGAATTGCAGGACTTTGGTGGGGGTTTTGGCGCCGTACCAGCGGAAGGGGGACTGGGCGTCGAGGACGTCGTTGAGTTCGGCGCGCTCCTTTTCGTCGTAGAACTGGGTGCCCCAGTAGCCGGGGCGGAGGAGGGTGGCGCGGACGGGCGTGGTGGTGGCTGCGCTGGCGGAGAGGGCAGCGGTGGTGGCGGCAACGAATTTACGGCGTTCCATGGCTGGGCTCATCGTATGGTAATTTTCGGCCGGGCGCTAGGGGCGTGGGGAGGTGACGACGTTGTTGCGGCCGGTGAGGGTCTTGCCATCTGGGCTGATTTCGACCGTGTCAATGTAGCCGCCTTTTTCCCGAGGTATTCCCAGGGGCCTTCGTTGATCTTGGCGCCGTTCAGGTAGATGGTGACGCGGTGCTGCGCCAGGTACCGGAAGGGCTCTGCCGGGACAGCGTCGACAGGCAGGCGAGGAGGACGAACATTCACCTCATTTTGGGCCCCGGCCGGCACTTCACCCGGGGTCAGCGGTCGCCCTCCGTGCAGATCCAAGCGGGGCGATTTGTTGCGGGGATTTTAGGGCAGGACGATGGTCATGGCGAGGCCGTCGCGGGTGAGGGTGGCGGTGGTGTTTTGGGTGAGTTCGCCGATCGAGACGTCGATCGAGTAGTCGCCTTTGAAGCTGCGGAGGGCGATGGCACCGTTGGCATCGGTGATGGCGGTTTCGTTGGTCCACCACTTGTTGAAGACCAGATCGGTGAAGGCGTCGGCGTTGGGTTTGCGGGACCAATCCTTGCGGAACATGGCGGCGCGGGGGCGCCAGTGGCGGCCCTCCCAGAAGCCCCACATCATGAAGCCATCGATGGAGGGGTGGGCGAAGATGGCGGTGAGGAAGTCGCGGGTGTAGGCGGCCTGGACCTCTTCGTCGTCGATGTCGATATCGAATTCGGTGATGTGGATGGGCTTTTTGAATTCAGAGAAACGATCGAGGATTTGCCAGAGTTTGGAGACGGGGGTGAGTTGTGCGCCGAAGTGGCCTTGCATGCCGATGCCGCCGAGCGGGGCTTCCCCATCGATGATCTTGCGGATGATGTTGAAGTAGCCGTCCTGGTGGGGTTTGTCGAGGCCGCCTCCTGAGAGGATGCTGTAGTCGTTGATGTAGAGCGTGGGTTGGGGATCGTGTTCGGCGGCTTTTTTGAACCAGGCGGCCATCTCCTGGTCGCCGAGGATGGCTTGGAGGGCGGTGTTGGTATAGGGCTCGTTGAGGACGTCCCATTCGACGAGCTGGCCGCGGGTGGCGGAGACCTCTTCGGCGATGTGATCGAGGATGCGGGCGCGGAGGGCGGCGGGGTTGGAGGCGAGGCGTTGGAGGTCGGCGGGGAGGTATTGCCAGTTGGGCCAGACGAGGTTGTGGCCGCGGACTTTGGTGATGCCATTGGCACGGAGCCAGTTGAGCGCGCCCTGGGCCCTATTGCGGGTTTGCTCCCATTGGGGCCACTTGAGGTCATTTTCGAGGACGACTTTTTGGAATGTAAAGAGGTCGAGTAGATGGCACGTTCAGTGAAGTTCACCAAGGTCGAAGGACTCGCCGATTTAGCCGACGCCGTTGAAAAGTTGAAAGGAAAGGTATCCGGCGATGAAGTGCGCAGGGTGCTCATGCGTGGCGCATTCGTCATCAGAGATGAAGCAAAAGCGAGAGTGCCGGTGGACACTGGCAAGTTGAAAGAGTCCATCATCGCCACTTATGGCAAGAAGGACCCTGACGATTTGAACGTCCTCGTCGGTGTGAAGTACGGGAAAGGCGGTGCTCCACATGCCCATCTCGTTGAATTTGGAACGAGCAAGATGCAGCCACGACGGTTCTTCCGTCCTGCCGTCACTGCCAAGAAAAACGAAACTGGCGAGATCATCGCCGAAGGTCTCAGGAAACTAATCGAGGGCAAGAAATAGCCATGTTTGAAACATCATTCTTTCCTTGGCTTTCGGACCAGTCAACGCTCTCCGCACTCATCGGGACCCGCATCTATCCTGGTCATGCTCCTGACGCCGTGGTGCGTCCGTACATCGTCTTCTACCTCATCACCGCTGACAGCGAACATACACATTCTGGTCCAGCCTTCCGTTCGCAACGAATTCAGTTTTCCATCTTCGCTGACACGCTGAATCTGGCCTGACAGATCCGTGACGTGGTGTTGGATCTACTGGACGGTAAACGACTGACAATTGCAGGACTCAACGAAGTGACGAGTTTCCTTGACAGTGTTGTTCATCATTACGAAACCTCGACGAAACTGCATCATATGGCGGTTGACGTTACAGTCTCTTATTCCGTTTAGCGTCACACTACCCATTCACTATCATTCGGTGCTTCTGCATCTCGCCTTCAACATGCCGAAGCTGGTGCCTGACTTCCGTTAATATCTGTTGGCAACCCTTCTTCTTGAGGTAATTAAATCCACCGGCTATCACAGAGAAGACCACTAAGCCCTGTCCTGCGTTGGTCGAAGAAAGCATCAAGCCAACTAAGAAACATCCAATTGCAGCGACGATGCACGTAAATGCTTTTGAACTCTTCACCCTCAAATCGCTAGCTCTGGCATGTAGAGCATCCGATTCGGCAGATAATCTCGCAAGTGCTAGTTCCGCCGCAACCTTGTCCGTACCGGCTTGAACCTGCTTGATGGCGTCCGTAACGGCGCTGAGTGCAACCGTTCCACCCCGCCTATGAACAATCATCTCAACGCCACATGAGGCACATGCGAATCGATCCGTGTCGTCGTAGACATTCAGTTTGCCTCCACAACTGCGACAGGTTAGTTGAATAAAATCTTCGCTCATGCAAGTGCTGTATAAGCAGCTTACCAGACGGGTCAATAAATATCCGTGTGAATCCAAACCCGCTCGTCTCCTGCATTTGTCCGATCACCGCATCCCGGAGGAAATACCTGCCGATACTTTTCCGCAGCTTCCTTGGCCAGTCCAACGAACACAAGGAACTGATCCTGGTCAGTGAAGACCACGTCGACATCCCGGCACATCCGCACGTTCGGATTGTCAAGTGTGAGCCGGGTCTGACAGTCGGCGCAACGGCGCGTGTCAACGACTTTGAGACAGTCGGTCAAGGAGTTTACTGAGTATCGTCGTTTGTTGTTGTTGGTTTGTTGATCCAGGCGTGCGCTGGGGCAAGCGGGGATTTGGGTGGATGCTTAACGAACCGTTCCGGGTGAACGAGATAAGCAGCGTCGAGGACGGCTTGGCGTTTTTCGATAACGATCGGCGCAAGGCCATGGTGAAGCACGGCCGGGGTCAGCAGGCTGATGCCGGAGTGGTGATGATCCTCGTTGTACCAGCGAAAGAAGTCGGTGGCAAAAGCGCGGGCATCCTGAATGGAACCGAACCGTTGCGGGAAGCCAGGCCGATACTTCATGGTCCGGAACTGGCTCTCCGAATAGGGGTTGTCGTTGGAGACGTGCGGGCGGCTGTGCGATTTGGTGACGCCCAGGTCGCTGAGCAGAAAAGCCACGGATTTGGACGTCATCGAGGACCCGCGATCAGCGTGGACCGTGAGCGAATCGGGCTCGATGCTCTGTTTGGCACAGGTGTCGGCAAATAGCTGTCTGGCCAGTTGGGCGCTCTCGCGATGGGCAATCATCCAGCCGACGACGT
This sequence comes from Acidobacteriota bacterium, assembly GCA_947470805.1. Classification (GTDB taxonomy): domain Bacteria; phylum Acidobacteriota; class Terriglobia; order Bryobacterales; family Bryobacteraceae. Next base: position 968 of record CANIVU010000068.1, on the reverse strand, counting down.
ATCGGCTGTAGACATCCAGGATCACGTACAGGTAGAAGTAGGTCCACTTGGCTGGGCCGAGCAGTTTGGTGATGTCCCAGCTCCAAAGTTGATTGGGCGCTGACGCCAGTAGCTCTGGTTTTTCGTAGGCGGGGTGAACGAGCTGGTTGCGTCGCTCCTTGGTCTGACCGGCCTCCTCCAGAAGCCGGTACATGGTTCGGGCCGAGCAGTAGTATTGGCCTTCATCGAGCAACGTGGCGCAGACGGCGATGGGCGCCTGGTTCTGGAATCGCGGGCTGTAGAGATGATCAAGAATGGCCTTCCGTTCGATACTGGCTAACGCCCGGACTGGACGGCGCCGCGCCGGAGCGGGGCCATGCATCGGAGCAAGATTCCGGTAGAAAGATGCCCGCGAAACGCCGAGCGCGATGCAGGCCGGAGCGGTGCCCACCTGCAAGGCAAGCGCCGCGGTGGCGGTCATCAGGCAAGGTCCTTGGGGTCCGGTTGGGCCAAAGTCAGCCCTAAGAGAATAGCCACTTTTTTTTGGACGTCGATGATGATCTCGGCTTTGCGGAGCTGTTCGGTCAGTCGCTCATTCTGGCGGCGGAGAGACTGCACCTCTTTCGCAGAAGGATCGAAACGCGCTTTGGGACCGCGTGTCCGAGGGGTGAGTCCATTCGTTATCCCGGCGTCTCGTTCCTGGCGCCAGTGCGTGAGGTGGGAGGAGTAGAGTCCTTCCCGGCGGAGCAGCGCTCCGATTGTGCCGCTGCCACTGGCGGCATCGGCTTCAGCGAGAATCTTCTGCTTATAAGCTGCGGTGAAACTGCGCCGTTGGGCTCGGGGTCTCACTTCCGGGTTCGGCCGGTTTTTCGCGCCGGCGTGAGGAGCCGCTGCACTACGCTCTGCCTCGCTTCGCTCGCCTTCGCTCCGTTCCGCGGCTCCCCACGCCGTGGTCGATCCGTTCGTCTGCTGCTTGTTCATTCCGGTTC
>CANIVU010000067.1 GCA_947470805.1 Acidobacteriota bacterium | reverse complement strand
TTCGGCGCGGTGGTATTTCGGGCCTTTCTTTGCGCCAGGGAGGGAGGGAGTGTCGACGGGCGAGAGTTCGCGGATGGCTTCGACGCGGGCGGCGTGGCGTTCGCGAAGTTCGTCGGTTTCGCCGGGGACACGGACGAAGGTGCCGGAGGACTGTTCGCCGGCCATGGTGGCGGCGGCGGATTCGAGCGGCGCGGCGGTCTCGATCCAGTATTTAGCGTGAATTCTGTTGGTCATGGAAGAGGGGTTGGGTCGAGTCGATGCGGGAGAAGAGGACGGCGGCGAGGGTGAGCATGGCGGCGATCCCGACGAGGGGCGCGTTGTAGCTGTCGAAGTATTTTACGACGTAGCCGAAGACCAACGTGCAGAGGAAGCCGCCGAGCTGGCCGGCGGTGTTCATGGCTCCGGTGACGGCGCCGGAGTGGCTGCCGCCGATATCGAGGCATATTGCCCAGGCGGAGGGGAGCATGAGGTCCATGATGGCGAAGCTGGCGGCGAGGAGGGCGACAGTGGCAATGCGGTCCGTTGTGAAGGCCGCGGCGAGGAGGGCGGCGGCTGAGACTGTTAGCGCGGAGACGCCGACGCGGCGGCGTCCGTTTTTCAGGCCCCAGAGGCGGATGGAGGCGTCGCTGATGTAGCCGCCGGCGATGTTGGAGGCGGTGCCGAGGAGGAAGGGGATGGACGAGGCGATGGCCATTTCGGATTCGGTGAAGCCGCGGCCTTTGACGAGGAATGTCGGCAGCCAGGCGAAGAAGAACCAGGAGCCCCAGGCGTAGGAGCCGTACATGCAGAGGATGAGCCAGAGCTGGGGTTTGGCGAACATTTGGCCGGCGGGGGCGGTGTGGGGTTGGGGCGGGAAGGGGGCGCCTTCGTCGCGGTAGTAGAACCACCAGGCGGCGCACCAGAGGACACCGACGGCGCCGAAGATGTAGAAGCTGGCGCGCCAGCCGTAGGCCCGTTGGAGGGGGACGACGAGGAGCGGGGCGAGGGCGCCGCCGAAGCGGCTGGCGCCCCAGATGTAGCCCTGGGCGCGGGCGCGTTCGTCGACGGGGAACCAGCGGCGGACGACGCCGGACATATTGGGGTAGGCTCCGGCTTCGCCGGCGCCGAAGAGGAAGCGGGTGATGGCGAGGGGGAGGAAGCTTTGCATGGTGCCGGTGAGGGCGGTGAAGCCGGACCACCAGAGGACGATGCGGGTGAGGACGGGGCGCTGGCCGGAGCGGTCGCCCATGATGCCGGTGGGGATTTCGAAGAGGCCGTACGAGAGGACGAAGGCGGAGAGGACCCAGCCCCATTGTTCGGGGGGGATGTTGAGTTCGGCTTGCATGCGGGGGCCGGCGACGGAGATGCAGAGGCGGTCGAGGAACGTCAGCATCGACAGCGTGACGAGGAGGGAGAGGATGACGTGGCGGCGGGGCATGGGCAGGGATACGATATCGCAGAAATGGCGTGCGGGGTGGCGGAGGAGCCGTTTTGGCAGGCAGAGGGGGGCAGATTGCGAGCCGGGTGAAAGCAAGGGCTTACACGGCGAGAAAAAAGGCTTAACGATAGTACCTTAGATCTATCGTATTTCTGTGCAGAAAGCGCTTACACTCTGGCAGGAGCATTCTCGCGTCCTAAGGAGGAACTGTTTTGAAACGACTTGCCACTACGATGATTCTGGCGATTTCGACGCTACTTGTGCCGCTGCGGGCCGGGCCGATTGTCACCGTGGGGACCCAACTGTCCCTGGTGATCGACGTGTCCGGGAGCATTACCGACGTGGACTACGATCTGCAGAGACAGGCGTACGCGGCTTCATTTAACAGCAGTGCGATCCAGAACCTGATCATCAACTCCGGGGGGTTGGTCGTCAATGTGGTTCAATTCGGGACCTCGGCTCATGCGACGTATGGATGGACGCTATTGACCGATGCGGCGTCAGCCAGCAATTTCGCCACGATGATGTCGACGATGGTGCGTTCCGAGAGCGGGCGCACGGACATTATCGACGGCATCAACATGGCCTATTTGTCGTTTGCCAATAGCGGCTATGACGCGACGAAGAAGGTCATCGATGTGTCGGGTGACGGGTATCAGAACCAACAGAGCTGTACTACGAGCGACACGATTTGCGCGTTGTTGCAATCGACGCGGGACACAATCTCCGGGGCGGGGATTACGATCAACGGGTTGGCGATTCTATCGGGGGATCCGAGCCTGGAGACCTACTACAACGACAATTTGAAGTCGCCCGGCGGGTTTGTGGAGGTGGCTGCGGATTTTGCCTCGTTCCAGACGGCAATTGATTTGAAGCTGGCGCGGGAAGTGAACAACGTACCGGCGGATGTACCGGAGCCGTCGACGGTGGTGCTGCTGGGGGCGGGACTGGCGGCGATGGCGGGATGGAAACTGCGGCGTTAGATCGGAGGTTGCGGACGAAGTGGAGCCGGCCTTTCCCTTGCCGGCTCCAGTCCGCAGCGTTGATTGCCGCTACTTCGGGGCGGCGATGGCGTAGAGTGCTTTGGCGGTGCGGACGTACAGTTTGCCGTCGATGATGGCGGGGGTGGCGTAGATGTCGGCGTCGAAATCGTTGATGGCCAGGACCTCCCAGTCGCCGGCGGCGCGGAGGACGACGACTTTGCCGTGCTCGCTGGGGATGTAGACTTTACCGTCGGCGGCGACGGGGGACGCGTAGTAGTCTTCGAGGGCTCCGGTTAGGCGGCCTTGCTTGAGCACCTTGCCGGTTTTGGGTTCGAGGGTGGTGAGAATGCCGCCGCTGCGGAAGAGGTAGACGACGTTGTTGTAGACCAGCGGGGAGGGGACGTCGGGGAGGGATTTTTCGTACTTCCAGAGAACGTGGGTGTCGGTGACGTTGCCTTGGCCTCCGAGCTTGATGGCCATGGCGGCGTTGCGGGAGGCTCGGCGGGTGCGGAAGAAGTTCCACTCGCGTTCGTTGAGCAGGCCGTCGCGGTCGAGATCGACGGCTCGCCAGGTGCCGGTAGGCTTCCAGGGTTGGGGGAGCTCTTCGGGGGAGAATTTGCCGTCGTGGTTGGCGTCGGCCTTGGCGGCGACTTCGGCGTAGGAGGGGAGTTCGACTTGCTGGCCGGAGTCGTTGCCGGGGGTCCAGCCGGAGAAGTAGAGGGTGTCGCCGTCGATGGTGGGGGCGGACTTGGGCTGGCAGGTGAGGCCGCGGACGAACCAGACGGCTTCGCCATCGGTGAGGGAGTAGGCGGTGAGCTGGTAGGAGCCGGGGGCGATGACCTGGGCGGGGCCTTTTGCGGGGCGGTGGATGATGGGCGTGGCGTAGCCGTTGATGACTTCGCGGGGGGATTTCCAGGCGATTTTGCCTGTGGCGGCGTGGACGGCGAGGATGTATGCGTCGGTGTCCTGGTCCGCGACGAGGACGAGTTTGCCGTCGGCGTAGACGGGGGAGGCGACGAGGCCGTGTTGACTATTGAACGGGCCAAGGGTGAGCTGCCAGAGGGGCTTGCCGTCTTGCGTGTAGGCGACGAGGCCGTAGTCGGCGAAGAAGGAGAAGACGGCGTTGGGGCCAGTGGCGACGGTGGGCGCGGCGCGGTGGTTGAGGGGGTTCTGGACGTCGCGTTTCGGGGCGCGGATGGCTTGGCGCCAGAGGAGTTTGCCGGTTTGGCGGTTGAGGCAGAGGGTGAGGAGTTCGTCGCCTTCCGAGGCGGTGAGGAAGATTTTGTCGCCGATGATGACGGGGGAGGATTTGCCTTCGGGGATCTCGGTTTTCCAGAGGACGTTTTTCGTGGGGCCGAATTCGGTGGGGAGGGGGCCGCAGGCGGGGCAGAGGCCGGAGCCGTTGGGGCCGCGGAATTGGGGCCAGTCGGCGGCGGGGAGAAGTAGCGCTGGGAGGAGGAAGAAGAGGGGGCGCATGATTTGCTTCCATGGTATGCGGATTGACTGGCGTTGGGGGCGGGGCCTACTCTGGTATTGCTCGTTTGCATGATGGACGCTGCTTCTACTTGCGCTGCTCGAGGCCGTCGCCGTATTCCGGCGCTGTGGTTGCTTGCGCTGTTTTTGTTGGGGCAACTGGTGCCGGTGGTGGCGTTGGCGGCGACCGATGGCATGGCCGGAATGGCTTGCTGCAAGCATGGGCGCGATTCGTGTTGCCGGCGGAAGCCGATGGGCGCCGGGCCGTCGGTTCGCGCGGGACATCCGTGCGGGATGGCTTGTGCGGGAACGCCGGTGGTGGCGGTGGATGCGGGCGTGGCGGTGATGGCGCCGTTGGCATCGATTGCTTGGTTGGACGCGGTGGACTCCCGGGTTTTTGCGGACGGACCGGCGGTGGTGGCTACGGGCTACGACGCGGCGCGGTTCCAGCGGCCTCCTCCTGATTTTGTTTAGTTGCGGCTTATTTCCTGCACTTTACGAATTCCTGGGAGAGAGACTATGTTCCGTTTGGGTTTGACTGTGGCCGCGTGCGCGGCGTTTTTGCTTGGCGCTGCCGAGAAGGGCGGGCCGGTGGGGTTTCGGGCCTCGTTTGAACCGGAGGCGCAATCGTTGGGCGCCGGGAAGAGCCCGAAGTTTTATGCGCGACGCGCGCAGGGTTTGATGCTGGTGAAGACTGTTCCGGCGCAGGGCGGCGGGGCGGATCTGGTGTGGCAGTCGTCGCTCGATTTGGGCGAGAGTTTTGTCGAGACGATGAAGGTGAATCATGTTCCTGGGGAGGTCTATGACCACGGGGAGAATTCGCCGCAGTTGCTGACTTCACCGGATGAATCGACGATGTACGCGGTGTGGAACGGGCGGGATCCGAAGAACCCGGAGGCGGGCGGGATTCGGTTTTCACGTGCGGGGACGATGCGGACGGCGTGGAGCCCGGCGGTGACGGTGAACGACGATACGAAGCCGGCTTCACATGGGTTTCAGACGGCCGCGGTGGCGCCTGATGGCACGATCTACATTGCCTGGCTGGACGGGCGGGACGGGCGTTCGACGACGGAGGGGGCGACGGGCGGGACGACGTCGATTTACATGACGAAGTCGACCGATGGCGGGAAGACGTGGGCGAAGAATGTGCGCGTGAGCACCAACGTTTGCCCGTGCTGCCGGGTGAGTTGGGCGTTTGTGAATGGGCGCGTGTTGATTGCGTGGCGGTATGTGGAGAAGGGCGATATTCGCGACATTTACATGGCTGCTTCCGAGGACAAGGGCGCGACGTGGGGGACGCCGGGGCCGGTGTTTAAAGACGGCTGGAAGATCAAGGGCTGCCCGCATGTGGGACCGGCGATGACGGTGATGGCGGGGAAGTTGTATGTGACGTGGTTCACGGAGGGTTCGAACGATCCGGCGATTTATATGGCGGTTTCGAGCGACGGCGGGAAGACGTTTGCGCCACGGACGAAGTTGAGCGTTGGGGTGGCCGATCCGACGCATCCGCAGATTGTGGTGAATGAGGACCGGTTGGCGGTGGTGTTCCAGGGGCGCGCCGCGAAGGTGAAGGGCGGCTGGGGCAAGATGGGCGTTTATTACCGGGAAATTCATGCCGATGGGGGGATGAGTCCGCTGGTTCGGGCCGGGGAAGGGAAGGGCGCGTTGACGTATCCGACGGCGCAGTTGGGGCTGAGCGGGCGCATCTTTCTGGGCTGGACGGAGACGGTGGAAGGGGAAGGGAAGGCGATGCTTTTGCGGGGGCGTTTGGAGAAGTAGAGCGGGGTTGTTGTAAAAAACATTTTCAGGGGTTTTTGTTTTTGTTAATCTGATCGCGGAGGGATCCCCTTTGCGACTGGCCCTGTTGGCGATCGTTTCGTTAGTTGCGGCGGCCCAGACGGCGCCGTTGACGCTGTCGAGCTATGACATGTTCCGGTACGCCACGGCGGGCCGGGCGTTCAGCTACAAGTTCACGCCGAGCGGAGGCATTGGACCCTACACGTTTGCGGTGGAGGAGGGATCGACGCTGCCGGCGGGACTGCGTCTGAACGCGGCGTCGGGGGACCTTTCAGGAAGCCTGTTGAACGTTGGGGAGTACCGGCAGACGATCTGCGTGACGGACCAGACGAAGGCGCAGATTTGCGTACCGTTTCTGATCGTGGCGGTGTCGGTTGAGGGGGAAACCTATACGGAGTTGGTGCCGGCGCGGGTGAGCGTGGATTACCAGAATCTGATTGCCAAGCCGGGGGAGTTTGCCGAGGTTGGGTATGACCCGATTTCGGGGAAGTTGCCGGATGGGATGGTGCTGGAGATTACAGGTCGTTTGTATGGGATTCCGCGGGCGCCGGGCGGGGCGTGGGCGTTCAAGATCCGGGGGAGAGATTTCGAGGGCGGTACCGTTACGAAGGGCTATTTGATTCGCGTTTTGGGGCCGTTGGCGGCGACGACGGTGTTGCCGAATGGGTTTAGCGCCACCGAGTACAGCGGGCAGTTGACGGTGCTGGGCGATGCGCCTCCGCACACTTGGAGCGTGCGGCGCGGGCCGTTGCCGCCGGGATACACGATGAGCGATAGCGGGCGCTTTACGGGCATTTGCAACCAGCCGGGGCGCTATGTGTTTACGCTGCGGGTCACCGACAACACGCTGTCGAGCCACGACCGGGAAATGGTGATGACGGTGGAAGGGAAGTTGCAGCCGATATTGATTTCCACGGCGACATTGCCGGGGGCTGCGGTGGGCGTTCCGTACCGGTTTGGTGTAAATATTTCGGGGGGGCGAGCGCCGTACCAGTTGCGGATTGTGGGGCCGTTTCCGCCGGGGTTGGTGTTGGGGCAGGACGGGTTTGTGACGGGCACGCCGACGGCGGCCGGGAACTTTACGTTTTCGCTCGAGGTAGTCGATGTTTCGGGCGCCAGTTTGCTGAAGACTTTCACGATTGTGGTCGGGAATTTACGGTACACGGGGCCGGCGACGGTGTCGATGTTCGCGTTGGAAGAGGCCCGGGTGCCGTTGGTGGCCGAGGGCGGCACGGCGCCGTACCGATGGGTCTTGACGAACGGCACGTTGCCGGGCGGGATCACGCTGTCGACGGACGGTGTATTGGCGGGTACGCCGATTACGGCGGGGTCTGCGGCGGTGACGCTGCGGCTGACCGATGCTGGTGGGCGGAGCGCGGACGTGCCGTTGACGATTTCGGTGGGCATTTCGCGGCCCGTGTTGTCGCAGAACGGGGTTGTGAATGGGGCGTCGTTCGCGGGTGGCGCGGTGGCGCCAGGCGAGATTGTGACGCTGTTTGGGGCGCGAATGGGGCCGGGGAATCTGGCGCCGTTTCTGTTGGACTCGAGCGGGCGTGTGCCGACGGCATTGGCGGGGACGCGGGTGCTGTTTGCCGGGTTGCCGGCGCCGTTGCTGTACGTGAGCGCGGGGCAGATTGGGGCGATTGTGCCCTATGGACTGGGCGCGCAGCCGAATGTGGATGTTGTGGTGGAGTCGGCTGGGGTAAGGAGTGAGGCGGTGAGGGTGGCGATTGCGGCGGCGGCGCCGGGGTTGTTCACGATTGACGCCTCTGGCAAGGGCCAGGCGGCGGCGTTGAACCAGGATGGGACGGTGAACGGGAGGTCGGCACCGGTGCGGGCCGGGGATGTGATTGTGTTCTTCGGAACCGGGGAAGGGCAGACGCTGCCGGCGGGCGTGGATGGGGCGTTGACGGGGGCCGATCCGGCGCGGCCGGTGTTGCCGGTGAAGCTGACGATTGGCGGGAAAGAGGGAACGGTGCTGTATGCGGGCGGGGCGCCGGGGTTAGTGGCGGGGTTGGTACAAGTGAATGTGCGCGTGCCGGCGGACATTGTGGCGGGGGACGCGGTGCCGGTGGTGATGTCGGTGGGTGCGGCGACGGGCGCGGCGGGGGTCACGATATCTGTACGGTAAATTGTCACTGCGGTAAATCTGTGTTATATTGAAGTCCTACCCGAAAGTGGTGTGTGCGGACGGGCAAGTTGACACTCGTTTGTTTGTGCGCTAAGCTTGTGTGGTTTGCGGTAAAGAAATTTACCGCAACGCAGTATCTGTAGTGCAGAGAGTTGTTCCTTCTGCTTCTGACTACCGCCTCACGTTGTCGACGGTGCAATGCCTGAGATTGTTGAGGTCCGGTTAGAGGTCAGTCCCGCTTCCCGCAAGGACATACGCGCCTTCGAAGGGTATGGACTGTTTCCGAAGATCTACTTCCTAGCACATCCAAAGTGCAAGACTCGTGAGATGGTCCTTATTGGGTCCTAACACGTTTCTATCGATCCTGTGGCTGTAATCCGATGGCGCCCGCCGGGAGATTGCATTGCCGAGAGGGTCATTTCCAACCGAATTCCAAATTTTTTTGTGCAATTGCAAGGAGAAGGTATCAGTGCCTACCTTTAACCAGCTCGTGCGCCTGGGCCGCAAGCCCACGCGATATAAGACGGCGAGCCCCGCGCTCCAAGCGTGTCCGCAGAAGCGTGGCGTTTGTACGCGTGTATACACCACCACCCCGAAAAAGCCGAACTCGGCGTTGCGGAAAGTGGCGCGTGTCCGTCTGACAAACGGAATTGAAGTGACCACGTATATCCCGGGCGAAGGCCACAACCTGCAGGAGCACTCGATTGTGCTGATCCGCGGTGGCCGCGTGAAGGATTTGCCGGGTGTGCGCTATCACGTTGTCCGCGGAACGCTGGACGCCGGTGGCGTCGCCAACCGCAAGCAGAGCCGCTCCAAGTACGGCGCCAAGCGCCCGAAGCAGAAAGCGTAAGGGATTTGAGATATGCCGCGTAGAAGAAGAGCAGAAGTTCGCGAAGTGGCCCCGGATCCGATTTTCGGATCTACGCTCGTCGAGAAGTTTGTCAATTCCCTGATGTGGGAAGGCCGCAAGGCTGTGGCGCAGCGCGTATTCTATGCTGCCATGACGAAGGTTGGCGACAAGAGCGGCGGGGAAGAAGCCCTGAAGGTCTTCAAGAAGGCCGTTGAAAACTGCAAGCCGATGCTGGAAGTAAAGACCCGCCGTGTGGGTGGTGCAAACTACCAGGTTCCGGTGGAAGTTCCGCAGAACCGGCGCACGTCGCTGGCGTTCCGCTGGATCATTGGCAACGCGCGGTCACGCCCCGAAAAGGGCATGCCGGATAAGCTGGCGAATGAGCTGCTTGACGCTGCGAACCTCCGCGGCGGAGCGATTAAAAAGAAAGACGACGTCCACCGTATGGCCGAGGCTAACAAAGCCTTCGCGCACTATCGTTGGTAGGGAGAACCGGCTAAGTATTTATGGCTCGCACTGTACCTCTTGAGCGCATGCGCAATATCGGAATCATGGCCCACATCGATGCCGGTAAGACCACTACAACCGAACGAATCCTCTATTACACCGGCCGTACGTACAAGATTGGCGAAGTCCATGAAGGTACGGCGACGATGGACTGGATGGAGCAGGAGCAGGAACGCGGCATCACGATCACATCGGCTGCCACGAGCTGCGAATGGAACGACATCGCAATTAACATCATCGACACTCCTGGCCACGTGGATTTCACGGCCGAGGTCGAGCGCTCGTTGCGTGTCCTTGATGGCGCGGTGGCTGTGTTCGACGCTGTGGCTGGTGTGCAGCCTCAGTCCGAGACTGTGTGGCGCCAGGCTGATAAGTACGGTGTGCCGCGCATCTGTTTCATCAACAAGATGGACCGTATGGGTGCGGATTTCTACCACTCGATCGAAACCATCGTTGATCGTCTCCGGTGTAAGCCGGTTGCCATTCAGATCCCGGTTGGAGCGGAAGACAAATTCCTGGGTATCGTGAATCTGGTGACGATGAAAGCGCGCATCTGGCGCGATGAGTCGCTGGGCGCGAAGTTCGACGACGTTGAAATCCCTGCCGAGTTGCTCGAAGAAGCGCAGCACTATCGCACTTTGATGGTGGAAGCCGTTTCGGAGTGCGACGACGAGCTGACCAATAAGTATCTCGAAGGCCAGGAGCTAACCGAAGAAGAACTTCTTCGCGGCATCCGCAAGGCCACGATCGCGATGCAGATCTTCCCTGTCATCTGCGGATCATCCTTTAAGAACAAGGGTGTCCAGGACATGTTGGACGCAGTGGTGAATTTCCTGCCCTCGCCACTCGACATTCCTCCTGTGAAGGGCATCAATCCGGACGACGGGTCTGAAGTCCTTCGGCCGTCCGAAGATAACGCACCGTTCTCCGGCTTGGTCTTTAAGATCATGACCGATCCGTTCGTCGGCCAACTCTGCTTCGTCCGTGTGTACTCGGGCAAGCTGATGACTGGCACGAATGGTTACAACGCCGGTAAGCGGAAGAGCGAACGCATTGGCCGTATCGTGAAGATGCACGCCAATAAGCGCGAAGAAATTCAGGAAGTGCTGGCCGGCGACATCTGCGCTTGCGTCGGGTTGAAAACGGTTCAGACGGGCGATACCATTTGTGACGAACGCCACCCGGTGATTCTCGAGTCCATCGACTTCCCCGCACCTGTGATTCAGCTCGCCATCGAGCCGAAGTCGAAGGCCGACCAGGAAAAGCTGGGCGTCGCCATCGCGAAGCTTGTGAACGAAGATCCGACGCTTCGTGTGAATACGGACATCGAGACGGGCCAGACGATTCTCGCCGGCATGGGCGAATTGCACCTGGAAATCATCGTCGACCGTATGCGCCGTGAGTTCGGTGTGGAAGCCAATGTTGGTAAGCCGCAGGTTGCTTATCGCGAAACCATCCGCGTGAAAGCGGAAGGCCATGGCCGCCACGTTCGGCAGTCTGGTGGTAAGGGTCAGTTCGGTGAATGCAAGATCCGGATTGAGCCGCTCGAAGAGGGCAAAGGCTTCGAATTCGAGAACAAGACCGTCGGCGGTACGATCCCGAAAGAATACATTCCCGCGATCGAAAAGGGCATTGTTGAGCGCCTGGAAGGCGGCTTGATCGCTGGCTTCCCGATGTCGGACGTGAAGATTCAGGTTTACGACGGCAACTACCACGACGTCGACTCTTCGGAAATGGCCTTCAAAATTGCTGGTTCGCTGGCGATTCAGGATGCTGTGAAGAAAGCCAAGCCTGTGCTGCTCGAGCCGATCATGTCGGTGGAAGTGGTCGTGCCGGACGAATACATGGGACCCGTTAACGGTGACCTCATTTCCCGTCGCGGTCGTTTGGAAGGCATGGAAATGCGTGGCACCACGCAGGTTATCAAGTCGATGGTTCCGCTGAGCGAAATGTTTGGCTACGCCACGGAATTGCGCAGCCGCACCCAGGGCCGTGCGAGCTTCACGATGCACTTCGGCCGTTACGAAGAAGTGCCGGCGAATCTGGCTACCGAAATTATCAGCAAAGCCCAGGGCAAGGTCACCACCTAGTCCGCTGTACAGAAAGTTTCTACAGGAGAATCCATACCATGGCGAAAGAGAAATTTGACCGATCTAAACCGCACGTCAATATTGGCACCATTGGCCACATTGACCACGGTAAGACGACGCTGACGGCGGCGATTACGAAGACGCTGTCGAAGCACAATCCGAAGAACTCGTTCCGCAGCTTCGATTCGATCGACAACGCGCCGGAAGAAAAAGCTCGTGGTATCACGATTGCGGCCTCGCACGTGGAATATGAGACGGCGAACCGTCACTATGCCCACGTCGACTGCCCGGGCCACGCTGACTACATCAAGAACATGATCACGGGTGCGGCGCAGATGGATGGCGCGATTCTGGTGGTGGCGGCGACCGACGGTCCCATGCCCCAGACCCGTGAACACATCCTGCTTGCCCGCCAGGTGGGCGTGCCCTACATCGTTGTCGCTCTGAACAAGGTCGACATGGTCGAAGACGCCGAACTGTTGGAACTGGTTGAGATGGAAGTTCGCGAACTGCTTTCGAGCTACGGCTTCCCCGGCGACGATTTGCCGGTGGTGAAGGTTTCGGCTCTGGGTGGTTTGAACGGCGAGCCGCAATGGGAAAAGGCGATTGACGACCTGATGGACGCGGTCGACAAGTACATCCCGATGCCGGCGCGCGTTACCGACAAGCCGTTCCTGATGCCGATCGAAGACATCTTCTCGATTCAGGGTCGCGGTACTGTTGTGACGGGCCGTATTGAACAGGGTATCTGCAAGGTCGGCGAGGAAATGGAAATCGTTGGTTTCCATGACACCAAGAAGACGGTTGTGACGGGCGTCGAAATGTTCAAGAAGTTGTTGGACGAAGGCCGCGCCGGTGACAACGTTGGCTTGCTGCTCCGCGGTATCGATAAGGAAGGCGTTGAGCGCGGCCAGGTTATTGCCAAGCCGGGTTCGATCAAGCCGCACAAGAAGTTCAAGGGTGAAGTCTACGTGTTGTCAAAGGAAGAAGGCGGCCGTCATACGCCGTTCTTCAACGGGTACCGCCCCCAGTTCTACTTCCGTACCACGGACGTGACGGGTGTGGCGCACCTGCCTGCCGGAACCGAAATGGTGATGCCGGGCGATAACGTGCAGATGGAAATCGAACTGATCACCCCGGTCGCTATGGATAAGGGCTTGCGCTTCGCGATTCGCGAAGGCGGCCGCACGGTCGGCGCCGGCACGGTGGCGGAAATCGTTTCCTAACTGGTAAGCTTTATGAAGGGGCGTTTTGCGACGCCCCTTTCGTTTGATTCCGAATTTTACGTTCCAAGTTTTAAGTTGAAGGTACCCCCCAAATGCCCCGCGAAATTATTACGCTGCAGTGTACGGAAACGAAGTTGAAGTTGTACACGACGACGAAGAACAAGAAGAAGACCACCGAGCGTCTGGAGTTGATGAAGTACAACCCCAAGCTGCGTAAGCACACGCTGCATCGCGAAGTGAAGTAGTTCTTCGGGCTGCCGGATTTTGGAACGGTAGCCCGATGCTGTACACTGTAGTGAGCCTCCCTTCCGCAGAGCAATCCAGCCGTCCTGGTTGGAGAACATGTGGAAGACAAGCCGGTACAGGGGCGTAGGTTTAACGGTAGACCAGCGGTCTCCAAAACCGCCTGTGGGGGTTCGAATCCCTCCGCCCCTGCCATCCTTCCACTCCTTCCTTTTGATTTCCCTCTTCAGCGTTTACCGTGATCCGCTGTGTGGGTAGGGGATGGGTGAGAATGAGCCGGAAGCAGACTATTTCTTGTGAATTGAGCGAATTACCATGGAGACCAAGAGCGTAGCAGTCGAGTCGGCCCCGCAAGGTGGCGGCATCGCGTCGTGGCCGGCAGCCATCAAAAACTACTTTGAAGAGTTGAAGATGGAAATGCGCCGGGTCACTTGGCCGAACGAGAAGCAGGTGAAGGCGACGACTGTCGTTGTGATCGCCTCCGTCTTCGCATTTGCCGCCTACTTCTTTGTGGTCGACTTCATCATCGGCCGCGGCATTACCCAGATTTTCAAGGTTTTGGGCAAGTAGTTTCCCACCGAAACCGGAGAGCCACACCATCGCAATGTCGGAACAGGAATTCGAAGAACAGCCGGAAGGTCAGATCGCGGAAGCGGTTGAAGTGGCCGCGGCGGGTCCCGTGGACCCGGCGACGACGAAGCATTGGTACATCATTCATTCCTATTCCGGGTTTGAAAACAAAGTGGCGGAGTCTCTGCGCACGCGCGCCGAGGCGTTCGGCTTCTCCAGCCGAATTGGACAGATTCTGATCCCAACCGAGGAAGTGTTCGAGCTGCGGAACGGGAAGAAGGTCACCAGCAAACGGATGTTGTATCCGGGTTATGTGCTGGTGGAAATGGAAATGGACGATGAGTTGTGGCACGCGGTGAAAGAGACGCCGCGGGTTACTGGTTTTGTGGGCGGCGGCAACCATCCGGTGCCGTTGACCGCCGACGAAGTGAACTCGATTCTGTATCGCCAGGCCAATGCCGGCGACCGTCCCAAACCGAAGCTCACCTTCGAAAAGAACGAAACGGTTCGCATCACCGATGGGCCGTTCACGAACTTCTCGGGCAAGGTGGAAGAGATCAACAGCGACAAGAACACGCTGCGGGTCCTGGTAACGATTTTTGGCCGGTCCACTCCGGTTGAGCTCGACTTCGAGCAAGTGGAAAAGATTCAATAAGGCAGCAGGCGAAACGAAATGGCAAAGAAAGTAACAGGTCAGGTTAAGTTGCAGATTCCGGCCGGCAAGGCGACCCCCGCGCCCCCCGTCGGCACGGCGCTCGGTCCGCAGGGCGTCAACATCATGGAATTCTGTAAGCAGTTCAACGCCAAGACGAGCGGGAAAGAAAATGAAGGGCTGATCATTCCGATCGTTATCACGATCTACTCCGATCGCTCCTTCACGTTTATCACCAAAACTCCGCCGGTGGCCATTCTGGTCAAGAAAGCCATCAAGATCGAACGCGGTTCGCCGACGCCCAACAAGGCGAAGGTTGGCAAGATCTCGGAAGCGCAAATCGCCGAAATCGCCAAGCTCAAAATGCCGGATCTCAACAGCTTCACGCTGGAATCGGCCATCGCTCAGGTTAAGGGCGCTTGCAAGTCGATGGGCGTGGACGTCATCAAGGCGTAGTTTCTCAAAAATTGTTTACGGCCGCCGGAGAGTGGAATCCACTCTCCGGCGGTTTGCTTTTGGCCGGGACGTAGTAGCGTGGGAGTGGGGGCGGGATTGGCCCCCGTCGCGATCCGCCGATGCACAAAATTAACTGGCAGTTGCTGAAGCGCTTTTTCGTGCTCGCCCTTCCGTATTGGTTTTCCGCGGACAAGAAGCGCGGGCGTTGGCTGGTCTTGTTTCTAATCGTGCTGCTGATCGGCGACACGCAGTTCAACGTGCTGTTCAACCAGCAGTCCGGCGAGTTCACCTCGGCGCTGGCCGCGCAGGACGCGCCTCGATTCTGGGCGTCGATCCGGAAGTTCTTCCTGCTTCTCGTCGTCGCTGTTCCCATCTACTCCTATTACTACTTCGTCCGCGACCAACTCGGCCTCGGCTGGCGGCGCTGGCTCACCGATTCCTTTCTCGAACGCTATTTCGGCAACCGCGGCTACTACCGGCTGACCGCGAAGCCCGAAGTCGATAACCCCGACCAGCGCATCTCCGAAGACATCGACGCCTTCACGCAACGGTCGCTCACATTCCTTTTGCTGCTGCTGGGCGGCGTCTTCCAGTTCGTGGCCTTCAGCCGCGTACTCTGGGGCATCTCCGGTTATCTGGTGCTATTCGTCGCCGCCTACGCCATCGCCTGGACGACGATCACCTTTCGGGTTTTCGGCGAAAAAATGGTGACGCTCCAGTTCAATCAACGGCGCCGCGAAGCCGACTTCCGCTACTCGCTCATGCGCATCCGCGAGAACGCCGAGGCGATCGCGCTCTATCAGGGCGAGCCGCAAGAGAAACGCCACGTGCAGCGAGTTTTTGCACGGTTGTATGCCAACTACGACCACCTCATCCGCTGGACGCTCCGCCTGAACTTTTTCTACTACGGCAACAGCCTGCTGACGCTCGTCATGCCAACGCTCATCATCGCCCCGCGCGTGCTCTCGGGCGAACTCGAAGTGGGCAGCATCGTCCAGGCCACCGGTGCCTTCACCTCCATCCTCGCCTCGCTGACGATCCTGGTCGATAACCTCGACGGTCTCAGCCGCTTCGCCGCCGGCATCGGGCGTCTGGAGGCGCTCGCAGCAGGCGTGGCCCCCGAACCCATCCGCGCCGAGCACATCGTGACCCGCGAAGCCGACGCCATCCGCTTCGATGCCGTGACCGTCCAAACACCCGGCGGCGAACGGACACTTGTGAAGGATCTAACGGTTGCCGTCAGCCCCGGCGAGGGGCTCATGATCGTCGGCGCCAGCGGGCTGGGGAAGAGTTCAATCCTGCGGGTCCTGGCTGGATTGTGGGATGCCGGGACGGGCGAACTGCAGCGTCCGAAGGCCGAAGAGATGCTGTTCCTGCCGCAGAACGCCTACATGGTGGCCGGCAGCCTGCGGACGCAGTTGCACTATCCGAGCCTGGACCGGGAGACGACGGCGGCCGAACTCCGCGCGGTGCTGGCGACCGTGAACCTCCCGGATCTCGAGGAGCGCTGCGGTGGCTTCGACGAGGATTTTGATTTCGAAAAGATTCTCTCGGTGGGGGAGCGGCAGCGGTTGGCCGTGGCCCGCGTGTTACTGCAGCATCCGCGGTTCGTGTTGCTCGATGAGTCGACCAGCGCCCTCGACCGGGAGAACGAAGCGGCCCTGTATGAGAAGTTAATGGGTACTTCGACAACGCTGGTGAGCGTGAGCCATCATCCGGGACTGGTGAAGTATCATTCGCAAGTCTTGGAGTTGACCGGCGGTGGCGGTTGGCGTCTGCACAAGGCCGGCGAGTTCCGCTTCGTCGAGTAGTCAGTTGAGCTGTTCTAGGCCGTCGAGGATGATCGGGGCGACGCCCGATTGGAGCCGGAGTGTGAGTTGGTGCGCGCCGGGTTTGGCATCGGTCTCGAGATAATAGTTCAAGAACCAGGCGGGTTGAATCGCGACGGTGCGCCACGGCGCGTTGTCCACTCGATACTCCATTGCCACCGGCGTGTGGCCAAGGCGAAAGAGTACGGCGGCGAGCGCGCCATGAAAATCGAAGCGCCATTCCACCGCTCCCGGCGGCGCTTGGAGGCCGGGGCCGAGGTCCTTGAAAAACGCGGGGGCCACTTCGGCGGCCGGACCCGCCTGGCGCGCGCGGGCCGCGGCGCGAAACTGTGCCTCCGGCAGCGGCGGCGGGCGGGTTGGCGCGGGCGGGCGGGCGGGCGTGATCGAAGCCAATAACGCGGCGGCGATCTGCGCATGGCCGGCGTTGGTGGGGTGGCAGTTATCGGGCATCGCCTGCTCAGGGATGTCGGCGACCGGTATCCCGTATTCCGTGCCAAGCCGGCGGATCGTGGACCGGGTGTTCTCCTCCGAGCAGTGCGCGGTCCGAGCTAGAAAAACGGCGGGGATTCGCGCCGCCGCAATCGTGTGAAAGATCTGTTCAATGGCCGGCTCGGCCAGCGAAGGCGCGAAGCCATCCAGCGCGCCGGTTTCGACGATCACCAGATCCGGACGCCAGGGCAGGGCAGTGTGCTTAAGGAGTAGAAGGGTGGTAAGCGAGTGGGCGCCGCCAAAGCAGAGATCGTAATTCTGGACTTTGCGGCGCAGGCGTGATTCGAGGCCCGCCACCACTTGAGGTACAAACCGTTCCGTCGCGCCGGCGCCGCAGGTGATCGAGGTGCCCAGGAAGGCGACCCGGTAGGGCGGCTGCGCGGTGAGGGAAAGGCCGGCGAAAAGAACGAGGATTGCGACGCGGCCCATGATCCACTGTAATGGATTGCAGGGCGTCCGGATCGAACGTATTGACGCGGTCAGAGGGCAAAGATCGGGGAGTAACGAGACGCCGCGTTGCATTTCAATGGCCAGATCTGCTATTCTGACAAAAGCGTTTCCTCCCGAAGCGCAGACCTTGGGAGGCGCCGGGCAGTTCTGCGGCGCCGTTAGGACCAATCAAAACTATGGCAAGAAAATCAGGCAAGAAGTACAATGCCGCCTCGAAGCTCGTGGAAAGCAAGCTATACCACGTTGCCGAAGCGGTTTCGTTAGTTCAGAAGATCAAATTCACCAAATTCGACGAGACGCTGGAAGTGCATATGCGTCTTGGCGTGGATCCGAAGCATGCCGACCAAATGGTCCGCGGCACGGTAGTTTTGCCGAACGGCTTGGGCAAAACCAAAATCGTCCTGGTGATCGCCTCGGGCGACAAGATCCAAGAAGCGCTGGATGCGGGCGCAGATTTCGCCGGCGGCGAAGAAATGGTGACGAAGATTCAGTCAGAAAACTGGCTGGCCTACGATGCCGTGATCGCTACGCCGGACATGATGCGTTCGGTCGGCAAACTCGGTAAAGTGTTGGGCCCGCGTGGCTTAATGCCGAATCCGAAAACGGGCACGGTGACGAACGACGTGAAAACGGCGATCAACGAAACCAAGGCCGGTAAGGTGGAGTTCCGCGTTGACAAGACGGGCGTGATTCACGCTCCCCTTGGCAAGCTGAGCTTCGAGCACGGTAAGTTGGTGGAAAACGCGGCGTCGCTCATCGGCGCGGTGTTGAAGGCCAAGCCTGCCGCGGCGAAGGGCAAATACGTCAAGAGCGCAACCATCTGCTCGACGATGGGCCCGGGCGTGCCGCTCGATACCACCGAAATGAACGCCGCGAAAGTGGCGGTCTAGGCCAGCACTAGGGTACACGGAGACACGCAATGAAAAAGCGTTCGGATAAAGAAAAAGATCTCGCGTTCCTGCGCAGCGAGTTTGAAAACGTAAATAACATCTTCCTGGCGGGTTTCGCCAAGATGACTGTTAGCCAGGACTACCAACTTCGCAAGACGGTGAAGGAAGCTGGCGGTGAGTACAAGGTTGTGAAGAACAATCTGGCTCAGATTGCCGCCGAAGGCTTGAGCTCGGCCCCCCTGTTCGACAAGGTTGCCGGGATGACCTCGATCGCCTACACGAAGGGTGACGTTGTCGCTTTGGCCAAGGCGTTGAGCACTTATGCCAAGACCACACCGGCATTCGTCTTCAAGGCCGGGCTGGTTGAAGGCCGCGTGGTCGACGTCAAGTCGATCGGCGAGCTGGCGACGATGCCGTCCAAGGAAGAGATCTACGCGAAGCTCCTCTACGTCATTCAGGCACCGGCTCAACAGTTGGTGACCGTGATGAACGCCGTCGGCCGCGATCTGGCTGTCGTTGTAGATCAGGGCGTCAAAGAGAACAAGTTCCAGGGCTGATTCCCCCGAATCTACCCCATTGCAAAAGTTTCGCTTCCCGTATAGCGGTTTTTGACGGGAAGCCCGTCTAGGGCAAGTAGTACAAGCGACAAGATTACGAATCAGGAGTTACCACCACCATGGCCGACATCAACGTTATTGCTGAACAGATTCAAGGGCTGACGCTGCTCGAAGCGTCCCAGCTCGTCAAGCTGCTGGAAGAGAAGCTGGGCGTCTCCGCCGCTGCTGCCGCCGTTGCCGCCGCACCGGCCGGCGCTGCCGCTGCCGCTCCGGTTGTTGAAGAGAAGACCGAATTCACGGTCATTCTCACCGCCGCCGGCGCCAACAAGATCAACGTGATCAAAGTTGTCCGCGAACTCACCAGCCTCGGCCTGAAAGAAGCCAAGGACCTGGTCGACGGCGCGCCGAAGACCGTGAAGGAAGGCATCACGAAGGAAGAAGCCGAGACCATCAAGAAGAAGTTTGTCGACGCCGGCGCCTCCGTCGAAGTGAAGTAGTTTGCGTCCTCGCAAGCTAACTTTTTCAAAATAAAAATCGCCGGGCTGCCTGCGGCTTAGCCGTAGGCAGCCTTGGTTTGTTTCTGAGGTAACGGTACCCCCGTTTGACGAGGCCATTATCCGTTTGTTACGATTGGGATTACCCGGAGTCGGACCGGGAATCTGCCTAGTGACCTGTCTTACCAATCTTCTTATAGCCAGCTCGCCGCTGGCCCAAGGGGAGGGATCCCCCTGCCTGTGCATGTCGACGCTTTGCGCGACCGTGATCCCGCCTTCCGATATTTCTTCTTATCTCCGTCCTTTGTTCCGGAATTTCCGTGTCTTCTTCACTGTGATGACCCCTCGGCCGGTTAGTGCGTACACGGCCGCAGGACTGAACAGCTGATGCTGCCACCGCCTTCATCCCCACGGGGTTTCCATCGCGATCCCGCCCCAGATCGCCACCTGACCCCAAGGCCCCTGCCTTGGCCGCCCTTACAACCCGCGGTTGCTGCCGTGGGCGCTGTTCAACCTAGGAGTGGAACATGAGCAATGCTGCTAACGTTTCGATTCGTGAACGCGTTGATTTCTCCAAGATCAAAACATCCGTTCCGATTCCGAATCTGATCGAAGTCCAAAAGCAGAGTTATGAGCGGTTTCTGCAGATGGACATGCTGCCGCAGGAACGCGACGACGCGGGTCTGCAGTCTGTGTTCACAAGCGTTTTTCCGATCACCGATTTCCGCGGCCTGGCCCAGCTGGATTTCGTCGATTACTCGATCGGTTACTGGGAGTGCAAGTGCGGCAACCTGAAAGGGTTGCACAACCTGCGTTCCACCTGCCGCCAGTGCGGCGCCATGATCAAGACCGACCCGTTTCACCCCGGCGACATCCTCTGTGGCAAGTGCGGCACGTTCAACAAGAACGTGGTGACCTTCTGCAACCGCTGCGGTGACCCGGTTGGCCTGCAGCTGAAGTACGACGTCCCTGAGTGCGAAGAACGCGGCATGACCTACGCGGCTCCGCTCAAGGTGACCATTCGGCTTACCGTGTACGACAAGGATCCGGACACCGGCACCAAGACCGTCCGCGACATCAAGGAGCAGGAAGTCTTCTTCGGCGAAGTGCCGTTGATGACGCAGAACGGCACGTTCATCATCAACGGGACCGAGCGCGTCATCGTCAGCCAGTTGCACCGCTCCCCCGGCGTGTTCTTCGAGAAGGTGGCCGCCCAAGGCTACTTCCTCGGTAAGATCATCCCCTACCGCGGCTCCTGGGTTGAGTTCGAATACGACTCGAAGAACCTGCTCTATGTCCGCATCGATCGCAAGCGCAAATTCTACGGCACGGTGTTCCTCCGCGCCATGGGCCTCAAGAGCGACGAGCAGATCCTCCGCACCTTCTACACCGACACGCTGACCCGCGTCTCGCTCGGCAAGGACAGCAAAATCTTCTGGAACGTGGCCCAACAGGGCGGCCCCGGCAAGGGCGCGCTGCGCGACATCAAGTTGACGCACGCCATCCAGACCAAGGCCGGTGACGTTGTCGTGGCCTCCGGCAAGAAGGTCACCTCGCGGCTGTTGAACGAAATCTACAAGCACAAGATTGAGCGCTTTGAGATCTCCGCCAACGACCTCGAAGGCGCCGCCGCCATCGCCGACGTCATCGACATGGAGACGGGCGAAATCCTGCTCGAAGCCAACCGCGAAGTCACCCCGGCCGCCCTCGGCCGCTTCTTCGACGCCGGCATCGAGAACATCGACATCTTCTTCCCCGAACGCGACGAAGCCGGCAACGTGCTTTCGAAAACGCTCGACAAAGACTCGGTGAAGTCCCAGGACGAAGCGCTTCTCGAAATCTACCGCAAGCTCCGGCCGGGCGACCCGCCCACCCGCGACACCGCCACGCAGCTCTTCCAGGGCATGTTCTTCGACGCCCGGAAGTACGACTTCTCCCGCGTCGGCCGCATGAAGTTCAACATCAAGCTGTACGACAACTCGGGCGCCACCCCGCTCGATAAGCGCACGCTTGACGAAAAGGACTTCGTCGACACGATCCTCTACCTGTTCCGTCTGCGCCGCGGTATTGGTGCGGTCGACGACATCGATCACTTGGGCAACCGCCGCGTCCGCGCGGTGGGCGAACTGCTCGAAAACCAATTCCGCATCGGCCTCGTCCGTATGGAACGGGCGATCAAGGAAAAGATGTCGGTCAGCCAGGAAATCTCGACGGCCATGCCGCACGACTTGGTGAACGCCAAGCCCGTCATGGCTGCCATCCGCGAATTCTTCGGCTCCTCCCAGCTGTCGCAGTTCATGGATCAGACGAATCCGCTGTCGGAAATCACCCACAAGCGCCGTCTTTCGGCCCTTGGACCGGGTGGTCTCTCTCGCGAACGCGCCGGCTTCGAAGTCCGCGACGTCCACACCACCCACTACGGCCGTATCTGCCCGATTGAAACGCCGGAAGGCCCGAACATCGGTTTGATCTCGTCCCTCTCCTGCTTTGCCCGCATCAATGAGTTCGGCTTTATCGAGAGCCCCTACCGTCGCGTGGTCGACGGCGTGGTGATCGACGAAGTCCGCATTCTCAACCCGGGCGGCACCGAATACAAGGTCGGCCAGGTCATCCTCCGCGAGGACTACGACAAGTACATCGGCGGACTGCCCACCGGCAAATCGCCCGCCGAAATCGAAGCGCACAGCGACTATCTCTCGGCGTGGGAAGAAGACAAGTACGTCGTCGCCCAGGCCAACATCGTCCTCGACGAAAAGGGCTTCATCGTCGATGATCTGGTCAACGCCCGTCAGGCCGGCAACTTCTCGCTGACGCAGCGCTCCGAAATCCAGTACATGGACGTCAGTCCGAAACAGCTGGTGTCGGTCGCCGCCTCGCTCATCCCGTTCCTCGAAAACGATGACGCCAACCGCGCGCTCATGGGTTCGAACATGCAACGGCAGGCTGTACCGCTGTTGCGCGCCGAAGCGCCGTTCGTCGGCACCGGCATGGAGAAGGTCACTGCGCGCGATTCGGGCGCCGTGGTCATCTGCAAACGCGCCGGCGTGGTGGACTCGGTTGACTCCGAGCGCATCATCGTCCGCGTCGACGGCTCGGGCGCCCACGAAGGGCAGATGTCGCGCGAAGTCGGCGCCGACATCTACACGCTCACCAAGTTCAAGCGCTCCAACCAAAACACCTGTATCACCCAGAAGCCGATCGTCAAGGTGGGCCTGCGGGTGAAGAAGGGCGACGTGCTGGCCGACGGGCCTTGCACCGAGCAGGGCGAACTCGCTCTCGGCCGCAACGTGCTGGTGGCCTTCATGCCCTGGCGCGGCTACAACTTCGAAGACGCCATCATCATCAGCGAAAAGCTGGTGAAGGAAGACTATTACACCTCGGTCCACATCGAGGAGTTTGAAGTCGAGGCGCGCGACACGAAGTTGGGACCGGAAGAAATCACGCGCGACATCCCGAACGTGCCCGAAGGCGCTCTGCGCAATCTGGACGAATCCGGTGTGATCCGCATCGGCGCCACGGTGAAGCCGGGCGACATTCTCATCGGCAAAGTGACGCCCAAGGGCGAAACGCAGTTGACGCCGGAAGAGAAGTTGCTCCGGGCCATCTTCGGCGAAAAGGCCGGCGACGTGAAGGATGCCAGCTTCTACTGCCCCCCGGGCATTGAAGGCGTGGTGGTGGATTGTAAGATCTTCTCCCGCAAAGGCACCGAGCTCGACGAACGTAGCAAGCAGATTCTCGAAGAGAACATCGCCCGGTTGCATCGCAACCTGGATGACGAAAAGCGCATCCTGGGTGACGAACGCGCCAAGCGGTTGTCGAAACTCCTCGACGGCCAGATGGTTCTCGCCGACCTGCACGACGAAAAGACCAACAAGAAGCTGGTGGCCAAGGACACCACGCTCTCCCGCGACATCCTGGAGAAGATGCGCTCGCGCGACCTGAAGCGCATGCGTCTCAAGGATCGCGACCCGCATTTGAACGAGCTGATCGACGAAATCGAGGAAATGACCTCGCGCCAGATCGCCGTCCTCGAGAAGATCACCGAAGAAAAAATCGCCAAGCTCAAGAAGGGTGATGAACTGCCCCCGGGCGTCATCAAGACCGTCAAGTGCTACGTGGCGATGAAGCGCAAGCTTTCGGTGGGCGACAAGATGGCCGGCCGTCACGGTAACAAGGGTGTCATCTCGCGTATCGTTCCGGAAGAAGACTTGCCGTACCTGCCCGACGGGCAGCCGGTGGAGATCATCCTGAATCCGCTCGGTGTGCCTTCGCGTATGAACGTCGGACAGATTCTGGAAACGCACTTGGGCTGGGCCGGCATGAAGCTGAACCGCCACTTTGCCACTCCGGTCTTTGACGGCGCCCACGAAGCCGACATCAAGACGCAGCTGGCTGAAGCCGGTCTGCCTGCCTCGGGTAAGGTCAACCTGCTCGACGGCATGACGGGGAACAAGTTCGAACAGCCGGTGACGGTGGGCTGCATCTACATGCTCAAGCTCTCCCACTTGGTTGACGACAAGATCCACGCGCGTTCCATTGGACCGTACTCGCTCATCACCCAGCAGCCGCTGGGCGGCAAGGCGCAGTTCGGTGGCCAGCGCTTCGGCGAAATGGAAGTCTGGGCGCTCGAAGCCTACGGCGCCGCCTACACCCTGCAGGAACTGCTCACCGCCAAGTCCGACGACGTCTACGGCCGCGCCAAGATCTACGAGGCCATCGTCAAGGGCGAAGCCGCCGCTGAACCGGGCGTGCCGGAATCGTTTAACGTGCTGATCCGTGAATTGCAGGCGCTGTGCCTGGATGTGGAACTGCTCAAATCGCAGGTCGATCCCGTCCCGGAAACCGCTGCCGCTGCTGACTGATTCAGATAAGGAGAATATCGCCAATGTACCGCTCTTCCCCCTACGAACGCGCGAATCTGATTGCGGATTTCGATTCCATCCGCATTAGCCTGGCCTCTCCGAATAAGATCAGAAACTGGTCCCACGGAGAAGTAACAAAACCGGAAACCATTAACTACCGCACCTTCAAGCCGGAGCGTGACGGGCTCTTCTGCGCCCGCATCTTTGGCCCGATCGCTGACTGGGAGTGCCTCTGCGGCAAGTACAAGCGCATGAAGCACCGCGGCGTGATCTGCGACAAGTGCGGTGTGGAAGTCACCTTGTCCCGCGTGCGTCGCGAACGGCTCGGCCATATCGAACTGGCCAGCCCCTGCTCGCACGTGTGGTTCTTCAAGGGACTGCCTTCCCGTATCGGTTACCTGCTCGACATCACGCTCCGCGAGTTGGAACGCGTCCTTTACTTTGAAGCTTTCGTCATCGTCGATGCCGGCGATGTGGATGGTATTAAAGAAGGTGACGTCATCACCGACGAGCGCAAGCGCCAGTTGGACCAGGAAGCCCACGGCCGCTTCATCGCCATGATGGGGGCCGAAGGCATCAAGGAACTGCTGAAGAAGGTCCAGACCGAAAAGCTCTCTCTCGAAATCCGGGAGAAGATGAAGACGGAAGTCTCGCAGCAGAAGAAGCTGAAATTCGCCAAGCGCCTGCGCGTGGTGGAAAGCTTCCGCAAGTCGGCCAACAATCCGGAGTGGATGATTCTCGATGTCATCCCGGTCATCCCGCCGGAACTGCGCCCCTTGGTTCCGCTCGACGGCGGCCGTTTTGCGACCTCCGATTTGAACGACCTCTACCGCCGCGTCATCAACCGCAACAACCGGTTGAAGAAGCTGATGGAACTGCACGCGCCCGACGTCATTGTCCGCAATGAAAAGCGCATGTTGCAGGAAGCCGTCGACGCTCTGTTCGACAACGGCCGCCGTGGCCGTGTGTTGCGCGGCGCCAACAACCGCCCGCTCAAGTCGCTCTCCGACGCCCTCAAGGGCAAGCAGGGCCGCTTCCGGCAGAACCTGCTCGGCAAGCGCGTCGACTACTCGGGCCGTTCGGTCATCGTGGTTGGTCCGGAATTGAAGTTGCACCAGTGCGGTCTTCCCAAGAAGATGGCGCTAGAACTCTTCAAGCCGTTCATCTATCACCGCTTGGAACAGCGTGGGCATTGCACCACCATCAAGCAGGCCAAAGAACTGGTGGAACAGCAGGATCCGGTCGTTTGGGACATCTTGGAAGAAGTCATTCGCGACCATCCGATCCTTTTGAACCGCGCCCCGACCCTCCACCGCTTAGGCATTCAGGCCTTTGAACCGGTGCTGGTCGAAGGCAAGGCCATCAAGCTCCATCCGCTGGTTTGTACCGCGTTCAACGCTGACTTCGACGGTGACCAGATGGCGGTCCACATTCCGCTGTCGCCGGAATCGCAGATCGAAGCCTCGACGCTCATGTTGGCCTCGAACAACATCCTGTCCCCCGCGCACGGTTCGCCCATCGCGATCCCGTCGCAGGACATGGTGCTTGGCCTCTACTACCTCACCAAATCGCGTGTCGGTTCCAAGGGCGAAGGCAAGAAGTTCGCCTCCATGGACGACGTTCTCATCGCGCTCGAAATGGGCGAAGTGGAAACGCTCACCCCCATCAAGTTGCGCTACACCGGTAAGGTGCTCGATCTGACCACGTCGAAAGACGGCCAGAACCTGATGCACTCCGAAGCGGTGGAGTACAACAAGCAGGACATGGACACGACGGTCGGCCGCGTCATCATGAATGACGTCCTTCCCGAAGACATGCCGTTCGTCAACGGCCTGTTGAAGAAGAAGGGCCTCACGCAGCTGGTGCAGTACTGCTACCTGAAGTTCGGCTTGCAGACCACGGTCAAAATGCTCGATGACATCAAGGCGCTGGGCTTCATGTACGCCACGCGCGCCGGGATCTCCATCGGCATCGACGACATGGTTGTGCCCGAGCAGAAGGCGCAGATGGTCAAGGACGCCGAAAAGGCTGTTATCGAAGTCCAAAGCCAGTACCAGTCGGGCGCCATCACCCAGGGCGAACGCTACAACAAGATCATCGAAATCTGGACCCGCGTTACCGAAGAAGTGTCCGACAAGATGTTCAAGAAGATGGAAGAGGACGACCGCACGGGCCGCTACCTCAACCCCATCTACATCATGGCTGACTCGGGCGCCCGCGGTTCGAAACAACAGATCCGCCAGCTGTCCGGTATGCGCGGTTTGATGGCCAAGCCCTCGGGCGAAATTATCGAAACCCCGATTACGGCCAACTTCCGCGAAGGCCTGAACGTGTTGCAGTACTTCATCTCGACGCACGGCGCCCGTAAGGGTTTGGCCGACACCGCTTTGAAGACGGCCGACTCGGGTTACCTCACCCGCCGTCTGGTCGACGTGGCGCAGGATGTCATCATTAGCGAACACGATTGCGGCACCGGCGAAGGCATCTTTGTCGAGCCGATCGTCGAAGCCGGCGAAGTCATCGAGCCGTTGCGCGACCGCATTGTGGGCCGCGTGGTTCTCGAAGATCAGTTGGACTTTGAAGGCGTCCGCATCGTGGGCGTCAACAAGCTGATCACCGAAGACTTGGCCACCGCGATTCAAGCAGCCGGTATCGAGCGCGTCAAAATCCGCTCGGTGCTGACCTGCGAAAGCCGTCGCGGCGTCTGCCAGCTCTGCTACGGCCGCAATCTGGCCACGGGCCGGATGGTGGAACGCGGCGAAGCGGTCGGCGTCATCGCCGCCCAGTCGATCGGTGAACCGGGTACCCAGCTCACCATGCGTACGTTCCACATCGGCGGCGCGGCAACGCGCGCGTCCGAACAGAACACGCAGGAGTCCAAGGGCGCTGGTTTCATCAAGCACATCGGCATCAACACCGTGAAGACGGCCTCGGGCGAGAACATCGTCATGAACCGCAACGGTATCATCGCCGTCGTCGACGAAAAGAACCGCGAAAAAGAACGCTACCAGGTTGTCTACGGCGCCAAGATCAAGTTCCTGGACGGCCAGGCGATCGGGGCCGGCGACGTGATGGTGGAATGGGATCCGTACTCGTTCTCCATCCTCACCGAAATCAGCGGTAAGGTGCACTTCAAGGACATCGACGAAGGCATCACCGTGCAGGAGCAGGTGGACGAAGTTTCGGGCCTCTCGCAGCTGGTCATCATCGACTCGCTCGACGGCAAGAAGGTTCCCACGATCATTATCCGGCCGGAAGGCGGCACCAAGCACGACGAAAAACGGTACCTCATGCCGACCCACGCTCACATCATGGTGCGCGATGGCGACACGGTACACGCCGCCGACGTGCTGGCCAAGATCCCGCGCGCGACTTCGAAAACCAAGGACATCACCGGTGGTCTCCCCCGCGTGGTCGAATTGTTCGAAGCCCGCAAGCCGCGTGACCCAGCTCAGATCGCCGAAATCAACGGCGTCGTTCGCTTCGGCGAAATCACCAAGACCTCTCGCAAAATCTACGTTACCGGTGACGACGGGCAGGAGCGTGAATACGCCATCCCGCGCGGTGCTCACATCAACGTACAGGAAGGCGAGCGCGTCGAGGCCGGCGACCAGTTGATGGATGGCCCCATCGATCCGCACGACATTCTGAAGGTTCGCGGCGAGAAGGAACTGCAGAAGTACCTCGTCAATGAAGTTCAGGAAGTCTACCGGTTGCAGGGTGTGAACATCAACGACAAGCATCTGGAAGTCATTGTTCGCCAGATGTTGCGCTGGTTGAAGGTCGAAGACATCGGCGACACCGACTTCCTCCCCGAAGAAGTGGTCGACCGCTTCAAGTTCAAGGAAGAGAACGAAAAGACCAACGACAAGGGCGGGCGCCGTTCCCACGCGCGGCCGATCCTGTTGGGTATCACGAAGGCTTCGCTTTCGACCGATTCGTTCATCTCCGCCGCCAGCTTCCAGGAGACGACGCGCGTGCTGACCGAAGCCGCCATCAACTCCAAGCGCGACGGTCTCCGCGGCCTGAAGGAAAACGTCATCATGGGTCGTCTGATCCCGGCCGGTACCGGCATGGATTACTACCGTGGTGTGCGAATCGCGGGCGAAGGCGTTCCGGAAGAGGAACCGCAGCCCGAGGTCGAGATCTCCTTCAACGACTCGATGTCGGACTACGAAGATACGGCGCGGACGTTCTACGCCGGCGGGCTTTCGGAAACCGAAGGCGCTCCGGACGAGACGATCGTCGAGTAGTTCTTCTTACAACCAAAACCAACAAGGGCGGACCACCTTCGGGTGGTCCGCTTCTTTTTTGACCCCGGTTCTCTTTCGGTGGCGCACTCCCTACCGGAGCAGAACCCAATGAGAATCCCCTTTTTCTGTGGAAGCGTCGTGCTGTTGGCCGTCGCGGCCTGGTTGCAGTCCGTGCATTCCTTGGCCTGCATCGTTACCGTGGGCTCGCCGGTGGCGAGAATCGAGGTTGTCCCGACCGTCCCGGAGATGCCTTGATTTCCTGCTCCGGCGCAGGCGAATAGGAGGATCTTCCATAACGCCGAAGTCACTTCACGAGCTCCGGCAACCGGGTTTGCCTACAAACCCGGTTCTTCTGGTTTGTGATACTCCTGCCACCAGCATCTGCCCTGTGCGCCCCAATGTTTTTCAGGCGCGGCAGACCGGCCCGAATTCGGCGGTCTTTCCGGGCGTCCCCGCGGTCGAACGCCGCCATGTCGATCCGGAGACCTCGCCGGCTCCCGTTGCGCAAAACATGCCAGGCACCGTCTGGGACGCGGAGACGGGCTACGATGACGCTTCCTTCCCGGCGATCGTGAACCGGGGCAAACTGGGCGTCGCCAAGCTGGCCCGGTATAGCGGAGTGCCCACGGGGGTGAACCTGTTCGCCCGCGCCGTGGTGACCAGCGGAGGCGTGGCGACGCTGGTCTATGAAATCCTCCGTGCCGATCCGGTCGCTGGGGAGACCGTCACGGTGCCCATCCATGTCGCCGACAACACGCCACAATCGGGGTTGGGGGCGGCCACGGTTTCCGGTGTGCTGGGTCCTCTGACCACCGTGCGTTCGGCCGCCGCTACAGCGCCTAGTCCGCGCTGCGTCGGCCGGCCTTCCCCATCGCCCTCCGCACCAGCGGGCGCATGACGGGCGGCGGCAGCGTGTTCACCACCGGCAAGACGCGCGTCACCGACGGCTTTGAACTGCAAATAATCTGGAAGTGAACTGGGACGGCAACTCGTTCTCCTTCCAGCCGCAGCAGCCGAAGACGGCGTTTGACACCTACCCCGGCGCCACGGCCAACTGGGGCTTCACCGACGCGGGCGAGCTGGGCAAGAACGACAGAGCGCAGATTGTGATCAAGAACAGCCTGGGCGCGACGGTGCTGACCGTAAGCGGCAATCTGAACAAGGGAAACCAGCAGGCACACTGATACACTGGCGTCGTGGAACTGCTCAACCTGGCCCGCGACGCCCGTGTCTATGATCTGGCTCAGCCGTATTACGTGGGGATGCCGCACCACCCGTCGCATCCCCCGTACCTGTTTTCGATGACCAAGAAGCATGGCGACATGCACTCGCCTGCCGGCCACAGCTCGGCCGCCGATGCCATCGCACTCGGCAGCCACGTGGGTACGCATATCGATGGCTTCGGCCACTTTTCCTGCGGCGGGCTGCTGCACGGCGGGCACGTGGCGGCCGAGGCGCAGAGCTATGGCGGCGGCTTGACGGTTCACACCGCCGAGCAGATCGCCCCGATCGTTCGGCGTGGCGTGCTGCTCGATGCCGCCGGCGTCGACGGGCCGCTGGGCGAAGATGTGGCCCTGACCGGGGAGCGTCTGGCGGCGATTGCCGCGGGGCAGGGAACCGCGATTGGCGCCGGAGACGTGGTGCTGATCCGTACCGGCTGGGCGCAGTATTGGGAGGACGCCACGCGCTACATCAATGCCGTGCGCGGCGCCCCGGCCGGGCCTGGGCCGGACTTGAGCGGGGCCCAGTGGCTGAGTTCGCATGGCATCTTCGCCGCTGGTTCGGACACGGTGGCGTTCGAACGGGTGCCGGCGCACGACATGCCGGTGCACATCCACCTGCTCTATGAAAGCGGCATTCACATCATCGAGGCGTTGGACCTGGAGGCGCTGGCGCGGGACCGCGTGTATGAATTTCTCTTTGTCGCCGCCCCACTGAAACTCCGCGGCGGCACCGGCGCGCCTCTTCGTCCCCTGGCGCTGGCATAGAATAAGAACTCACACATGGCAAACGGAATTACTGGCAAAACAGCAATCGTAACGGGCGCATCGCGCGGCATCGGCGCGGCGACCTGCAAAATGCTCGCGCGCGAAGGCGCCAAGCGCATCGTGGTGCACTATCACTCCTATCGGGAAGGCGCCGAAGCGCTGGCCAAGGAGTTGGAGGCGATGGGTGCCGAGGTGGTGCTCATCGGTGCCGATCTGGGAACGCAGGAAGGGATCGCGGGCTTCATTCTGGACCTGCACGAAAAGGCGCCGGGAGCGCAGATCCTGATTAACAATGCGGGCCATCTGGTGAAACGCGCCAAAATGCCCGAGTTTACCAGCGACCTGTGGGACGAAGTGATGAACCTGAACGCCAAGAGCGTCTACTTCATCACCCAAGCGGTGGCCCCGGCAATGGCGGCTGCCGGTGGGGGCGCCGTTATCAACCTGAGTTCGATTGCGGCTCGCAACGGCGGGGGGCCGGGCGCGACCATCTACGCCGCCTCTAAAGCTGCCGTGGCTTGTATCACCAAGGGCATGGCCAAGGAACTGGCGCCGCAGGGAATCCGCGTGAACGCGGTCAGCCCGGGGACGGTGGACAATTATTTCCATGAAAAGTACTCCTCGCGCCAGATGTTGGACGGCGTGATCGCCCAAACGCCGGCCGGGAAGCTGGGAACGAACGAAGAGATTGCCGATTGCATCCAGTTTTTGCTTTCCGATGGCGCGGCCTATATTATTGGCCAAACCATTGAAATCAATGGCGGTATGTACATGGTCTAAGCCTTGCGGGGCCTAAGTATTTGAGGCCTTTTCTACGTAGCCCTAATGTTGTCTCCGAATAGTACAGATTGTCTAGTACTGGTACATTGCTACTAGACAATTCTTCACAAGGAGCAGTGTTATGGCGACAAAATGTTCGCAGCGGCGGGGCTATGTCCTTTTGAGCGTTGGCGCCGCCGCCATCGTTTTGTTGGGGGCCGTCGGACTGGCCGTGGATTTGGGCCGGATGTACATTGTGAAGGGCGAAGCGCAGACGTTTGCCGATTCGGCGGCGCTGGCGGCGGTTCTGGAGTTGGATGGAACCAGCAACGGGATCACGCGGGCGCAAAACGCCGTTACCAATAACCCCAATCGAAACTCCTTCGGGACAGCGTCGTTCACCGGCACGACGGTAGAGTTCGCGCAAGCCTCCTCCGGGCCGTGGTCGGCAAACCCTGGAAACACGGCCGGATATGCGTTCACGCGGGTGAGCGCGACGGTAAACGTGCCGATCTACTTCATGGGCCTGGCGGTGTCGAAGTCGCAAACGAGCGTCGTTGCCGCTGCGGTGGCAGGGCAGGTGCCTAAGACGACGTTTGGCCAGGGGCTGTTCCCGTTTTCGCCGTACGCGCACAACCTGACCGGGCCCGACTTCGGGCTTGAGGTCGGCAAGCAATACACGTTGCGGTGGCCGTCGAATCCGAAGTTTGGAAACGGAAACGGCGCCAACGTTTGCCAGGGAGATAACTTGAACGCGATGGTGTCGGTGGCGACGGCGGCGGGCGGATCGGAGCGCGGGTATATCGAGGACACGAGCGCCAGCCTGATCCGGTCGACGATCGTCGATGACTACCAGTCGATTTTTCGTTCGGTCGGCGATTTGGTGGATATGACCGGCGGGGCGAAGCAGAGCCAGTTGGACAGTTTGTATACGCGCATCCAGCAGGACTCCGATACGACATCGACCGGATACAGCAGCTATACGGGTAACGGCCGGCGGATCATTGCGGCGCCGATCAACGACGGGGGAACGCCGCTGGGCAGCAACAATCGGATCGTCGGCATCGGGGCGTTTTTGCTGACGCGGACGGCTGACTACGGTAATGGGGGCAACCAGGCGTGGTGTGCCGAGTATGTCGGATGTTGGCTGCAGGGCAGTTCGCACCGGTGCGCGGTGAGCGTTGGCTCCAACGGCGGCGGCGCCTACGTGGCGAGGTTGATCATATGAGCATCCCAGTAACCCGGCTTCGGCGGAAACGACAGGGCGGCAACGCATTGATTGAATTTGCGCTGGCATTTGGATTTTTGTTCCCGTTATTGGCAGGCACGTTCCAGTTCGGCTACGCGTTTTTTGTCTACAACGAACTGCAGAACGCGGTCCGGCAAGGGGCGCGGTATGCGGCCTACAAGACATACGATTCGTCCTCGGCGACGCCATCGACGACATTCGCGAACTCCGTGAAGAACGCGGTCGTCTACGGGAACCCGGCGGGCGGGACGGTACCGATTGTCCCCTCCTTGACGACTTCGAACGTGAACTTGCAGGTGACGTTTACGGCGGGCGTTCCGGCGATGATGACTGTTTCCATACAGGACTACACGCTGGATGCGTTCTTGCGCACCTTTTCCATCAGTAAACCGGCGGCGAGTTTCTCCTACGTAGGTGTCTATGCTCCCTAACATTTCCCCGCGACGAAAGAGGCAGAGAGGAAGCGCCCTGTTGGAAGGTGCGTTGACGCTTGTCGTTTTCATTTCGCTTTTCATCGGCGCCATCGATCTGGCGCAGATCCTGATGGTTCATCAGGCCATTGTGGAGCGAGTTCGCTTTGCTGCGCGGACGACGGCGGTCAGTTGCTGCAATGCTGACAGCGTGAAGAATCTGATTCTCTATGGCAGGACGTCCCGGCCGGAGGACGCCCGCGCGTTTTACGGACTCAGCTCCGAGAATATCACGGTCACCTTTTCCGATCAGAACACGCCGGACCAGCGAGTTGGCATTACCGTTTCCGGGTTTCGGTATACCTCAGTGACACCGATGATGGCCGGGATCAGCGGGACCGGGATACCAATTCGGGTATCGATTCCGCTCGAGCAGCCATAGGCGGAAATGGGCTTGGCGAAAGCCACCCGACCTAGAAGCGCCGCCACTTTCGGCTAAGTGATAGTAAGTAGTTACTCGGATTGGAATAGCCCAACAATAGCAGTACTCTGATAGTGAACTGAACAATCAATACGCACCGGGAGCAAGATCCTGGTACGCATTCACCAACGGTTGTGCGGCATGTTTTCACGTATTTCGGTGGTGGCGGACAGATTCTAGCGGACTGTGCGGCCCCTCCGGGCAGCGCGATGTTGTGCCGGCGCAATCAGCATGGGAGAAGTTGTGACCATAACTCGTCCCAATCCCGTCTCCGTGGGCCGCAGGGTAAAATCGGCCGGCAACGTCATGGTTGAGTCCGCTTTTACGTTGCTTCCCACGTTCGCGCTGATCTTCGCGTTGGCCGATTTTGGGCTCATGATTTTCCGATGGGCGACGTTGCAAAACGCGGTTCGAGAGGCGACCCGTTATGCCGTGACGTTCCAGACCGTTTCCGGTTTGGGCCAGGATGCGTCGATCAAGCGCGTCGTGGAGCAGTACGGAATGGGCTTCGTGAAGTCGACGGATAATCCCCAGCACATTTTCGTCCGTTATTACGCACCGACGGATCTGAGCGTAGCGATTACGAGCGGCGGAAATGTGCCGAACAACCTGGTGGAGGTTTCCGTCGAGAACTTAGCTTTCGACTGGATCGCGCCATTGAGTGGCAGCTTTGGCGGTGGCGTTCCGATGTATCGATCGCGGACGGCGCTCACATTAAATCTCCGCTCCTCGGATGTACTGGGGGGCTATCCGGTCGGGGTGCTGAGTGTGAACCGCTAGATTGCGGCAGGAGGAACAGCAATGACAGTCCCGGAGAGGCGACGACGAAAGCAGGGCGGTCAGGAGATCGTGGAGTTTTCCCTGGTCGCCCTCATCATCCTTCCGTTGATCATGGGGCTGTTCGTCACGGGGATGAATCTGATTGTCAGTATTCAGGCCAACAATCTTGTGCGGAACGTTGCCAATCTGTCGATTCACGGCGCCGATTTCTCCACCTTTCCCTATCAGCGGCTGGTGCAACGGATGGCCTCGGGGCTTGACCTTCAGTTTCCTGAATTCACCGGCAATACGCCATCGAATCTGGGAACCGCGGGGGCGGCGGTGATTCGCATAACGCAGGTGATGTGGGTTGGTACGACGACGGCGCCGAATTGTGTGGCCGTTGGCGCACAGAACTGTACGAACCAGAACAGCTTCGTATTTACAAGGCGGGTGGTGTTCGGCAGCAGCGCGGTGGCCGCGGCCCATGCGAGTTTCGCGGGAGATCCCACGAACGCGACGATGCTGAATACCGGGAACGTTTCGAATCCAGTGACCGACGTATACGCCAAGTTGCCGTTATCGGCGCAGACGGCGATGACGGCGATGTGGCAGACCACGGCGTACGGCCGGGTTCCACTCCGGGATGGCCAGGTGATGTACATGGCCGAGGGTTACTTTGAGACGCCGCTGGCGAATCTGGGCTCGCTCCAGAGTAACGGTGTCTACGCTCGATTTTTCTTTTAGCGGGAGGTTACTATGAGGACGAATCAATCCGGCGGGCGGGCGGAAGAAGGCACCGCGCTGATGGTTGCCATCGCCTCGCTGCTGTTTCTGGTTCCCGTGGTCGGGCTGTCGATCGATGCCGGATATCTGTATGTCGTCAAGGCACGGATGCAGGCCGCGGTGGATGGCGCCTCGCTGGCGGCGGCGCGGTCGCTCAATCTTGGACAGTCCGTTGAATCGCAGGCAGGCTATGCGAAGCAGAATGCGGTGAACTGGTTCTATTCCAACTTTCCTCCGGGGAACTTTATCACCAATAACGCGCAGATGGACACGACGGACTCGCACGTGCGGGTATATGACGATCCGGCGAATCCCAACCTGCGGCATGTGGATGTGACGGCGACGTTGGATGCGCCGACCTTTTTCATGAAGTGGGTTGGCGTCCACAACGTCTCCATCACCTCGGTGGGGTACTCTTCGCGACGCGATGTGAATGCGATGCTGGTGCTGGACCGATCGGGATCGATGGGCACCTCTTGCAGCGCCCTGATTTCGGCGGCAAAGACTTTCACGGGGCAGTTTTCGGCGGGGCGGGACAAGATCGGTGCGATTTCGTTCGCCGACAATGCGTATCTGCATAATCCGCCATCGGTCGATTTTCAAACGAAACTGGGCTATATCAACAGTCTGGGCACCTCGAGTGGCGAACTGGATACGATTGCCTGCGCGGGCGGCACGGCGACGCCGCAGGCGATGATGCTGGCCTACAACGAGCTGTACAAGTTGAGTGAGCCAGGTGCGTTGAACATCATCGTGGTGGAGACGGATGGGCGGCCAAACACGGTAACCGTCGACTTCTGGGATGGCGCCACGGCCGGAATCGCCAGTACGAGCACTTGTTTGGATAAGAATCTCAAAAAGAAGAGCGCCGGCGGATTTGCCACTTTGGCGTCCCTTCCAGCCTGGACCGCGGGACATGCGATGAACTCCGGCGGCGCCGGGTACATGGGGGACATTCCCGCGGGCATTATTGGCGGTATCGGCGGAACCGATACCGGGACGTCGGCGTTCCTCCTGTTCAACTCCTGGACGTCCGTCAAAACGAATACATATAACGAGACGGCCAATCAGTATCCGACATCGGCGGCGACAAACGGGTGTGCGATGTCGACGAATCACAACAGCGTTGCCGATCTGGCGTGGTTGCCGACTACCGATGTCTACGGCACCAACCTCGTAAACGCTAACTACCGGACGGTAACCGTCTCCGGGGGGCACATTTCTCCGGTGAACATGACCCAGATCCGCGCCGCCGCCTTTAACGGGATGGACGCCGCCGGGACCCGGATCCGGACGAATCCGATACTATCGGCTCACGTCTTTACGATCGGATTCACGTCGTCGGTCGATGACACGGTGTTGCAACGGGTGGCGAATGACCCGACGTGGTTGGGCACGAGCGCTTGCAATGCCTCCGGGGATTGCGTCTTTGATCGAGATCAGCCGCAAGGAAGCTACGTCTTCGCAGCGACGACCGCGGACCTTGTGCCAGCGTTTCTATCGCTGTCCTCGCAGATCTTGCGGCTAAGCCGGTGAATCGGCGGGGTGAGGGTAGGCCACTTTTCTAAAGGACAATCCCTAGGTATCTCGGGTCATAGACTAGGGTTTTCTCAGGGCTTACTCTTATTGGAACAAAAGTAATACGCCCGTACCATCAATCTAGGTAAACAGACATTTATGTCCCGCACGCAGCGGACTTCGACAAGCGCTGAGGCCAGACCAGACGCCAATGGGCGCTTGTTTGGGGCCGAAGCGAGTGTAGTTTGAGCGGCGGGACTGAAAGGTGGCCGGACATGGCAACAAAAATCCAGGTTTCCTCCAGACGCCGCCAGCGGTCTGGCGGGAATGTCATTATCGAATCCGCGTTCACGTTTTTGCCGACATTCGCGCTGGTTTTCGCCATGACCGATTTCGGCTTGATGATGTTTCGCTGGGCGACGCTGCAGAACGCCATTCGTGAGGCAACGCGCTACGCCGTGACGTTTCAAACACAGTCGGGGTATGGGCAGGACGCCTCGATTAAGAACATTGTGCAGCAGTATTCGATGGGGTTCGTGACCACGTCGGATAGCCCGCAACATATCTTCGTCGATTACTATTCGCCGACGAACCTGACGACCCCGATCGGGAGTGGCGGGAACGTGCCAGGCAACCTCGTGGAGGTATCGGTCCGGAACGTGACGTTTGCGTGGCTGGCGCCGCTGAGCGGCGGGTTTGGCGCGGGGATTCCGATATTTGGCAACCGCAGTCCGCTGACGCTGCAGTTGACGAGCGCCGATATTCTAGGCGGCTATCCGGTGGGCGTCAGCAGTGTGGCGCGTTAGGACGGAGGGAAGTATGAAAGTCACAGAACGGCGGCGGAGGACTCAGGGCGGACAGGAGATTGTGGAGTTCGCCTTCGTGGCGCTGATGTTCATCCCGCTGATTATGGGAATGTTCTCGACGGGGATGAATTTGATCGTCAGTATTCAGGCGAACAATCTGGTGCGAAGTCTGGCGAACCTTTCGATCCACGGAGCGGACTTTTCCACGTATCCCTACCAGCAGCTGGCGCAGAAGATGTCAACCGGGTTGGGGCTGCAGTTTCCGTCCTTTACGGGGAACACGGCATCGAATCTGGGTACGAGCGGGAGCGCGATTATTCGCATTACACAGATCATGTACGTTGGCAGCAACACGGACCCGAACTGTGTGGCGGTAGGCGCGGCGAACTGCACGAACCGGAATAGTTTCGTCTTCAACCACCGGGTTTCATTTGGCAACAGCACGGTGGCGACGGCGCATCCGAGTTTTGTCGGGGATCCGACCGGCGCGACGATATCCAGTACCGGGAACGTATCCAATCCAGTCACCAGCAGTTTTGCGAAGGTGGGGACGAGTGGGCAAACGGCGCTGGCATCGCTGTGGCAGACGACGTCCAACGGACAACAGCCATTGAAAGATGGGCAGGTTTTGTATCTCGCCGAGGGCTTTTTTGAGACTCCGCTGGCGAGCGTTGGCATGTTCCAAAGTGGTGGCGTCTATGCCAGGTTCTTTTTCTAGGGAGTAGCGAGATGAAGTCAGCTTTGAGACGGGCGCATAGGGAGAGCGGCACGGCGTTGATGGTGGCCGTGGCGTCGTTGGTGTTTCTGATTCCGTTGGTGGGGTTGGCGGTGGACGCCGGGTTTCTGTATGTGGTGAAGGCGCGGTTGCAGGCCTCGGTGGACGGCGCGTCGCTGGCGGCGGCGCGTGCGTTGAATCTAGGGCAGACGACGAATGACCAGCGGGATAGCGCCAAGCAGAACGCGGTGAACTGGTTCTACGCGAACTTTCCGGCGGGCAACTGGATGTCGCGGAACACGCTGATGGATACCTCGGACACGTATGTGCGGGTTTACGACGATACGGTGAATCCGAACCTGCGGCACGTGGACGTGACGGCGTCGTCGCAAATTCCGACGTTTTTCATGAAGTATCTCGGGGTGGACGCAACGACGGTGACGGCGCTGGGCCATGCCTCGCGGCGGGATGTGAACGCGATGCTGGTGTTAGACCGGTCTGGCTCGATGGGGTCTTCGTGCGGCGCGTTGATTTCGGCGGCGAAGACGTTCACGGGGCAGTTTTCGGCGGGGCGCGACAAGATTGGAGCGCTATCGTTCGCGGACAATATCTACCTTCATAGCAAGCCGACTTCGAATTTCCAATCGACGCTGGGGTACATCAATAGCTCCGGCACGGGGACGGGTGAGTTGGACTCGATTGCGTGCGCGGGTGGTACGGCGACGCCGCAGGCGATTATGATCGCCTATAACGAGTTGTACAAGTTGAATCAGCCGGGCGCATTGAACGTGATTGTGGTGGAGACCGACGGGCGTCCGAACACGATTACAGTGAATTTCTGGGACGGGGCCGCGGCGGGAATCGCAAGTACCAGCAATTGCGTGGATAAGGCCAGCAAGAAAAAGAGCGCTGGTGGCTTTGCTACGTTGGCGTCGCTGCCGGCTTGGACGCCGGGTTACAACTTGAACTCCGATGCGACGGGGTATCAGGCGAATGTTCCGGCAGGGATGGTTGGTGGTATTGGCGGTACGGATTCTGGCACATCGGCATTCCTGTTGTTCAGTTCCTGGACGTACGTGAAGACGAACACGTACAACGAGACAGCGAACCAATATCCGACGGCGACGGCGACCAACGGCTGCGCGATGGGGACGAACCATAACTCGACGGCCGATCTGGCGTGGTTGCCGCAGACGGACGTGTATGGCAACAATCTGGTGAACAGCTCTTACAACGCGGTGACGACGTCGGGCGGGCACATCTCGCCGATCAGTATGACTCAGATCCGCGCGGCGGCGTTCAACGGGATGGATTCGGCGGGGACGCGAATCCGGACGAACGCAACGGTTCCGGCCTATGTGTTCGCGGTGGGATTCACGGCATCGGTGGATGACACGGTATTGCAGCGAATCGCGAACGATCCGGCCTGGATCGGGACTACTTCGTGCGTTACATCCGGGAAGTGCGTGGTGAATTCCAGTCAGCCGCAGGGCTCCTACACGTTCGCGGCGACGACGGCGGATCTGGTGCCGGCATTTCTGTCGCTTTCGTCGCAGATATTGCGTTTGAGCCGGTAATCGGGTGCGGTACACTGAAGGGATAAGGAGTTTTCATTGGCAAACGATAGCGATCTCTACAAAGCGGAATACATTGGTAGCGGCACCTTCATTATCAAGAAGCCGAAGCGCAGCGCGAAGAAGCGGCGTCAGTCGAAGTTGCGTGGTCTGAAGCGCGGGATGCGCAAGTAGTACTTCCCGTTCCCTTCCTCTCCCTTCCCTTTCCAAGCAGGCAGTTGCCACTCCACTCGATTGCGGTGGAGTCCGGGCGGTAATGGTCCTTAATCGGTTCGGGCATACGTGCGCGCCGATTAGTCTGTCGGGGGATGGGCCAGATGATGGGATTCCGGCCGCATTGGAGCCGCATTCTTCCCTGTTGGTAAAGGATACTTATGCTCGACCCGAAAAAG
This sequence comes from Acidobacteriota bacterium, assembly GCA_947470805.1. Taxonomy (GTDB): domain Bacteria; phylum Acidobacteriota; class Terriglobia; order Bryobacterales; family Bryobacteraceae. The sequence goes on along the minus strand of CANIVU010000067.1, from coordinate 6,417 downwards.
GCATTTCATGGTGTGTTCGGATTCCCGGTCACGCCGTTTCAGAAAGATCTCTCGCTGGACCTGGCGGGGCTGGAAAAGAACTGTGACTGGATGGCGGGTTTCCCGTTCTGCTCGCAGGTGATCGCCGGCGGCACGGGCGAAGTGTATTCGATGACGCCGGAAGAGTCGATTGAATGTGTGCGGGTGTCGGTGAAGGCGATCAACGGCCGGATGCCGGTGGTAGCTGGTGTGGCGTATAACACCACGATGGCCTGCCACATGGCGCGCGAGATGGAGAAGGCCGGCGCCGAAGCGTTGCTGGTGATGCCGCCTTATTACATCAACGCTCCGGAAGAGGGTCTGTTTCAGTATTTCGAGGCGATCGGGAATAGCTGCGGATTGCCGTTGTCGTTCTACACGCGCGACTGGGCGGCGTTTTCGCCGTCGCAGGTGAGCCGGCTGTTGGACCGTGTGCCGTCGCTGAAGATGTGGAAAGACGGCCAGGGCGATATGCGCAAGTATCAGCGCATCATCTGCGAAGTGGGCGACCGGATTGCCTGGGTTGGTGGCATTGGCGACGACTGCGCGCCGGGGTACTTCGCGGTGGGCTGCCAGGCGTATACTTCGAGCATTTCGAACATTGCGCCGAAGCTGTCGTTGAAGATTGCCGAGCTGGGTCTGGCTGGTGATTATGCCGGGCTGGCGGTGTTGATGAAGAAGTATGTCCATCCGCTGTATGCGCTGCGTGACCGGTGCAAGGGTTACGAAGTGTCGATGATGAAGTCGGCGATGGAGATTCTGGGTCATCCGGCGGGTCCGGTGCGGCCTCCGTTGGTGAACATCAAGGATTCCGAGATGGTGGAACTGCGGAAGTTGATGGAAGTGTACGCGGACTTTATCTAGGTCTTTTTGTTCGGTTTTGCGCCGCCCGGCTTGGGTATCCCAGCCGGGCGGTTTTGCGTTTGTTGGCGGTAGCTTCCGCCTGGGCGCCAGGCCCTTGCTGCAGGGCCTGGCTGGGTGACACTTCGGGTGTGGTTGGCGTTGGTGGTTTCGGTTATCAAAGAGCTGGCCGGCCGCGGCCGCGATGACGTTGTGATCAAGACGGGGCGGTTGGTGTTGGCGGGTTCGGCGTGATTGGCTTCGAACTCGCAAATTTCGTTTTTGGTTGGCCGCGTGGGGCTGGTGGGCCTTGGCGGTTGGCGTCGTTGGTGTTGGCGGGTTCGGGCGGATTGGCTTCGAACTCGCGAATTTCGTTTTTGGTTGGCCGCGTCGGGCTGGTGGGCCTCGGGCGCTTGGCGTTGTTGCTGTTGGCGGGTTCGGGCCTGATTGGCTTTGAACTCGCGAATTTGGCTTTGGTTGGCCGTTAGCAGGTGGGGCTGGTGTCGCCCTCGGCTTCCTCCCCGTTGTAAAGGCGGCGGACGTACTCCGCCTCCTTGCGGAGTTCCTCTATCGCGGTGTCCGAAAAACGATCGGTAAAAGGATCGGCGCCGCAGCGCTCATAGACGTACTGGCGATCGGCGAAGCTGAGTTTGTGCCCGACCAGGTAGATGGAGGTCCCCGGGTTGACCATGGGCGGAACGTGTTCCTTTTCCTCGGTGTGCAAATGGGCCTGGCGGCACAGGCGTAGGGTTTGCAATTCGCGCAGCTCCTTGACGCCGCGGTAGAGGAGCATTTCCGCGGCGGCGCGGTAACGGTTGAGCGTCGCGAGACGGGCGGCGGCCTCGGGGTGGATGAGTGGGTCGCCGTTGTACTCGGTGAAGAGGCCGGCGACCAGGGATTGCACCTTTTGCAGACGCCAGGCGCCGTCGAGGAGTTGGCGGAAGGCCTCCTCTTCGAGGTTGGAGCCGGGGCATACCTGTTCGCGGAGCTCGGCGGCGAGGACGGCGTGGGCCTCCTTTTCGTGGTCCTCAATGACAAGGACACCTAGGGTTAGCCCGTGGCGGGTGTTGTTGCGGGCGGCGCGGGCCTTGCCTTCCGGCGATTTTGGGCCGGTGGAGTGGAGCGCGTTGGCCTGATTGGCAAGTGTCTGGGCAGCGGAAGCCATAGCTATTCTTCCTCCTGCGGCTGGCGCGGGATCCCGAGGAATTCGACCCGGGTGCTGACGGGTTTGGCGAGCGGGACGCGAGCGGGGTCGGCCATGGGAAAGAGCGATGTGTGCGGGCGGATTTCCTCTTCGACGTGGAGGAAGAGGCCGGTCCGGGCGGTTTGGAGGCGTTGGAGTTCGCGCCGGGCGCGGGTCCAATTGCGCGCGGCTCGGGTGTAGGTGGCGTTCAGGGTGGCTTCGGCGTCCGGGTTGTTGGCGGCCAGTTCGCGGACGCGTTCGAGTTCCCAGGTGGCGTAGGCGACTTCGTGGGCGAAGATGCGTTCGAGCGGCGTGGCCGGGCGCAGATCTTCGTCGGCCTGTTGTTGGAGGCCGAGGAGTAATGGAGACATGGCGGATTCCTTTCCGCAGAGGGTGGTAGCCGGGGTTCCGTTCCGGTTTTGGAGAGGAGGGCGGCGCGCTCACTCTCTACTTTTATTCTATCGAGCGTGTCTAGTTTTTCGGCTTTTTAGGGTGGTGGTTGGCGGGTGATATGTGGCTTGATTTCAGTGGTTTAGGGGTTATTTTTGCAGGCTTGTGACCGGATTTGGCGGAGAGAGGCGTTTTTGTTTTTGGAGGGGGTAAGTGATTTGGTTTGTTGGGGTTGTGCGTGTTTGAGGCGGGCGGACGGATTGCATTGGCACCTTCCAACTTGTGGTATTATCTCGCCAGTTACTCACAAACTACTATGGGCACACTTATATTCGGCGAAATCAAGAAACTCGTAGATAACTGGTGGACGTCTCAGCCAGCCACCGATCCCGCCGATGTCTGGCAAACCTGGGACCCCGATACTTACTACCTCTGGGGCGCGAACTCCGGCAATTACGACGGGATCCCTGTTGGCGGCCTGCTCCACGGGGACGGAATGGCGAGCGTTAAGTCCGGCCCTAGCCGTGGCCGCGCCCATCCGCACTATGTCGGCGTCATTACGATGGCCCAGTCCGATCTGCCCAAGAACGACCCGATCTTTCAGGCACTGGCCGCGCACCTCGCCGCCGGTCAAAACGTTGTGATTCCGACCTACCAGGGTAAGTTGTCCCTGGGCACCGGTATCGGCGGCACCATTCCCCACTGGGACGCCATTCAGGAGTACCTGCTGCGCCAGATCCACGCGCTGGGCTCCAGCGCCAAATCGGTCACCATTCCGGCCGGGACCTACTGGCCCGATCTCCGTCCGCAAAAGGGCGAGCAACAGTATCCGATTACCCAGCTCGACGATCTGCTCACGTTGGCCAACATGCTCTCCACAAAAACAGCGACCACGACGACGACCATGGACCAGTGCCACCCGATTCCTCAGCCGATCCAGATCGGGAACGACCACTACACGGTTGTCGCGTTCTATTATCCCGGCCAGGCCGACCCGTGTGACCTACTGTGTAATGCCGGATGTTTCGGAAACTTCTATCCCTGCACGATTGTTCTTGACCACCCGTTGAACGGGCAAAAAATCACTCCCACTCCCACCTTTCAGACCGCGGAGGCGGCGTTCCAATCGCTGAAGTGGTGGAGCTACGATTGGTTGCGCACGCTGTTCGAGAACGCCACGACCGGCAGCCAGGTCTACGACTATACGCAAGGCCGACATCTCCCGCCCGGGAGGACTCTGCCGCCCGCCGATGATGACTCGCACAACGGCTACGCAGGCCTGGGCCGGGAAGGGGCGATGGCGTACGTCGAGACCCAGAAGTATACGCAGAATCAGGTGCTCCAGAGTGCTCTACTCAGCACCGGCGGCGCGTATCTGCTGGAGCACGCCCACGGTCCGACCAAGGATCATTTCTGGAACGACAACGGGATCAACAAGCTCGGCCGAACGCTGATGCATGTTCGTGCCAACCTTCCCGGCGGCCAGGCGGCCCCCGCGGGGACCGACACCGATTCCATGGTTCCTCAGTTTAAGCAGGCCGTGGCCGTGCTTCTTTAGCGCCCACGCAAGTCCGATCCTCCGGCGGAACTGCAATTTCAAGACAAGGGATCCGCACTCGTCACAGATGGCGGGGATGTGCGCGGTACATCGCTACCGACGGATTTGATTTTCCACTCCTCGCGAGGAACGACGATCGGGGTCAGGATATGCCTCCGATGGGCCAGGAGTCGGGCGCAGCGTCACACAGGAAAATTGGGGGGACCGCCCTTCGCGGGGGAGCCGAGGCTTCCTGTTGACGCGGGACGCGCACGCGGATGGCAGGGGGCAGATGATAACCGGCTGGGATGCAAACGGCTGAAGGGAACACGACAACGTCCGAATAAAGGACTGTGAGCAGAAGACACTTGCCGGACTCAATGCGCTATCGGGATCAAGAAGGATCAGGTGGCGGCTTCAACGTAAGGCGCGCAACGCTGCATACGATGGCATGGGGCTCACCATGTCTTCGGCAAAGAGCCTGCTACGCGGGGGTTAATCCCTCCCGAATCACGAGAAAACCCCGTTCTAAGGGAGCTGGCGCGGGAGTGGCGAACTTTTCCAGATTCACCGCCGTGGTGTAAAGTGGTGAAGTCATGAAGAGCCAGAGCGCCTCATTGGTCCGTGCGTCGATCAGTTTCCCGCAGGAGATTTACCAGAGTCTCGAAAGACTGGCCAAACAGAAGAAAGTGTCGCTCGCTTGGGTTGTGCGGGAAGCCTCGGAACGGTACGTTGCTGAGGAGACGGCAGAGGGCGGGGAAGTCCGGAAGAAAGATGCGCGCGGCACAGGAAAAACGGTGCGCAGGACGCCATGAGACGCCTCATTCGTTGGGGAAAACGAAGGATGGAACCGGAAGCGTGCTGACCAGATGAAAATAATCAAGAACATCGGCAATGACCGCGTGTACGATGAGCTGCGCACCTCGCTCGCAGCACCGGCATCGCTTAACCTGGCCTCGCCGGTATTTTCCCTGTTCGCCTATGCGGAACTCCGCGAGCTGCTGGATAAGCTCGATACTTGCCGCGTTGTCCTGCAAGGCACCAGCGATGGCGACCTTGGGTTGACTGGTTCTGACACCGACCGCTCCTTTCGCAATCGGCTCAATGTTCACTGGCTGGCCCGCGAGTGCGCGGCCTGGATTAAAAAGAAAGTGGAACTTCGCGGCGCGCCGGGCGCGCTGCCGCAATCGCTGTTGATCGCAACCAAGGTAGAGTCTGCGCTGACGCGGGTTATCACGGGCAACTGTTCCTTCAGCACCGAAGGGCTGGGCATCACGCCCGGCAACCAGTTCAGCCTTATCCAATGTTCCGAAGGCCCAGAGGAATCCGCAACATTCAGCGCGTGGTTCACAAGCTTGTGGAATTCGCTCCCTGCCTCCGATCAGCACAAGACGGCGTTTCTGGCACGGCTGCAAGAGCTCGCCGATCCGAAAGCCCCGGCACTCATCTACTATTTGACGCTGTTCCAGATCTTCAAGGACCTCGGCGACGAACTGGATGAAGAACGGATCGTCAAATCCGCAACCGGCATTCGCAATACGACCGTCTGGAAAAAGCTCTACAAGTTCCAGCGGGACGGTGTCATCGGCGCTATCGACAAACTGGAACGGCTTGGCGGCTGCATCATCGCGGATAGCGTCGGCCTTGGCAAAACTTTCGAGGCGCTCGCCATCATCAAGTATTACGAGCTGCGGAACGACCGCGTGCTCGTGCTGGTGCCCAAGCGCCTGCGGGACAACTGGACGCTCTACAAGGCGAATGACCGGCGCAACTTCCTCGCCTCCGACCGCCTCAACTACGATGTCCTCAACCATACCGACTTGTCGCGGGACGGCGGCACGTCGGGAGATATCGACCTCGGCCATGTGAACTGGGGCAATTACGATCTGGTCGTCATCGACGAGTCGCACAACTTCCGGAACAAATCGACCCACAACACACGCGAGACGCGGTATGACCGTCTTATGCGCCGCATCATTAAGGACGGGGTCAAAACCCGCGTGCTGATGCTTTCGGCTACGCCGGTGAACAACCGCCTCGCCGATCTCAAGAACCAGATCGCCTTCGTCACGGAAGGCGACGACTTGGCGCTGGCGGGTCACGGGATTTCCAGTGTCGAAGCAACTGTCAGGCAGGCGCAACTCCAGTTCAACCGCTGGCTGGCCTTGGAGGATGCGGAACGCCGTCCGGCGCATCTCCTCGAAATGCTCGGCTTCGACTATTTCAAGCTGCTGGATCTGCTAACGATTGCGCGCTCCCGCAAGCACATCGAAAAATACTATGGCACGAGTGAAACAGGTCGGATTCCCGGCATGGTTTCCGGGTGTACCCCAATCTGACGCGGAAGTTCGTCCCATCGGCGCGGAATCAGCTCTGGGTGGCCGACATCACCTACATCCGGCTGGCCGATGAGTTCGTCTATCTCGCCGTTGTATTGGACGCCTATTCA
>CANIVU010000066.1 GCA_947470805.1 Acidobacteriota bacterium | reverse complement strand
GAGAATTCGCGAACGATGAAGCTGTCGAGCGTCAAGCCGTACTCGGCGTACATCGGCTTCAGCCCTTCCATGATCTGCTGGCCCAGTTCCACCTGGTTGGCGATCAAATCGAGGAACGGGATCGAGCTCTGCGCGATGGCATCGGCCATACGGCCGAGCGTCATGTCGCGGAGCTGACCTTCAATTTCGGCTACGGTATACGTTTCACGGGTACCGCTGACCTTCACGTGGAAGGTGCGCGGGTCGGAGATGTGCCAGGAGTAGACGCCATTACCGCGAACGCGGATCGCGCCGAATTCGCGATCGCGAATCGTAAGCGGGTTCGCCGTTCCCCAGCGCTGGTTGATCTGGGTGCGAGTGGAGAAGAAGTAGACGTCGCTCTTGAACGGGGATTGGAACATCTTGTCCCAGTTCATGAGGTTGGTCAGGACCGGCAGGGTTTGGGTCGTCAGCGTATACAGGCCGGGCCCGAACACGTCGGCCATGCGGCCTTCATTGACGAACGCCCCCATTTGCGACTCACGAACCGTGAGCTTCGCCCCATTCTGGATTTCCATATCCTGCATGGGGTAACGCCACGCAAGTATCCCGTCGCCGGGCTCTACCCAATCAATAACGTCAATGAACTGCTTCTTGACGAAATTCCCAACGGCACCACTCTTCAAGAAATCACCGATTCCCATGGACTTTTATCCGATCCTTTCCCAATTGCCGATGCTACTTACAAGCAGTATAACGAGTGCGCGAACCCGAAAGTTCAACAAATCGACAGGTCAGGATGCGGCGGCGGCGGCATCGGCGGCGGCCGGGCCATCGGCCTCTGCCTGTGCCAGAATCTCGCGGGCGGACGCCGCCAGTTTGCCGGCTACCTTCACCTCGAAGGGAAGGCTCGGAAGGCCGTAAGCCCCCTCGACGACGACCGAAATCCCACTCTGTTCAAGAAGTCCCTGCACGGCCGCCACCTGCATCTCGGCATCCACTCCTTGAAATACCGCGATGGTCTCCAAGTCAAGATCCGCCGATGGATCGGCCTCCCCTTCGCCGCCCTCGAGAATCCGTTGTGCATCTTCGGCCTGATCGGCGCGAACGGCCACAACAACTTCGGCGTCAAGCCCGGCGGCCAACAACTGGTCACGAACCTCTACGGCGTCGAGTTCTGCGCCACCGCGAATGATTACCCAGCTTTCGTTGCTCATGCCCGGAGGATATCAGGAATATCGGGCGAGAGATAGGCCGCACGAGCTTCCCGGCTCTCAAGCAAGTTGTAGGAGTAGTAGAAATCAAACAAACGGCCCCGATGCGCAAAAGCGGCGACGACGGCGCGCGCGGCATCATAGGCCGTCCCATTCCGCCCCAATCCGTTGAGCAACGCACCGATACGTTCCACCCAGAAACAGGTGATGGTCTCGTGATACCCATAGTCGGGCGTACTGACGATGCCCTGGCTTTCGTTGTAGCGGAGGATACGCTCGCGCACTGTGGCGACCGTTCCGCCGTCGTGTACCGCGGCCGCCGCAACCGCAAGGTGTGCCGCGTGGCTCCACTCAGCGCGGGGCAATGTCCCTGCGGAGAATTGGTCCAAAAACAAAGAGAATGCTTCAATCGAAAGCAAAAACGGCGGCATGTCAACGATTCCTATACAATAATGCTACATGGCCTACGATTCAAAGGCAACAGAACAACTTGACGAGCCAGATCGAATCCTTATCGCTCGTTTGGCCGACGATGCGCGGGCATCCTGGGCCGAATTGGCGTTGGAATTGGGTTTATCGGCGCCCGCCGTCGCCGAACGCGTCAAGCGCCTCAAGCAGCGGGGAATCATTCGCGGTTTTCACGCAGTGATGGACCCGCCATCGCTGGGGCTCCACCTTACCGCCTTTATCGCCGTTACCCTAACCCATCCGCGTGACCGGGCGGCTTTCCTCAAAGTTGTCCGCAAGCAGGGAGAGGTGATGGAGGCACACCATCTGGCAGGCGAAGATGACTACCTGTTGAAAGTCCACTGCCGCGACACCTCCCACTTGGAGCACTTCCTGACGGACATTTTGAAGTCCGTTCCCGGCGTGCAGCGGACGCGCACTTCCATCGTGCTGGGAACCGCGAAGAACTCCGTCACCGTGTTGCCAATGGAGTGATTTGGCGTTCCGCCGACGCCTGCGGTATACTTGAGTTTTGCCGCTTTCGGGCGCGTAGCTCAGCTGGTTAGAGCGCCTGCTTCACACGCAGGAGGTCCGGGGTTCGAGTCCCTGCGCGCCCACCACTTAACGTCCTTCCCTTCCAACCGCTTCGTTTTTTCGTCCTCTCTCCGTTCCGCCCTAAGAATTCCCAACTTTATCAAAACCCCTGCCTTGAGGACCGGTCGTATGAAAACTCTTGGCAGTGGCGTTCGGCATAGACAGCGCCCGATTTGCCATTGCGGAGGTTTGGGCAAAGCGCCCGCCAGGTGTTGGCATCATCGTCTGCCCACCGATTCTTTTGGGGTCCCCTCCGCCCGCCCCCCCAAAATCGGATTCGTTCGCTTCACGGCTGAGCGTGCCGAGAGCTTCACACTTCATCTGGGAGTACTTCCTGAACACATTGGCATAGGTCTGCTGGCGATTCCGGTCCAAGTCGAACAGGATTCCGGGGTGAAAGCGAACAGCATTCCGGGCTGAAGGCGAACAGGATTCCGGAGGGAAGCCGAACATCGATTCCGGTCTGAAGCCGAACAGTTTTCGACCGATCCCGGAATCGTGTTCGACATGAGCCCGGAACAGAAGATTTGGCGAAGTGCGCTGGACATCACTCGGTAAGCGACCCTCTCGAAGAGAGGGAGGGCCCGCTTGCCGGCCAGGAGAACGTCCATGCGAAAGATCAAAGAAGTCCTGCGACTTCGATATGAATTAGACCTCGATCAGCGCCAGATCGCCCGAAGCTGTTCGATTTCGGTCAGCACGGTCCACGAGTACCTGAAACGAGCCGAAACCGCCGGTGTCGGCTGGCCCGTCCCCGTTGAATGGACCGACACGCAATTGCAGGCGGCACTCTTCCCGGCACCCGCCAGCCCGGCGCGGCCTTGCAAAGACTCACTCGATTGCGAGGAGATCCAGCGGCAGCTCCGCAGCAACCGGCACGTCACGCTGCAATTGCTTTGGGAGGAGTACCGCGCCGCGAATCCTAACGGCTACCGCTACAGCCGCTACTGCGAGCTGTTCCAGCGCTGGCGCAAGAAGCAAAGCGTGGTGATGCGCCAGCAACACATGCCAGGCGAGAAGGCGTTCATCGACTGGGCCGGCGCTACGATTCCCATCTACGACCGCCACTCCGGCGCCGTCCGCCAGGCGTCACTGTTCGTGGCCGTCCTCGGCGCCAGTTCCTACACCTACGCCGAAGTCACGCGTGACCAGCAGATGGAATCCTGGATCCGTGCGCACGAACATGCCTTCGCCTTCTGGGGCGGTGTGCCTTCGCTGACCGTGCCAGACAACACCAAGACCGGCGTCAGCAAGGCCTGCCGCTACGATCCGGACATTAACCCGACCTACCAAAACTTTGCCGTCCATTACGGCTTCGGTGTGGTGCCCGCGCGGCCCTACCGGCCCCGCGACAAGGCGAAGGTGGAAAGCGGCGTTCAGATCGCGCAGCGCTGGATCGTCGCCGTACTGCGGCACCGCCGTTTCTACTCGGAAGCGGAAGCCAACGAAGCCGTCAGCGAGTTACTCGCCAGAATCAACGAAAGGCCGTTCCGCAAGCGCGACGGCAGTCGCGCCTGCCTGTTCACCGAACTCGATAAACCGGCTCTGAAACCGTTGCCGGGGGAACCATTCGATCTGAGCGATTGGGCGCAAGCCCGCGTGAATATCGACTATCACATCGCCTTCGACGGCAGCCTCTACAGCGTGCCCTACAACCTGGTCCATGAGCAGGTCGATATCCGCTCGACAGCCACCACTATCGAGATCTTGCACAAGGGAACGCGCGTAGCCTCACACCTGCGCAGCCGCATCCGCGGCAAGGAGGTTACGAACGATGAGCATCGCCCACACAGCCACAAAGCCCACCTGGAGTGGACCCCGACGCGCATCCTGAACTGGGGCGAAAAGTCCGGCCCATTTACCGCCAAACTGCTGGAACGCATTATGGCCGACAAGCCGCACCCCGAGGCAGGATACCGAGCCTGTCTGGGCGTCATCCGGCTCGCCAAACAGTATTCGGCCTTACGGATGGAGGCTGCTGCCGAACGCGCCTTGCGCACGGGTGCATGTCGATTGCGGAGTGTGGAGTCGATCCTGAAGAACTCGTTGGACCGGCTGCCATTGGCGAAAACCGCTGAGGCTACGGCGCCACCCGATCATGACAACATACGCGGCGCGGAGTACTTCGAATAGGAGCAACCATGCTGGAACAACCAATGATGGACAAACTCGCCGCCATGCGGCTGCACGGAATGCTGGACGCGCTCCAACAACAGCACAAGGATCCTGGAAGCGGCGAACTGAGCTTTCTGGAACGGCTGGCACTGCTGGTCGACCACCAGTGGAACTGGCGGCAGAATCAGGCGCTGGCGCGGCGGCTGCAGGCCGCGAAACTGCGTGGCAATGCCTGCGTGGAAGACATCGACTTTCGCGCCGCCCGTGGGCTGGACAAAAGCGTGATTCGCGGGCTGGCGCGGGATTCGCAATGGGTGAAGAATCACGAGCACGTATTCGTTCTGGGGCCGACTGGGGTGGGCAAGAGTTTCGTGGCCTCGGCGCTGGCGCAGAAGGCCTGCCGAGATGGATACACGGCGTACTACGCGCGAGCGGCGGCGCTGTTTCGAGATCTGGAAATCGCACGGGCCGATGGCAGTTTTCGCTCCTTGCTGGTGCGGTTGAGCCGGATCGACGTGCTGGTCGTCGACGACTGGGCGATGGCGCCGATGAAGGAGTCCGAACGGCGAGATTTCTGGGAAATCTGCGAGGACCGGTATCAGGTGCGGTCGATGATTCTGACCTCGCAGATGCCGGTGAGCAAGTGGCATGAGCAGATCGGAGATCCTACCGTGGCTGATGGGATTCTCGACCGCATCGTGCATAACGCCCACCGGATCGAGATGCGGGGGGACTCAATGCGGAAGAAGCGTAAGGGCGAGGAACCGCCCGGAAAAGACCCGGCCGGCGGTGCTTAGCGCTGAGCGGGGCAAGAGGCTGCGCCCCTTTCCCCGAACCCCTTTTCCTGCTGCGGCATTCCGGCCTCCGCTTCGCTCCGGAGGCCGTTTCGGTGAGTCGGTTTCTTGACGAAGCCGAACACTTATCCCACAATCAAAACACCAGCGTCACTTCGCTCCGATTGCTGTTCGGCTTCACACCGAAATCCTGTTCGCCTTGCCTTCGGATTGCTGTTCGGCTTGGTCGGAATCGCCAGTCTGCCGCAGGTCACCCCAACTCCGCCACGCCTGCGGGAGTTGGGGTGGAGTTGCAAAGGGGCGCCCCGGAGCCGGCCCGCCCTGCGATCAGCAACTTCGAACTTGCCGGCAAATCAGCACGTAACAATGCCGCAGCTCCGCTGCGCGGCAGAGGCCGCTTGATCAGTGTCCCAACCGATCGATACCGCTTCGTCCGCCACAGCTCACCCACGCCGGTTGCAATCCAAGCCCCCCCGCCGCCGATCAACTCCAGCGCCACCGGACAGGCCCGCCGTAACCTCCAGCCGATTCCAGCGTGCCCCTCACCAACGGCCGCCGGATCCCGAACCCGCCCGGCCCTCTTCCGTTAACGCCGTCGCCGCCCCCAACCCCAATATCCACGCCAGCATCAGCACATTCGCCGGAATATACATGTTGAAATCCACCAGCGAATGCAACGCCATCGCCGCCGCCGCCCCCCACGTCCCCGCCACCAGCGCCCCGCTCCCCTTCGTCATCCAATAAAAACACCGCCCAATCACGCTCAACCCCAACCCAAACCCCACCACCCCCAACTCCGCCAGATACTGCAAGTAATCGTTATGCGCATAATCCACCGTCCCCATGGGCGCTACGTTCTTGTACTTGTAAAACGCCACCTCATACGCCCCCATCCCCACCCCCGTCTTCCAGTAATCCCGGATCAGCGGAATCGTGTCCCGCCATATCTGCGCCCGCGTATCGCCCGAAATATCCTCCGTCCGCGCAATCGATGCAAACCGCGCTATCCACTCATCCGTCGGCAACAACAAAAACGCCCCCGCCAGCACCAGCCCCACCCCCACCAACACCTTCCCCCGCCCCCCCACCAGCATCATTCCCATCACAAATAGTCCCGCCAGCGCCGCCATAAACCCCATCCTCGATAAACTGACCACCGTCCCCATCACCAGCAGCCCCGCCACCCCCAGCATCCCCGCCGCCGCCCACCACGTCTTCCGCCACGCCCACGCCCCCGCCACCGCCAACGGCAACGCCATCTCCAGCAACCCCGCAAAATGGTTCCGGTTCGGATACGTCCCCGTCGCCGAATCCGCCGGCCCCGCACCCGCCCGCATCGCAAAAAACTGTACCAGCCCCAACGCCCCCTCCAGCACCGCCACCACCAGCAACGGCGCCACCGTCACCCACACCCGCCGCCGGTACCGCCACCCCAGCTCCCGCCCCAGCAACAACATCCCCCCTGCCGCCGCGTTCGTAAAGATATACTCCACCCCGCGCCCCGGCGCCACCGAAAACCACCGCGTCTGCACCGCCGTCCACACCACCACCCCACACACGCCCCACACCAGCCACCCATCCCCCTCCGCCCGCTTGTACTTCGCCGTCCCCAGCCAATACACCACCCCCGCCACCCCCACCAGCCCCATGCATATCCCCCACTCCGGCTGCGTCACCCCGCCAAAGAAAAACGCCGCCCCCGCCACCCCCGCCCACGCCAACACCAGTGTCAATACGTCCATCCCGCATCTCCCCCTAAAACGGCTTCAGGCCGGGGTCGCGCTCCCAAAAGAGCGGCCCCGGCCTGCAAGCAGCAATCAATCCAGTCAGTAGCGAACTTACGCCAAACGCCGACGCAAAAACGCCAACCCGGCCAGCCCGGCACCCAGCAGCACCATCGTGCCCGGCTCCGGAACTCCGCTCGCCGGAGCATTGGCAATGCCAACGTTCCCGCAACCGGCCACGGGGCCAGTGGAATTCCCAATCGCCGACACGCTGTAACAAACGTTGGTCGTCTTGTCGGCCAGGCTCTGCACACCCAGCACCGTAGCGTCAATCTTCTGCTGGTCCGTCCCCACAGCCGCCGGGTCCAAACCCTGCACAAAACCTACGCCCACGTAGTAAAGCGCCGTCAGCGCCGTCGCGCTCGTATCGGTGCCATCGGTAAACCCGCCGGTCGCGCGCACGCCCAAACGCCGAACGCCGTTCAGCACGCCCGGCCCACCGCTGAAATCCCCAGCAAAGTAGGGCAACTGCACTTGGCCCAAATACGTCTCCTGCGCCGAAAGCCCGTCCAGGTTAAACGTCACGCCACCCTGCGCAACAATCTTCAGCGAGAAGTAAAGCCCCGTGCCCTTTTCAGAGGGGTAGGTGCCAGGCGTCACGCCCTGCCACGAAGAAAACGGAGTCGCAATAAACTCGTTCCCATTCAGCACCGTCCCGTTGGTGATCGGCACATACGCCGAAAGCCCCGCGCCCGGTGTCGTATTCGTGGAAAGCCCGGTCACCACATTCGTAGACCAGGCATCGAAATTCGCGGAGGTCACAAAATCAGGTCCCAGGGTCGGCGTAACAGTAACCGTGATCCCCGGCGAAATCGGCGCGGAAAACAGGCTGCCCGCCGCAAAAACTACCAACAAAGCTAAAGTCCTCACGATAGCCACTCCTTTTTATTTTGATTCGTTTTCTGTTCTCGGCGCCTGCGGCGCTCTCTTCGTTGTGGTACTACGGCTGCCGGCGGGAAACCGGGGGCAATGCCTCGGTCGTCACCGTGGGGGACACACGCGCCGGAGCCACTTGGCTGCCCGTCGTCGACGCCACACCCGTACGGGCCGTCAAAGCGTCACCCTTCACCGCCACCTGCAAAGTGCTCCGCTCAGCCAACGTATATTCCATCGTGCCGCTCAGCAGTCGCACCGTACCGTTTTCCAGCTTCGCCTGGGATTTCTTCCCCAGCACAATCTTGCTGCCATCTTTCATCGTCAGCACGGCCGGCGTGGCGTCACTCGCCAACACATCACCAGCCGCCACCGGCCAGCTCTTCGTTCCCGCCACCGGCACCGCCTGCCCGTTCAGTTGCAAACCCTTCGTTGCGCTCACGTTACCCGCGGCTTCCGCCGCCAGCATTGCCAGCCCGCTGAAAATAAAAATCGCTACCGTAAATTTCCGACCCATCCGTGTCCTCCGTATCCTTACCTTAATATCTTACTTGTGTCTCACAGGGGCTACAAGTACCAAAGTTTCTATTAACAACGTTTTCCGTATGACAACCCGGCCCCGTCGCCTAGGCCCCAGCGGCGTGCGCCCGCTGCTCCCCGTCAATACGAATCTGCTTTTCTATCAACACCTTACGCAACGTATCCAGGAACAGCCCCATCGCCGCCTGGTGCGTCGGCGCGTCAAACGGCCGTGTCAGTCGGACGGAATCGCCACCCGGTAACGGCACATTCGCCGTCCATTCCGCCGCCGCCACTCCATCCTGGAAGCTCTCCTGGAACTCCCGCCCCAGCACGTCCATCTCCACCCGCTGGAATCCCAGCTCCTTGGCCGTGTCCCGAACCACGCGCCAGATGCTCTCCGCATCCTGGGCCTCGCGCAGCGCCTTTTCAAAATGCCGGATCACGAGCTGGCCGATAAGCATCCGCCGGAACCCGCCTCCCCAAAGCAGTCTGCCTGCCATATTGATCTCCACATATCCCAGGGATTGCACCCCGATCCACGTTGCGGACCCAAACAGTACCAGGATCACCCCTGCGTAACTGTCATGCACGACGGAGCTCACCAGGCTCAGAATCGCGAATACGAGCGATACACCATACAGTAACAGCACCGCCTGCCGCACTGTCAAGCCCTTGTCCAACAGTTTATGGTGAACATGCCCCCGGTCCGCCCCAAAGATCGGTTGCCGGGTAATAAACCGCCGCACAATCGCCAGGCCGGAATCCAGCAGCGGAATCGCCAGCGCCAGCAGCGGGGAGGTTACCCCCAAAACCGTCGCGCTCTTCTGGCTCCAGAAGATACCAAAACACCCTAACAGGAACCCAATCGTAAGCGATCCGCAATCGCCCAGAAACACCGTCGCCGGGTTGAAGTTATACCGCAAAAACCCCAGCAGCGCCCCCGCCAGCGGCACCACAGCCATCGCCAGCGGAATGTTATTCGCCTGCAAGCCCGCAGTCAGAATGGTCAGCGTCGCAAACAGCGCCACCCCGGTTGCCAACCCATCCATACCGTCAATCAGGTTCACGGCATTCGTAATCAGCACCAGCCAGGCCAGCGTCGCCGGCAGTTCCATCCATCCCGGCAACGCCCAGCCGCCAATCCCGTGCACCTGCACCCCGCTGCCAAACGCCACCCCGGCCGCCAGCAGTTGGCCCAACAGTTTCTGCCACGCGCTCATCCCGCGCAGATCGTCAATCAGCCCCACGGCAAAAATAATCGCCACCGCCGGCGCCAGGCGCCACACCACATCCAGGTCCACCAACCGGCTGCCCTTCAGGCCCGTCAGCAGCAGCACGCCATACGCCCCCACAAAGGCCGCCACCACCGCCACCCCGCCCGTCCGCGGCACCGGCCACGGGTGCGCCTTCCGTCCGCTATCGGGGGTGTCCACCCAGCCCCGCCGCACCGAGTAATTCCGCACCAGCGGGGTCAGCAGCAGCGATAGCAGAAACGAACTAATCGCCAATGTGAGTAAGGAGAACATACAACCGGATAACTAGATATGCGCGAACCGCGGAATTTCCGGGGCAAAGAAAGTTAACAAATCTTTCCCGGATGTCTCATCATGCACCACCCAGCCCTCCGGAGCCAGCGAAAAGAAGCGAATTCGCTATTCTGCCCGTCGCCGGTAGTCCCGCAGGTACCAACGCAGCAGCCGTCGTGCACCGGCCACGCCAGCTGAAACAGCGCATCTCACCCCCGGGAGAGCCGCCGCATGCCCGTGCTCCGCACCGCAACTCACCCCATCCACCCGCGCACCGGCTGGGCCAATAGAACCCCACACCCCACCCCAGCGCCATTCGCCGCCAAATCCAATAGCTCGACGCCACGCCCCGGCGAAAACTGCTGCGCAAACTCCAGCAAACATCCTAGCCCGAACATCGCCATCCCAGCCGCCAGACCCCGTCTCCGCTCCCGAAACCCAACCACCGGCAAAACCGACAATCCCAAATACGCCAAAAAGTGCATCGCCTTAT
This sequence comes from Acidobacteriota bacterium, assembly GCA_947470805.1. GTDB lineage: Bacteria > Acidobacteriota > Terriglobia > Bryobacterales > Bryobacteraceae. Next base: position 36,059 of record CANIVU010000066.1, on the reverse strand, counting down.
CCGTCAACGGTAACCGCCCCGCCGCCGCCACTACTGGTGAACCCGCCGGCAATAGGGATCCCATCACAACCAACCCCACAAGCACCACCCAACTCCCCAGCACCGCTCGGCGCGCAAACCCGCCGCGAACACGGCCCCAATCTCCGCTCACCCAGCCACGTCCGGCGCGCTGCCATCCGCGCCTCCACCAATAATCCGCAGAATCTTCTCCACCTGCCTCTTTTTGTCAAACTCCCGTTCAAACACCGTCCGAGCCCGTCGCCCCGTCTCCTCCACCATCTGCGGGTTCAACCGCAACTGCCACAGCAACCGCTTCAGCCCCGCCGTGTCGCCATTCGCCACCTGCCACCCCACACCATACTCCGCAATAATGCGTCCCACCGTCGATTCGCGCGGCCCCACATACAACACTCCGCGCCCCGCCGCCAGAATGCCATACACCTTACTCGGCACCACCGTCCCGATTGTCTCCGCGCGCTGCGTCACCAGCCCCACATCGTTCTCGCCAAACGCCTCCGCCAAATCGTTACGCCCGTGGTACCCGCGAAACTCACAAAATCCGAGCCCCGCCACCACGCCCTCCACCTCCGCCCGCTGTGGCCCACCGCCGCTAAACCGGAACAGAAAACCCGCGTCCAGGTCCTGCAAAACAGGCAGCACCGTTGCAAAATCGTGCGCCAGCCCCATGTTCCCGGAATAGAACACCTTCAACCGCCCGTCCCGGCAAAACGCACGTGGCTGCAACGTCGCGCCATCCGCCCAGTTGTGCACCACATGAATCGGTACCGCGCCAAGCCCGCGTCGACGCAACCGCTCCTCCATACATGGGCCCAGCGCAATAATCCCGTTCGCCCTTCGTCGCGGAAAATCCGCCAGCCAGCCCGTCACCTTATCCAACAAACCGCCCCGCCTGAACACCCCCAACGCTACCGCCACATCCGGGTACACATCCATCTCCCAAATGTAATGTCGTGTCCCGCGCAACTGCGCCAGCCATCCTAGCACACCCAGGAGCGGTGGCGTCGTCATGGTAACGACCACGTCCGCACGCTCACCAAAAGCTACCTGCCATGTCGCACCCGCTACAAACGACGCATAGCTGCCCACCTTCTGTGCCTTCCCGTGCCCAAACCCGAAAGCTCGCACTCGCCGGATCGCCACGGCCACAGGTGGCTTCGGATCAGCGTCCGCCGCATAGTGCGCAGGACCGCAAACCACCGCCACAGCCCCCCGCAATGCGCCCTCCACGGTCACATCACAGAGCAACTGGCTGGTAGCCGCCCCATCCGGCCAAAAAAACTGGTTCAAAAATAAAATATCCACTCCGCCGCCAACTTCCAATCTCGCGATTCCCTAAACCCAGTGCCGCCCCGGCCTAAAATTGAAAGTAGATGAAAATGGTGTCCTGGTCGTCAAAGGCCAGAAACAGGACGACTGCCAGACTCCACAACACTGGCCGCAATACCAGGTCCACCCCCCAACCCCAAGCAGCAGACCCCTTCGCCCGCCCCTCGATTCCCTCCAGCCCTCGAATCAGCCAGGGTTCCGCCACGCAATACAACGTCAACAAAGCGGTCACTAGATAGAAATTCACTGAATACGAGATGCGGAAATCCATTCCTGCAAACATCGTCTTCAACAAAACCGCAGTTTGCTCCAACGAAGCCGCCCGGAACGGTACCCAAGCCGCTACAACTCCCACCAAAGTAATCGCCCGCACCACCAACCCCGCGGCCCATCCACTCTTGGCTCCCGGCACATCCAGTCCACGCCAACTCTGATAAGCGCGAAACACCGCCAGGTACACCCCGTGCATCGCACCCCAAATCACAAACCCCCATCCCGCGCCATGCCACAGCCCAACCGCACTCATAATCAATACGAGACTCAAATACAGCACACCTTTCCGGCCGCTGTACTTCGCGTTGACCGGGAAGAACAGGTAATCCCGAACCCACCGCGAAAGCGTCATGTGCCAGCGCGCCCAGAACTCTGACGGATTCCCCGCCCAGTACGGGTAGTTGAAATTCTCCGGCAACGTCACTCCAATCAGATGCGCGGACCCGATAGCGATATTCGAATAAGCCGCAAAATCAAAATAAATCTGCAGTCCAAACGCTACCGCTAGCGCCCACACATCAATCGTGCTGTTCGCACGGGCAAGCCGCGGCACAAACCCGTCTTCCACCCAGCCGCCCAGGGAATTGGCAAAGACGTTCTTTTGCACCAACCCCAGGGCAATTCGGTTCACACCCGCCGTCAACATCGGCCCCGCAAACACCTTCTGAAACCCGAGTTGCGGCACCAGTTCGCGAACACGAACAATCGGACCAGCCATCAGATGCGGCCAGAACAAAACAAACAGCAGCAGGTCCACATACTTCACTTCCTTTACCCGCCCCTGCCGCACATCCAGAAGATAACTCACCGCCTCAAACGTGTAAAACGAAATTCCCAACGGCAGCACAACCGCCAGCGGACCGCCAATCGCGCTGCCACTCCACCCGAACAGGTTCGCCAACCCGCTCAACAAAAACACGCGGTACTTGAAGTAAACCAGTACCGCCAACACAAAACCGATCCCCGCCACCAACCCGGCACGTTTTCGCTCCGGTCGCTGCAACATCCACCGCGCACACCCATAGGTCACTGTCGAAATCACGATCGGTAACACAACGAGCGACACACCCCAGGAAGCATAAAACAACAGGCTGGCCACCAACACGTACACCCGCCGCATTCGCACAGGCAGCGCCCAGAACAACAGCACCGCTGCCGCCAGAAACAACAAGTAGCTATAGGAACTGAATTGCATCGTCTACTCGCCCGTTCCGTTAGAACAAGCCGGAACTCAACATCGCCGCAGCCATCGTTTCATGTCCCTTTAGCCCGAAATGAATCGGGTCCGGCCCATCAATCCACACGCCCCACTGCTCCGCCGGCACCTTGTTTTCTAAATCCACCAGGCGAAGCCCGAACTTGCTCGACAGCGATTGTGCAGCGCCACGGTAACGGTCCCTGTCCGCTTCCGTACGCCACATCCGCGCACCGGGATTCTGTGGCGCCAGGAACAAGCGCACAGTAATCCCAGCCGCCCGGCATCTTGTGGCAACTTCATCCAGTGCACTCACGCTGCCTTCGTACGCCGCGCCCGCCAGCGGTCGCGGCGTTGTCGGCGTAATCCTCAAAACATGAACCCTCAACAAATAGAGCACGTTCAGAAACTCCGCCTTCGCGGTGTGCTTCTCAGTCCCAATTCCTACCGCGTCCATCTTCTTGCGAATCGCAACCTCGGCAATCTCTCCAAAACCAGCCGGAGCGCTCGCTTTCGCGTCCCCCGTCGGCCCGGACTTCCCCTCCAGTTCCCGGTATCGCTTGATGGCCTGCTCGAACGCTGCGCCAAACGGCGTTGCACTCCGAGCCGTCTCCGCCGCCGCCCTCGCAAACGCAGGATCGCGCAACAGGCCCAGCATTCCGTCCCGGATCCCAGACTTCCGGAACGACTCATAATTCAACTGCAGCACCAGATCCGTCGGCTTCACCGGTGCAACCAGCGATAGATACGTCACGTACCATAACGCCTCGGCGTAACTCAGATTTGGCGCGGAAAGCCGATAAACGTTCGCCTTGCCTGCCGTACCGATCCGACTGCCTACAAGATCTACATAAGTCTGTACGGGCACCCCAGGATCACGCTCGCCCGGAGCCAGAATCACTGCGTATGTCTGGGAGTTCCCCATCACCACGAGCCGCCGCTCCGCCTTCTCGCTTGCCCAATGCACTACAACATCTTGCAAGCTCGGCAACGGGTCAGCCCCGTTACTCACCTCTTGGGTCCTCCGGTCCTGCGCATACAGCTTAAGTGCCGCAGCCTCATCCCCCCCGCCAAACACAGTCGTGAGAACTTTGGCAACCGCCCCAAAAACATGCCCGTGCAGTATCACAGCGGCAAATACAGCACAGATCCCCAGAGTGGCAAACTCTCGCCGCATCCCCTACGCGCTCTGAATCGTACGCTCCACCGTCTCAACGGCGAGAGCGATCGTATCGAAGTCGTCCGGCTGAATGGTCGCAGTCTCAATATGCGCATCCAGTTTCAGCTCGATCTCCGAGATCAGTCGCAAGATCATGAGAGAATCAATGAGACCGGAGGACACCAGCGACTCTTCATCTCCCACCTGTCGTCCGATACACTCGTTCACCACCGCACGCACCGCCGCTAAGATATCCGCACTAGTCATAAACTCCCTATACCTTACCCTTCATCTCATTCAATTCGCTCACAAACTTCTCACGAGTTTCTTTCCGGGATATCTTTCCGGCGGTACTCTTTACAATCCACCGGTCCGGCACAGCCTTCACATACCGGGGAGCGACACCAATGCCCGTCAGAACACGGCTGCGAATCTCCTTTTCCAGCGCCGCTGGACTCAGAGCCGCATTCCCCTTCGTCTCCGCAATCACCGCGATCGATTGCGTCCCGTAAATCTCATCCTCCATCGCGAACGCCACCACACGCCCCGGATAAACACCCTCCACCTCGTTCACAATGGATTCCACATCCTCCGGAAACACGTTCTGACCACCAACAATAATCAGGTCCTTGAATCGCCCTACAACGTACAATTCGCCATCATCGACAAAGCCATAGTCGCCGGTCTTATACCAGCCATCCCCGGTAAAACATTCCGTCTGGAAACCATTTGCGCCCCAGTACCCGGAGAACAACGACGAACTCCGTAACTCAATTTCACCCGCCACGCCTGCACCGCAAACCATACCCGTCCCATCCACAATGCGAACACTCGTGTCCGACAGCAAACTGCCGGACGACACGAACGTATTTCCAGGCATACTGAACGCAAGTCGCCCCGCGCCCTCTCCGCTTGCCTGCACCGACTCCCGAACGATAACCCGGGGAGCCGATCCTAGGCGGGACTGCGAAACGGCAAAGACAGTCTCCGCCATCGCATAGCTGCTTTGTACCTGCCCCTCCGTCACGCCCCACTCGCCGAATGCATCCACAAACTCACGAAGCGACCGTTCTCGAACCGGCTCGGAACAGCTGATCCAGGCACGCATCAACCCAAGATTCCAAGCCCCTCGCATCCCACGTTTTCGCTGCGCCAGGTAGGAGAAGGCAAAGTTCGGCAACCAGCAGAACGTACCATGATGCTCTTCCACTAACGAGAACAACTTCTCCGGAGCAAGCAACCAGTCCGCAGCGGCGATGTGCACCCCCGTCGCGCCGCACCAGATCGGTAGCCATAAACAGGCAATCAACCCCATGTCATGGTAAAGCGGCAACCAGGACACAACAGTATCTCGCTCGGAGAACTGAAGCGTCCTTTGCAGGCGATCCAGTTGACTTCGAAGTAGCCCGTCTGTCACCACCACACATTTCTGCATGCCCGTCGTTCCCCCGGAAAACTGTAGGAACAACGCATCATCCGGCAGAATGCCCGTTCGTTGGGCAGCTTGTGTCTCCGGCAAGTCAGCCGGGCCGTCGAACTTCTCTGCGAACCCGGTCTCGAACCGCTCCAAAGCCGAACCGCGCACCCCCGAAACCGGAAACCCCAGGAATCGCCCTAAATTCTCCGCCAGCGTCGGAAGCGTTATCAGGCGCGCCGCTGGCAAGCCCCGGAGTTGATGAATCAGGTTCCGCTGGTACTTCGCGGCATCGATGCGACTTGTTGGCCATGGCAGGATGGCCGGAACCTGTCCTCGAAACGCTAACGCCAGATGGAGACAGAAAAGTTCCACACTATGGGGGAGCAATAGAAGAACCAACCGCTCCGGCGTCGCAATCCCCAACTCCTCCAGCAGTTGATTGCCCATCTGCAACGCCTGCCCGGCAGTCATTGGCGCTGCATCACCATGCGCCCCGCTACAAACAATCTGTAACCGGCTTTCAGAAATCCGGCGGAATTCAGATTCGCTAAGAAACATTACTGAAAAACCCAGCGGCATCAACCGCGGAAAGTGGACCCTGCACTCTCAACCACCTTCTCAGAAGGCTTCACATGGATGTTTTCCGACTTTCGAAGAATAAACGGTCCCACTACCAGCATGTCCATCTGGGTCCGCAAGAAACAATCCAACGCCTCCTCTGGAGTACGCACAATAGGCTCATTCTCGTTGAATGAGGTATTGATCAAGATTGGAACTCCGGTCAGGTCACCGAACTTGCGGATCAGCTTCCAGTAAAGCGGATTCACATCCTTATCAACTGTCTGGAGCCGCCCTGTCCCATCCGCATGAACGACGGACGGAATCAAGTCCCGCTTTTCCTTCTTGATTGGGAACGCCATCACCATGAACGGCGATTCATAATCCGTTTCGAACCAATTACGGCTCTCCTCGCGAAGGATTGACGGGCAGAACGGCCTAAAAGGCTCCCGAAATTTTATGCGAACGTTCAATGTCTCTTTAATATCATGTCTTCGAGGATCCGCCAAGATGCTCCGGCCGCCTAACGCGCGCGGCCCAAACTCCATTCGTCCCTGAAACCAACCGACAATCTTTCCCTCGGCAATAGCCGAAGCAGTAGCCGCCACCAATCCATCTTCATCATCATATCGCTGCTGAGTCGTACCCGTGGCCAACAGCACCTTCTCGATATCCGACGGACTCGATTCATCTCCGTAATACACATGCTTCATCACATACGACCGCGGCAACCCAAGAATTTGGTGCTGCACGTAAAGCGCCGCTCCAATGGACGTGCCGGCGTCGTGGGATGCGGGTTGAATGTATACATCTCGGAACGCTGTCCTGTCGAATAGCTTTCCATTCGCGGCACAATTCAGCGCAACTCCGCCCGCTAGACAAAGTCGCGTTTTCCCCGTCTGCTTCTGGACATAATTCAAAAGAGCAAAGTAGTTCTCTTCCAATACAAACTGCACTGAAGCCGCAATATCTCTGTGCTTCTTCTCGATCTCGCTTCGATAAACCCGGGCAGTCCCGAACCGCTGAAGCATCAAGTCCGAGTACACGTTCCCTAGACCGGGCTCCCCTCCTTCCCAAGTCATCTCGACGCCAACAGTGTGATGACAAAAATAATCTAAATTAAGGACTATCTGACCGTCGACAGTCTTCACTACATCTCTCACTTCCTCAATGAATCGAGGCTCGCCATACGCTGCAAGCCCCATCATCTTGTACTCATCTCCATACTTCGGAAATCCAAGAAACTGTGTAAATGCCGTATAAAACAATCCCAGGGAGTGGGGGAACTCTACGCCGCCTTTGACATCAATCCTATTCCCACTTCCAACGCCCCACATAACACTCGAAAAGTCGCCAAATCCATCCACACTGACTACTGCGGCATCATCAAATGGAGAGCAGAAGAAGGCGCTGGCGAGATGAGAACGGTGATGCTCCACGAGATGGACTTTTGTTTCACTGCTTGCCAACCCGGCCTCTCTTAGGGCATCCTCGACACGAAGAATTGCAGCGGAATTCTGAACCCGCGCAAAGAGCCTCGACCAATCGCCGGGACGCCGCAATGTCCGAAGGAGTTTCTCAAACGCCTTTGCCTTCGGATCACGAGAAATAGCGACATGTTCGGCCTGTCCATCACCAAGACAGGCCCGCGCCGCCGTAACCGGCAGGCCAGCCCAGTGCTTGACTCGATTAAATCGCTCTTCCTCAACAGCCGAAATCAACTGCCCTTCGGAAACGCACGCCGCCGAAGAATCGCCATGGTAGGCATTTATTCCAAGAATTCTCAAATTGTAACTCCGTGTTGTTTACACCACTTCGCGAATACAAACAGGCTCCAAGGTCGGCTCCATCGCCAGCGCCGGGAGTTAAGAAGGAATTCATTCCAAATCCCTCGTACGGCAAACGGCGACAAGCCACAAGACTCAAGTAGAGCGTCATCTGAAAACGTCGCGCTGATCTCCGCGTTCAAACGTCCAACCATCCACTCCTCAAAAGGGAGTGTAAACCCCATCTTCTTCCGCCGCCACACCGATTCAGGTAACCGCCCGCCCAAGGCGTCAAGCAAAACACTTTTGGGCCTGTTGTCACTTAGCTTCCATGCCCCCGGCATCGCCAGCACAAATCGGCACACCTCTACATCTACGAACGGAACTCGGACTTCCAAGGCGTGCGCCATGCTCATGACATCACTATCCCGCAAGAGTGTATTACGCATGTAGTTACTGATTTCCAGGAAAGAAATAGCGTTAATCGCATCGTCGGGTAAATCCTTCATCGCAACATCTTCGTGAAACGCCCTCCCAAACAGTCGCTCGACGTCCCTGGAAGGAAACATTCGCCTCGATATGTCGTATACTCCTTCAGGGCGACCTCCAGTTTTCAAGAAATCCGCCATCTTCTCCCAACGCACATCTCGAAATCCGATGGCATCTCTGAAGGCCGAAACGACAGTACCTGTGAAGGCACCCACACTCGCGTATCTGGATAGCGCCACCTGTCGGCGGAAACTGGGGTAGCCACAAAAAATCTCATCCCCACCCAATCCGGACAAGGCCACCTTAAGTCCCGACCCACGGACCGCCTGGGATACGACATAGCTGTTGACACCATCGCCGCTTGGCTGATCCATTGCCCCTAGCACGGCAGGCAGGTCCGCGAGCAACCCCTCTTCAGATAGAACGACTTCGTGATGATCAGAACCGCACAACTTAGCCATCTCACGCGCCGCGTTACCTTCTGACAGTGCCGACGTCCCAAAGGATACCGTAAAGGTCTGGACCTGATCCGCCGCAACATCCCGCATCAATGCCAAAAGGGCACCCGAATCAATGCCCCCAGACAAGAATAGTCCAACAGGAACGTCACTCACTAGATGCTTTCGGACTGAGTCTCGGATCACATTGCCCAATTCGACAACCGCATCTTCACGGCGCTTAGGAAGCGTCGTCGGAGACGCCCAAACTGGCGCTGCGTTCACGCTGAGCACAATCAACTTCTCTCCAGACACATTTACAATCAACTCCTGTCCTGATGGAACCGAGCGAATCCCATCCACTATGGACTGAATCTCGCCGCAGGAGCCCGTCTCCAAGAACATCGTCACAGCTGAGTGGTTCAAGCGTCTTAAATGACCACATAACCGCATGACTGTGCGTAGTTCACTCGCAAATACAAAACAGTCTTCCGAACTAAAGTAATATAACGGTTTTATCCCAAATGGGTCACGGGCCAATCGTAGGACGTCAATTCGCGAATCCCACACGGCATATGCATACATGCCTCGCAACCGTTTTACGAAATCGAATCCGTGTAACTCACTTCCGGCAAGTATCGTCTCAGTGTCGGAGTGCCCACGAAACGGATACGAAGGCGCCAACTCGTCCCGCAATTCTCCATAGTTGTAAATCTCGCCGTTAAAAGTAATAGTCAGTTTCCCAGATGCAGACCTCATGGGCTGTCGGCCGGCCTCAGACAGATCAATAATTGAAAGCCTGGTGTGGCCAAGAGCAATATCCCAATCTCCAACGCTTGTGATCCACGTCCCCTGCGAATCAGGTCCGCGATGACCAAGCGATTTAACCCCCAAATCAATGAGAGTCCGCACATCCCTGCGGCCACGCTTGCTCACTAGTCCAACGATTCCACACATTTAGAGTGAGCCCCTTTTCCCGGACAACATCTGCACCTCGGCGAAGACACTTTCATATACTTCTAGATATAGTTTGGCAATTACCTCTGTGCGATATCTCTTCACGTTCTCCCGCCCTCGCTCAACCAATTGCCTCCGAAGTGCTCCGTCACGGCACAGCCGCTCAATACCCCCTCGAATAGAATCGACCGAAAATGGATCAACAAGCATTGCCGCTCCGCCTGCTACCCACTTCATGGGCTCGATGTCGCTCGTCAGCACTACCCTACCAGTTGCCTGGCCCTCAACTATTGGCATCCCAAATCCCTCGTAGATTGAGGCAAATGCGACAATATCACACTCTGCGTAGGCCTTAACAAGCTCCTCCTGACTGAGTCCGACGGAGATCCGGTGTGGCACTCCGTTTTCTTTAACTGCGTTCTCTATTTCTGGAGTGGTTCTACCAACAATATGCAACTCGCATGATAGCCCTCTTAGTGCCGCCGCCAATCGGACTATGTTTTTATTCGGCCGAGTCCCGATCTGTAGAATCTTCGGTCTAACAATGTTGAACTCCTTAGGAGTTTCCACGAAAGCATCATCGATACAATCTGGAATGACAACGATCTTTTCCGGTGCCAAGCGAGTCAGGCTCAGGATCTCTTCCTTTGTCTTCTCCGAGATCGCAATTATCTTAGATACGCGCCGAACCGGCAAGTGTAACCAAAAGAGTCGCAGCAACAATCTGCGTATCGCACTTCGATGATATGCGAATCCACAATCATGAATAGTAAGTATCGTCGACTCTTTTCTAGTGCCTAGAGCTAAGTAATGAACATCACCGAGAATATGATTCACATCTCCTTGATTTGCTCTCGCAAAATCGATATTGCGAATCCTCGCCAGGACTCCCTGACTCGTAAAAGGACATGAAAGAACACGCAGGGAAGTCACTCCACGAAGGCCACTGCGCATCGCTGAAAACGTCCCCTCGATACTGTAGTGTCCAACTCCAGGCTTCCGAGTAAACTGCACAACGTTCATGATAAGGATCTCGATGCAACAATCTGTCTAATAGTGTTCCCAACCATGTCCACTATCGCCGGCGCACCAAGGCCCGTTGTGCCAATTCGACGCCTAGACTGCAACTCAGTCCATGCCCACTCCATAGTGCGCCCATCCATCAGCCCGATCACTCGCCCGGTCGATTCTAGCGCGCGAAGCAAGTCTGACTGGTCTTCTAGTCCCTCACTCAATCGGGGCAACCGGGGCATAACAATAGGGCAATGACCAGCCTTGATAGCATGCAAAACTGTACCGGCTCCACAGTGAGATATTACTGCCGTCGCCTCTTGCATCACTCTGCCGAACTCAATCGGACTCATAACTCCCACAACTCGGCAGCCCGGCATTGACACGTCGAAGGCGCTGCCGGCCTGAACCAACACCTCCTCGCCTCCATATACCCCCTGTGCGACGGAGTTGGAAACGGCCAACAATAGCCGGTCGAATCGCTGAGTTGCATTTCCAACCGTGACAAAAATCATATACTGCTCCTATAAAATCGGACCGCCGTAAGTTGCCTTAGGAAAGTATTTACGTAGCGCAGGCCATTGATAATACATGTGAGCTGCAAGAAAATACATTATCCTTCCACTCAGAGATGGCCGGGTCACGCGGCACACGCTTTCAACAAAAATCGTCGGTATGCCAAGGACGATACCAACGAGAGCCGCTGGCACTGCAGGACCGGCACCCGTACTCAAGATTAGTGTCGGCGGATATCGCTTGAAAATTCGATAAAACTCAAGCAGATTTAAAAACACTTTCCAGTCTCTCTCCGAATGGGACACAAAAAAAGTCCTCTTGAGCATGTCGTCGCCCAGCGGAACCACGTCGTTAAGAATGTAGTAGTGTTCGATATCCCTGAAAACTGGTAAAAACTCCCTTACCTCTGTCAGATGTCCGCCACACGACGACACAACACAAACAATCTCTTTTCCCATGTAATTACAACCTATGCACGAAACCAGCCCGTCTCCCTCAATAGGAGTTCAGCGCGCGCGCTCCAATCATATTCCTCCCGCATCCAGATGCGCGCTCGCGCTCCCATTCTTTCAAGCTCCGGTCGATTCAATGACGACAGCCTCATCGCAATAGCCTCTGCGCTTCGCGGAACCACATAGCCACACCCTTTCGACGTTACTTCATTCCAGGGAAGGTTTTCACTGACAATCACGGGCAACCCAGCTGCAGCCATTTCTGCGATTGAATTACCAAAATTCTCATGCTTTGACACGAGCACGCCAAGATCGCATCGGTCGAACTGCGCTACTCGTTCGGGTTCGCCATCGACAGGGCCGGCAAACGAAACCAAATCGGCTACAGACAATTCGTCCAGCGAAGCACGAAGTTCGCTTTCGTATGCAGTAGTACCCGTCCCGATTATGAGCAGCTCCACACTTTTGCCAAATTGCCGTCGGCATAACGCAAGGCTACGGAACAGAAGAGGAAGATCCTTCACAGGATGGAGCCTTCCAACGAATACGAGACGGATACTCCCAGTGTTTGCAAATGCCACCTCGCGTTCCGGTATCGAAACGCCATTGGGGACAAGCATTCTTCTCAGGAAGGGAAGCGCCCACGATGAGTCCCTAATCTCTGCGTCGCTGGTCATCATTAAGACGGTGTCTCTAGACGCCCAGAACTCGAGAACCCTCAGCCACAATCGTTTCAGACGGCGTCCAGGCTGTCCCTGCTGAAAACTCCCCCGAGGGATCCAGACAACCGGGCGGCTGCCCATTCGGCTCATTATCATAGCAACAAGGACGTGAGGCGAATACACGCCATTCACCAATACCATATCTGCCCAGCGTATTCCGGCCCAAAGGTGCCACGGGAAACCAGGAGCAATATCCTCTCCAAACTGGGTCTTGCAATACACCACGCTTATACCAGAGCTATTGAACTGCTCGATCGATCTCGAACCTAATACAGCACCCCCACCGGCAGCATCTGTCGTTATGACTTTAACGCCGCATCCGAGGCTACAGAGCGCCTTGCAGAGACCGAGACTACTAACAATGGGCCCGCCATAACGAAAAGCAGGCGCAAAAGAAGGCGACGCTAGTAGCACTTTGGTTCTCATCTGCGTACAGAACCACGAAACCCTGTTAATCGTCTTAGCATTTTCTTTTGCTTGACCGCATCATTCGGCTACTCTTACCCGCGACCTTATAAACCCCATCTGGATGACATCAGATCACTAACGGCACCGCCTGAAACCCCGTTATTGAAAGGCTGTCGGTAAAACATAGTACTCCTGCCCGTATCCGCACGAACGCGGCAACTCCGGTGCTTGAGGCGTCCACTGAGCACACTTATCGACCGATACTGAGGTACGACATCGACCCCATCCTGTTACAGCCTGTTCTCAATTCCGGAGTAGTCTTGGCTGTTGTAAATCCCACTACTCTGGCGGTAACCAAGGCCAATATAGAAATCTTGACAAGTCCCGCCCAAATCCCGGCAAAATTCCCTTCGCACATGAGTAACCCCGAGAACCACAGTTCGAACCAAATAGCGATTGCCAAGGGACTACGAGTATTAACACCAACCATCACATTGTCATACAGATAACGGTATAATCGTCCGACGAACAATAAACCGAACGGCGCCCCGAAAAGCGAAAAGTTATACACCGCTTCGCCCACAAGTGTTAAACCAACGGAGGTAGCCGACATCGGTCGGCCATATTCAATTGACGTGGCCTGCGCCAAGCCTAGGATAACCCCCACTTCCCGGCCAGTGGTGAGCGGAGGCTTCTCCATATATATCGGACGCGGGACAACCGCCCACAGCACGCGAATATAAGTCTCCCCCCATTGCAGCTTGTCTATTGTTGAATGTTTCGCAATTACCGCGGTCATACTAATGTTTGAGAGTCGCTGAGACCCAAAATCGCCAGAAGATTCAAGTACTGAATCCGTCTCCATTGACAGCAATGAGTCAGCCGCTCCGCTCGCAAGTGACCCAGCACCCGCGACGCTGCCTGCGCCACCGCTAGCTAACATAGACTCTCGATAAAGAGCATTGAATGGTAATAGCAAGCCGAGAACAACCATCAAGCCGCAAAATCCAACGGCCGCTTTCCGGCGCGTTACGCTGCTCCCCGTGTAATTCAGCACGAAAACGAAAAGGATTGCCGGTAGTAGGGTCAGCGTCTTGGAACCTGACAGAAGGCCCATCACGAGAGCGACAACCAAAGCACTCGTGTACACAGCCCTCCAAATCCACTGACCGGAAATTCTTGCCTTACAGCCGGCAAAAACAACGCCGATCCAAAAAAAGGCTTCTAAGATACCGATCCCACTGTAGAACAAAGAGGACTCTAGTTCAGTGGTCGTCTGCCAAAACACACCTGATGCGATTTTGATGGCAAACCCCGCGACACCTAGGCCTAGAGCAACAAAACAGAATACCTTTTCGTCACCTCCCGCACCTTTCATCGCGAATACTCTGGTGGAGCTCCTCTTTCTGCGGCCGAAACCCACAAAAAGAGCCGCGAGACAAAAAAAACTACTGACCGACACAGATGGAAAAACGTCCAGCACTCCCTCCAACAAGGTTCTAAATCCTCCAGCACTGGGCATGTATACAAGAGGCACTATCCCGGCAATCCCGTACGTCACCGCAAAATGAAGGCCAAGGAAGAAAGCGGGCGAGAATACATCGAACGATCGATCCCAAAAAAATGCAAAGACAAATCCGCAGAGTGTGGTCGCCAATGACCACAGGATCAGTGTCAAGTCGTCAGACCCTGCAGAAAATCCGAGCATCGCGATTAAACCACAGACTACTGCAAGACCATATAGTCCTGAATCAGAGCCTATTCTACCTGCTCCTCTCATGCCCTATCGTCCAGGCCGAGATGGGCCAGTATTTCGGCAGCTCTAAAATCATACGGGTGTTTCTGCACCTCGGCCAAACCCGCCCGCGCTATCCGCATTCTCGCGTCGGGATTCTTAACGTAAAATCGCGCCTTGTCGCTCGCTTCATCGAATGTGTTGAAGTAACAACAGTGCCGTTCGTCATCAAAAAACTCCGCCTGCTCCATGGTCCAATTTGATAGCATGAACCCGCCGCAAGCCAGAATCTCGAACGTTTTCATCGAGTGCCCACAGCCGTGTTCCGCCCGAATGAGGTTCGTAACGACCTCGGTCCTACCAATCTCGGTGGCCATATCTAAACCCATTCCCCGCGACTCGACATACCGAACACCACTTACTGTGCGTGAAAGTCGCCGCCAGCCGGGCCCAAACACAGAAATCCCGGGATCAGAGAAGTGACTAACAAAGCGCTGCTGAATCGGGCCCCACGTACCGAAATAACTAAACACATTCTTTTCTTGCCCGCCGGCAGACGGCGAAACTACCCGATGCACACTCTTATCAAAGCCAAATGCAAGCCGCCGAACCACCCGTGCCCCGAGCTGGTAGAAAACTGGCACCAATCCATGTGCAAACGTAAAGACACAATCGTACGCGCCCAGCGAGTCAGCCATCTGGACCGCACCAGTCCCAGGTACGACAAATGGGTGATCAGGATAGACATTTACACAAGCAATGGACGAGCGACTTCTCAACTCGCGGATAGACTCCGCGCACAGCGTCTCACATCGGACTACTACCGTCAGATCCGGCCTTGACGCAGAGATTCTCTCGACGACGCCAGCGGCGGACAACTGTGGCTGGATTCCCCACCTCCGCAACGAGCGGTGCCGGTTAAGGATCCGATCACGCAATCCGTATCCGCCCAGTAAAGACCACCTGGACACAGAGTGCCCAATCGCCTGGAATGCCCGTTCATAGAAGGCCTCGAGCGAATGCTCCGGGGCTGGGTGAGACGATACGATCGCAATCTTCATTCCGTGATCCCTGTTCTCAATTCGTGCAGGCACGACCGAGGTGACCTCCAATTCCATAGACGGTTAAGCCAACTTCGAACCGAAAGGCCATCCTGTGCCTGCGTTTCATCACGCCCTAAAGTAGCACATTGAGCTACGTCTGATGAAACACCACGGACCCTCACTCTTATCGTCCTATCCTAGTCGCGAACCAGGCACTCAGAACAACGCAGGCAAAGGCCGCACACCAAGTCGCGACATGTTGGCGCTTGATGACCACGCCATAGTTACTTGTGCACAATACGAAAACACACAGCCAGTGGCACACAGATGCTGCGACATATGCTATCCCAAAGGTTTCAAGGCCGACTTTTCCGATAAGCGCATACGATATACTTACCAAGACAATCTGCCATACGGTCTCGATTAGAAGCAGTTTCTTGGTATCGGCCCGGGCAATTACAGCAAGGCCGAATGACCAGCCTGTCAGTTTAAAGAAATCTCCCACCAGCATCCATTGAAGGATCTCCCTTGCGCCTAAGAATTCTCGGCTATACAACAATGAGATGGAGAGGTTTAGCATCGCCATCATAACGCTTATCAGAAGTGCGCTAGCAATAATCGAGACACGGAGGCAATTGTTAACCTCTTCCGAGAAATCATCTAACATTGATTCACCCGCCCTAGAAAAAGCAGCCGCGTATCTGGGCAAAAAGTGGGCGCTAAGACTTCCAGTCAGGAAAATGACATATGTTTGACTTATCGTGAATGCGGCGTCAAATGTACCTCCGAATTGCCCCCCTCCAGTTTTTAGATATAGCGTGCGGCAACTAAATATCGCGGCATTCGAAAGCAACCCTGTAAGCAACGCGGCACCCGACAATGTCGTAAATTGGCGAAAGGCTTCGAAATCGAAGAACGGATGCTGCCAGAAATCACGGATTGCATTTGACTTTCTAAAACTCAAGTAGAGGAAATTCGCCGCAACTCCAAATCCGAATAAGCTCTGGGCCAGGAGCAATAGTGTATAACTAAATGAACCATTGAACGACGAAACAATGGCGGCGGCAAGCTGAGAGACGCCACCAAGCGTTTGACTGGTGAACATCTCTCGTCTGAGCGACAGCCCATTCAGAGCACTTTGACTTAGCGTACACAACCCAATCACCATGGCAACTACTGAACACAACAAGAGCGATTGCCAAGGTCGTCGCAAACCAGTGAGGGTGTACTGTAACTCGGCAGGTGCGACACTCACAGCCACACTACATAAGACAAACATGGCGCAGACACAGACAGCTATCGCCACTAAGTAAGGAAGCCGAGACTCCTCAGTCCGTGCACCTAGATCACGGACAACCGTAGCTCCACCGTTAAAGGTCATCACCATCGCGAACATTTGGCACAACTGGCGGATCTGGGAGTAGTTTGCAACGCCGCTGGGCCCCTGGGTCGCGGCGATAAGCTTAGTCGTAGACGCAGCGCATGCCATCGTCAACACCTGTGACACAATCAGACCAGCTGCCGTAGACCAGAATGTAACTTTGGCGAACCTTACCTTATCCAACCGGAGGCCTCTTGAATCCCTTGTTTGCGATCATCTCGTTCCACCACGACACGTGAAGCTTCCTTCCTATCAATCCATCCCAGTACCCGAGCAACCCAATCCAGTCAGATTTGCGAACCGACCGAAGGAGCATCCGCGGAAACACATTAGCGAAGCGGATGGCCGTGGTCATCCGCGAACCATACCGCCGACGCACAACTTCGTGATTCCTATAATTTAAATACGTGGATAATGCGGTATGGCGTCCAGTTCCAACAGCGGTTTCGTGAGTACCACTCGCCGAAGGAACATAGGCAGTTCTGAAACCGTTACATCTCAGTGCCGCGCAGATCTCCGGCTCTTCGGCAAATAACATTAAGTCAGGGTCAAACCAGCGCCCCACCGACAGAAGTGCCTCCACTCGAAACCCAAGTGCAGCACCCAAACCGGTATCGCAATCACAGGTGTCTGGCGAGTCAACATTCTTGCCGACGCCGCCGTATTCATTGATGTACATCGCGCCACCATTCAGAACTGCGGGAGCAGAGAAATACGTCAACCTCGGCACGGTTACGCCAACACCAGGGTCGGTATCCATCACACACACCATTTTGGAGATTGCATCCGGGCGTAAGTGTACATCATTGTCAACTCGGAAGATATACGTATAATCGCGACCATACTCTTGGAATGCCACATTAAATGCAGCGGTCACGCCAGGATGTTCGGCAAAACGATGCATTCTTATTTTGCCACCTAGCGAGTGACAACCGGCCATGATCTTAGCCGCGGAGCCATCGGTGGACCCATTATCAATAATGAGAATGTTTACGAGTAGTTCCGGATGTACCCACGTACTCGCCTCCCGGCAAAATGAAACCGTACGCTCCCAGTCATTCCAATTGGCAACAACGACTAGAGCGCTAGACATAAAAAGTATTCCACATTTGACTCATCCGACGAATGTTGTTATCCGGCCTCAACCCCTTTTCAGCACCTTCAGGAAATCAGCGAAGCCCCTCAGTAAGGCGTCGCTCACTCATTCCACCCGTCAGGAGCCTGCGACTTATCCGCCGTTGCAGTTCGAGGTCTGGTCGATTTCAAATTCACACCTGACCTTTATGGCACTTTCGATTGAGGCAAAACATTCCGATTTTCGCTGGGGTGTGTTTGGGCCGATTCTGTTTGCTATCGGTAAATATAAGCAACACAGAGGAAATCGTAACAGCAATGGGACGCCTGTAAGATTCAGGGCTCTCGCATATCCCGGTACCATCGAACGGTCTTCGACAGTCCATCCACGAGGCTCGTCTGGGGTCGCCACCCCCATGTGAAGATGCTGGAAGCTTGCACGACAACTTCCTGCTCTGGATGCCCGAGAGGGCGATTCGTGTTTCCAATTAACGCCTTAATCACTCGATCAACTTCGCTGAGACGGGTCTCAACGCCACTCCGGACTTCTACTTTGGTTGGGAGCGTTGAATTTGATGTCGCTAGGTGAACTAATGCGTCGACTATGTCCTCTACATAGACCCATTCGCGCACGCGGTTCGGATGAAGAATTTTGGGGACGCCCCCGGTTAGGTATGTGGTGATAAGTTGCGGTATCACCTTTCCAGCAGATTGCCCCGGACCATAGCCCGTATAGATCCTCGCTTCGCACCACCGTCCAGGCTGTTCCAGTTGAAAATATTGAAAGTATTCTCGGGTAACTAGTTTAGATAGGGAATAAGGAGTAGTCGGCGACAGACCGCCAAGGCAGTCGTCCACCGTCCCAGCATAAATCAGCGGACTCGGTGACTCGGACTCCGCGACAGCACTCAAAAGGTTGAACGTAGCAAGTACGTTTGATTCGAACGTTGCGCGGAGGAGAGGCAGCGCGGTTTCGCTCTGTACTAGTCCCGCTAAGTGGATGACTTTCCGTGGAGAGGTATCACTTATGAGTCGGGCGGCGACATTTGGTTGTGCAAGGTCTCCGATCCAAGTGTTCCAGATCCTTGGTACGTTTTCTCTGGGCGTCCGGAAGTTCGCAACGACAGGAAGACCGAGTTGTATGAGACGGTCTACCAAGCGCGAACCGATGAACCCCGTCGCTCCCGTAACTAGAATCAAGCCAAATCCTCTCGGTTGCTCATGTATGAACGATACCATTCGACGGTCTCAGCGATTGCAGCTTCAAGTGAAAAGACCGGCTGCCAACCGAGCATGGTTCGTGCCTTCTGGGCAGAGAGATACTGATGAACTATCTCGTTGCTTGCGCTATTCTCAATGATTGGCTCAGTCGATGTTCCAAGAACATTGGCAATCAGACGAACAAACTCGATGACAGTAATTTGCCGCTCATTTGAGAAGTTGAACGCTTCACCACTGAGCGACGGTCTCTCAACGAGTTCTTCGGCCAACTTCATATACGCCAGCGCGCCATCGACAACATAGAAATAGTCACGGATATATGTGCCGTCAGAACGCAGGACCGGTCGCTCGCCTCGAAGAAGAGACCGTATCGTTCCCGGAACAAGACGATTCCAGTTAAGATCTCCGGGGCCAAAGAAATTGCCGCAGCGGGTAATGACGACTGGGAGATTGTAAGACGCTGCGTAGGTAGTGCTAATCAGGTCAGCGCACGATTTGCTAACATCGTAAGGATGCCGCCCCTGCAACGGCGCGGATTCATTGTATGGTAGGACCTCGTGGTCGCCGTATGCCTTGTCAGAGGAGGCTACAATGATTTGCGAAACAAGAGGGCTTCGGCGACACGCTTCAAGGAGTGCCCAAGTACCACGTATGTTGGTATCGAACGTGGAGACGGGATTTCTATTTGCAATCCCTACAATTGTTTGGGCAGCTAAATGGAATACCGTGACGATTTCAAATTCCCCCAGAATTCGCTCTAAGAGATCCTGATCGCGGACATCGCCCCGCACGACTCTTACTCGTTTCAGCAGCCCTCCGTGAATAAGTTCGGACTCAGGAATCCAATCGCGAACAAGGCAGACCACATCTGCTCCACTCTCCACTAATTTCTTGACGAGAGAATAGCCCACCAAGCCCGTGCCACCTGTCACCAGGACTGGACGGGATGGCCATATCGTGGTCGAAACTTTGGTCATAGGCTTGAGTGATGCTGGGTAATTGTCTTTTTCTCGCATGCTGTGCTACCTTTTCGGCATTGTCCACGGGGCATCCCCGCGCTCCCACATTTCATTCAACAATCGAACCTCCCTTATCGTATCCATGGGCTGCCAGAAGCCATCATGTTTGTATGCGACCAACTGCCCGTCCGCAGCGAGACGCTCCATTGGCTCTCGCTCAAAGGTTGTGTCATCACCTGCTATGTAGTCAAAAACACCCGGCTCGAGTACAAAGAACCCGCCGTTCACCCATCCCTCCGAGATTTGATTCTTTTCGCGGAATGATGTAACCAGATTCCCCGCTAAAGTCAAGTCTCCAAAGCGGGCTGCCGGTCTCACAGCAGTAAGGGTGGCCAATTTGCCGTGTGCTCGATGAAAAGAGAGTAACTCATTTAAATCAACATTACTTACACCATCTCCGTAGGTCATAAAGAAGGCGTCGCGACCTACAAGTTCCTGAAGCCGCTTGACACGGCCGCCTGTTTGGGTTTTCGCCCCGGTGTCGATCAATCCAACATCCCAGTCAGCGTCATCGGCGGAGGCCGACAGGAAGCGAGTCTCACCGCTCTTTAGGTTCACAAAAAAGTCCGCATTAGCCGTCTTATAGCTACAGAAGAACGCTTTGATGTATTCTGCTTTGAATCCCAACGCTAGCAGGAATCGACTGTGTCCGTACGTCGCATAATGCCGCATTATGTGCCACAGTATTGGGCGTCCTCCGATTTCAACCATCGGTTTCGGCTTGGTTATTGTTTCTTCTGAGAGTCTAGTACCGAGTCCGCCTGCGAGGATGACGGTGGTAATTTGCGTTGATTTTCGGGATGAGTCGTGTGAGTTCATTTCATTATTTACTTTGGGATTCTCAATCTTATCCGGTTAGGGCCTGCGCGTCGCGGAGACGCAGGGAGTGGCCTTTAGATCTGCTCAGAGTTCGCGAGGGTGATGTGCGTCAGTATAGGCGCGCTTGGTGCAGCCGACGACCAACAGGACCCTTCGCTTGATTTGCAATCGGCATCGAGGTGTATGCATCACAACTTGGAGAGTTGAGCTTACGTTTCAAAATTTTGACGCACCCATTCTATGCTTCGCTCGATATCTTGAAGGTCTTGATGCTTCATGGCACTTCTGAAACAATCAGGGGGCGGCCCACTCGTCGTTAACATCGCATTGAGATTTGGATATCCGGCTCTGACACGTCTCTCGAACATCGCGAGGCATCCAACGGGCATCGTGGAGTCCATCGCCCAAAATTGTGGTTCCAGGTACGGTACGACTTGCGGGGGACGACCAGTGATGATTTCTAGATGATAGTGCGCAGTCGGACAAGTCTGCAAAAATCGGTTCGTCAGATTTCGGATGTCAATATTACCTTCTCCGAGAGGAACCCATTGCACCGCTGCTCCGAGAGGATGGGCAAATACGACGCTATCTCTGATGTGGGCGGTCGTGATATAGGCGGCTAGAGACTCAAGTACGAATAGTGGGTCTTCGGCTAATACCGTGGCGTTGCCGGCGTCAAAGCAAAATCCGACAAATTCCCTTCCAGCCTCTTCGATTATCGTTTTGACGTGATGGGAATGAATTTCTCCATGATTCTCGACGGCCAGCTTTACTCCGCTATCGAGGGCCTGATTCCGCACAGATCTTAGTGTATTGATTGCGCCCTCCACCAGTTGATTAACGTTTATCCCTTTCTTCCGGTCAGTCGCGTTTCCGAGAAAGACGCGGCAAGTGTCGGCTCCGAGTGCTTTACTGGTTGCCAAAGCAGCCAGTAGATAGTCGTGAGGCGATTGATATGTGGTATCCCAGCGACTTGACAAGGTTGAAATGCTCCCCAGGCCCGGTTCAATAGTTATATTTAGTCGTGCGGCAGCATCCTTCAATTTTGTTAGATAGTGTATATCTAGCGACTCAAGGTCATGAGCCCCAACCTGAAGTGCGTGCAGTTTGTTCCGATAAGCATATTCGAGAATTTGAGACAGGTTCCATTCTTGGTTGCGGAGACTGAAGGTGTCTAGACCGAGTTTTAGTTGGGTGATTGGTGGAGTCAACTTGTCCATGTAAGTACGAAAGGCGCTCTTTAGGGAATAGGAATACTCAGCGAAGGGTCCTTGGCTGGAACTCGTGGATTGAACTGTAGGGGTTCATTCTTTCGGATGCTTTGTTGACCATCGCTCACTGCTTGGAACTTAATTTGGCGTGCGTTACGGTAGGTTTGGGTCTGGCTCTTATATTGCTTTGGGAGTTAGAAGCGGAGCGTGTTCGGCACGTTCGAGTTTGACGCGATGCCGCAGGTACGGGAAACGGCGGTCACGGGCTCAGTCGGTGGTCCTAGTCCTGCCAGATGTTCGTCCTGCTCCACCTATCTTGAAAGAGGTTCGTGAGGCGTAAATATACTCCCATATGGAGATATCACAGACTGCTCCCTCTTGATTCAGCGCCTTAATCTCGAAATGATGCCTTCGCAGGCTGGCGATCAGTTTGTTTCGGTCGCCCTGATGTACTTCAATCGCTATGTTATCCACTATGCCCAGCCACTCGATATTTTGATCCATCAGTTCAAACTCCGTACCTTCCACGTCACATTTTAGGAAGTCAATGTGACGAAGATCATAGCTCGCCACTAATTCATTCATCGTGATCGCATCTTCCGCGGACTGTTGGGCAATCATTTTTCGAATTCTTACTACAGATTCATCACCCAAGCCGTTCTCTGCCTGTAGGATTTTCCATATTGGATCATACCGGGCTTGCGGCTCAACTCCGACCACCATCTGTGCCTTCAAAATTTTGCTTGCGAGGATCATGAAGAACCCCCGATTCGAACCTAAGTCGACCACGGAAGAACAATTTCCGGCGATTGAGAACGCTCGGAGATAAACATCGTTTGAGATCATTTCGCGGATGCCGCCGAACGAGGGGGTGTCGCCGAGGGGTCCGAGGATCTCGTCGATCTTCTTGACCGGGATGCGGAACTGTATCCCGTTTTTCGTCAGCACAAAATCTTTGTTCATTCGTGCGTCCACACGCGCTAGGCGCCTACTCTTAATGCAAACCGGAAGTAAAACGATAATACCTAAGACATATCTAACATAGTCGGCGAATGATAGTATGGTCCAGAGGTTTAAGACTTCGCGCAATAGCCGTGTGGTCATAGACATGGTATTGTCCTTAAGAAACTTTTCTTCGCATTTTGATAACTTTCAGGGGATAGGGAACATGTGTAGTTCAACACCACGCCTGTCCAAATTAGCGTTCACCGAAAAAGAGGCAGGGTCCTGGTAGGGTAGGAAACGTTCCGCCAAGAACAACATCCACCAGACCAAGGACCAAGCCCTGACACGAGTATCCAGCATTTTCAGTCAAATTCTCCAGCAGGTTCGGTGCCCGCTGTTTGAACGAGTGGTCGCCGAGCACCGAGGCGAACGACATTCGCACGGTCTGCTTGGACAGCCGTGATCGCAGACTATAGACGGAGATCGCTAGCTTTCGGCTCGAACACAGATTTTAGATCGAAGAATACATGGCTCTGTGAGCCGAAAGATCGTATTTCAGCGGGCCCAGTTTGTTTGAACTCATCATGTGCGACGGCCATAATAATTCCGTCATACTTACCCCGCTTAGGATAGGGTATCAGCGTGACTGTGTCTTCGTGCTCCAACGCAGTTGCTGCGACCCATGGATCATAAACCTCGACCACACAGTTATACTCACCAAGTTCCTGCACTATGTCGCGCACTCTTGTGTTTCGGATATCAGGGCAGTTTTCTTTAAAGGTGTACCCCATTATGAGAATATGCGCACCGTCCACTTGGATCCGGCGCTTCGTCATGGCCTTCACAAGTTGTGCCACGACGTAGGCACCCATCCTGTCATTTAGACGGCGCCCTGCGAGAATGATTTCGGGAATATACCCTACCGCCTCGGCTTTATGTGTCAAGTAGTACGGATCGACGCCGATACAATGCCCTCCGACAAGACCCGGCCGAAATGGCATGAAGTTCCATTTAGTCCCAGCCGCTTTGATGACTGCATCGGTATCTATCTCGAGAATACGGAATAAGATTGCAAGCTCGTTCATCAGTGCGATATTGAGGTCGCGCTGTGTATTCTCGATAACTTTAGCAGCTTCCGCGACCTTAATGGACGGCGCTCGGTGTGTTCCTGCAGTTATGATCTGTCGGTAAATCTGATCGACTACATCCGCCACCGCCGCTGTAGAACCTGCCGTAACTTTTGTTATATTGCGCAAGCGATGATTCTTGTCGCCAGGGTTAATCCGTTCGGGACTATATCCGACAAAGAAATCCACGTTGTACGTTAGCCCGGAAATCTCCTCAAGCACAGGGACGCAGATCTCTTCAGTCGCGCCTGGATACACTGTTGACTCATAAATGACTAAACCTCCGGGCCGGAGAATTGGAGCTATGGATCTCGTAGCCCGGATCAGTGGATTAAAATCCGGCTGTTTGTGTCTGTCTATTGGAGTGGGAACAGCGACGATAAAGCAGGTGCACTCATCAAGATCCCGTAGCTCTGACGTATACCTCAAAAATGTCGCATCGCTGATTTCAGCTGGGGAGGTCTCGTTCGTTCGATCTGTCCCGGCGGTCAACTCCGCGACTCTCAACTTGTCGACGTCAAATCCCACGACCGGTCTCACCGCACCGAAGGCGAGTGCGAGCGGTAGGCCCACGTATCCTAGTCCAATCACCGCCAGCTTGTGTTCTGGCGCTGCAACCATAGCAGCTTCTGAGAATGTTGTTTCGTTTTTCATGCGGTTTTCGCTGCTACCTTCGCCGGGGCAATACTAACGCCGCGGCCGTCTGATCGTTAGTAACTGGCGCTACTAAAAAGTAATACCATCCCTGTCAGGCCGTTCTACGTGGCCCTGCGAAGAGCCCATCACAAGAGAAGAAACGAAATATTTCCCTCCAAATCAACAACCTGAAAAAACCCACCCCTCAAAACCCTTGCCAGCCGTGCTAGTGTCAAATCGGGTCAGGAATACCTCCCGCCCCCAGACGCCCTCGCCACCCGCGAGGGCGTTCGCATTTCACAGCCAGGAAAGGAACGACCATGACGAAAGAAGACAAAGCAAGAATTGCTCGCGAAAACGGTGCAAAGTCCAAAGGGCCGACCACCGCCGCAGGCAAAGCCAAAGTTGCCCGCAACGGCATCAAAACCGGCGAATACGCCGAAACGCTCGCCAATTTCGTCCCGCCGGACTGCGCCATTCTCTGCAACGAGGAACGCCAGGCCTTCTTCGAACTCATGGACGCGCTCCTCGAAACCTATCAACCGGCCAACAATGAGGCGATCCTGCTCGTCCGCCAAATGGCCATCGCCCGCTGGCAGATCGAACGTCTCAACACCTGCATCACCGTCCACTGGAACCTCGCCGTCATCGAAGCCAGCGGCAAACCGCTCACCGTCGTCCCCGAGCTGGGCGAACTCCAAACGATGGCCCGCGCCTCCGTGGCCGTCAACACCGGTTCCGCCATCGTCGAAAAGCTCAACCGCCAAATCGACCGCCTCGAAATGCGCATCACCCGTCTCCGCCGCGCCATCCGGGACGTCAACGCCCATTCCTCGGCCCCGGTCGAAGTCTATACCCTAGGCTACTCCACACAAATTGCAGCGTGATCCGGTCCGCAGCGACTTTCACTTCACCGTCGCCCTTCCACCTTCCGATAAATCCGCCCCAGCGAAAGCGATACCCCGAGTATCGCCAACTGGCAAACCCCGTCCAACCCGCTCACTTCCCCGTAAACCCACGCTCCATCGTCACGCCGGGTGTACCACTCGATCCGCGCCTCGTGTTGGGAAACCAGTACATATTCGCGCAAACTCGCGATCCGCCGATACTGAGCAAACTTCCCCACGCGGTCCCATCGCTCGGTACTGGGAGAAAGTACCTCCACAACCACCGACGGATTCGAGATCATATCATCTGGATCGGCATCCTGAACCGCACAGGCCACGATCACGTCCGGATACAGATACGCACCCTCTGGCGCAACCTGCAATCGCAAATCGCTGACCGTAACCACGCAAGGGCTATCCTCCAGCACGCTCTCCAATTCGTGCGCAACGCGTGAAATTAACTCCGCATGAACCCTCGACCCGCCGGACATGGCGAACATCTCACCATCCACATATTCACTGCGATGATCGGCCGCCCGGTCCGCAACCAGATACTCCGCCGGTGTAATCTTCGGGATATGACGCGCTGACATAGTTCGATCCTACACCCAAACAACCCCGCAGTAGACTTTACAAACCAGAGACCTGCCCAAATCAACGGTCCCAGAAAACACGTTCACACCACTTCCAAGACTATATTCTCTTTATTTGCAACACCGTTTCACCAAAACGGCTAAAATCGATTGACTCCACCTGCTAGAGTGAAATTGGGGACAGAATACTGTTCCGAGACAAGGGCCCTCGTGCAAACGAGGGCCCTTGCTATTTCCAAGCCCGAAAAAGGAGAGCCGTATGACCAAGGAACAAAAAGCCCAAATCGCTCGCGAAAACGGAGCGAAGTCTAAAGGGCCGATCACCGCCGCAGGGAAAGCCAAAGTTGCCCGCAACGGCATCAAAACCGGCGAATACGCCGAAACGCTCTCCAATTTCGTCCCGCCGGACTGCGCCATTCTCTGCAACGAGGAACGCCAGGCCTTCTTCGAGCTCATGGACGCGCTGCTCGAATCCTATCAACCGGCCAACGAAGAAGCTCGCTTGCTCGTCCGCCAAATGGCCATCGCCCGCTGGCAGATCGAACGCCTCAATACCTGCATCACCGTCCACTGGAACCTCGCCGTCATCGACGCCAGCGGCAAACCCCTCACCGTCGTTCCCGAGCTGGGCGAACTCCAAACGATGGCCCGCGCCTCCGTGGCCGTCAACACCGGTTCCGCCATCGTCGAAAAGCTCAACCGCCAAATCGACCGCCTCGAATTGCGCATCACCCGTCTCCGCCGCGCCATCCGGGACGTCAACGCCCATTCGTCGGCCCCCGTCGAAGTCTATACCCCGAAGGACCAAACCCAGCAACCGGAACCACCCCCTGTTGAAAACACAGAGGTTAACCAACAGCCAGAGCAAAAAACCGACGAACCGGAACCGCCCATCTACATCACCGAACGGGATCCGCTCGTCATCGCCGCTTACCGCCGCGAGTTCCCCGGCCGCAAAATTATCCTGCTGCCGCCCGACGACGTGGCCAAAGGTATCGATCTCGATGACGACATGCCCACCGCTCCGCGCCGCGCAGCCTGAACGTTCGGAGTAAACCGTGTTGCCTTATGAACGGCGCTCCGGCGCCACCGTCCACTCATTTGCGCAACTGCTCGCCGAGCCTTCGGCCAGCAACCCTTCGCCTGGCAATGGCGTCAACGATCCCGGTGCCGCAGCCCCCCCGTGCCCAAATCCCGGCGCGATGGCTGCCGCCGAATGGGCCGAAAAAGCCCTCGGCTTCAAGCCCGGCGCAAAGCAGACGGAAGTACTCAACGTCGACGCCAAATACCTGATCCTCTGCTGCAACCGCCAGTGGGGAAAAACCACGACGATTGCCATCAAGGCGCTCCACCACGCCCTGTCCCAACCGGATCAGACCATCGTGATCATCTCGCGGACCAAGGCCCAGGCCGGCATCCTGATTGACCGTGCCGCCGCCTTCACCGCGCGTCTCGACATCCGTCTCCGCCGTGTCCTCGGCCACGACTTTTCGATCAAGCTGCCCAACGGCAGCCGCATATTCGCCGTCGCTCACAACGGCGATACCAGTGTCGGCAACACCGCCAACGTTCTAATCGTGGACGAAGCCGCGGTCGTCACGGACCATGTCTACTGGTCGGTAGCGCCCGCTGTCTCGCGCACCCACGGCAAAATCTGGCTCTTGTCCACCCCGCGCCGCCAGGCCGGTTTTTTCTACAACTTCTGGACCAGCCGGGACCCGCGCTGGCACCGCGTCTTCTCAAACGTGAAGGACTGTCCGGAGATTGACCCGGATTTCCTCGAAATGCAACGGGAAGCCGACCCGATCGAGTTCCGCCAGGACTTCCTCTGTGAGTTCATCCAGCCGGCAGACAGGATAACCAACATGGAAGCCCTGAACCGGATGAAGGACCCATCGATCGATCAATGGCAAGTGCCAATTTCGACGGTCTCCAAGAACTGGCGAGGCGACAAACCAGAAGAAGAGCCCGGCAAGAAGAAGTAACGCACTCTGGGACCTGGCTGTAACCCGTCCCAAGTCGTTCGCGGCGCCCCCTTGCCCGCGGTACCAGGAAGGGGCAAAGGAAGTAAGGCAGTAAGAAAGCAACAAAGGAAAGAAGAGGAACCGAAAATGCACAACCCGCAAGGACCAGCCCAACTACGCTACGTCCGTCACGCAACCAGAAACCCAAAACCCGCCTGGATAACCGGCCTCGATCTCGGCCAGCGGAAGGACCACACCGCTCTCTCCGTCATCGAGCTCACATGGCAGGAACGGGGGCAATGCAAAATCGACTATGCATGGCTTTACGAACCACAATTCGTATTAAGAGGGCTGGAACGAGTCCCGCTAGGCCTCAGCTACGAACGGATCCACGAAATCGTAGCCGAAAAGATGCAAATCCTGGAGGAGCGAATCGTCAGACAGACCAACCGCGCCGCGCCGGCCCAGGAACTGATCATCGACGCCGGGGGCCCCGGCCCGCCGATGGTAGACCGGCTCAAGAGAAGCCTGAAGAAGTCGGTGAAGATCACGCCGGCAATCATCACCGGGGGAAAGAGCGAGAACACGCTCACCAAAGGGTACATCAGCATCCCGCGCCGCTCGATTCTGACTCGCTTGGTCCAAATGATCAACGCGCAGATCTTGCGGTGCCCGGTAGATCTGGAAGGCTGGGACGAATTCGCCCGCGAATTCTGCGAGATCTCCGCCGAAAGCAGCCAACCGGCAAACTCCCGGTCGCATGACGACATGGTAATGTCGACCGGTTTGGCAGCCTGGCTAGCGACCCGCGACGTCCCGCAGCTAATTCCCGGAAGCGCCGACAACGACGGCACAACCTACGGCTTCGTCAACAAGCCCATCTTCTAAGAAGAACAAAAGGAGGTTTGCCTGCCAGCACCCCAAAGAATCTCACCGGGGAAATCGCAGGCAAGCCCTCCCGACCCACCCTAAAGGCCCGGTCGCGCATGAACCGGGCTTGCCCACCATAGCCCGAAGGGCGACGGTGGGTCCCCTAAGACGCGACGCAACCCGCCGAAGTCACCCAGGAAGTAAGGAGCGGGAAGCAAGGAACTGAAGCTAGGAACCAGGAAAAAAACGAAAGAACGAGAAACATCAATGCAGACGAGAATCAAACGAGTCAAGAAGAGAGAACCGGTGTCGCTTGTCTTGCAGGACCCCAAGAAACTCCACCGGGGACATGGCGGGCAAGACCTCCAACAAAACCGCCTCGGTCCGACACCGCAGGCGTGTCCCCAAAGACGCGACGCAACCCGCCGAAGCCAGGAAACTCCACTGGGGACATCGCAGGCAGACCCTACAGGCCCGTTCGCGCAAGAACCGGGCTTGCCCACCATAGCCCGACGGGCGACGGTGGGTCCCTATCCGCCCGCGGCGTGAGGACATATTGCCTCATTCTGCGGAACGTCTCCGTGCAGCGCTCTTTGCCCGAATTCGCTCAAACGCTGCCGGTCCGTCCACAAATTCGCCGCGATCAGCCTCGGCAATCCCAATCGCGATCTCCTTCCGGAGTTCCGCCAAGTGGATCTGCTTCAACTCCTCGCGTTCTTTTAGGAGCCGCAACCCTTCTCGAACGACCTCGCTCTGCGACTGGTAGTGTCCAGTTTTGAGCATGTCGGCAATGAATTCGTCGAAGGTCGGACCAAGGTTAACGTTCATATTCGAACGATAGCCCAACTATCAACAACTATCAACAACTGTCAATAACTGACAAACAAAGGAGAAGTGAAAGAAGTTTGCGATCAGTGGCTGGCGCCCGCAGTTTGGGTGCGATTCACCCAGGAAGCACGAAGCAATGAGCAAGGTGGAATCGCTATTCGGCCTGTCGCTTCCTTTCGGCGCTCATCGCTCGAATCTCGGCGAAGACGGTCGGCCCATCAACAACATCGCCTCGCTCGGCCTCTGCCATTCCGATCGCAATTTCTTTGCGAAGTTCCGAGAGACGAGCTTGCTGCAACTCCTCGCGTTCTTTGAGCATCCGCAACCCCTCGCGAACGGCCTCGCTCTCTGGCTGGTAGTGCCCGGTTTTGAGCATCTCGGCAATAAATTCGTCGAAGGTCGGACCAAGGGTAACGTTCATATTCGAACGCTAGCCCAACCATCAACAACGGACAAAGAAAGGAAAGAAGCGAAAGAATAGGCGAAAACTGGCTGGCAGCTTCCTTGCAAGTTACCCGGCAAGCACACAGCCAGGAGCACCAGGCCGCCGCCCTACTGCTTCTTCCCGTAATAACCCTTATAGGACTGGTAATAACCTTGCGTGTAACCGTAATAACCGCCCGGAGACGCCTTCGGGTTCCAATCATTCAGAACCGTGCCCAGGATCTTGGTCCCATCTTCCTGCAGCCGCTGCCGCACCGCCAGCGCCGCATCCCGCGTCGTCTTGCCGGTCCGCATCACCAGCACCACGCCTCCGGCCATCCGCCCAAGCACACGGGCGTCCGGAATCTGCAGCATCGGCGGCGTATCGATCAGCACCACGTCGAACAGCTGCGTCAACAGCTCCAGATACTGCTCCATCCGGCCGGAGTACAACAAATTGGTCACCGCCGCCACCGGTGGGCCGGCCGGCATGATGAACACACCAGGTACCCGCGTCGGCAGGATCACACCTTCCAGGTCCACCTCCACCGGATCCCGTTGATCCAGCAACAGCGTCGTCAGTCCGCTGTCATTCGGCACGCCGAAAATCTCGTGCTGCCGTGGCTTGCGCGTATCCGCGTCAATCAGCAGCACCCGGTGGTGAATCTCGCCCAGCGCCGCCGCCAGGTTGCTCACCACCGTGCTCTTCCCCTCCCCGGGACCCGAGCTCGTCACCACCAGCGCCTTCGGCCTCTGACCGTTCTGGCCCGTGAACAGAATCGACGTCAGCGTTGCCCGGAAGCTCTCCGCCAGCATCGAGCTCTTCTGCTGATGCACCGTCAGTTCGATCCGCTCGGTCAACTCGCCGGTCCCGCCGCTCTTCGCCAGCAGCAGCTTCTCGTTGTGCACCGCGGCCTTCAGCTTCCGCTTCGCATAGGAACCAACCTGCGCCTTCTCCGACGGGATCACCCCCAGCTCCGGCAGGTTCAGGTAGAACTGAATATCGCCCGGATCCCGGAACGTCTTGTTCGCCTTGTCCGTCGTCACCACGAACGCGACACCTGCGAACAGACCGGCCAGCAGCCCCAGCGCCGCATTCAGCGGCAGGCTCGGCCGCGACGGGAACGTCGGCACGCGCGCCGGATCCACCACTCGGATGTTGCTCGCCTTGATCGCGCCGGCCAGCGACGCTTCCTTCACCCGCTGCAGCATCGACTCATAGAGCCGCCGGTTGGAGTCCACCTCGCGCTTCAGAATGTTGTAATGGACGCCCTTCTCGCCGTCGTCCCGCACCAGCTTCGCCTGCGTCTCGTAGTCGACCCGCAACAGCGTCTCCTTGCGCATCGCCTCCGTGTTCTCGTTCTGGATGCGCGCCAGGATCGCCGCCCGCTCCCGCTGGAACTGGCTCTCCAGCCACTTCACCTGCGGGTCGAGCCTCTGTAACTTAGGGTACTTATCGTTGTAAGTCGCCTTCAACTCGGCCGACTGCCGCTGCAATTCGGTGATCTTACTCTGCAACTCGCGTAGCCCGCTGTCGTTGATCACATCCGGAAGGCTCTCTGGCGATGCATTCTTTGCCATCTCAAAACGGCTCTGCTTCGCCACCCGCTCCGCCGTCGCCGCGCTCAGTGCCTGCTGCAACTGCTTCAGCCGCTCCTCGGCCACGCTGCTCTTCTCGTCCGTGAACAGCAGCCCGCTCTTCCGCGCGTAGTCCTGCAACTGGTCCTCGCTGCGCTCGAGCTTGATCTTCATCTCGTCCAACTGCCGGGTCAGCCATTCGCCCGTCTTCTGGGTCTGCTGCCACCGGGCCTCCATATTCTGGTCGATAAACTCATTCGCCAGAGTATTGACAAAATCCGCCGCCAGCCGCTTATCCGTGCTGTCGGTCGTAACTTCGATAATACGCGTCTGGCCCTGCGCCCGGACCTTCACCGAGCTCTTCGCCAGCTGGAGCGCCGTCTCCCGCTCTTCCTCCGGCTTATCCTCCGGCAGATTCAGCGCCCGCCGCCACGCGCTCACCCGCCCCACCGTCGTGGCGCCATCCGCTCCTGCAGCCCGTTGCTCCTTGAACTTGGTCGTCACCCGGTCCAGCAAACTGAGGCTCTGCAGGACCCGGATGTGGGTCTGGATGTCCGTCATCAGCATGTACCCGCCCGAATCGGACGAGAACTGCTGGACATCCTTCATATTCATGAAGTTCTGATTCGTTTCCTGGATCTCGATCCACGCCTTCGCCGTATAGACCGGCGTCATCGGCAGCGTGATCAGCACCGCCAGAATAAGCGCCGCCGCAGCGATAAGGAACACCGTCCCCTTCCGCCGCCGCAAAAGCCGCCAGTACGCCAGCAGCCCCGGCCCCTCCTCCTCCCCCTCATTCGACTGCCCCGGCGGCACCGGATACCCCGGCACATACCCCGGCGGCAAGGTGAAGGAATTGTAATGAATCCCATGCCGCAGCTCAATCGGAGCGCCCAAAGGCCCTGGCTCGCCCCCGGCCCCCGGACGGCCACCCGGCGGCGGCGGCATCGACCCATTCCCACCCGCCGGCTGCGCCGTCGGCCCATTCGACCAGTACCCACCCTGCCCCGCCCCACCGCGCCCCCCCGGCAAAGCACGAACCGACCCCGCCACCCCACCACCAGCCACCCCAGCCCCATCACCCCTACCAGCCGCACCACCCCACACCCCAGCTCCAGCTACCCCACCCCCATCGACCGCACCAACCCCCACCGCACCGCCGGCCACACCAGCCACCCCAGTCCCATCACCCCTACCAGCCGCACCACCCCAGACCCCAGCACCAGCCACCCCAGCCCCATCGACCGCACCACCCCCCACCGCACCACCGGCCACTCGAACCCCGTCACCGGACGCCCCTGCACCGGCATCGGGCGACACGCCTCCGTCCGCCAACCTGGCCTTTGGCAGACCTATGGCCGCAGCACGGACTTGCCGCCATTCCTCAGGCGCCACGCCGTCCTTGAGTTTATCGTCCCGGTTATCGTCCATCTTGAATCTCTTCCCTAGCCAGATCCTCGATCTGCCCGACGCTACCGCCGGAAGATCGCGACTCCAGTCCCGATCGAAATGGCCGCTTCCACCGTCCGCATGACCACTTTCTTCCCTACGCTGGACGGAACGAACAGGATGTCATCCGGCTCCATCGGCACGTCCGGCCGCTTGCCCTTCAATATCTCCCCAAGCGCCACCAGAATCTCCTGGCGTTCGCCGCCTTCCGGTGGCTTCCGTAGGATCTTGGCTCCATTACTGGACGCATCCCGATCCAATCCTTCCGCCATAGAAAGCGCCTGCAACGCCGTAACCTTTTCCCGGTCACCGAGGACAAACCCCCCGGACCGCTTCACATTCCCCACCACGTACACCAGCTCAGCCTTCGGCACCGAAATCACATCGAAAGGCTGGATCTGGATGTTCTCCTCCGGGCTGTCGGCGTTCAGGATACGCTTCACATTGACCTCCGCCACACTGAACTGCCCGGTCCCATCGGTCCGCGCCCGCGGCAGCGGGATCGCCCCATATTCGACCTTCCGCGTGATCTTGATTTGATAGCCGGCTTCTGCTTTGAGCCCGCCAACCGCCGAGATGACCTCTAGAAGGCTCTTGCGACCCTGCAGTTGATGCACACCAGGGCTCTGCACTTGCCCCACCACGGTGATGGGCTGGCTCTTATATTCGGCCACCGTGACCGTGACACTCGGTGTTTTCAGATATTCGCGGAGTTTCTCGACCAAGGTCGCCTCAAACTGCTCGACGGTCTGCCCGACAACCTTCATACGGCCGACGATAGGCAGGTTCACTTGGCCTCGCAGGTCGATCCGGTAGACCCGGTCTTTACCCGATGCCCCTTCCGCAAACTCCTCCAGATCAAGAACACGGATGGCGATCTGATCTTCCGGCCCAAGAATATAGGTGCTCTTGCGTTCCTGCTGCGCTTCCGCCTGACCGGACACAGCACCCGCCAGCAGCACCAACAGTCCGACTAACGCGCCCATGTCGCCGCTCTCTGCCCTCGACCGAGCCGGCTCTCAATCTGCTCGAGCTGCTCTCCGAGACGCGTGACCTTCTGATCGAGATGGCCCACCCGGTCTTCCAGATTCTGCGGGACCGGTTCAATTGCCGGCGCCAGCATTCGGAACATCAGATCCCGCGCGAGGTCAGAGATACTCCTCGCACCGGTGACTTCGCAAAGCTCATTCAAGCGACGGTACTCATCGTCCAACAGCCGGATGCTGACCATCTTCGTTCGACGTTTTATGATCACGGCCATACCTGCTCCAGGTCTAATCGGTCTACGCTTACGGCCACCGCGCGCTGCAACAGCTCGATCGTTACGATCACGCGATGCCGACCATCTACATTCGAGAGAATTCCCTCGACGCCCTTTAAGGCTCCCGTCCGAAGCCTTACATGATGGCCTACGGCTAGATACGGCCAAGGCATCGTCTCCTGCCCACTCCCAGAAATCCGGAAGAGCACATCTATCTCGTGATCTTCCAGCGGCACTGGGCGTGGACCGGTCCCGACAACATGCACGACACCCGGCGTCTCCAACAACGGCAGGAACCGACGCCCGGACACCTGACAGAACACATACCCGCTAAAAAGTGGCAGTTCCACTTCTTTCACGCGGTCCGACCACTGGCGCCGTACTTTATAGATGGGCAGGAAACAGGAGATTCCTCGGGCGTTCAGCGACTGTGCTGTGGCTCGTTCAAAATTTGAGCGAACACGAACAGCAAACCAGTTAACCCGGGACACAGTTGCGACCATCAGATCTCGCCTCCCCTGTTTGGCGGCAGGCTTCGCCCCCTTCGGCCTCAAGTCAGACTACACTCAGGGCCTCGGTTAGAAATATTCCTCACTACTCGGTTAGAAATATTCCTCACTAATGGTCCCTCATCGGCAAGACAGATGTCAAGGGACAGCGCGTTCTACCCACAGAAGGCCCGGAATTTGCGGATCCACTGAAGATAGAGCTGAATGCTCCCCTCCGACAGGTGCCCTCTTCGCCACAAACCGACAACCACGCGCACGCGGTCAACCAATAGTTTCAGCTGCTGCCTTATGAACGCTTTGACGCTGTCATCCAGAAAAGCGTGGGCCGATTATCTGGACACAACCGACTGGACTTGTCCCCGAATTTGAGACACGAGACTAGACTCATAAAAACCTCGAAGGAGAATTTGAGTCATGTCCACAACGCGGCGAAAGTTCACGCGCGAATTCAAACTGGCGGCCGTCAAGCGGCTGCAATCGGGCTACCCCGTTGGTCGGGTAGCTCGCGAATTGGAGGTCAATCCGAACCAGTTGCACGTTTGGCAGCGGCAGTTCGAGGAACGTCCAAACTCGGCCTTTTCCGGCGAAGGCCGCCGTCGGCAGGAAGAGACGGCAGTAGCCGAACTGGAACGAAAGATCGGCCAGCAGGCCATGGAGATCGATTTTTTAAAGGCTTGCTTGCGACAGATCGAAGAACTGCGGAAGTCGCAGGCAGAGACACCCACTCCGCCCTCTGCCGGAAAATCCACGAAGAACGGCAAAGGAAGGGCCCATTGACG
>CANIVU010000065.1 GCA_947470805.1 Acidobacteriota bacterium | reverse complement strand
GATGGGGTGGATGAAGCTTTCGTAGAGGATGCCGAGCACGATATAGACGACGGCGATGGCGATGCCGAGGAGGATCCAGAGATTGGACAGCGATCCGTGGAAGGCGCGGGCGGCACCTTGGAAGGTGGCGCTGACTTCGGCGGGGACGGTTTCCTTGGCGGCTTCGTCGGCTTGATCGAGCGCTTCGCCGAGCGAGAAGCCGGGGACGATGTTGAACGAGATCGTCACGGCGGGCAACTGGCCGTAGTGGCTGATGGAGAGTGGGCCGGTGGACAGGCTGACCTTGGCCAGCGCGTCGAGAGGGATCAGCGAGCCGGTGTTGGTTTTGAAGTACAGCATCGACAGGAATTTCGGGTCCTGCTGGTACTGCGGCAGGAGTTCCAGCAGCACCTTGTACTGGTTGACCGGCGAGTAGATGGTGGAGGCCCAGCGGGGGCCGTACGCATCGTAGAGCGCGTTTTCAATCTGGTTAACGTTGAGGCCGAGCGCGGCGACTTTATCGCGGTCGACTTTCACTTCCACTTGCGGGCTCTTGATCTGCATGTCGCTGGCGACATCGGTCAGCGCGGGCTGCTGTTCAAAGGCTTCGCGGAGCTTTTGGGCGGCGTCGTAGAGGGCCGCTTTGTCGGGCGAGTAGAGCGTGTATTGATACTGGCTCTTAGAGACCAATCCGCCGATGCGCACGACGGGCGGATTCTGCGGATAGATCTTCATGCCGGGGAAGTTGTTGAGCTGCGGCCGGAGGCGGGCGATGATGCCATCGACGAGCAGTTCGCGGTGTTCCCGGGGCTTCAAGTGGATGACGAGCTGGCCGACGTTGGTGCCGCCGAGGGTGGTGGCGGTGGCGCCGCCGATGCTGGAGACGACGGCGTCGACGGCGGGGTCCATTCGGACGACGTCAGCGATCTGCTGTTGATAGACGACCATCTGTTTGAAGGAGGTGCCTTCGGCGGCTTCGGTGTTGATCACCATCTGATCGGTGTCCTGATCGGGGATGAAGCCTTTGGGCACGATGACGAAGAGATGGACGGTGCCGGCGAGGATCAGCATGGACACGACCATGGTGGCGAAGCGCCATTTGAGGACCCATTGGAGGCTCTGGTCGTAGACGTTCAACATGCCGTCGAGGAATTTTTCGGTGACGCGGAAGAACCAGCCCTTGTTGCCGCCGTGGCCGTGGGCGCTGGAGAGGAAGCGGCTGCAGAGCATGGGCGTGAGGGTGACCGAGACGACGCCGGAGATGAGAATGGAGACGCAGATGGTGACGGCGAATTCGTTGAAGAGCCGGCCGAGCACGCCGCCCATGAAGAGCACGGGGATGAAGACGGCGGCGAGGGAGAGCGTCATCGACACGATGGTGAAGGCGATTTCGCTGGAGCCTTCGATGGCGGCCTGCATCGGGGGCTTGCCCATTTCCAGGTGGCGCACAATGTTTTCGAGCATCACGATGGCGTCATCGACAACGAAGCCGATGGCGAGGATGAGCGCCATCATTGACAGGTTGTCGAGCGAGTAGTTGCAGAGATGCATGACGGCGAAGGTGCCGATGATGGAGAAGGGAAGGGCGAGCGAGGGGATGAGGGTGGCCGAGACGTTGCGGAGGAAGACGAAGATGACGCCGACGATCAGGAAGAGCGTCAGCACCATGGTGAACTTCACGTCCTGGAAGGATTCGCGGATGGTGTCGGAGCGATCGTAGAAGATCTGCAGGTCGACAGACGGCGGCAGTTCGGTTTTGAAGACGGGGAGGAGTTTTTTGACGCCATCGGCCACAGCCATCGTGTTGGTGCCGGGCTGGCGTTGGATGCCGAGAACGATGGATCGATTGCAGCCGGACTCGCGGCAGAACCAGGAGGCGGTGCGTTCGTCTTCGACGCTATCGGCGAGCGTGCCGAGTTCTTCCAGCCGCACCGGTGAGCCTTTGCGATAGGCGACGATGATGGATTTGTAGGCGGCTGCGTTCATCAACTGGCCGCTGGCCTGGAGGGTGAAGGAGCGTTGCGGACCGTTGATGGTGCCGGTGGGCAGGTTGACGTTCCAGCTGCGCAGGGCCTGCTCCACTTCGTTGATGCCGATCTGGCGGGAGGCCATGGCGTAGGGGTCCATCTGCGCATGCATGGCGTAGCGCTGGGCACCGAGGATCTGTACCTGGGCGACGCCGGTGACCTGGGAGATGCGCTGGGCGACGCGGGTTTCGGCGTATTCGTTTAGGGTATAGAGCGGGAGGGTGGTGGAACTGAGTGAGAGGAAGAGGATGGGCTGATCGGCCGGGTTGACCTTGGCGAACGTGGGCGGCGTGGGCATGCCGGGCGGGAGGAGGCGGGAGGACTGGGTGATGGCCGCCTGGACATCTACGGCGGCGCCATCGAGGCCGCGGCTGAGATCGAATTCGAGCGTGACCTGCGTGGAGCCGAGCGTGTTGACCGAGGTCATCGACGACAGGCCGGCGATCATGGCGAAGTTGTTTTCAAGCGGCGTTGCGACGGCCGAGGCCATGGTTTCCGGGCTCGCGCCGGGGAGTTGCGCGGTGACCAGGAGGGTGGGCAAATCGACGTTGGGAAGATCGCTTACCGGGAGTTGCTGATAGGCGATGGTGCCGAACAGCGCGATGGCGAACATCATCAACGTGGTGGCGATGGGCCGTTCGATGAAGGTAAGGGAAACGCTCATCCGCGACCTTCCAACGGCGTGGGGGCCGGCATGGAGGGAAGCGATTTTGCGGCGGGACCGCGGCGGCGGTTCACGAGGGCGTCGAAATATGTGTAGACCACGGGAGTCAGGTAAAGAGTAATGGCTTGGGAGAAGAGGAGGCCGCCGACGACGGCGAGCCCGAGCGGTTTGCGTGCTTCGCCGCCGGCGCCGTAGCCGGAGGCGATGGGCAGGGTGCCGAGCAGCGCCGCCATGGTCGTCATCATGATGGGGCGGAAGCGGGCGAGACAGCCTTCGTGAATGGCGTCACGGGCGGATAGGCCGTGGCGTTGCCGTTCGAGGGCGAAGTCGATTTGCATGATGCCGTTTTTCTTGACGAGGCCGATGAGGAGGATGAGGCCGACGAAGCCGTAGATGTTGAGTTCCATGCCAAAGATGAGCAGCGTCAACAGCGCGCCGAATGCCGCTGAGGGCAGGCCGGAGAGAATGGTGATGGGGTGGATGAAGCTTTCGTACAGCACCCCGAGGACGATGTAGACCACCAGGATGGCGATGCCGAGGAGGAGGCCGAGATTCTTCAGGGAATCCTGGAAGACCTTGGCGGTACCGGTGAAGTTGGTGGTGATGGAGGCGGGCAGTTTTTCGGCGGCGAGTTCGGAGACTTCGTCGACGGCCTGGCTGAGCGCGACTCCGGGCTTCAGGTTGAACGAGATGGTGACGGAGGGGAGTTGACCGGTGTGGGCGATGGTCTGCGGGCCCACGTCTTCGATGCGCTTGGTGACGGCGTCGAGCGGTACAACGGTTCCGCTGGCCCCCTTCAAATAGACCTTCGAAAGCATGTCGGTGAAGTTCTGGAACTTCGGCATGACTTCAAACATGACCCGGTACTGATTGGTTGGCGCGTAGATGGTGGACGCCCAGCTTTGGCCGTAACCGTTATAGAGACTTTGCTGGATTTCCTGGGAGTTCAGGCCATAAACGGCTGCTTTGTCGCGGTCCACTTCGATGCGGACGCGCGGGGTGCGCATCTGCGTGTCGCTGTTCACGTCCAGGATTGACGGGAGCTTGGCGACTTCTCTTTCGAAGGAGGAGGCTTCGCGATAGAGAGCGGCTGTGTCGGCGCTTTGCAGCGTCAACTCGTAGGAACTGCGGGAGCCGCGGCCACCGACGCGGATGGCGGCTGGGAGGCTGAGCGAGGTGCGGACGCCGGGAACAGCGCCGACCTTGGGGCGTAGCCGGGCGACGATTTGCTGCCCGGTCGAAGTCCGTTCGCGCCGTGGTTTGAGTTGGATGTAGAAGCGGCCCGTGTTTCCACCGCCGCCGCCGCCACCGAACGAACCGCCGACCGAGGTCATAAACCCTTCGACATCCGGATCCTGCCGGACGATGGCGATGATCTTCTGTTGCAGGACTTTCATCGCTTCAAACGATGTGCCAACCTGCATTTCCGTGCTGCCCTGGATCTGGTCTGAATCGGTTTCGGGAATGAAGCCTTTGGGAACCAGTTCATATAGATAGGCGGTGGCGCCGAGAACGGCGAAGAACACACCCAACATGACGGGGCGATGGTTGAGCACCCACCCGAGCGAGATTTCATACCAGCGCGTGATGCCGCGGAGGAACCATTCGATGAGCCTGGAAAGGGGGTTTGG
This sequence comes from Acidobacteriota bacterium, assembly GCA_947470805.1. Taxonomy (GTDB): domain Bacteria; phylum Acidobacteriota; class Terriglobia; order Bryobacterales; family Bryobacteraceae. Next base: position 43,004 of record CANIVU010000065.1, on the reverse strand, counting down.
CCGGCGACTCGGATCTTCGTGCTTCAGCAGGCGGCTGCAAAGCATCGGGGTGAGCGTGATGGAGACGAAGCCGGAGATGAGAACGGCGGCGCAGATGGTGACGGCGAACTCGCGGAAGAGGCGTCCAAGAATGCCGCCCATGAAAAGGATGGGGATGAAGACCGCGGCGAGGGAGATCGTCATCGACAAGATGGTGAAGGAGATTTCCTTGGACCCTTTGAGCGATGCCTCCAGGGGCGAGAGCCCCTTCTCCATGTGGCGCACGATGTTTTCGAGCATCACAATCGCATCGTCAACGACGAAGCCAACGCAGAGAATGATGGCCATCATCGAGAGGTTGTCGAGCGAATAATCCATTGCCCACATGACAGCGAACGTGCCGACGAGGGAGAAGGGCAATGCCAGCGACGGAATTAAGGTGGCCGAAGCGCGGCGGAGGAAGAACGCAATGACGAGAATGACGAGGACGAGCGTCAACATCAGGGTGAACTTTACGTCTTCGAAGGCCTCGCGGATGTTTTTGGACCGATCGCTGCGCATGTCCAACGTCATGTTCGGCGGCATCTGCGCCTTCAGTGTTGGCAGGACTTTCTTGATTGCGTCGTTGACCTCGATGACGTTGCTGCCGGGTTGGCGTTGCACCATGAGGTTGATCGCGCGTCCGCCGGTTTCGGCGCCATATGTCCAGGCGATGGTGCGTTCGTCCTCGGTGCCGTCGCGAACGGTGGCGATGTCGGTCAAACGGACGGGGGTGCCGTGTCGCCAAGTAACAATGAGGTCCTTGTAATCGACAGCGCGCGGGAGTTGTCCGTTCGCGATGATGCTGAACGCCTGCTTGTCGCCCCACATGGTGCCCGTCGGGGTGTTTACGTTCCAATTCGCGATGGCCGCCGAGACTTCGTTGACGCCGATTTTCAGCGCGGCGAGTTTGTCCAAATCGACCTGCACGCGGACGGCGTATTTCTGAGCGCCCATGACCTGCACCTGGGCGACACCGTTGATCATGGAGATGCGCTGGCCGAGCGTCCGGTCGGCATATTCGTTTACTTCCCAGATGGGAGCCGTAAGCGAACTGAGCACCATGAACATGATGGGCGAGTCGGATGGGTTGGACTTGCGGAAGGAGGGCGGGGACGGCATGCCGGGGGGGAGCAGCGGCATGGCGGCGGAGATGGCGGTTTGCACGTCGACGGCGGCGCCGTCGATCTTGCGGTCGAGATCAAACTGGATGGTGATCGAGGTGGAGCCGAGGGAGGAGGTGGACGTCATCGAGTCGACGCCGGCGATGGTGGTGAATTGCCGTTCGAGGGGCGTGGCCACCGAAGACGACATCGTCTGCGGATCGGCGCCGGGGAGGCTGGCGGAGACGGAGAGGGTAGGGAAGTCGACGGTCGGGAGATCGCTCACGGGCAGCGCCATATAGGCAAGAATGCCGAACATGGCGACACCGGCCATCATCAACAGCGTGGCTACCGGCCGCCGGATGAAGATCTCGGAGACGTTCATGACTTCGGCCGTCCGGATTCGCCGCCCTTTTCGGCGCCGCCGCCTTTTTCACCGCCGCCGCCCTCGCCACCCTTCTTGCCGCCACCCTTCTTTCCATCGCGGGGGCGGCCGTCGCGGACGACGACACGCATGCCCGGCGCCAGGCGCATCTGGCCTTCGGTGATCACCGTTTCGCCGGCGGCCAAGCCGCTGGCAATCACCAGATCCTGCCCGCTGCGGGTTGCTGTGGTTACGGTGCGCATTTCTACGCGCCGATCTTCTTTGACGACGAAAACGAACTGGCCGTCGGGGCCGGTCTGCACGGATTGGTTAGGGACGACGACGGCATTGGGATCGGTACCAAGCCGGGTGCGGACACGGACGAACTGGCCTGGCCACAGCTTGCGCCCGGGGTTAGGGAAGGTGGCGCGGAGGCGGATGGTGCCGGTGGAGGCGTCGACGGTGTTGTCGTAAAAACTCAGCACGCCCACGGCGGATTCGGCGCCTTCCTGAGAGAGCGCGTAGACCGGGATTTTGCTCTTGCCGAAGCGGCTTTCCACCAGGCTCAGTTTCGACTCGGGAATGGCGTAGGAAACGAAGAGCGGGTCGATCTGATTAATCTGCACAAGGTCGGTGGAGTTCGCCGAGACGATGTTGCCGACCTTGATCAACAGGGTGCCGGTACGGCCGGTGATGGGCGATTTGATCGTCGTGTACCCCATCTGAACCTTTAGGTTGTCGACGATGGCACGCTGCGCGGCGATGTCGGCCTTCGAGCTTTCGATCGCGGCCATATCGGCGGCGACGCCTTCCTGTTGTGCGCGGGCCGTTGATTCGGCCTGCTGGTTTTGCTCTTTCGAAAAGATGCCTTCCTTGGTCAGCTGGGAATAGCGCGCCGCTTGATCCCGGGAATATTGCAACTGCGCGCGGCTGCGAGCAACGTTGGCCTGGGCCTGGCGGCTGAGCGCCTCGGCGCGCATCAAATTCGCCTGGGCTTGGGCCAGTTGGGCCTCGAGCGCGCGTTTATCGATTTCAAACAGCGGCGCGCCGGCCTTGACGAAGTCGCCTTCCTTGAAAAACGCCTTGATCAGTTCGCCGCTCACCTGCGGCTTGATCATGACGGTGGAGGACGCCTCGACGTTGCCGATGACTTCCAGCTCCAGGGCGACTTCCTTCGTTGCGGCTTTGGCCACCAGTACTGGAACTTCGCCCCCGCCTTGCTTTCCGCCTTTTTTCTCGCCGCCGCCTTTCCCCGCACCCGGCGCGCCTTCCGGTTCGCCTTTATTACAACCTGCCGTAAACAGCGTCAGAGAAACCAGGAGCGCCATGGCGCAACGGCTGATGGAAATGGAGATAGGCGGGAAAGTAGCGTTCATGGAGTGGTGGCGTGACCGGCCCTTGCGCGTTCGGATATCGCATTCAGACTGGGGCGACGACACCGTTGGGACGATCCCTTGAACTGACAGGTTACCAGACCGCGGATTTACTGGCGTAGCCTGGGACGGTAGTTTTTTCAAAAAGTCGCGATCGGATTCAACGGGGACCCCGTACCCAGCGGGACTACCAACGGCGCGGCCGTCAGCAGGAATTCCCAGCGCTTCCGTTGCGCGGCGGCTTCGCCAAGGCCCTCCAGGTCGCAGTTGTCGAACATGGGCACGCCCATGGCGATGATCATCAATTGGTGGATGGGATAGGGGACTCCCTTCACTGGAGACGGCATCAACTCGGCGTGCACATCACTGCCGAGCGCGGCGATGTCCCGTTGTTTGAACCAGCGGGCGCAACTCACATGGAGGCCGGCGGAGGCCTTGTCGGTGTCCCACGGGCCCTTCTCCGCCCGGCGGGCCCAGCGCCCGGTGCGGATGAACACGATATCGCCGGAGCGAATCCGGATTCCCGACATCTTCTCCCAAGTATCCAGATCCGCGGGATAGATCGCCGTGCCGGGTTCCAGGTACTTCACCCCTTTCAGGCGCGGGATGTCCACCAGGACGCCTCGGGAAAAGAAGCCGGCCTTGTAGGCGTCCACCGCCAGTTGGTGGGCGCCGGTGGCGTTGACCTCTTCCTGGGCGTAGCCGTTATAGAGCTTGCCGTTGTAGACCATGTGCGACAGCGCGTCGAAGTGGGTGAGCGAGGCGCCGTGGAAGGCGATCGTATAGGTCTCCATGGCGAACATCGGATTCGGGTCGATGCCGCTTTCGATCATCTTCTGAGCGAAGGGCCGGGAGTTGTCTGCCGCGCGAACGGAATCTGTCGCGCGGGACAGCGATACCGACACGCCCTCCTTCACCAGCGCCGCCGCCTTTCGGCGGACTTCGGGCGTGATGAGATTTGCGGTGCCCATCTGGTCCTTCGCGCCCCAGCGGCCCCAGTTGGAGAGTTCTTTCATCCAGGTGTCCAACGTGGCGCGGTCGAGAGTCTGTTGCGCCGGCGCCGCCAGGGCGGCCGTGAGGGCCAGGAACAATGCGGCCACGGGAGGTTTCATGGGCGTCATTATATCCACGGCTGGATCTGCAGCGGCCGCTTGTAAGCGCATGCATAAAGTTGTAGGCTCTGGGTAGAACACTCCTGAGGAGGACTGTGTGGAGCGCTTACATTGTTCGCGCCGTACTGTTCTGGGCATCGCGTTCGCCCTGCCCGCAGCGGCAAAGATCTTCGATGGCCGCACGTTGCAGGGTTGGAAGCCGGAGGGGAATGCCACCTGGCTGGTTGAAAACGGCGAGTTGATCGGCCGGCAGGGGCCGGGCGGGTCGGAAGGCGATCTGTTCACGGAACAGAGCTGGACAAACTTCGAGTTTTCGTGTGAATGGCGGATGCGTTTTCCGGGCAACTCCGGCATCTGGTTCCGTGTGGCTGCGCCGCGGACCGGCTATCAGGTGGACTTCCTCGACCAGCCTTCGCACCCCGGCGTTCTTTCCGGGTCGCTGTACTGCATGGGCAAGGCGTTCATTGCCGAGAACCGGGATCGTGGCTCCGTCCGTGTCGATGGTTGGAACCAGTTGCAGTTGCGTGTGCAGGGCGACCACATCACGATCCGCCAGAACGGGCGGACGGTTGTCGATATGCACGACGCCACCTTCCCCGGCGCCGGCCGCCTGGGTATTCAAATTCACAAGGGCAAGGCTTTCGACGGGATGGAAGTCCGCCTGCGATCTATGAAAGTGAGAGAACTCAAATGAATCGTCGCGCTTTTCTCGGTACTTTCCCCTTTGTTGCTCGCGCCTCGGTGCGCGGCGCCAATGACCGGATCAATATCGGTTTTGTCGGCGTTGGCCGGCGTGCCTCGTGGCTGATTCAGCACGAGGATTTCGGCGATGGCCGGATCGTTTCCATCGCCGATTGTTCCAAGGCGGCGCTCGACAAGGCGTCCCACATCCTGGCCGATGGAGTCAACTGGACGCAGTACACCGATTACCGCGAGATGTTTGAGAAGCAGAAGCTGGACGCGGTGTTTGTGGAGACCACCACGCATGCCCGCGCCCGCATCGTGATGCAGGCGATGGAGGCCGGCCTGGACGTGTACGCCGAAAAGCCATTGACGCTGACCGTGCAGGAGGGGCAGGCGTTGGTGAAATCCGCGCGCCACTACAAACGGGTGCTGCAGGTGGGCACGCAGCAGCGCTCCATGCCGATCAATATCTATGCCAGCAAGCTGGTGGCGGACGGGAAGTTGGGGAAGATCAAGAAGGTGGTCGTGTGCAATTTTCTGGCGCCGGCGCGTTGGGACAACAAACCTGAAGAGCCGATGCCGGAGGGGTTGAATTGGGATGAGTGGTGCAACCAGACGGAGTTGCGGCCGTACCATTCCGACCTCCACAAGGGGTGGATGAAGTGGTGGGATTTCGATGGCGGCGGGCAGTCGTGGGGTGTCTCCGGGTGGGGGACGCATTCGCTCGATCAGGTGCAGGCGGCGCTGGGAACGTCGCTGACTGGGCCCACGGAGATTGCCGTTGGCGAAGGCGGTAAGGTGGCGCTGACGTATGCCAATGGCGCCGTTGTCAGTCTGGAACAGCCCATCATCAACGACCATCAACAGCTTGGTGGCATCTTTGAAGGGACCAAGGGACGGATGCAGATCATACGCGGCGATTTCACCTGCGATGACAGGCCGGAGTTCAAGAAGCATGCACCGGATGTGATGAAGGAAGGTCCGGGCGAGAACTCGCCGCATATTCGTAATTTCCTGCAATGTGTTCGCTCCCGGAAGAAGCCGAATGCCGATGTGGAAATTGCGCACCGGTCGACGTCGGTTTGCCATTTGGTGAACATTGCCCGGGAGTTGGGCCGGACGCTGCAGTGGGATCCGAAAGCCGAGCGCTTCCCGAATGACGCCGCGGCGAATGCGCTGCTGGAACGGCCGCGGCGTAAGGGTTATGAACTGCCGCGCGTGGGTTGAGGAATGTGGACACGGCTGACGATGGCGCCACCTAACAAGTAGCAGCCGGCCAGGAAGAACAGTGACGTACTGTCTGTTGCGCCGTTCTGTTTCATCCAGCCGAACAGATGGTTGCCGAAGTAGCCGGCGACGTTGGCGAAGATGTTGATCATGCCGATGGCTGTTGCCGCGGCTGAAGCGGTGAGCGTTCCCGTTGGCAATGCCCAGAAGGGTGGCGGCCAGGAGTAGGCCACGAGCCCGGTTAGGCATAGCCAGATCATGACCAGCCAGAACGGTTGGCCGGGGACGGCGCTGGCGGCCAGGAATACGCCCGTCGAAACCTGCCCGGCCACGCAGTGCCACTTGCGGTCGCCGTGCTTATCCGAGGAGAAGCCGGCGTAGAGAACGCCCACCACACCGAATAGATAGAACAGGCCGCTGAAGAATAAGGACGCCCGGTCCGATCCGCCCGAGAGACTCTTCACCGTCGTCGGCAACCAGAACCCGAGCGCGTAACCCCCGGTGTTGGTGGCGAAGATTCCCAGGGCCAGTAGCCAGACGTTTCGCAGCCGCAGGGCCTGGGCGACCGAGACCTTTTGCACGGCGTCTTTCGCGGCCGCCTCCGCCGCCAGCGTTCCCTCCAGCCAGTCCCGCTCCTGCTGCGTTAGCCACTTGGCATCCCGGGGCCGGTCCGTGAAGATGAACAGCGTGACGATACCGAGCACCACCGCGGGCAGGCCTTCGAGGATGAATAACCACTGCCAGCCGGCCATGTCGAACCAGGTGACGTCGAGGAGGAACGCCGAGATCGGCGCGCCGAGGGCCATGCTGAACGGGACGGCGACGATGAAGCCGCTCATCGCGCGCGCCCGGTCGCGCAGGGGAAACCAATGAGTGAAGAAAACAATGATGCCGGGAAAGAAACCGGCTTCGGCGACTCCCAGGAAAAATCGCGCCAGGTTGAACTCAAACGGCGTGCGGACGAACGCCGTAGCGGCCGAAAGCAGGCCCCAGGTGATGAGAATACGGGCGAACCATTTTCGGGCGCTCCACCGTTCCACTAGGAGCGCGCCGGGGATTTCAAGCAATAAATACCCGATAAAGAAGATGCCGATACCGAGCCCGAAGACCTCTTCGGAGAAGCCTAAGTCCTTCGCCATCCGCAGCTTGGCGAATCCGACGTTGGCCCGGTCGAGGTAGGCGACCAGGTAGAGCAGAATCGTGATGGGAAGGATTCTCCAGGCCACTTTGCGGCGGAGTTGGGCGATCTGCTCAGGGGATAGCGTCATGGGTATCAGATTTTTTTGTTCCGTAAGACTCGGGGAATTGTCGTAGTTGTTAACGGACCAATATGCGCCTGCCAAAGTATACTCAAGTTTGTGTTGACCGCTCTTTCGGACGAAGAGTTGGTGGCAAAGTATCAGGAACACGGGGGGCCTCCCCGCGGTACACCGTTTGCCGACGAACTCTTTCAGCGTCACTATTCCCGGGTTGCGTTGTGGTGCTACCGCGTGGCAGGCAACCGCGATGCGGCGACCGATCTTGCGCAGGAAGTCTTCACGAAGGCATGGTCGCATCTGAGTCACTTCCGGGCGGATTCGAAGTTTTCGACGTGGCTGTATATGATCGCCCGGAATCACTGCTTCAACTCGCTGCGCAGCCGGGAGCGGAAGGCCGAGGACGCCGTGGAGCCCGACGTGTTGGATGCACTGGGCGTGCAGGCGGCCGGGTTCGATTCGGCGCTGGAGCGGTCGCAATTGACCGATGTGGCGCGGGAAATGATGGCCAAGGAATTGACGCCCGTCGAGGCGCAGGTGATGATGCTGCACTTTGGCGAGGATATGCCGCTGGCGACGATCTCGCGTCTGTTAAAGATGGAGAACGCCAGCGGGGCCAAGGCGTATGTGGTCAGCGCGAAACGGAAGTTAAAAGTGGCTGTCGACCGGTGGACGGCACGGATGCAACGTTCGCCGCAGGACGGGAGATCTAGTCATGAATAGCGAACGAGATATTCTCCACTCCGCAGTTTCAAAAGAATCCGCCTGCCTCCCGGTGGACGCGCTGGAACGGATGGCCGATGGCGCTGGGACCGATGCGGAAAAGGCCCACGCCGCCTCCTGCGTGTTCTGCCAGGGCGAAGTGGCGATGCTGCAATCCTTCCATGCCGCCGAACCGACTGCCGTTGAAGCGGCGGTTGTCCGGCAGATTGAGAAACGGTTGAAGCAGGCGCCGGCTTGGCGTCCCACCGAAGTGGTGGCGAAAAAAGCCTGGTGGTTCGCCCGTCCGGTTTGGGGGCTTGGTCTGGTTGCCGCGCTTGCGCTCATCTTCTTCGTCAATATTCCTTCCTCCTCGCCCGTTGCTCCCATCGACGATACCGTCCGTGGTGGCCAAATCGAGTCGATTAGCCCGACCGGCGATTTAACATTTGTGCCCTCCACATTGCAGTGGCGCGCCATCCCTGGCGCGGTATCGTATGAAGTTCGGCTCATGGATGTGGCCGAACAGACCCTGTGGCAAGCATTGGCGACTGCTCCTGTAGTCCAGTTGCCGGCAGCGGCTCAGGCGCTCATGACCGAGCGAAAGACGTTGACATGGAGGATACGCGCAATGGATCTAAAAGGTGCCACCGTGGCCACGAGCACCGCGGAAACGTTCCGGGTGATTAAACAGTGAGTTTGCACAAAGTTGTTCTTTTTCTTGCCGCGCTTTCCGCCGCGGCCCAGACGGTGATTGAGCCTCGTATCGTCTCTGAGACACTACCTTCCGGCGGGTTGATGCAGATCAAGCTGGACTTCACCTCCCCCCACCCGATTACCACCACCAGTTCAGACTTCAGTTTCGACTCGTCGTTTGACAGCCTGGAGGGTGTTTCGATTCTCAGTCCATCCGGTGATGCATATGGCGTAGGCTATGTGCGGAATGCCCGTTTTCAGGCCAGTATTGTTTCTCCGCTTGCGTCGCTTGGCACGCAGCTGGACTACCCGTTTCTAATGGTCGCGGCCAAGATTCGCGCCGGCATCCCGGTTGGCACCGTGATCCCGATTAATTTTGGCAACGCCACGTTCTTCAACGGGCCTGGCGGCACGCCGTACTCCCTGCCTTTGGCAAAGAACGGCACGTTGACGATCGGCGGCAGCGCATCGATTACCAACATTATTCCTGGAGGCGGCGTCCTGCCCGCGGGGACCACAGTACGCGTGCTGGGCACAGGCTTCAATGCCAACACCCGCATCGATGTGAATGAGGCCAAAGCCAAGGATTTTCGCTTCATTTCGCCCACGGAAATCGATTTCACAATGACCGCGTCCGGTGATCTGACCGGCGCCCATTTCGTATTGCGAGGCCAGAACAAGGATCCCGACGGTACCTATTTCTCGTATCTTCGCGCGGTGGCCGTCGGCTCCAGTTCGCGCGCGTTATTGAACGGTTGCCATCCGTTGTATCCCACGCAACTTCTGACCAGCGCGGGAATCGCCGTTCCGGCTACCGGCCTGAACGGCTTTATCGGCGTTGCGCTGCGGAACTCCAGTTTTGTCGCCTCCGACGTTCAGTTGGAACTCGTCTCCAGCGCTGGCGCTTCTCTGGGGAAAGTGAGCGTCAATATCCCAAGCGGCGGCCAATACATGCGAACGGTGCAGGAGTTGTTCGGGTCGGCTCCCACGGGCGCGTCGGTGAAGGTCACGACGAGCGTTGCGATCCAGGCCCTCGGCCTGAATGGCGATGACACCACCGGCGCCGTCACCGCCTTTCTGCCTGGCCCGGCACCGGCTGTGACTTCGGCGGCGCTGGCCGCGGCCCCGGTTTCGCTGACGTTCGATGCAGTCGCGGGGGCCGCTGCGCCCGCCTCGAAGAGCGTGTCGATCACTTCCACCGGAGCGGCCGTTTCTTTTACCTCCGCATCCAACGCCGCCTGGCTTACCGCTACGCCCTCCGGCGGGAATACCCCTGGTTCGGTGAGTTTCTCCGTCAACACAACTGGCCTCGCGGCGGGCTCATATTCAGGGGTGCTTACGTTTACGGCCACCGGCGCAACCGCGGTAAACGTCCCGGTGACGCTCAATATTGCTCCGGCCTCGCAGTTGTCCGTAGGGCCCTCGGCGCTCTCGTTCACTGCCGTCTCAGGTGCCGCGGCTCCACCGTCGAAACCGCTCAGCGTCGCCGCCACCGGCGCGGCCCTTTCATTCACCGCCTCAACCAACGCCGCCTGGCTCGCCGCATCGCCCGCCAGCGGGACGACTCCTGTCACCGTAAACGTATCGGTGGATCCGACGGGGCTCGCCGTGGGCAGCTACACGGGGCTCATTACGCTCTCCGCTCCCGGGGCCAACCCGCAAACGGTGTCCGTCACGTTCACCGTTACAGCCGCACCCGTGCTGACGCTCTCTCCGGCAAGCCTCACGTTCACCGCCTCCGGCACGCAAACGGTTTCTCTGGGTAGTACCGGCACCGCGCTTCCATATACGACATCGTCGAACGCCGCCTGGCTGACGGCGCTTCCGGCCTCGGGCACGACCCCGGGCACGCTGTCGGTATCGGTCAATACCACGGGACTTGCTCCCGGCAACTATACGGGCCTTGTCACCGTAACCCCGACAGGCGCCGCCGCCCAAAGCGTTGCCGTTACGCTGAACCTGGCCGCTCCTGCGCAGTTGTCGCTCACCCCGGCGGCGCTGGTGTTCGACGGTGTAGCGGGCGCCGCGTCGCCTGCGTCGAAAACCGTTGCCGTGGCCAGCACTGGCGCCGCCCTCGCGTTCTCCTTTACATCCAGTGCGGCCTGGCTTTCGGCGTCTCCTGCGTCCGGAACTTCGCCCGCTAACGTGATCGTTACGGCGAATACCACGAGTCTTGCGGTCGGATCCTATTCAGGGACACTGACGTTTACGCCCCCTGCTGGTTCCACGCCCCAGACGGTTGCCGTCACCTTGAACGTGACTCCTGCGCCGCAGTTGACGGTGACGCCGGCCGCGCTGACGTTCGACGCGCAATCCGGTGGCGCGGCCCCGGCCGCCAAGGCCTTGAACATCGCCAGCACGGGCACGGCTTTGAACTACTCGATCTCGTCGAACGCGGCCTGGCTCGCGGCCACGCCGGCCTCCGGCGCCACGCCGGCGTCGGTCAGCGTTTCTGTAAATCCGGCTGGTTTGGCCGTCGGTTCCTACTCGGGAACAGTCACGATCTCCGCCGCCGGTGCGACGACGCAACCGGTGGGAGTGACGCTGAACATCACTGCCGCGCCGCAACTGGGAGCCAGTCCGTCGCTGTTCAACTTCACCGCCGTGGCCGGCGGGGCCGCCCCTGCCTCCCAGGGGTTGCAAGTTACCAGCACCGGCACGCCGCTCGCTTTCACCGCAACATCGAACGATGCCTGGCTGGCGGTTGTCCCGAATACCGGCACCACGCCGGCAGCCTTGACCGTTTCCGTGAACACGACAGGCCTCGCGGCTGGCGTCTACAACGGGACCATTTCTCTTTCCGCGCCCGGCGCCACCACGCAGACGGTGGCTGCTGTTCTGACCGTGACGGCCACGCCGCAACTTTCCATCAGCCCGTCCTCACTTGTTTTTGATGGCGCGGGCACGCGGAGCATCAGCGTCGCCAGCACCGGTTCCACGCTGAGCTACTCGGCCTCCTCAAATGCTGCTTGGCTGACCGTCTCCCCCGCAACTGGTTCCACCCCGGCGACTCTCGCCGCCACGGCCAACGTGACGGGCCTCGCCCCAGGCTCCTACACGGGGCTCATCACGATCACCGCCGCTGGCGCGAACAACCAGACGGTTGCCGTTACGCTCAATGTCGTCGCAGCGCCGCAGTTAACGGTGTCTCCGTCGTCGCTGACCTTTACCGCCGCCGGATCGCAGCCCATCACCGTCGGCAGCACCGGCTCGGCCCTGACCTATTCAGCGTCTTCCAACGCCGCCTGGCTGACCGTTTCGCCGTCTTCCGGCAGCACGGGCAGTTCGCTGTCGGCAACCGTCAACGTCGCCGGGCTTGCGCCGGGAAGCTACTCCGGGCTCGTCACCATCTCCGCTCCGGGCGCAACCACCCAGACGGTGTCGGTAACGCTAACCGTAGCCTCCGTCTCGCCGCAACTTATCGTCAGTCCCACATCGCTCACCTTTGATGGGTCCGGTGTTCGCAGCGTTAGCGTCAGTTCCACCGGCGCCGCACTGAACTATACCGCCGTTTCCAGCGCGCCTTGGCTGACCGTGGCTCCCGCCGCTGGCGCCACACCGGCGGCTCTGACGCTCACGGCCAACTCGGCCGGTCTTGCTTCCGGCACCTACTCGGCTTCGGTTGTGCTCTCCGCGCCAGGCGCCACTTCGCAGACGGTTGCCGTTTCGCTCAACATCGCCGGCGCCCCGCCGGTTGCCTCCCAACTGACGTTCACACCGGCTGCGCTGACCTTTGATGGCGCAGGCACCAAGACGATTTCTGTCGCCAGTACCGGGGCCCCGCTCGGGTTCGCGGCCACCGCCAATGTGCCGTGGCTCGCGGTGACAGTCTCTTCCGGTTTGACCCCGGCTACTGTCTCTGTTACGGCCACTCCCGGAACGCTCGCCGCCGGCACTTACACTGAGGCGGTCACGCTCACTGCCGGTGGCGCATCCACGCAGACCATCGCCATCACACTCAACGTAGCGCCCTCCACGCTGCCCGAAGTCGCCGCCATCGTCAACGGCGCCAGCCAGACAGCCGGCGCCGCCTTCGCTCCCGGTCAGATCTTGACCATTTACGGCCGAAACATCGGCCCGGCCACCGGCGTCTTTGGCGCATTGGCCGCGCCGACCAGATTTGATACTGTCGCCGGCGGCACCCGCGTGCGATTCAACGGCGTTCTCGCGCCGGTCCTTTATACCTCGGCCGGTCAGATCAATACGATTGTCCCTTATGAGGTCTCCGGCTCTGTCACGGTGGAAGTGGAGTTTGAAGGGCGCCGTTCCGCCTTGCTCCCGATCCGGGTAGTTGACGCCGCGCCGGCTCTGTTTACACAGGATGCCTCGGGCCGCGGCCGCGCGGCCATTCTCAATCAGGACTACGCTCTGAATACTCCGCAACGCCCGGCCGCTCGCGGTACGGTGGTTATGCTCTACGCTACCGGCGGCGGTCAAACGAACCCGGCCAGCAGCACCGGCCAGATCGCCGGAGCGGATCTGAGGACACTTGCTCTCCCGGTGACGGTCACAATCGGCGGCCGCCGGGCGGAAATACTCTACGCGGGCGCCGCGCCCGGTCTCGTGACGGGTTTGCTCCAAATCAACGCCTTGATTCCAGCCGACGCTCCCATCGGCGACACCGTGCCGGTCTCAATCCAGGTGGGCACCGCCGCCAGCCCCGATGGCACCACGCTCTCGATCAACTAAAATGGAGAGTTGGCTCTCCGTCTGATCATTGTCCTTTTCGCCCTCTCCCTGCAGGCCCAGCCTGAGGCTGAGGCGCTTTTGAAGGCCGTCGAACAGTCGATGCAGCGCGGTGATTATGCCGTGGCCATGGAGAAGGGCGCTGCGGCGGCAAGGTTGTTTGAGAAAAGCAACAATCGCGCGCGGCTGGGCGATGCGGAGAATAATGTCGGCGTCGCTGCCTTGAATAAGGGCGACTATGCCGCCGCGCGGCCCCACTTCGAACGGTCGATCGCGCTGGCGCACGAAGTCGGCACGGTTGGGCCAGAGCTTCGCCGCATCAATAATCTCGGCAATCTCTTCTTCTACCAGGGCCAGTATGTAAAGGCATTTGAAACGTATCAGACCGCCCTTACGCGGCTGGGTGGCCACGAAAAGGAGCCATGGTACGCCGGGACCCGCAAGCTGACGCTGACCAATCTCGCCGTCCTGCACCAACAGCTAGGCCAGCATCAGAAGGCGCTTGATTTATACAAAGAGATCCGTGCTTTGCCGCTCCAGCAGAAGCCAAGCATCGAAGCGCAGATGCTGACCAACCTTGCCATCGTCTATCGCCGTCTGGGCGACCCGCAGCAGGCACTCGAAACCTATCAGCAGGCGCGGAAACTGCTGGCGTCCGATCCCAACGCCGCCGCCTCGCTCTACATTTTGCACAACGCCGGCGTCGTGGAGGCTCTCGATTTTCGAAACCTCGACGCCGCTTTCAAGACCTTCACGGAAGCCATCGCGATTGCCGGGAAGAGCGGCAGTCAACGGGAGTTGACCTTGGAACTGTTGTTCCGGGGGGAGACGCTGCTTTTGATGGGTAAGGCGGATGCCGCCCGATCCGATTTCAGTGCCGCGCTCGCCGATGCGCGATCGCTGAAACTGGTGGACGAACTCTGGACAGCGCTCTACGGGCTTGGCCGCGCCCAGGCATTGGCGAATGACCACACGGCGGCTCGCCAGAGTTTTCAGGAGGCCGTGACGGTCATCGAATCGGCCCGTTCCAGCCTGGGAAAAACGACGCTGAAGGCGGAGTTTTTGGCGGAAAAACGCGACGTTTATGATGCACTGATCGGCGAATTATTGGATCTGCCCGCGCCCCCTGTCGCCGAGATCTTCCGCCACATGGAAGAGGGCCGGGCGCGCAACCTGAAAGAGTTGCTGCCAGCCGAGCGTAAGGATGTCCCGCTCGAGACCGTTCGCGCCGGTCTTGACGAGGGAACGGCTGTCCTCGCCTACTGGATCACAGGCACGCGTATGGCTGCGGTCTGGATTACGCGGGACTCGACCGGTGTCGTCCAACGCCGGCTCAGTTCCGACGATACGGCCGCCATCAGCGAATTGACCCGCGCCCTCGCGCAGCGCGACTCCCCGCGTTGGCTCGCGCTCTCCGACGCGGCAGCGCGGATCCTCTTGGACCCATCGTTGCCGCTGACGAAGAACAAGCTGGTCATCGTGCCCGATGGCGTCCTCCACGCACTTCCCTTCGAGGTACTCCGCGCCCCGGGCGGAAAGCGTCTGGTTGAACTCTTCGCAATCTCCTATCTGCCCTCTGTTCACTTCCTTGCCGTTCAGAAGCCGGAGCCGGCTCGCCGTTGGCCCTGGCAGGTTTCGGTGGCTGCCTTTGCCGACCCCATCCCCGGGCGGAGCACCGGCGCCTCCCCCTTTGACGTTTCCTTGGCCCGCCTTGCGTATTCGGCCGAAGAGGTCCGCTCCATCGCCCGTGTTCTGCCGGGGCGCGGCCGTTTGTGGATCGGGGAGAACAACCACAAAAGTGAGTTGTTCACTCCTGGCGCCACCGCCGTCCCGGTGCTGCACTTTGCCACTCATGGCGCGATTGACACGATTGACTCCCGCCGCTCCCGTCTCGTCTTTACGCCGGTGGAAGGTGACCCGTCTTCGCAATACTTGTTCACCGGCGAAATCGCGCGGCTTTCGTTGTCCCATGTCGAACTGGTCACTCTTGCCGCCTGCGAATCGGAGCGCGGCCGTTACGTCCGGGGCGAAGGGGTGGAGAACTTTAGCCGCCTGTTTCTGGGCGCCGGGGCCGGGGCGACGGTCAGCTCCCTGTGGCGCGTCTCTGATCAGGCCTCGGCCGAATTGATGCGCGAGTTTTATAGTGCGCTGGGCCGCGGCGAAACCAAGGCGGAGGCGTTGCGGCATGCAAAACTGGCGATGCTGCGCGCGGGGGGCGAGCGGGCGCACCCCTATTTCTGGGCTGCCTATCTGCTTAGTGGCGATGGGCAAACACCTCTGTCGCCGCGGGTCCCCTGGTGGCCGTTTATCGCTGCGGCGTTGGTGCTGATTGTTGGTGGCATCACGGTGCGCAAAAGATTTTCAAAATAGTTGTTCCAGCTCCCTGGCGTCGTTGTCTGAGTGGAATGTAGGGTGCCTCGGTGATCCTGCAATCAAGGATGGTGCCGTCATGTCCTACTCGATAACTCGCACGAGGCGCCTGCGGGCTGATCGCCGGATTCGCGCAGTCCATTCACATTGCGTATCGTGCCGCTTCGGCGCAGCGGCGGGCACGGTGGAAAGTGGATGGCGAGTGCGTTCACCGGAAAGCAGGGCGGGGAATTGGAATTGACTTCGCGGGACGGACAGGCAGTTTACTGCATCTCCGCTGAATCATTTGTCGTGGTGCGAAACGGTGCCACCGCAATCCTCAGCGGGCGCTGAACGAGTCCAATCCTTCCAGCAGCGGATTCGGCCAGGGAGGGCCGGGTCCGCTTTTTTTGCGGGCATAGTTCACGATGTGTTCCGCCGAATCGGATTGCGGCGCTCGGTCTTCCGGGTTTCCCCGTGCGCCGTCTCGTCATCGCCGAAAGACTCCGCATCGATCACGCCGGCCTACTCCCCCGAAGCGCCGGGTTCCTCGCTGTCTTCGGGGCCATTTTGATGGCCGTCGGCTGTCGCGGAACCGGCCAGCGCGTCTTGCGACTTTCAATTGCGACTTGTCTGTGGACGCTCTGTCCTGCGATTCATTCAGCCGCTGAATGAGTGGCGGTGAATTGTGTAAACTATCAGGCAACGCTCGGTAGTGTAGTACCGAAAGAATCAGTGAGGGGTCCATGTTGAAAAGAACCTATGTAGGGTTGGTTTCTCTTTGCCTGCTGACCGCGACCGTTGGTGTCGCGCAGGAATCGAGAGGCGCGATCACCGGCCGTGTCCTTGATACGCAGACTGGGGTTGTCCCGGGTGCGAAAGTCGCCGTTACCAATACGGCCACCAATGAAACCCGGCGCGGCGAAACAAACGCCACCGGCTATTACGAATTTAACTACCTCGAACCGGCGAATTATACAGTTACGGTCGAGGCAAGCGGCTTCAAGAAATCCGTCCGTCCCAATGTTGGTGTACAGGTTGGGTCCCGTCTGGAGATCGACGTCAAGCTCGAAGTCGGCCAAGTCGTCGAAACCGTCGAAGTGAAAGCCGATGTACCGCTGCTCGAAACGACTTCCGCCAGCGGTGGCCGCGTCCTCGATCAGCAGAACCTGGTTAACCTCCCGTTCTCGGATTTGAATCCCTTCGCGCTCACCGCGCTTGCCCCCGGTATGCAGTGGACCGGCCAACCCGAATATCGCCGTCCGTTCGACAACGGCGGCACATCGAGCTTCAACACCATGGGCGGCGTTGGGCAGAACGAGTATTCGATCGACGGCATGTCGGTCACCGGCACCGGCCGTCGCGTGGGCTATGTTCCCCCGTCGGACGCCATCACCGAGTTCAAGTTGGAAACTTCCAACTTCGATGCCAGCCAGGGTTTCACCTCCGGCGCGGCCATCAACGTTAGCTCCCGCGGCGGCACGAACAAGCTGCACGGCTCGTTGTTTGATCAGCACTTTCAGCAGCGGTGGAACGCCACCGGCCACTTCCAGCGCGAGAGCTTCGACGCCCGCGCCCGCGCCGGCCAACTGAAGCCCAACGAACAGAAGCAGGCCACTGGCCGCTCCAACAACTATGGCTTCAACGCGTCCGGCCCCGTCTGGATTCCGAAAATCTACGATGGCCGTAACAAGGCGTTCTGGTCGATGACCTGGAACGGAATTCGCCAAAGCAAAGCCGAAACGACGGAAGGCGAACTGAACCGCACTGTGCCGACCGCTCTCATGCGGCAGGGCGACTTCTCCGAACTGCTCAACGCCCCCAATGGCGCCCAGCGTTTCACCATCTACGACCCCCGCACCGCCCGTGTCTCCGGCAACACCGTGGTCCGCACCCCCTTCCCCGGTAACAAGGGCATTCCGGTTCTGAACCCGGTCTACGATTTCTACTCCAAGCTCTACCCGGCCCCGAACAACGTTCCTGGTCTGGTGACTCCCGAGCAGACGTTCAACTATCTGGCGAATGGCATGCCGAAGGATGAGATTTTCAATTCGCTCATCAACCGCTTCGACTTCAAAGCCACCGACAAGCACAGCTTCAACTTCCGCTGGCAGTGGAACGACCGCTTGGCCAATGAGTACGACTGGACCTACGAAACGGTGAAGGGTCTGCACTCCAACGGACTTACCCGCATCAACCGCGGCGGCAATTTCAGCTGGCTCTACGCCATCAATGCTTCGAACATTCTGGATACGAGCATCGGTTTGTCGCGTTTTGAAGAAGGCAGCCGTAACACCACCCGTACGGCCTACGGCCCGAAGGATGTCGGCCTGCCGGACTACCTCGAAACCCGCGCGGGCGCCAACCGGCAACTCCCCTCGATGAGTTTCAATACGATCTCGAGCGTTGGCGGCGGCTATCCCGTTGTCGGCTCCATCGGCAGCACGGGCGAACTCCGCGCCCAGATGACCACCATCCGCGGCAACCATAGCTTCAAGTATGGGATCCAGGAACGGCGCCACCTCTGGGCCGGCCTTGGGCCAGGGAACTCCGCCGGCGCCTTCAGCTTCGGCAACGGTTTCACCCGCGCCTCGAACGTCGACAACCTCGCGGCGACCCACGCGCACGACTGGGCCTCCTTCATGATGGGCATCCCCAGCGGCATCAGCATCGACACCAATGACTCCACGGCCTACACCACCCCGCGCCGCGGCATCTACTTCCAGGACGACTGGCGCGTCAATCGCAAGCTCCGTCTCTCTCTCGGCCTCCGCTACGAGTTCGAAGGCGGCATCACCGAACGTTACAACCGCTCCATCGCCGGCTTCTTCCTGCCGGACCTGAAGTTGCCGTTCACCGATGCGGTCAAGGCGGCCTACACCGCCAACCCCGTTGCTCAGTTGCCCGCCTCGCAGTTCAACCCCGTTGGTGGCACCACCTACCTCGGCCAGAACGGCTACGACAAGGCGACCAAGGGAACCAATATCTTCCTGCCGAAGCTCGGTGTGGTCTATAGCTTCAATGACAAGACCGTTCTCCGCGCCGGCTGGGGCATGTACATGGACACCCTGAATTCGTCCAACACCCGCCCCGATACGTTCGGCTACAACCAGGCCACCAGCACGCCTATCACGAACGACAACGGCCTCACGCTTTGCTGCGGTTCCAACGCCGTCTCCGGCCTCACCAAAGGCAACACGCCGATGAACAACCCGTTCCCGGTGCGTGCCGATGGCACCCGTTTCGATGAGCCGTTGAAGAGTGGCCTGGGCGCGATCCCGCGCGTCGGCCGCGGCTTCACCGGTCTGCCGTACGACTACCGGCCGCCGTTGCAACACCGCTGGCGCATCGGCCTGCAGCGCGAAATCATGAAGAACACGCTGCTCGATGCCTCCTACAACGGTGCCTACTCCTACATCCCGGTTTCGCAGCGCGTCGATTACCTGCCGCAGAACTACTGGACCACCGGTAATGTCCGCGACCAGAACAACGACAACTTCCTGAACGGGAACGTTAACAATCCTTACAACATCAACAATATGGGTTCGCTGCGGACCTCCTCTCCGGCCCTCTACAACTACATGGCCGGCCAGGGTTTCTTCACCCGTACCGTTATGCCGTTGAACCAGTTGCTCCGTCCCTTCGGCCAGATGACCGGTATCACCGGCATCCGTCCGGGTGTGGATTGGAAGTCAGTGCAGGGCTACACCACCTATCATGACGCGCAGGTCCTCCTGGAACGCCGCTACATGAAGGGTGTGACGTCCACGTTCATGTACACCTGGGCGTCCTCCTATACGGCGGACTTCTACCTGAACGAGTTCGATACCAAGCCGTCGGAGCGCATCAACAACAACGTGATGCCGCACCGCATCGCCTGGACCACCATCTACGAAACCCCGTTCGGCAAAGGCCGTGCGCATTTGAAGGATGGCTTCATGAGCCACGTGGTCGGCAACTGGAATGTCAGCTGGATCTATCAGCGGCAGAGCGGACCGGCCATCGATTGGGGCAACCGCTTCTTCCAGGGCGATATCAATCAACTGGGCGACCTGTTCAAGTCCGACAGTCTGCGGGCGAACGACATGCGTCAGTGGTTTGACTCCGGCCTTGCCTATCGCGGTACTGGCCCGCTGCCTGCCAGCTTCGTGGGTTTCGAAGGCCGCGCCGCCAATCAGCCCGGTTCCTATCATGTCCGCGTCTTCCCGGTCCGCATGGATAACCTCCGTGCCGACGGCATTCGCAACTGGGACGTCAAGATCGAACGGCTGTTCCCCATCAGCCTGGAAAAGGGCATTCAGGCCCGCTTCTCCGTCGATCTCTTGAACGCCACCAACCACACGAACTTCAGCGCCCCGAACACCGACCCCACCAGCGGTAACTTCGGACGGCTGACCGGTCAACGCGGCCTGCCGCGCGTGATTCAGTTCAACCTGCGCGTCGAGTTCTAACCAGAACGAACCAAGCAACAACAACGGGCCCGGCGATGAGCCGGGCCCGTTGTTGTTGCTACTGGGAATTCGTCGCTACCGTTCTTGCCTTCAGCCCGATCCGGTGTCGCGTCCCTTCCACCGAAAACGCGCCATCCCATCCTGGTTCCGCCAGTGGGCCCGAAAGCCACTCGACCTTTGACGCCGCTCCGTTAAACCGGTAGGTCCCCTCTCCGTAATAGGGCCCGCCAGAGGTACGGGAGATTCGGTATTTGCCGCCGTCCAACAACTCAAAATGGCCCAGGTAGACCGGCGCGGCGCCAGTGGCGCCGTAGGTGTAGATGCCGTACTTGCCAACTCGCGGCCCCTGCGTGGCCGCCGCCTGGTCGCGGGCCTTTTCCACATCGCCCGCTCCGAAGGCGCGCATATCTTTGGGATGATACCAGCGGGCCGAGGAATACTTTTCGTACTGCAGCAGATACTCCGGTGCCTCTTTGCCCTGCCGGACTTCTGTGACGCGCGCCGGGTGCCATCCAAAGTCGTAGCCCTCCACGCGGTCGCCCACCCGGTAGGCCGGATAGCTCTTCGGCGTATCCGGCGGGCCGCCTGGTTTCAGGTTGGCCGGTTTGAAATATCGAGCGGTGGAATAGGCGTCATACTTCACCAGATAGTAGCCCTGATTGCTGCCCGTCCCCACCTCGGTGATGGTGCCCTTGTACCAACCGAAATCGTAGGCCTCCACTCGATCACCCACTTTGTAGCTCTGCGGTTGGGCCATCGCGCCCATGCCACTCACGGCGATCAATAGACTGCGGCGATTCATTTGCCTGCTCCAAGCGTGGTCTCCAGATCGTGGGCAATCGTCTGGGCGAGGTTGCGTACGGACTCCGGCGTGGCCAACTCCTGAGCGTAGAAATCCTCCGCCCAAAGCTTTCGTCCGGTGAACGGCTCGACAAGGAAAACAGTAACCCGAGACTGCGCGCCGGTTCGCCGGACGGAGATCGCCATCACCCGTGTGGCTCCGGATTCCCGGGCCAGTTCCGGCACCCGCTGCGGTTTTGCTTGATACGGGCGGATCGTCCGCCAGGGCAGGACGGGAACCTTCCCGCGTTCGATGGCCTGCGCGGTCACGGCCTCGGCCAATCGCTCATCGGCCTCGTCGAGTCCGGCCACATCGATAAACGTCCAGCGCGCCGGGACGATGGCGATGCCGTTCTCTGGCACCGCCGGTCGGAGGAAGAACCAGGCCGCAACGGCCAGCACCAATACGATAAGGCCAATCCATTTCCCAGCTTGCGCACGCGTTAGCATTCCTCTGACTCTCCCACCGGACGCCCAAATTGACAAGTACGAACGATGCTACGATGCGCAAGGGGAACAGACAACGTGACGTTCCGATGGATCGCTGGCCTGATGCTGTCGCTCGCTTGCCCCGCCTGGGCTGTGTGTTCCCTGGAACGGATCGACGCTCCGCTGTACCCGCCGCTCGCGATTCAGGCCCGCCGCTCCGCCGTCATCAGTGCGCAGGTCACCGTTGATGCGGAAGGTTACCCACACTCGGTTTTGAGCGACCCCCAATCCCTCTTCGCTCTCGCCATTCGCGCCGCCCTCGCCCGCACCCGCCTCAGCCCGGCCGATTGTGCCGGTGCCGAGATTCCCGTCGTTTTCCGCTTCACAATTCGTGGCACGGAAACGCACCAGCGAGACACCACCACCGTCTTCCACGCGCCTGGCGAGTTTGAAATATCCGCCCGCCCGTTCGCCGTTCAGTGGTCCCGCTACGCGCCGGAGCGCCTGGAACCCGCCATCTATCCGCCGCTTGCCAAGCCGGCGCGGCTTAGTGGATCTGTCTTCGCGCAAATCAATGTGAGCGCGGCGGCCGAACTCTCCGGCGCCCCCGTCTATTTCGGCCAAGCCGTGCGATCCGCCATCGCCCGGTCACGGCTCAGCCCGGCAGACTGCGCGGACGCCACGTTCCTGGTCGAGTATAGCTTCACCCTCGACGAGTCTGCGCCAGCCCCCAGCGAATCCCAAGCCTTCCAACTTCGCACCGTGGCGCCGCCCGCCTACATCACTTGCGCCTACCGCAGCCAGATCCGAAGACACTGGCTGCGCCGAGCGGTTGCCTACTTCGCCGGGGTCAAACGCGTCGCCTGACGCGCCACCATCTTCCACCCGCCCGCGCCCTTCACCCACACATGCAGAATGTCCATGTGCACGATGTTGGTCGCGCTATGGTACAGATCCACGCCGCCCCTCACCAGCGCCGTATTCCCGTAAATGCGCACCTCGTGCTTGAAATAGTCCAGCCGTTCCACGATCGATTTCCCCGACGCGATTGCCTTCACAAACTGAGCCTTTGTCTCCAGTTGTCCGGTCGAATGCGTGTACATCAGGTCGTCGCTCAGCAGCTTTTCCAGTGCCGGGCCATCTTTGTGGATCATCGCCTGTTTCAGCGATTCCATCGCAGCCGACACTTCTTTCATCGCCGTCGCATCAGCAGGCGCGGCCACAAGGCAAACGGTGGCGGCGAGCGCCAGAAGGATATGTTTCATGTCCTGAAGATCCTACATCATTTCGCCCCCCCCTATCCCCAGAACCGCCCGCTCCGCGCCTTCCGCGCCAGACCCTTCATGATCCGCTCCATCCCCGTGCCGAACGGCTGATCGACGGTCAAGTAGGTCCACGTCGCCCCACGCCGCGGCGGCGCCGTCTCGCCATTGGCCAATCGCATCGCCGTCTCATGATCCACCTGTTCCCACATCCGCGCGAACAGCCCGTCGACCGTTTGCAGGAACTCCGCCAGCGGTTCCCGCCCGCCCAGATTCAGCCACGGAAATCCCGATTTCAGATCCGCCACTTCCTCCAGAAAACACGCCCACGCCTCATCCATCGCGTCCAATCGGATGGGCCACTCGGCGATATCCGGCTCCGCTTCGCTCTTGCCGATAATCTCCTCCCGCGCCTGCAACAGAGCGTGCCGTTGCCCTTCAATCACCCGTTCATACTTGTGCAAAAACAGCCGCGCATCCAGATGCCGCCCCTCGGCACGCCGCTGCAACATGTCGCAATCGGCCAGCGTTTCAATTGCCTCCCCATCGTCGCGGAACCGGTGCACCAGTTCGTCGTCCAACGCCATAAAGTATCGCGAACTACCCGGATCACCCTGCCGCCCCGCCCGCCCTCGCAGTTGGTTGTCAATCCGCCGGCTGTCGTTCCGCGCCGTGCCGATCACGTGCAACCCGCCCAACTCCGCCACCCCCTCCCCCAGCACAATATCCACGCCCCGCCCGGCCATATTCGTTGACACCGTCACCGCTCCCCGCTCGCCGGCCCGCGCAATCAGTGCCGCTTCAATCTCCTCATGCCGCGCGTTCAACACGTTGTGTGGAATGTCCGGTATCGCCCGGCTGATCGCCTCCGACGCCTCCACGCTCTCACTCCCCACCAACACCGGCCGCCCCGTCGCGTGCTGTTCGCGAATCGATTGCACAAGCGCCCGGAACTTCGCCGCCTGCGTTGCAAACAACGCGTCCGGCTGGTCCACGCGAATGCGCGGCTTATGCGTCGGAATCACCTCCACGTCCAACCCGTAGATCTGACGGAACTCCTCGGCCTGCGTCGCCGCCGTGCCCGTCATCCCGCACAGATGCTCGTACTGCAGCACATAGTTCTGCAACGTCACCGACGCCAGCACCCGCCCGGGCTCACGAATCTCCAGCCCCTCTTTCTCCTCCAGCGCCGCGTGCATCCCGGCCGGCCAGCGCCGCTCGTGCGCCGTCCGCCCCTTGTATTCGTCTATGGGGACAATCCGTCCATCCCGCACCAGATAATCCACGTCCCGCTGCAACAGATACTGCGCATGCAGCGCCTGGTACACCGCGGTCAACAATCCGTTCGGCGCGTCGTGAATCTGCTCTACTCCCAACAGCGCCTCCGCCTGCGCCAGGCCCGCATACGAGATCTCGACATTCTGATTCTTCCCATCGACGCTGAAATCGATCCCCATCCGCAGCGCCCGCGCCGCCGGTCCCGCGCGCCGCGCACTCTCCGCCACTCCATCGCACTCCCCGGCCAGAACCAGCGGGATCCGCGCCTCATCGATCAAGATCGAATCGGCCTCGTCGATAATCGCCGCATACAGCAGCCGCTGCACGCGGTCTCCCTTCGTCAACGCGCGGCAGTCCCGCAAGTGGTCGAAGCCCGCCTCCGTCGCCGCAACATACGTCACGTCCGCCGCATAGGCCGCTCGCCGCTCCTCCGCTGTGGAGTCCTGATGAATCGCGGCGACCGTCAGTCCCAACTCGGCGTACGCCGGCCCCATCCACGCCGCGTCGCGCCGGGCCAGATAATCGTTCGCCGTCAGCACATGTACGCCGTGCCCGGCCTGCGCCAACAGCGCCGCCGCCGGCATCGCCGCCAGCGTTTTTCCTTCTCCCGTCTGCATTTCCACAATGCTGCCGCGCAAAAGCGCCTCCGCGCACGCGCGCTGGGTCGGGAACAAGTGAACGCGCAACGCGCGTTCGGCCGCCGCAATGGCCGCCGTCAGATCAATAGACATAGCTTCTCCTGGGGATCGCGATGGAGGGCAAGGGCCGCGCGAACTAGGAGTGAGACGGAGGGGGCCGTTGGAAATGCGGCGTCGTGTAGCCAGCGAATGTTCGTGGCGTCGCCACAGTGGTGCGTACAACGGCCAGCCGCAGACAAGCCCGGCGTGGCTGACGCCGCAATGGGCGCTGCTGTTCGTGCGCATCCTGCACCCGAACCGCTGCCGCCGCACGAACTGATTCGGCACCCGGCACCACCGGCGCCGCCTGCAGCAGCGCCGCGAGGAGGATCAGCAGGGCTGCCACGCGCGTCAACACGTTTTCAAGGTAGCACGCACGGCACCCCATGTTACATTGAAAAGATAGTCCCCGCCGTGCCTTCCCCCCAAGCAGGAATTGAGTTTCAGCGTCTCGTAGAATTGATGGCGAAACTCCGTGCGCCCGATGGTTGCCCATGGGATCGCGAACAGACCTTCGACTCCATCAAGCGGCATACGCTCGAAGAGACGTATGAAGTGATGGAGGCCATCGAGGATCGCGACTGGCCCGCCCTCTGCGAAGAGCTCGGCGACCTGCTCCTGCAGCCCGTTTTTTACTCTCAAATGGCCTCCGAAGAGGGCCTTTTTGCCGTCGAAGACGCGCTAAAAGCGATCAATGAGAAACTAATTCGCCGCCATCCGCACATCTTTGGTGACGTCGTCGCCGATACCGCCGACGCAGTTCTCACCAACTGGGACGCCATCAAGAAGCAGGAGAAGACCGAAAAAGGCGAAACCCCCAAGGGCCTTCTTGATGGGATCAACAAAGCCCTCCCCGCCGTTCTCGAAGCCAAGGAAATTTCCAGCCGCGCCGCCAAGGCCGGGTTCGATTGGGACTCCTCCGATCAGGTGGTCGACAAGCTGCACGAAGAGCTCGACGAACTGAAACGCGCCGAAAACGCCGACGAGCGCGAAGGCGAAATCGGCGACCTGTTCTTCGTGCTGGTCAACCTGGCGCGCTTTTATAAAGTGGATCCGGAGCAGGCGCTGCGCCGGACGAATGCGAAGTTCAAAAAACGCTTCGCCTACATGGAAAGCAAACTGGCGGCCGAAGGGCGTGCCCTCACCGGGACCCCGGTGGCGGAACTGGAAACCTACTGGCAGGAAGCAAAACAGAAGACATGATCACGGTTCGGACAATCACGGAAATCAGCGACCTGCGAGAAGCGGTCCGCCTGCAAAAGGTCATCTGGGGTTTTGAGGATTTGGAGCTGTTGCCGGTCCGGTTGTTTGTGGTGGCGCACAAGGTCGGTGGCCAAACGATGGCTGCCTTTGACGGCGACAAAATGGTGGGTTTTCTCATCGCCGTCCCCGGTGTCAAGACCGACGGCACCCACTACCTGCACAGCAACATGATGGGCGTGCTGGCCGATTATCGGAATCTCGGCGTCGGCCGGCAGTTGAAACTTGCCCAGCGAGAAGAGGCGCTCGACCGCGGCATCGACATGATCGAATGGACCTTCGATCCGCTTGAACTCAAGAACGCCTTCTTCAACATGCAGCGCCTGGGCGCCGTCGTCGAACGTTACGTCTTGAACCAATACGGCATCACCTCCAGCGCCCTCCACGGAGGCCTGCCCACCGACCGCTGCATCGCCAGTTGGTTCCTGAAAAGTGACCGCGTGGCGAATGTCGTCGCCGGCCAGCCGCCTCCGCCCGTCGAAATCGTCGAACGCATCGACGTGCCCAACGACATCGGCCAGATCCGCAAGGAACGCCCCGCCGAAGCCCGGGACCTGCAGGCTTCCATCTCCGAGCGATTTCTCGAATATCTGCGCCGCGACCTGTACGTGGCCACCGTCGAGCGCGGCGAAACGCACGGCTCGTATCTGTTTGCCAAGAGGACCTAATGTCTTTTCAAATTGACGAAATTCGTTTGCGCCAGGTGGCGATGCCGCTGGTGAAGTTCTTTGAGACCAGCTTTGGCCGCACCTATTCGCGCGACATGGTGCTCGTCGAAGTCGTCTCCAACGGCGTCTCCGGCTGGGGCGAAGTCACCGCCGGCGAAAACCCGTTCTACAACGAAGAGTGGACCGAATCGGCCTGGCAGATCGTCAAGCACTATGTCGGCCCGCAACTGCTGAACAAGCCCATCGAAAGCGCCGAAGACGTCGCCGCCTACGCCAAGCATATCCGCGGCCACCGCATGGCGCGCGGCGGTGTGGAAGTCGCCGTGTGGG
Organism: Acidobacteriota bacterium; assembly: GCA_947470805.1. Lineage (GTDB taxonomy): Bacteria > Acidobacteriota > Terriglobia > Bryobacterales > Bryobacteraceae. The sequence continues at coordinate 16,242 of CANIVU010000065.1, read as the reverse complement.
ATCTCGACGCCAAGCTCCAGGGCATTCCGCTCTGGCAGCGCATCGGCGGCGGCGCCCGCCCGGAGATCCCCAGCGGCGTCTCGCTCGGCATTCAGGATTCCGTCGACGATCTCCTCAAAGTCATCGAGAAGGAACTGGCCGACGGCTACCAGCGCATCAAGATGAAAATCAAGCCTGGCCGCGACGTCGAAGACATCCGCGAGGTCCGCCGCCACTTCCCCGGCATCAAGCTCATGGCGGATGCCAACTCGGCCTATACGCTCGCCGACGTCGATCGCCTCCGCGCCCTCGATGAGTTCTACCTCATGATGATCGAACAGCCCCTCGCCCACGACGACATCATCGACCACGCCGTCCTCCAGGCCCAGCTGCAAACCCCCATCTGCCTCGACGAATGCATTCGCTCGGCCCACCATGCCGAACAGGCCATCCGCCTCCAGGCCGGCCAGATCATCAACATCAAGCTCGGCCGCGTCGGCGGCTTCCTCGAAGCAAAGAAAGTGCACGACGTCTGCCAGGCCGCCAACATCCCCGTCTGGTGCGGCGGCATGCTCGAAAGCGGTATCGGCCGCGCCCACAACGTCGCCCTCGCCACTCTGCCCAACTTCACTCTCCCCGGTGACGTCTCCGGCTCCAAGCGGTATTGGAAGCGCGAACTGCTCACCGAAGAGATCGTCGCCACGCCTAACGGCACCATCAAGACCAACGACCGCCCCGGCTTCGGCTACGACATCGATATGCCGTTCCTCGATTCCATCACCGTCCGTCAGGAGACCATTCGTTGACCGACGGCAGTAGTAGCGGCCGCAGCCAATGGTCCTTGTACCTGATCGTTGTGGCCGTGTACTTGTTCTGGGGCGGTAACTTCGTTTTCTCCAAGATCACGTTGAAAGAAATCCCCGGCCCGCTCGTGGCCGGCATGCGTACCCTCTTCGCGGCCATCGCGCTGATGGTCGTCTATAAGCGGTCCCGCAACCCCGACCGGCCCCCGCTCCGCCGCGACGAGTACCCGCAACTCTGCCTGATCGGTGTCTGCGGCATCGCCATCAATCAGGTCTGCTTCCTCATCGGCCTCTCGCTCACCAGCGCCAGCCACGCCGCCCTCGTCATCGGCCTCACGCCGTTCATGGTTCTCTTCCTCGCCTGGTTTCGCGGTCAGGAGGCCTTCACGTCCAACCGCGCCATCGGCCTCGCGGTCGCCGTCTGCGGCATGGCGCTCCTGCAGAAACCTTCGGCCAGTGCCCAAACCGCCTCGCTCCTCGGCGACGTTCTCATCCTAGGCGCGGGCCTCAGCTTCGCCGTCTACACTGTCTTCGGCAAGGAACTCGCCGCCGAACACGGCGGCATGGCGGTCATCGCCGTCTCCTACGCCGCCGGCAGCATCTTCCTGTTGCCGATGACGCTCTTCTTCGCCTCCCGCTTCGACTTCTCGCAGGTCAGTGCCGCCGCCTGGTGGTCGTTCGGCTATATGAGCGTCATCTCCTCCGTCCTCTGCTACATCGGCTGGGCCTACGCGCTCAAGCGCCTCTCCGCCTCACGCCTCACCGCCTTCAGCTACCTGCAGCCGCTGGTGGCAACGCTCCTCGCCCTCCCCATGCTCGGCGAACCCATTACCGCCGCCCTCGTCAGCGGCGGCGGCCTCATCATGGCCGGCGTCTTCCTTTCGGAGCGGGGCTGATGGCCGGGTTCACGGCACTCCTCCGGACCAACCAGAACTACCGATACACGTGGATGGGCCAGGTGGTCAGCGAAGTGGGCGACCACTTCAACACCATCGCCGTCTTCAGCCTCATCCTCGCCCAAACCAACTCCGGCCTCGCTGTCGCCGGCGTCATGCTCTCCCGCGCCATTCCCATGCTGCTCGCCGGCCCTCTCGCCGGCGTCAGCCTCGATCGCTTCAACCGCCGCCAACTCATGATCTGGAGCGATCTCGTCCGCGCCGTCCTCGCCGGCCTCTTTGTCTTCGGTGTCCCCGTCGGCCGCAGCTGGATCATCTACGTCCTCAGCGCGCTGATGATGGCAGCCTCTCCGTTCTTCACCAGCGGCCGCGCGTCCATCCTGCCCGCCATCGCCACCAAGGACGAACTCCACACCGCCAACTCCATGACGCAGACCACGCAGTGGACCACCACCGCCATCGGCTCCTTCCTCGGCGGTTTCAGCGCGGAAATGCTGGGTTACGAAATCGCCTTCTTCCTAAACGCACTCTCCTTTCTCTTCTCCGCCCTCTGCATCAGCAAGCTCCGCGTCCCCGAAGGCGCCTTCGTCGCCAAGCGAAATTCGCTCGACGAAACCAAAGTCGTCAAGCCCTGGCAGGATTACAAGGACGGCCTCAAATACATGCGCTCGATTCCGCTCCTCGCCGGCCTCGGTTTTGTTAGCGTCGGCTGGGCCTCCGGCGGCGGCGCGGCCCAGATTCTTTTCCCTCTCTTCGGCGATCGCGTCTTCCACCGCGGCGCCATGGGCACCGGCCAACTCTGGAGTTCAGCCGGCTTCGGCCTCGTCGTCGGTGGTGTCTTCGCCCACCGTCTCATGCCGCGGCTCAATTTCGCCCAGTACAAGAAAACCATCTCGCTCGCCTACATCGTCCACGGCGCCTCCTACGTCTGCTTCGCGCTCTCCGAACCATATTGGCTCGCGCTGCTGATGATCGGCCTCTCCCGCGCCGCCGTCGCCGTCAGCTCCGTCATGAACTTCACCCAGATCCTCCGCATCGTCCAGGACGAGTTCCGCGGCCGCGTCTTCGCGACATTGGAAACACTCACCTGGGGCGTCATGATGCTGTCGATGACCGCCGCCGGCCTCGCCAGCGATCACGTCAACACCCGCTGGATCGGCGTCGCCAGCGGCGTGCTTAGCAGCACGACCGCCATATTCTGGTACTGGGGCGACGTCACCGGCCGCCTCCCCGAACCCGTCTCGGGCGGTGGCGAAGAAGATGTCGAAGTCCACGGAGATCCGAATGTCTGAGCTAACAGGAAAAGTGATTCTCGTAACCGGCGCCGCCAAGCGCATCGGCCGATCCATCGCCCTCCGACTGGCCGCCGAAGGCGCCCGCGTGGCCATTCACTACTCCACATCCGAAGACGAAGCCAACCGCACCGCCGAAGAGTGCGGCGGCGCGGAAACGTTCAAGGCCAACCTCGAAAGCGTCGCCGAAATCGAACGAATGTTCGCCGAAATCGACGAACGCATGGGCCGTATCGATGGCCTGGTCAACAACGCCGCCCGCTTCACCAAATTTGATCCCCTGGAAGTCACCGAAGCCGACTGGGATTTCATTCACGACGTGAACCTGAAAGCCGTCTTCTTCTGCTGCCAGCAAGCCGCCCGCCGCATGAAGAAACAGGGCCATGGTCGCATCGTAAACATCAGCTCCCTCGGCGGACTCCGCCCATGGGCCGAGCACGCCCACTACTGCGCCTCCAAGGCCGGCGTCATCATGCTCACCAAGGCGCTCTCCAAGGCCTTCGCGCCGGAGATCACCGTTAACTCCGTCGCCCCCGGCGTCATCCCCTTCGGCGAATGGAACGACGCCATGACCGCGCTCCTTGAAGCAACCCCTGCCGCGCGCGTCGGCACGGGCGCCGAAATCGCCGACGCCGTCGTCTACTTTTTGCGTGCGTCAAATTTTGTAACCGGACAGGTCATGGCGGTGGATGGCGGCCTCTCCCAGAGGTGACAATAGAGGAGAGATGCAACGACTCCTCTTTTTGTTGATGGCTGCCGCGGCCGCCCACGGCGAAGTGCGCACAGTGACCCTCGCCCAGGCGCTGCAATTGGCATCCACCCAGAACCCCGATGTCGTCCTCTCTAAGCTCGAAGAGCGCCGCGCCTTGGGCGCCACCAAGGCCGCCCGCGATCCTTTCTATCCCAAAATCTTTGCCGGCAGCGGCCTGGCCTATTCCAGCGGCTTCCCCATGAGCATCGAAGGCTCCGCCCCGTCGATCATCGAATCCCGCGCCATCGCCAGCATCTTCAATCACGAAAAACGCATGCTGCTCGAAAAGGCTAAGGCCGAACAGAAAACCGCCGGCCTCGCCACGCAGATGAAGGAGGATGAAGTCGGCTACCGCGCCGCCGTTCTCTACGTCGAAGCCGGGCGCCTCGCCGCCGCCGTCAAAGCCGTCAAGGACCAGATGGCCTCTCTCGAACGTGGCGCCGAAACCGTCAACGCCCGCGTCGCCGAGGGCAGGGAACTGCCCATCGAAGGCCGTCGCGCCGCCCTCCGTTCCCTCCAGGCCAAGCAGCGCCTGTCGCGCCTGGAAATCGCGCAAGCCGACGCCGAATCCCAACTCGCCCTCCTCCTCGGCATGGGCGATGCCGACCGCGCCCGCCCCGCCGAATCGGAAACCCCCGTCCCCGTCGCGCTGAAGTCGGAAGGCGACGCCATCGTCGCCGCTCTCCAGAACAACCGCGAAATCCGCCGCCTGGAAAGCGTGATGGTTGTAAAAGGTTTTGAACGTCGATCCTACGAAGCCGCCCGGATGCCGCGTCTCGACCTGGTCGCCCAGTACGGCCTCTTCTCTCGTTTCAACAACTACGACAAGTTCTTCAACCGCTTCCAGCGCCACAACGGCCAAATCGGCGTCTCCATTCAAATTCCCATCCTCCCCAGCCACGCCGCCCGAGCGCAGAAGGAAATCGTCGACGTGGAAATGCTGCAACTTCGCACCCAACTCAACGCCGAACGCGGCCGCTCCTCCGCCCAGGCCCGTAAAGCGTGGGCCGAAGTCACCGCCCAGGAGACCACCGTCGAAGTGGCGAATCTCGATCTCCAGGTCGCCCGTGAACAGACTTCCCTCCTGCTTGCCTTGTTCGACGAAGGCCGCGCCACCCAGAAGCAGATGGAAGAAGCCCGCCTGGCCGAAAACGAAAAGTGGATGGCACTGTTCGACGCCCGCTTCGGGCTCGACCGCGCCCGCCTCGATCTGCTGAAGGAAACCGGAACACTGGTTGCCGCGCTGCGCAACTAAGTTTGACAACGTGGGTTATATTGGTGGATTCATGCGAGCCCTACGATCGATCTCGGTATTAAGTATTTTTGTTTCCATGGGGTTGTGGGTTGCTCCCGCGGCCACCCTCGGAACGGTGATCAATGTGACCGGCGGCGCGGGCGATCTCGTCCTCGACAACAATCGAAATCTTCTCTATCTCGTCCGCTCGCTGCCCGTGAACCGGATCGACGTTTTCTCCACTACTCAGCGCCGGATCATCGCCTCCATCTCCACAGACGCCAATCCGCTCGCCGCCGCTCTCTCCCCCGATGGCAACTTCCTCTACGTCACCTGCCACGACGCCGCTTCGATCAATATCATCGATACCCGTCCGGCCACCCCGGCCATCGTCCGGAAGGTCAGCCTCCCGGCTCGCCCGGAAGGCATCGCCGTCGGGGCCGACGGCCGCGTCCTGGTTACCACTATCGGTTCCGGCGCAGGTAATCTCCTGAACACCCTGCTCATTTTCGACCCCTCCGTCACCGACAGCCAAAGCCTCGCCACCGTCCCCGTTGCCCCGCCTCCGCCGCTTCCCCCCACTCTGCCCGCCCCCAGCGGTCGCACCTTCCTCGCCAACCGCAGCCAGCTGCTCGCCACCCGCGATGGCTCCAAAATCATCGGCCTCAACGCCTACCAGGCCCAGAACCGCGTCGTATTTGTCTATGAAACCGCCTCCGGCAGCGTCCTGCGCAGCCGCATTGTCGGCGATCTCTCCACGGTGCTCTCCATCGCTCCCGACGGTTCGAAGTTCATGGTCGGTCTCCGTCTCTTCGAAACCGAAACCCTGGCTGTTCTCGCCCAGCAGAACGCCGCCAACGCCCCGTTCCCGCTGTCGTCCAACATCACCGCCCAGGGCTTCGCCACCGTCGGCCAGCAGTTCAACCTGCAGGCCAACCAGGGCGGCAGCGTCTTTTCCAACGACGGCGCCACCGTTTACTCCGCCTTCAACCTCGCCCCCATTCAGAATCCCCCCGCCCGTGCCAACGTCACCCAGTTGCTCATCAACGATGCAGACAATCTCTCCATTCAGGACGGCCTTCAACTCCCGGAGAACCTCGCCGGCAAAATGGTGATGTCCAACGACGGCGCCAGCCTCTACGCTCTCTCCGAATCCGGCTTCACCATCATTCCGCTCGATCAGGTCAGCCGTAACCCCCTCCTGCAGCCCTCCACCGGTGTCGTCCTGCTGGCCAGTGATCAATGTAACTCCGCACCCGAAGGCACCAAGTCGACAGTGAGCCTTCTCAACCTCGGCCGCGCCACCGGCCCGGTAACCGCCTCCGCCACGTTGCTCCAAACGCTCGGCGGCGTCGCCGTCCCCGGTCTCGGTGTTGGCGGTGGTGTCGTTGTCGGCCCCGGCGGCGGTGCCCCCGGCGGCGGCGTTGTCATCCCCTTTCCCACCGTGCCGATCCCCGGCGTCGGGCAGATCCCCGGCCTCAATAATGCGCAGCAAGTCACCACCCAGACGGCTCCGTCCCTCCGCGTCGTCCGCAACGGCCAGGACACAGCGTTTGAAATCAACTACAACTTCGTCAACTCCCGCTCCCTCGGTACCGCCGCCTCACACGATTTCCTCGTCTCGTCCCCACAAGCCGTCAACCTCCCGGCCTCCATCCGCGTCTTCCAGAACTCGCGCAATACCGAATCGCGCGGCGATCTAATCCCTGTGCAAACGGCGATCTCTCCCAACGAAGCACTCACCGACATGGTGGCCGACGCCACCCGCAATCGTCTTTATATCTCCAACTCCGGTATGAACCGCGTCGAGGTGTTCGACACCCGCGCCAAACGTTTCCTGGCACCCATCAAGGTCGGCCAGCTCCCCCGCTCGCTCGCCATGTCACCCGATGGTGCCACTCTCTACGTCGGCAACTCGGGTGGCGAATCCATCAGCATCATCGACCTCGATCGCCTTCGCGTCACCGGGCGCATCAAATTCCCCGCCATCCCCTTCAACGGCGCCACCGCCGTCATCTCGCCTTCCATCCTCGCCGTCACCCAGAACGGCCTGCAGATCATGATGAGCAACGGCACCCTCTGGCGCGTGATCGGCGATGAAGCCATCCCGCGCAAGGTTAGCCCCGTCATTGGCACCGCCACCATCGGTGCCCCGCGCACCATGGTCGCCACCCCCAACGGCGAATACATGCTCCTGCTTGCTGGCAATGGCAACGCCTATCTCTTCGACGCGCTTGTCGATGATTTCGTCGCCGCCCGTCAGGTCGCCACCGCTCCCATCCAGGGCTTTTTCGGCCCCGTCAGCGCCGGCCCCCGCGGTCAGTACTTCCTCGTCAACGATATCGTCTTGAACCAAAGCCTTTCGCCCATCGCCGGCACCGGCGGCACCGGCGCTGGCGGCGGCGCGGTTGTCCCGGGCCGTCCGGGCGGCGCCACCACCTCCAACACTCGCCCGGTGTCGGCCGTCTACGCCGCCTCTGGCACCGTCTACGCCAAGTTCTCCCAGCCCATCCGCGCCAATGCCAACGCCGCCGTCACCGACACGCCGCAGATTGAATTGGTGAACTCCACCACCGGCGTCACCACCCGTACCGTCGCCGCTCTCGAAGGCCCCGTCTCCGCCGTCACCGGCACCGCCCGCGTCAATATTGACGGCCGCACGATGGCGGTCGACGCGACTCTCGAAAACGCCTATGTCCTCACCGCTACGGGCTTAAACATTGTTCCCTTAGTCACCCCTGCCGTCACCGACCGTCCGCAGGTCCCCGCCGCCGGCATCGTCAACGTTGGTAACTTCACCACCGGCAATGCCCCCAACGGCCTCGTCTCCATCTTTGGCCAAAACCTCGGCACCTCCGCCACTGCCGGTACTACACCTTTGCCGCTCACTCTCGGTGGTACTTGCGTCACCATCAACAACTCGCCGATTCCGCTCCTGATGACCTCCAGCGGGCAGATCAACGCGCAGATCCCGCCGGAACTCGCCGCCGGCCGCTACACGCTCATGGTCCGTTCGGTGGATAAGAAAATCTCTTCGCAAACCGTACAGTTGACGGTTGCCAAGTACGCCCCCGCCGTCCTGGCCGATCCCACCACCAAGCGTGCTTTCGTCTTCCGCCCCAACGGCGAACCCGTCACCACCGCCCGCCCCGCGCAGCGCGATGAGCCGCTCGTGATGTATGCCGTCGGCCTCGGCAACCCCAAAGGCGTCAAGCTGGTCTCCGGCACGCCCGCGCCCGCCGACAAGCTCGCTGAAACCGACGCTCTCGAGCTCTACTTCAAGAAGGTGGAAACCGCGGCCGACAAAACGCGCGGTTTCAAGGCCCAGGAGGAGATGATCGTCGATTGGAGCGGGCTCGTCCCTGGCTACGTCGGCCTTTACCAGGTCAACTTCCGTGTTCCCGGCTTCCACGAAAAAGGCCAAAATTTGGAGGTAGTCCTTCGCATTGGAGGGATTAGCAGTTCCATTACCGGGCCGGTCGTCCCTGTAGTCGCCGTCGAATAGGGTGGATGGCCCGTTTCCGGGGTCAAGTATGATCGACGCTGGTCGATAACGAAGATAGTACTCTCATGGTGGTTCGCACTGGGCGGGAGCCGTCCAAGCGCGATATCATGTTGAAGATACTTTAGTTTGCCGGTAAACCCATGACACGACGCATTTCCATTCTGCTCCTTTTGGTGCTCACCCTTTTTGCTGCTGCCTGCAGCCCCGAAGCCAAGAAGAAAAAGGCCCTTGACGGGGGCAATAAGTACTTTGAGAAGGGCCAGTACAAACAGGCCCGCTTAATGTATCTGAACGCGATCAAAGTCGATCCGCGTTATGGAGAAGCGTACTATCAGTTGGCGCTCACCAATCTGCGCCTGGGTTCGTATGGCGAAGCGCTCGGCAACTTGCAGCGCACGATCGAACTGCAGCCGGAGAATCTCGATGCGCACAGCAAGCTGGCCGACATCTACCTGAACGGCTACGCGTCCAATCCGGTGAAGTACAAGAGTTTGATGAACGATATTCGCGACCTCTCCTCGCGCATTGAAAAGCGCGGGAAGGGATCTTACGAGGATCTCCGCCTGCGTGGCTTCCTGGCCATCGCCGATGGGAAGGGCGAAGAAGGTCTGGCCCTCTTCCAGGCCGCCGACGTCAAGAAGCCCGATCAACCGGTGCTTCAGTTAACGATTGCCCGTACCCTGCTCGCGATGAAGCGTTACGACGACGCCATCACATTCGTCCGTGGCATGGTTGCCAAGGATAAAACCAATGGTGCCGCCTACGACATGCTTTACGGAATCGCCATGCTGCAGCAGAAGCCGGACGAGGCGGAGAAGGTTCTTCGGGAGCGCGGCGCGAACAATCCGAAGGACGCGGCCAACCGGTTGCGGCTCGCCGCGCACTACTACGTTCACCAGAAAAGCGCGGAGATGGAGAAGGTGTTGAGCGAAACGCTCTCCAATCGTACCGATTTCCCGAACGCGTACATGGATGTGGGCGATTTCTATTATCGGGTTCGCGACTATGATCGGGCCGCTACCGCGTATGCCGAAGGTGGCAAACAGGATGCCGCTCGCAACAGGGTTTTCCAAAAGCGCCTGGTCGAAGTGCGCGTCGCCCAGAATCGCTCCACCGAAGCCTTGGACCTCTGTGAAGCCATCCTGAAGGAAGATAAAAACGATCCGGAAGCCATTGCCATGCGCGCCTCGCTCTGGCTCTATGCCGGCAAGCCCGAACAGATCAGCACCGCCATCAGCGAACTGCAATCGGTTGTCAACAAGATGCCGGAGAACTTTGTCCTCCACTACAACCTCGGCCGTGCGCTGATGTCGAAGGGCGATCTGGATTCGGCCCGCGTTCACTTCACCGATGCCTTAAAGTACCGGCCGGACTACTTGCCCGCCCGCATTGCCCTGGCACAGGTGCAGGTCACTCGCGGTGAATACGCCGCTGCCCTCAGCGCCGCCAACGAGATCATGCAGCTCGATCCGGGCAATCAGTACGCCCGCCTCATCAAGTCGCATGCCTTCATGGCGCAGGGTAAGTTTGACGACTCCAAGTCCGTCCTGGTGGAAACCCTGAAGATCAACCCCGGCCAGCGCGATGCCAAATACCAACTTGGCTTCGTCCTGTTCAAAGAAGGAAAGTTTGCCGAAGCCGAAAAACTTTTCCAGGAAGTCTACACCCAGAACCCGCCGGACATGCGCGGCCTGATGGGGCTCACCGAAGTCTACACCGCCCAAAAACAGAACGATAAGTCGCTCGCGCTCCTCGACGCCGCCATTCAAAAATTCCCCAAATCCACTGTTCTCCAGGTTGCCTGGGGCAATATCGCGGTTCGCAGCGGTCGCGCCGACGATGGCATCAAAATGTTCCAGAAGGTTCTCCAGGGCGATCCGAAGAACTTCGATCTCCACATGCGTATCGCCGAGTCCTATCGCCAGAAGGGCGACTTGAACAACGCCATCGATACCTGGAAAAAGGCCGGAGAACTGATGCCGAACCATGTGCTGCCGCTGTTGAGCCGCGCCATGGCGCTCGATCAGGTCAACCGTCGCTCGGAGGCCGCGCCGCTCTACGAACAGGTGCTCAAGGCCGAACCCGACAATGTGATCGCCCTCAACAACTACTCGTTCTATTTGGCCGATCAGGGCAATAATCTCGATCTTGCTCTCACCTACGCCCAGAAGGCAAAGCAGAAGGCTCCGGCTGATCCGATGATCGCCGATACGCTCGGCTTCATCTACCTGAAGAAAAACCTGCCGCAGAATGCCACCTCCATCTTCTCCGAACTCACCGGAAAGTTCCCGAAGGTTGCCCTGTTCCATCTCCGTTTGGCCACCGCCTATCTCCAGTCGGGGGATAAGGCCAAGGCCCGCCGCGAACTGGACGATGCCAGGAAATTGAATCCCAGCAAGTCCGACCAGGAAGAAATCCAAAAGTTGGCCAGCAAGCTCGGTTAATCAATCCACATGGTCCCGAACCTGTCCCGTGTTTTTGTCCTCCTGCTGTGTGCTTTGTCGGTGGCCGGGCAAACGGCTCCGGTTTGGCGCCGGCTTCTGCCCCCCGGGGCGCACCTGATCCCGGCGCGTGAAGCCAAACACACCTATAGCGTTTTGATCTCAGTCCCCATCCCGGGAGAGCAACGCGCTCCCGGGTTGGCGCGTTTATTGGCTGGTGACACCGTCGTCGTCGAGAAGACCCTCCACACCGGCGATCCCGATCTCTACACGCTCATCCACGGCGCACCCGTCCTGCGCCTCGAACTCGCAGCCCCGGCCGCCGTCCAGGTGGTCGATCTCGGCGTCGCTCCCCACCTCGAAGCCGAACCGAACAACACCTGGCAGTCAGCGAATCCACTTGAACTCGGCAAAACCATCTGGGCCTCCGGCGACGAAGCTCCCTACATCCCCGCCGCCCTCTCCGCCAAAATCGAACCGAATCCCAACGAAGACTGGTTCCGCTTCGAGTGGCGCGGTGCCAAACCCCAACTGGTCTACTTCAGCCTCGAACTGCTCGACCGCGACAATATCCCCGTCGACGTCAGCGTCCATCGCCTCCAGGGCGACAAAATGCAGGAGTACTCCGAAGGCGAAGACCCGGTTACCATTCCCCACGAAGTCCAGGCCCTTCCCGGCAACAAATTCACCACCCGGCTCTTCAAAGAACCCGGTACCTACTACGTCCGCGTCAAGCTCACCCACCCCTTCTACCGCCTCCAGACCCGCGTCCAGGACGCCCCGCCCTATGCCGACCCGCGCCAAGCCGTGCAAACCGCGGTCGATTACCTCATCGGCGCCGGGGACTCCTGGCACGCCAACACCCCCCGCCGCGGCGGTCTCTTCGACCGCGTCTCGAGCAACCACCAGGAGACCACTCTCTGCGTCGCCTGCCACGCCACCCACTTCACCCAGCGCGGCCAGCTCTACGCCTACCGCCAGGGCTACAGTGTCCACTACCCCCACCAGCTCTCCTTCCTCGCCGAGCGCTTTTACAACAACCCGCGGCCCTTCTACGGCTTTGAAGCCGAAGGCGCCGTCTGGTCGCGCGTCATCTCGGCCTCGGCCAACGTGCTCAGCCGCATGTCGCATCTGCTCCAGCTCTATGAAAAAGAGCTGACGCACGACCCGCGCCCCGCCTATCACTCCGGCGTCGCCGGCTATCTCAATCTCTACTACAAAGACCGCGCCAAACTCCCCGGTGACGAAACCAACGGCAACACGCCGCTCGTCTCCACCTACGAAGTCGCCTGGTACGCCTGGGAGTCGACGCGCGACCCTAAAATCGCCGCCCTCATCGAACAGGACCACGAGATCAAGAACACCATTGATCTCTGCTACCAGACCCTCGCCCTCGCTGCCATCGATAAAGCCGCGTACGCCGAAAAGATCCGTAAGAACGCCGAGCGCATCCTGTCCCTCCAGCGCCCCGATGGCCAGTGGTCGGCCCGCTTCGACGAAACGTCCTTTCCTGTCGAATTCCAAACCGGCCATGCGCTCTGGGCGCTCAACGCGGCCGGTATCCCTCGTGACAACCCGCAAGTTGCCAAGGGCCTCGCCTACTTAATGAGCCGCCAGCAGTCCTTCGGCGGCTGGCTCGATCCGCTGCAAAGCTACGAGAACTTCCGCACCCCGTTCCGGGAAACGCAGATGGCCGTGCTCGCTTTGAGCGCCTACTACCCGCAGCAACCGGAAGCCAACCGCTACGGCGCCGCCCCTACTGAGCCCCTCAAAACGCTCGAAGCCCTGAACGGCATCTGGACCACGCCCGACACAGCCCGCCTCCGCGAAATCGAAGCGCTCACCACCGTCCCCGAACCGCTCTTCCGCGCCCAGGCGCTCGAAACCCTCGGCCGCCTCGGCCGCGCCGATTCGCTCCCCGTCATCGCCGCCCGCATGGATGACCCCAGCAAACTCGTCATGCGCTCCGCCGCCTGGGCCATGCGCCAGCTCTACAGCCGCCGCCCCGAACTCGCCTCCACCACGCTCACCACGCTCCTGCAATCCCCCAACGAGCGCGAACGTTGGTCGGCTACGCGCGTCTTCTCCACCCACGCCTCGGCCCTCGCCAAGCGGCCGGAGTTCGCCCTGTTGCTTGCAAAACGCATCACCGATAACAACCCCGCCATCGCCATCCAGGCCTCCAAGGCCGCCTGGCAATACTGGTTCTGGACCCCCGCCCTCCCTTCGCGCGAGATCATCGAAGACGCCTTCCTCGCCGCCATGGAAAAGCCCCAACACCCATGGCTCGAACGCAACCTCAAAGAGGCCGTCTACAACCTCGCCGATGAGAATATCCGCTATCTCTACAACAACTGGGTACCCGGCCTCGCCAAGCCCGACGACCGGGAAAAGGTTATCCGCGGCCGCCTCGCTGTGGAAGACCGCCTCGCCACCAAATTCGCGAAAGCCCTCGAATCCGGCAATCCCCAACTGGTCAAAGTCCTTCTCGCCGGCTTAAGCGAATTCGAACTCCGCCGCGGCGACGTCTACGACCCCACGGCCGACCGCACCACCCCCTTCAACGGCGTCTACAACCGCATCGGCAACGACGTCGAACAGATCGTCTTCTTCGGCGCCGCCAACGACCGCATGGCCAAGGCCCTCGCCCCGCACCTCAAAAGCGAAGATCCCGAAATCCGCCGCCTCGCCCTCCTCGCCGGCCAGATGCTCCGCGATGCCGCCTTCGGCGAAGTCTCTCGCCTCGCCGGCCCGCCCACCGCCGAACGCGATCCCATTCTCGCCGCCGTCAAGGCCGCCCAGCCCAAGCCCGCTCCCCGCGCCGCCGGCGCCGGTGGCAACCGCGCCCGCCCCGGCACAGCCCGTCCCGATGACGACTACTTCCGTGGCTACGTCGAACCGGTTCTCACCACGCGCGGCAAGGACGGCCAGGCCTGCGTCCACTGCCACACCACGCATACGCTCTTCAACGCCACTCTCACCACCGCCCGCAACGTCATCAATTTGGACGATCCCGAGGCCAGCCTCATCCTCGTCAAGCCCACCTCGAGCGCCGAATCGGAAGGTGTCGTCAACGCCAGCAAAACCGCCCACGGCGGCGGCGTCCGTTTCGAAAAAGGATCTCCTGAATACAACACGATCCTCAACTGGATCCGCGGTACCAAACCCTAGACCACCATGCTTCGCCACCCGGCTGTCCCCTACGTCCTCCCCTTCGCCGTCTTCCTGCTCTTCCTCGGTCTGCAGCCCTACAACCCGCTGCCCGGGCCCATCGAACAGGTCGTCCGCGTCGCCATTCTCACGGCGGTCATCTGGTTCTTCTCCCGCCCCGTATTGGACCTGAAACTCGCCACCCCGGCCCTCACGGTCCTCTTCGGCGTCGCCGTCTTCGGCCTCTGGATCCTGCCGGATCTCCTCATCCCCGGCTACCGTTCTCACTGGCTGTTCACCAACTCCATCACCGGCGCCGTCTCCAGTTCCATCCCCCCGGCCGACCTCCGTTCTCCCTGGGTCCTCATCTTCCGCACCCTCCGCGCCGCCCTCTTAGTCCCCATCCTCGAAGAACTTTTCTGGCGCGGCTGGCTCATGCGCTGGCTCGATAACCCGGACTTTGAAAAGGTGCCCTTCGGCCGCTACGCCCACCAGGCCTTCTGGCTCTCGGCCGCCCTCTTCGCCAGCGAACACGGCCCCTATTGGGACGTCGGCTTCCTCGCCGGCGCGCTCTACAACTTCTGGGCCATCCGCACCAAACGCCTCGGCGATTGCATCCTCGCCCACGGCGTCACCAACCTCTGCCTGTCGCTCTACACCATCGCCACAGGTAAGTGGGAATACTGGATGTGAAGATCTTCCTCTACTACATCGGCCGCGCCAAAGACGCGCACGCAAACGCCATCGCGCAAGACTTCATTACCCGCGCCTCCCACTTCGCCCCCTGCGAAATGCGCGAAATCAACCCCGCTAAGTTCGACATCCACGCCCGCCACCCCAACGCCAAAAAGATCTACCTCGATCCCATCGGCAAAGAGCTCGACTCCCACCAGTTCTCGAAACTCCTCGACACCGCCGCTCTCCAGTCCCACGACCTCGTCTTCTTAATCGGCGCCCACGAAGGCCTCACCCCCGCCCAGCGCCAACAAGCCGACCTCCTTCTCTCCCTAAGCAAAATGACCTGGCCCCACGAACTCGCCCGCGCCATGCTCGCCGAACAGATCTATCGCGGATTCGCCATATTGAAGAATCACCCTTACGTCAGATAGGCGATAATAGGGGGATATGGCCTGGTGGAATCGGAAAGCCCCGAGCGTAACTCCTACCCCTGATGAAGAACGTCGCGTTAAGACCGAAGGTCTTTGGGAGAAGTGCGACGGCTGCGGCCAGATTATCTGGAAGAAGGAACTCGACGAAGCCCAGCAGGTCTGCGTCAAGTGCGGCTATCACTTCAAACTCTCCGCCGAAGAACGCCTGAAAATGCTCTTCGATGACGGCGTCTATGAAGAATATGATCGCAATCTCCGCTCTACTGATCCGCTCGATTTCGTCGACTCGAAACCCTACAAAGATCGCCTGGCCGCCATGCGGAAATCGACCGGCCACGCTGACGCCATCATCGCCGCCGCCGGCAAACTCCACGGCCGCCGCGTGCAGATCTGCGCCCTCAACCTCCGCTTTGTCGGTGGCTCCATGGGCGCCGTCGTCGGCGAAACCATCGCCCGCGCCATCGATCGTTGCCTCGTCGAAAAGTGCCCGCTCGTCGTCGTCTCCGCCTCCGGCGGCGCGCGTATGCAGGAAGGCGCCGTCAGCTTGATGCAGATGGCCAAGATCTCCGCCGGCTTGATGAAGCTCGACGAAGCCGCCCTCCCCTACATCAGCGTCATGACGGACCCCACCACCGGCGGCGTCACCGCCAGCTTCGCCATGCTGGGCGATCTGAATATCGGTGAACCCGGCGCCCTCATCGGCTTCGCCGGCCCCCGCGTCATTGAACAAACCATCCGGCAGAAACTGCCCGAAGGTTTCCAGCGCTCTGAATTTCTCGTGAAACACGGCTTTCTCGATGCAGTGGTCCCCCGTTCGGACATGCGCCACTACCTGGCACAAGCGTTCGACTTCTTCTGTGGACCCCTCAAGTGAAACCCCTCATCTTCCTGCTCGCCGTAGCGGCCCTCGCCGCCGATTTTGACGTTTTGATTCGCAATGGCCGCGTCATCGATGGCGCCGGCAACCCCTGGTACCGTGCCGACGTCGCCATCAAAGACGGCCGCATCGCCGCCATCGGCAACCTCGCCGGCAAGACCGCCGATAAGACCATCGACGCCGCCAACCGCGTCGTCACCCCCGG
>CANIVU010000064.1 GCA_947470805.1 Acidobacteriota bacterium | reverse complement strand
GTGGCGGTATCTACGAGTTCTCGAAGCTGCCGGAAGATCCGTCGAAGCCCGACCGCGAAGTGCCCGACACCTTCCACCTCATCGCCGAATACAACGCCGGCCACTCGCTGGTGCTCAGCTCGTCGATGGCCAACTCCCAGCACATCCCCGGCCTCATCCGCGGCCACGAAGGCACCATCATCATGGTGGAACACGGCCGCTTTGAAGGCTTCGCCCCGCACATCACCCTCAAGCCGGAAGTCACCGGCCGTCAGGGCGCGCGCAAGGCGATCGGTGGCGACAAGTACAAGTTCGGCCTGGAAGAAGTTAAGATTCCGGTTAAGGAACTCGACACCATGCGCACCCATGTCACCAACTTCCTGGACTGCATGGTCTCGCGCCAGAAGCCGACGCTCGACGTCGAAACGGCTGGCCGCGCCCAGGTGCTCATCACCATGGCCGTCCACAGCTACCGCTCCGGCAAGATCCTCTACTTCGACGAACAGAAGTTCAAGATCGTCGACAAAGCGCCGGTTCGTTCCTAACGCAATCCAACCCAGTCAAAAAAGGCCAGCCTCCCGGGGCTGGCCTTTTTGCGTCTACCGAAGCATTGCCTGAACCACATTGCCACCCAGATCCGTTAAACGGTAATCCCGCCCCATGTGGCGATAGGTCAGCTTCAGGTGGTCCATGCCCAGACAGTGCAACATCGTCGCCTGCAGGTCATGCACGTGCACCTTGTCGCGGGTAATGGTGAAGCCCAGCTCGTCGGTTTCGCCGATCGTCTGACCGCCCTTAATCCCGCCCCCGGCAAGCCACATCGAATAGCCCGTCGGGTGATGGTCGCGACCAGCGTTATCCGGGTCCGAGGTATTCCGAATCTCGCAGATCGGCGTGCGCCCGAATTCCCCGCCCCACACCACCAGCGTCTCGTCCAACAGCCCGCGCCGCTTCAGATCCTTGATCAGTGCTGACGATCCCTTATCCGTCGCGTCGCACTTCTCCTTCAGCTTCTTGTTCAGGTTCGTGTGCGTGTCCCAGCTGGCGTCCATCATCAGAACGAACCGCACGCCCCGCTCCACCAACCGCCGCGCCAGCAGCGCGTTGGTCCCGAACTGGTTCGTCGGCTCTTTACCAATCCCGTACATCTCCAACGTCTCCTGCGACTCATTGGAGAAGTCCAACAACTCCGGCGCGCTCATCTGCATCCGGTAGGCCAGTTCATAGCTCGCAATCCGCGAAGCAATCTCCGGATCCCCGTTCACCCGCAACCGCTCTTCGTTCAACTCCTTGATCGCGTCGAGCGACGTCCGCTGTGTCGCCTTCGAAATCCCATCCGGGTTCGACAGGTACAGAATCGGGTCCCCCGAATTCCGGAAAATCGTCCCCTGATAAGTCGACGGCATGAACCCGCTCATGAAGTTCGACGCCCCGCCGCTGGTCCCCGCGCCGCTCGACAACGCCACAAACCCAGGCAGGTTCTGCGACTCACTTCCCAGCCCGTACGTCACCCACGCCCCAGCCGTCGGCCGGCCAAACTGAATACTCCCCGTGAACAGCATCAACTGGCCCGGGTGATGATTCACCGCGTCCGTATGCATCGAACGGACCACGCACAACTCATCGGCCACTTCCCGCAACCCGGGCAGGTAGTCGCTGATCTCCAACCCGCTCTGCCCGCACTTTTTGAAAGTCCGCGGACTCGCCAGCGCCGCCGCGTTCGGCTTCGTGAACGCCAGCTTCAAGTCCTTGGTGAACTCCGTCGGCAGCGGCTTTCCGTTGTGCTTCATCAACGCCGGCTTGGGATCGAACAGATCCATCTGGCTCGGCCCGCCCTCCATGAACATGAAGATCACGCTCTTGGCCTTCGGGGCAAAATGAGGCTTCTTCGGCGCCAGCGGATTCACCACCGCCCCGTGCAACAGGTGCTCCAGCGCCATGCCGCCGACGCCGTAACCGATCGTATTGAGTAAGTCGCGCCGTGAAAAGTTCATGTCAGTTATTCCCTGTTGATAAATTCGTCGAGGTTGAACAGCACACGCGCCACGCCGCTCCATGCCGCCTGCGTCAATAACTCGCCTTGCTTGCCTTCGGTCCGCAGTACGTCGGTCTGCTTATCGACATACCGCGCCAGCGTCTGGCGCTCGGTCTCCGACGGCGCGCGCCCCAGCGCCAGCGTAAACATGCTCTCAATCCGCTCACCGGTCGCCGCCTTCGTCTCCATCGCCCGCAGCGCGAAGGCCTGCGACGCTTCAATGAAAACCGGATCATTCAGCAGGTTCAGCGCCTGCAACGGCCCGTTCGAGGGACGCCGCCGCGAACACGCCATATTCGAATCCGGCGCATCGAAATTCACCAGCAGCGGATACGGCGTCGTGCGCTGATAGTGAATGTACAACCCGCGCCGGTAGGCCTCTTTGCCAAACGTCTCTTTCCACTTTGAACCGCCATAGGCCAACTCGCCCACACCCTTCGGCAGGAACGGCATCACCGACTTCCCACCGACTTCCATGTTCAAAATCCCCGCCACCTGCAACGCCGTATCGCGAATCAGCTCGGCCGGCAACCGCAGCCGCGATTGGCGAGAGAGCAACGTATTATCGGCGTCCTTCTCCGCCGCATCCGGCCGGTACTTAGAAGACTGCCTGTAAGTCGCCGACATCACAATCGACTTATGCAGCTTCTTAAAACTCCACCCGTTGTCCATGAACTCCGCAGTCAAATAATCGAGTAACTCCGGATGCGTCGGCTTCTCGCCGGTCGCCCCGAAATCCTCCGACGTCCGTACAATCCCGCGTCCGAAAAACTCCTGCCACGCCCGGTTCACCGTCACCCGCGGTGTCAACGGATTCTCCCGCGAAGCCAGCCACTTGGCGAACGCCAGCCGAGACGGCTCGCCCGCCTTCGTCTCCATCGGCGGAAGTACCGCCGGCGTCCCCGGTTGCACCTCAATCCCCAGCGCCTTGTAGTCGCCGCGAATCGTGATGTGCGTCTTCGGATGATCCGGATTCACGCCCATCGCGTAGGCCTGTGTCAGGAACGGCATCGTCTTTTTCAACTCCGCCATTTTCCCCCGCAGGTCTTTCAACTTCGCCGTCAACTCCTTATCCCGCCCGAACTCCGGCCCAGGATTGCCCATGAAGTAATCGGCCAGAATATCGGCTTCCCGCTCTGTCCGTTCGGCCGGCTTCTTATGCAACATCCGCATGGCGTGATCCACCATCGCCGACATCGAAGTAATCCAAAAATCAAACTCCGCATCCTTGCCCGGATTTGCATACGCCGCCCGCATCTTCTCTTCCCAGCGCGCCTGGTACTCCGGAATCTTATACTCGGCCAGTAACTTCGCCCGCTCGCGGCGATACCCCGGCAACGCCTTCAAATAGGGCCCGCGCTCGCCAGCCATCGGCGCATCGATATCCACATCGTCAGCTTCGTTGAAGAACGCATACAGCTGATAAAACTCGCGCTGCGAAAACGGATCGTACTTGTGGTCGTGGCACTGCGCACAACCCACCGTCAGCCCCAGCCACGTTGTCCCCAACGTCTGCGTGCGGTTGATCAACTGCTCATACCGCGCCTCAGCCCGGTCCACACCGGCCTCGCGGTTGGTCAGCACATTGCGGTGAAACCCGGTCGCCACCCGGTCTTCCATCGTCGCGCCCGGCAGCAAATCACCCGCTATCTGCGCAATCGTAAACCGGTCGAAACCCATATCGTTGTTCAACGCATCGATCACCCACTGCCTGTACCGCCATGCGTGCGGCCGCACGTTGTCTTTCTCGTACCCGTCGCTGTCCGCATACCGCGCCAGGTCCAGCCACGGCCGCGCCCATCGCTCCCCATAGTGCGGCGAAACCAGGTACCCGTCCACCATCCGCTCATACGCGTCCGGCCGCTTATCGTTGACGAACGCCTCCACCTCTTCCGGCGTCGGTGCCAATCCAACCAGGTCCAACTTCACCCGCCGCGCCAGCGTCCGCCGGTCCGCCTCGGCCGAAGGCGCGAGGCCCTCTTTCTTCAAACGCTCGCCAACAAAATAGTCGATCGCATTCGCCCCCGCCGGCACCGCCGGCTTCTTTACCGGCTGAAACGACCAATGGCTCGATTCACGCCGCGCCGGCCCCTTTGCCGTCGACGTCGGCACCTTCGCGCCTCCGGCGATCCACTTCTCAACAGTCGCAATCTCGGCCGCCGTCAACCGCGGACCCGCGGGCGGCATCATGTGCCCCTTCTCGCTGCTCCGCAACCGCGCCAGCAACTTACTCTCCGCAGGCTTCCCCGCCACCACCGCCGCACCCGAATACCCGCCCGCAACCAGCGCCGCGCCGTCGTCCACGCGCAGCCCATTGGTCTGCATCGCCGCGCCGTGACACGCAACGCATCGGCGCTTCAGTATCGGCGCCACCTCCGTGGTAAACGTCTCCTGCCCACATAAAGAGCCCGCGAAAACCAGCAGCCATACCGTCGATCGCATGCCCCTATTCTATCCCCCCCGCGTGTGCCACAATCAGGGCATGTCGGCCCCACAATATCCCCAGCAGCCGCAGTACCCGCAGCAACCGCAGCAACCGCAACAAGGTCATCCGCAGCAGGGGTACCCGCAACAGGGATACCCGCCGCAACAACAATACGGCGGCTATCCGCCTCAACAGCAATACCCCCAGCAACCGCCCCAGCCCAAAAAGGGCATGCCTATCTGGGCCTGGATCCTCATCGGCCTCTTCGCATTCGTCATGCTCCTCGTCATCGGCGGCGCAGTCGTCGGCTACATGTTCGTGAACAAAGCCCAGCAAATGGCCAAGAACCCGCTGGCCACCATCGCCCAGGTCGCGGCCGCGGCCAACACCGATATCGACGTCCTCGACGTCAACGAAAAGACCGGCAAAATCACTATTCGCGACAAGAAGACCGGCAAGACGATCACCATCGATGGCGACGCGATCAAGGACGGCAAGATCACCATCGACTCCGACGAAGGCCACGCCGAAATCGGTGCCGGCGCCAACATGAAGCTCCCCGACTGGGTCTTCCTCCCCGGCGACGCCAAGGTCATCGGCGGCATGGCCGGCAATAGCGACAAAGGCGCCGGCGGCACCGTGGTCTTCTCCTCCAACGAACCGCTCGATAAAATCAAAGAATTCTACCAAGGCAAGTACGGCTCAGCCGGCTACAGCCAAACCACCTCCGCCATGACCAGCTCTGGCGAGGACCAGGCGCTCCAACTCGTCTTCCAACACGAGGACCGCAAGCGAAACGTCACCATCGGTGCCGCCAAAAACAAGGACGGCGTCAACGGCTCCATCGTCTACGGCGAAGGCCAGTAGAGCTCAGCCGCCGAAACAAAACACGCGCCCGTCCTGCGACGCAATCAGCACCTTCCCATCACTGATGGCCGGCGAAGCCGACAAAGCCGACCCGGCCTCATACTCCCACAACTTCTTCCCCGTCGCCGCGTCCAGCACATATAGCCGCCCGTCGTTCGACCCAATAAAGACGCGGTTCCCAGCCACCGCCGGAGACGATTCCACCCGGCTCTTCGTCGCGAACGTCCACGCGCCCTTCCCCGTCTTCGCGTCGATGCCGTGCACCATCTTGTCGCGCCCGCCCAGGATGATCTTCCCCGCCGCCAGCGTCGCGCTCGAATAATACGGGAACTTCCGCACCGGGTGTTCGTACTTCCACACGATCTTCTTCGTCGCCATATCGACGCCAAACACCTCGTTCCCAAACGTCCCGTAATACGCCATCGATCCCACCAACAACGGCGACGCGCCCGTGTAAGCCCCGCTCGCCACCTCAAACATTTCCTTCCCATCGCTCACCCGGATCGCCCGGAACTTCTCATCACACCCCGTCACATAGGCCACGCCATTGGCGATCCCCGGCGTAGCGTGCACCGGCCCGGCCGTCTCGAACTTCCACAACTGCTTCCCCGTCTTGATCTCCACCGCGTACAGGTTCTGGTCATACGAACCAATCAACACGCGGTCGCCCACCACCACCGGTGACGACTTAATTTCCGACAGCGTCTTAAACGTCCACAGCGCCTTGCCCGTCGCCACGCTCACCGCATGGAACCCGCCGCGCAAATCGCCAATAAAAACAGCCCCGCCGCCCACCGCCGGCGTCGACTCACCCAACTCCGCCCCCGTCTTGTACTTCCACTTCGTCTTCCCCGTCGCCATGTCAATCGCGACCAGATCCCCATTCCCCGCGCCAATGTAGGCCACCCCGCCCGCAATTACCGGCGACGACTCAAACGACTCGCCCCCCTCCCACGTCCACAGCAGCTTCAAATTCTCCGGCGGCAACGTCCCCGTCGCCACGCCCGTCAGCGACGGGTTCCCCCGGAACTGCGGCCACTCGGCAAACAGCGAAATCCCCAGCAAAAGCGAAAGAATCAATAAGCGCATCGATACAACTCCAAAGCAGAATCGAAATCCAACGGCCGCGGATTGAACTTGCCCGTCCACTGCTTGGTCGCCGCCTCGGCCAGCACCGGCAACCGATCCTCGGCCACGCCCAGCGCCTGCAGCGAGCACGAAAGCCCCGCCGCATCGGCCAACTCGCGCAACCGCATCGGCAGGTCCGCGTGCAATTCCATATAGTCCGGATGCTCGTTCCAACCCACCACGTGCGGCAGCATCACCGCGATCGCCTGCCCGTGCGTGATGCCAAACTCCGCCGTCAACGGATTGGCCAGTGCATGCGTCGCCCCCAGCATGGAAGCCTCAATCGCCGCGCCGGAAAACCAGGCGCCCATCTGCATCTGGGCCACCGCGTCCACGTCGTCCGGATCCGCCATCAGCCGTTCAAACGAACCCTCCATCAGCCGCCACGCCTCCCGCGAATAACACAGCGAAAGCGCGTTCCGCTTCGTCGTCACGTAGGTCTCAACCGCGTGCGAAATCGCGTCATACCCGGCCACCGCGCGCACCGCGCGCGGCTGCGTCCGAGCCACCTCCGGATCCAGAATGGCAACGGCAAACGCGGCCTTATCATCGCCAATCGCCATCTTCACATGCGTCGCCGCGTCACTGATCAACGCGTACGATTGCGCCTCGCTCCCGGTCCCCGTCGTCGACGGCACACCAATCATCGGCAACATCGCGCCCGGCACCTTCCCGTGCCCCCAGTAGTCCTGAATCCGCCCGCCATTGGTCAGCACAATGTTGATCGCCTTCGCGCAATCCATCGACGAGCCGCCGCCCAGCCCGATGATCGAATCCACATTCAGTTTCGACGCGAAATCCCGCCCATGCTCCACCATCTGCGAATCCGGATTCGCATCGAAGTTCGACCACGGCGACGACTCAATTCCCTCCCCCGCCAGCGCCGACAACACCGTCGCCACATGCCCCGCCTTCTGCATCCCGGCATCGGAAACGATCAGCGTCCGCCGGAATCCCAGCTCCCGCGCATACCGGCCAATCTCGTGAATCCGCCCCGCCCCAAACACCAGCCGCGTCCGCGACGCATGTTCAAAAGGCGTCACTTTACCCCCTTCGCCTTAGCCACCATCGACCCCACTTCCGACAGCAACTGCGGCACCGAATACGGAATCCCGCCCTTAATCGTCCACTCCACGCCCGGCTTCACGCCCGCGTTCGCCGCCACCGGATACAGCAGTTTAAAATCCTCCAACGGATTCCCATTCACCACCAGCATGTCCGCCGTCCAGCCCACGCGCACGCGCCCCAGCTTCTTCTCCTGCCCCAATATCCGCGCCCCGTTCAACGTGGCCTGCTGCACAATCTGCAACGGGTGGAACCCGGCCTCCTGGTGCAGTTCCAAGTTGCGAATGAACCCGAACCCGTACATCTGGTAAATGTATCCCGCGTCCTCGCCAATACCCACCGTGCCGCCGCGCCGCGCAAACTCGCGCACCGCGCGCATCCAGATCTGATAATTCTCTTTCCAATACGCCTCGTCCGTCGACGACCAGTTCAAAAAGTACGACCCATGATTCTGCAAGTTCGGCTTGAAGAACTCCGCCAGCACCGGGTGCAGATACTCGCCAAACCACGGCTGCGTCTGCGCCCGCTGCAAGTCGCGGCTGGCTTCATAGATCTCGAGCGTCGGGTCCCACGCCACGTTGTTCGCGATCATGGCATCGAACAGCTTCGTCAACTTTTCCCAATCCGCCTCGCGCCACAGCCGCCCGGCCCAGCGGAACCGGTCGCCCTCGTTCATGTAGTTGTACGAAGACGGAAAGTTCTGCACACCGCCCGGAATCGCGGCATCCGGAATCCCGTACCAGTGCTCAATCGAAGTCACCTTATTGCGAATGGCGTCATCGGCCCGCGTCTCTTCCACGCCAATGTGCTGCGCCACCGGCAGGCCCAGCTTGTGCGCCTCATCGAGCGCCGCGTCCATCGTGTCCCGCCATGTGCCAACGATCTTGAACCCATCGGCCCCGGCCTTCTTGATCTCCTGCACCCGCCGCCGCGCCGCCTCCGGATCACGCACCCGGCCCAGCATCGGATACACAAACATGTGCGGCGCAACGATCTCGCCCGTCTCGCTCTTCGTCCGCACGTTCAGGGTCTGCGTCAACGGGCTGCCCACATCTCGCACCGTCGTAATGCCGCACGCCAACCACAGCTTCAGCACATAGTTGGGGTCCATCGGCACGCCGCCACGCTCGGTATGCAGGTGCCCGTGCAGATTGATCAGCCCCGGCAGAACATACTTGCCCTTGGCATCAATCACCACGTCGCCCGGCTGCGCCGCGGCGCGCCCGACGGCGGTGATCACGCCGTTTTCAATGGCGATGTCGACAGGCCCCGCCGCCGGCGTGCCGTTGCCCTCCACCACCGTCGCCCCGCGAATCACCATCCGCTGCGGCTTCACGCCATGTCGCGGCTGTGCCGCCAAAATCCCAAAGCAAGCAAGAACCAGTAAAAAGCGCATTACTCTCCATTCTGCGTCAACAGCTTCGCGATTAGCGCGGTCCATCCCGTCTGGTGGTTCGCCCCCAGCCCGGCCCCGGTGTCACCGTGGAAATATTCGTAGAACAATAGATGATCCCGGAAGTGCGGATCGGTGTGGAATTTCGGATGCGGCCCCATGCCCGGTCGCCGCCCGTCTTTGTCCTTCAGGAACAACGCCGACATCCGCTGCGACAGCGCCGCCGCCACCTCCCACAGGTCCATCCTGTTCCCGCTCCCCGTCGGAAACTCCACCTTGTAGTCTTCGCCAAGGTAGAAATGAAACCGTTGCAACGACTCGATCAGAAGATAATTCACCGGAAACCAGATCGGCCCGCGCCAGTTCGAATTCCCGCCAAACAAACCCGTGCTCGATTCCGCCGGCTCATACCGCACCTCATACGTCGCCCCGTCCACAGCCAGCTGATACGGGTGCTCCGCGTGATGCCGGGACAACGCCCGGATCCCGTACGGCGACAGAAACTCCTTCTCGTCCAGGACTCTTTCCAATATCCGCCGCAACCGCCGCGGCCCCACCAGCGACAGCATTCGCCGCTCGCCCACACCCTTCTCCGTCATCGACGCCAGGTTCCCGCACAGGTCCGGCCGGTTCCGCACAAACCACTGCATCCGCTTCCGGAACCCCGGCAGCTTGTCGATCACCGCCGGGTCAATCGTCTCCATCGCAAACAACGGAATGATCCCCACCATCGACCGCAGCTTCATCCGGAACCACTCCCCGCTCGGCAGCCGCAGCAAGTCGTAGTAGAACCCGTCTTCCTCGTCCCACAGCGCGTCCTGGTCGCGCCCGTTCGCCGCACTGGCAATGTACAGGAAGTGTTCAAAAAACTTACTCGCCACGTCTTCGTACGTGTGGTTGATCTGCGCCAGCTCCAGCGCAATCGTCAACATATTCAGCGAATACATCGCCATCCAACTGGTGCCGTCGCTCTGCTCAATCGTCCCGCCCATCGGCAGCGGCGCCGAACGGTCAAACACGCCGATGTTATCCAGCCCCAGAAACCCACCCTCAAAAATGTTGTTCCCTAAATCGTCCTTCCGGTTCACCCACCACGTGAAGTTCATCAGCAGCTTGTGAAAACAGCGTTCCAAAAACGCGTGATCCGCCCGCCCGTTCAGCCGCCGGTCGATCTGGAAAATCCGCCAGCAACTCCACGCATGCACCGGCGGATTCACGTCCCCCAGCGCCCACTCATACGCCGGAATCTGCCCGTTCGGATGCATGTACCACTCGCGCAGAAATAGCGCCATTTGCCGCTTGGCGAAGTCGGCATCGATCATCGCCAACGGCACCATATGGAACGCCAGATCCCACGCCGCGTACCACGGATACTCCCACTTGTCCGGCATCGAAATCACGTCTTCGTTGAACAAGTGCGGCCACTGCGCGTTCCGCCCATACCGCCGCCCCGGCGGTGGCGCGGGCGTCGAAGGATCGCCCTGCAACCACTCCTCCACCACGTAATGAAAGAACTGCTTCGTCCACAGCAATCCCGCGAACGCCTGCCGGCAAACGGCCGTCCCATCAGCAGACAAAGGCACCGAAGGAACCGACGCGTAGAAGCTCTCGGCCTCCGCAATCCGCGCCGCGAAGACAACCGCGTCATCCTCCCCTGCCGCCGCTCCGCGCGGCGCCAGCCGCAACGTGATCGACCGCTCCTCCCCCGGCGCCAGATGCCACGCATACACCCCGCACGCCTTCGTCCCCGTCCGCGCCGGATTCACCGCCGCCGCGTTGCCCTCAATCACATACTGCCCAAACGCGTCCTTCGTGTACGATCGGTTCGGCACGCCCCACAGCCGCAGCGCGTTCCCCTCGTTCTCGGTAAACAGTAACTCCTCCGTCCCAGGACAAGTGAACACATACTCGCCCAGCCCCGGCGTCTGCAGCGCCACCGTCTCCTCGCCCTCAGCCCCCATCACCGGCGCCCTCTCGCTCGACCTCCCCCACGTCCAAGTATTCCGGAACCAAACCGTTGGCAACACCCACAGCGCCGCCCGTTCCGGCCCGCGATTCACCGCCGTGATGCGAATCCGCGTGTCGTCCACGCCGGCCTTCGCATACTCCACCGTCACATCAAAGTAACGATCCTGGTCAAACACCCCCGTGTCCACCAGTTCAAACTCCGGATCCTGTCGCGTCCGCCGCCGGCTCTCCTCCGCCAGTTGCGCGTACGGAAACGCCGCCTGCGGATACTTGTACAGCCCCTTGCAGTAGGAATGAGTCGGCGTCGCGTCCAGGTAGTAATAGAGCTCTTTAACGTCCTCCGAATGGTTCCCCTGCGGCCCACTCAGCCCATACAGGCGCTCCTTCAAAATGGAGTCCCGCCCGTTCCACAAGCTCAGCCCGAAACAGATCCGCTGGTGATTGTCACACCATCCCAGCAGCGCGTCCTCGCTCCACCGGTACGCCCGCAGATGCGCGTGTTCAAACGGAAAATAGTCCCACGCCGTCCCGTTCGCCGAATAGTCCTCGCGCACCGTGCCCCACGCCCGGTCGGAGATATACGTCCCCCAACGCCGCCAATGCTCCTCCTGGCTCTCCGCCTTCGCCAGCCGCTCGCGCTCCGCGTTTCTCATTACCAAAGGGATAACACGCCGCCGCCGGCCGGCGGCGTGCCCGTCCCCAATTACAGAATCCGCTTGGCCACCTGCACCCAACCCGGCTGCGACAGCTTGCCTGCCATCTTCGCACGCCCCGCAGCAATATGCGCCGAGTTCGAATGCGCCTCCAACGCCGCCGGGCTCGTCCACTCTTCAATGAAGGTGAACTTCAACGGATCGCTCACGTCCTGAAACAGGTCGTACCGCAGGCAACCCTCTTCCAACCGCGTCGGCGCGACAAAGCTCTCCAGCGCCTCCCGCACCACATCCAGGTGCCCTTCGGCCGCATGCAAATGCGCAATCACGTCAATTTTTTCGCTCATCGTCTTCTCCTGTTACCGCCGCATCGCGCCCGGATAGGGCACACGGTCGGCCGTTTTGATAATCCACCGGCGCATCAACGCCAGTAACTCCTCCTGCCGCCGGATCGAGGCCCGATCCACCACCAGGTTGTCTTTCTCAAATGGGTCCTGCGCCAGATTATATAGGTGCGTCACCTTCAGCGCCCGGTCCACCACTAACTTATCCCAACCCCGAATCACCATCCGCCACTCCCGCGGCGTCCCCAACTCCCCCTGCAAATAGACCGACTCCGGCCGCGCCCCATTCCCGCCGCCCACAATCAACGCCGATCGGTCCTCCCCCTGCGCGTCTTCCATCCCGTCCACCCCGCACAGCCCCCGCAGCGTCGGCGCCACATCGACGTTGTCAAACAGCCAATCCTGTTGGGCACCCGCCGCCAACCGCCCCGGCCACCGCATCACCAACGGCACCCCGGCCGACTCTTCGTAGAACACACCCGCCCCCTCCAGCCCATGGCTCCCCAACATCGCGCCGTGGTCCGAAGTAAACACCACCAACGTATTTGCCCCCGCCTCCGCCAACAACTTCCCCACCCGCGCGTCCATCTCCAGGCACTCCGCCTCATACCCCGCCAACGCCCGCCGCGCCTCAGCCACCTTCGCCGCCGGCACATTCTCCCGCACCGCCAGATCCTCAGCCGCCTCGCCCTTCCCCGCCCGCCCCGCGCCCAACGAAACAAACAAAAAGTACGGCGCCGTCCGCTTCTTCCGCAAATGCGCCACAGCCAATTCCACGCGCCCATCCGCCGTGCCGCCATCCGCCCAATACGCATACCCGCGCCGCGTCGCCCCCACCGCCCCATCCAAATCCCACTTCCCCACAAATCCCGTCTCATACCCCGCCGTCGCGAACCCATCCGCCAAACACGCATACTCCGCCGCCAGCCTCTGCCCGTCCCAGGGCACCGACACCGCATGCGGATACCGTCCCGTATGCAACGCCGCCCGCGACGGCCCGCCCGCCGGATTGGCCACGTAGGCCCGCGTAAACGCCACGCCCTCCGCCGCTAACCGCCCCACCTGCACCCCCGGCCGCGCCTGCCGCCGCCAACCCTCGCACAACACAAACAGGACGTTCGGCCGCCGTGGCGCCACCTGGGCCAGCGCGGCGAGGGCAAATTGACGTCTTGTCAGCAACTTCTCATGCTACCTTGGGTTTGAGAATTTTTCCCACGCGTGTCCACCGACCCCAAACCGCCTGAATCCTCTCCGGCTCCCGCCGGCCGCCCGTCTTTGGCCCAGTTGATGGCCGCCAAGGCCACCGAGACCGTTGCCAAGGCCCCGCGCCCCGCCGGAACGCCCGCAGCCAAGCGCCCCGGCGCCACCAGCGCCCCCGAACGTGAAGCGCCAAAGGAACGACATCCGGCCACCTCAAACGCCGCCCGCACCACGGACCGCTACTTCGAACTCAAATCGGAAATTCACAAAAAGTTAATCGGCGTCCTCGATGTCGACCGCGTTTCCTCCATCCCCAAGGAGCGCGTCCGTAGCGAAATCGGCCGCGTCGTGGAAAAGCTGCTCGATGATGAGCGCGTCCCGATGACCACCGCCGAGCAGAACAAGATCGTCGAAGAAGTGCTCGACGAAGTCCTCGGATTGGGGCCCCTCGAACCGCTGCTCAAAGAAGCCAGCATCTCCGACATCCTGGTCAACAGCTTCGACAAGGTGTTCATCGAACGTCAGGGCCGCCTGCAACTCACGCCCGTTCGGTTCCGCGACAACGCCCACCTGCTCCACATCATCGAAAAGATCGTCGCCCAGGTCGGCCGCCGCGTCGATGAAGCCCAACCCATCGTCGATGCCCGCCTCAAAGACGGCTCCCGCG
The DNA here is from genome assembly GCA_947470805.1 of Acidobacteriota bacterium. Lineage (GTDB taxonomy): Bacteria > Acidobacteriota > Terriglobia > Bryobacterales > Bryobacteraceae. The sequence goes on along the minus strand of CANIVU010000064.1, from coordinate 33,781 downwards.
TCAACGCCATCATCCCGCCACTCGCCTTGGACGGCCCCTCGCTCTCCATCCGCCGCTTCGGCCGCCACGTCATCACCAGCGACGAAATGATCGCCAACAAAACGATCATGCCCACCATGCTGCAGTTCCTCGCCGCATGCGTCCAGGCCAAAACCACCATCCTCATCTCCGGCGGTACCGGCTCCGGCAAAACGACGACGCTGAACGCCGTCAGCCGCTTCATCCCCTCCGATGAACGCATCATCACCATCGAGGACACGGCCGAACTCCAGCTCCAGCAACGCCACGTCATCAAGTTCGAAACCCGCCCGCCGAATCTCAACAAAGAGGGCGGCATCAACCAGCGCCAACTGGTCCGCACCGCCCTCCGTATGCGTCCGGATCGTATCGTCGTCGGCGAGTGCCGCGGCGCCGAAGCGCTCGACATGTTGCAGGCCATGAACACCGGTGTGGAAGGGTCGATGACCACAATCCACGCCAACTCGCCCCGCGACGCCTTCTCCCGTCTGGAAGCGATGATCCTCATGGCGGATCTCGAAATCCCCACCAAAGTCATCCTCCAACAGCTCGCCAGCGCCATCAAGATGGTAGTGCAGGTTTCCCGTCTCCAGGATGGCTCCCGCAAAATCATCAACATCTCCGAGGTAATCGGCATCCAGCACGATCACATCGAAGTGCGCGACATCTTCCGCTTCCGCCGCATCGGCGTAACGGCGGAAGGTAAAGTGCAGGGCCGCTTCGAATGGAGCGGCGAAACGCCAGCCATCCTCGAACGCCTCCGCATCGGCGGCATCAAACTGCCCGCCAACGTCTTCGACGAAGCCCAAGACGTCAACCTCTAACGCCCCCGCCCCCGCCCCACACTATCCATTTTCCTAATAAGGGGACAACCACCCTTGTCCCTTTTCTTCCATTTTTCATAGATCCTGACACCACCCGCCCCTGCCGCCACCAGCTAAACTAGGAAAGTGATATTCCTTCCCGCGTTGGACTGGTTGATCGTCGGCGGCATGCTCTTCGCCGCGTTTTTCGTCGTTCTCATTGCCCTGCTCGTCAATCCCCCGACCGCGCTGGTGGACAAACTCCAGGAACAAGGGAAGAAAAAGGAGGACTAATGCCCACTAAAATCAATCGCCGCCGCTTCGGCCTCGCCGCCGCCGCGCTCTCCACGGCCGCCGCCAACCCCGCCGCCGAAACCACCTATACCGGCGCCCTCAACGGCTTTGAAAACAAGGTCTCCCTCCCCGCCTTCGACCCCGTCGCCTACACCATGCGCCGCCACGCCGCCGCGCCCCTGCAACTCACCTACAAACCTGCCAACAAACGCGCCACCGAAGCCTGGCAAAAGAAGCTCCGCGCCAAGGTCGAAGAGCTCGTCGGCGCCTTCCCCAAATCGAAGTCCCCCCTCAACCCCATCACCCTCGAAGTCCGCGACTTCCCCACCTACCGCCGCGAAAAGTTCGTCATCGAGTCCCAACCCGGCGTCGCCGTCCTCGGCTACCTCCTCACCCCGAAATCCGCCAAGAGCCCCGTCCCCGCCATGATCTGCGTCCCCGGCCACGGCCGCGGTGTCGATGACATCGTCGGCATCGACGACAAAGGCCGCGACCGCACCGATAAAGCCGGCTACCAGCACGACTTCGCCATCCAGGTCGTCGAAGCCGGCATGGCCGCCGTCGCCATTGAACCCATGGCCTTCGGTTGCCGTCGCGATACCCGCACTTCGAAAAAAGGGCTCGGCACCTCCGCCTGCCAGCCCGTCGCCGGCGCCGCGCTCCTCCTCGGAGAAACCATGGTCGGCTGGCGCGTCTACGACGTCATGCGGACCATCGATTGGATCGAAACCCGCAAGGAACTCGACCCCGCCCGCGTCGGCGTCATGGGCATCAGCGGCGGTGGCACCGTCACCAGTTTCGCCGCCGCACTCGAACCGCGCCTCAAAGTGGCCATGATCAGCGGATACTTGAACACGTTCAAAGATTCCATCGTCGCCATGTCGCATTGCATCGATAACTACGTGCCCGGCATTCTCAACTGGTGCGAAAACTACGACGTGGCCAGCCTCATCGCCCCCCGGCCGCTCTACGTCGAAAGCGGCGAACGAGACCCCATCTTCCCCATCGCCGCCAGCAAGGAAGCCTTCGCCCACGTCAAGCAGGTCTACGCGGCCCTCGGCGCCGCCGAATCCGCCCAGCACGAAATCTTCGACGGCGACCACCTCTTCCACGGCGGCGCCGGAGTTCCCTTCCTCGCAAAGCATCTAAAGGCATAGCTGTGACACCGCTGTTGTTCTTCTTCCTGGCCGCCACAGATCCCTGTTCCTATCTCCCGGAACAGGATCTGCGGCAGGTCTTCGAAATCCCCGAATCCACCCCCATTCGCACCGTCCGCGCCGATAGTTGCGGCTATATCTGGATGGGCATCCCGCCCACCGGCCCCCAACTCCGCGAAGCCCTCCGCAGCGGCCGCCATGTGCCTGCTCGCGCTAATGAGTCTTTCAGTATCCGCATCGAGCCCATTCCGAACGCCATCAAGGAACTCGACGCCCGGTTTGAAAAACTCACCAAGGGGTACACCGTCGATCGCGACGGCCAGCAACTCACCGTGAAACCTCAAAAGCTCACCTGGATCCCCAGCGTCGGTGAAAAAGCCTTTTGGAACGAATCTCTAAGCCAGCTTGTCGTCGCCCGCAAAAACGAACTCTTCTCCTTCGTCGTGAAGAAGCAGATGAAGCCGGTCGACCTCGTCAACGCCGCCACCACCGCCGCCCAGGCCGCGCTGCGCAAATAGCTACCGCACCACCGTCCGCGTCCCGCCAATCACCTTCCCGCGCGATGGATCCCGCAGCACCACACGCACCGTCCGCTCCCCTTCCGCCGGCTGATACGCGGCGACATACGCACCCCGCAACTTCTTCGTCATCTCTCGGAAAAGAACCGCCACATTGTCGGCGCCCGGCACGGCCGACATGTCCTGCCCGCCCGAATCCGCCAGTTGGCGGAACTGCATCGCGGCTCCAGCCAAATCCATCGTCGGCGTCACCGCGCTTCCCTTCTTCGCTCGCCGCGAAGCGGAGGACGGAGGCGGCGCCGCACTAGCCACCACAACCGGGTAAATCGAAACCCCAGCCGCCTGCGCCTCCCGCATCGCCTGTGCAAACGTCACGTCGCTGCCGCTGTCCAACCCATCGGAAAACACCGCCAGAATCCGCAGAGCCGGCCGCTTCCGGTCGAACCGCCCAATCGCCTCCGCCACCGCCCAATACAAGGGCGTACCCGCCGGCGGAACTTTGTTCAACTGCGACACCGCCCTCTGCAACGCCGCCTCGTCCCGCGTGTGCGCCGTAAACTGCATCAGCTTGTCGCTGAAGCCATAAACCGCCACCCGCGCCGTCGGAAACTCATCCAGAATCCCCTTCCGGAAGATCTCCGGATCCGCCCCCGCGCCGGAGCGCATGCTCCCGCTCCGGTCAAACAGCAGCGTAATGTCCAACGGCATCGCGTCCGCCTGTCGCCCGCCAATCGCAGACACCTTCGCCTTCCGCTCCTCCCCGCCGTCCATAACCGCAACATCGTCGTCCTTCAAATCGGTCGCCAGCTTCCCCCCGGCCTGCTCTACCTGGAACGGGAGCAGCGCCACGCTCACCTCCGTCGAAAAGGAGGCCGCCCCCAAAGGCAACGAACCCGCGAACGTCACCCCAGCCGGCCTCCCCGTCATCTCCACCCGGAACTCCGCCGCCGCCGGATGCCGGGGCAACGGTCGCGTCAGCGCCAACGGTTGCGCCACCGCCGCCTGCTTCTGCGCCGCGTTCAAACGAACCGGAATCGTCTCCGTCGCCTGGTCCAGCGTCTTGCCCTCCCGGTCCGTCACGCGGTAGACAATCTCGAGCGTACACACCCAATCGGTGCCCTCCGCCACCAGCGGCACCGAAGTGCCAGGAATCGAAAACTGCACCGTCCCCGTCTGCGCTCCGTAGCGCACCTCCATCGGCACCGTCTGCGCCAACGCCACCGGCAACAACAGCAGGATCGCCGCCCGGATCATCGCACCACCGTCCGCACCCCGCCAATTACCTTCCCGCGCTTCTTGTACACCATTTCCACCTTCACCTCTCGCGTTCCTTTCGATGGCCGGTAGCTGGCCACATACGAATACCGCAATGTTTTCGCAATCTCAGCGAACAACCCGGGCAAGCTATTGCCCGACGGTACGAGAGTCAACAACATTCCGCCGCTGCGCGCAAGCCGCCCATAATCGGCCACCGATTCGCTCAGCGCCGCCGTACCCTGTGCCTGTTGCATACGGCGCATCTCCACGTCGGCCGTCTGGTTCACCGGCGTTGCTGGTTCGCCTTTCTTGTTGCGCGGCACCGGCGGCCGCGGCGGCGGGGGTGGGGGAGGGGACACTTTCGCCGGCATCGGCGTTGCCACCAATACCGGATAAATCGCCACCCCAGCCCGGCGCGCGGTTTGCAGCACGGACGCAAACGAATCAGAATCCGCACGGGACGCCTTCCCATCCGAAAGTACGATCAGAATCCGCACCGCCGCCCGCCCCAAATCGAACCCGCCAATCGTCCGCGAGATACTCGAAAACAGTGGTGTCGATCGCGGCGCAATCGACGCCACCAGCGCCGACGCCCGGTTCAGCGCCTCCACATCCCGCGTGTGCGGCGTGAACCGCACCAAGTCATCGCTGAACCCGTAGATGGCGATCCGCACATTCGGAAACTCGTCCAGCAAACCCTTCCGGAACACCTCGGCGTTGTAGGCGCTGGTGTCCCCCATGCTCCCGCTGCGGTCGTGCAATAGTGTGATGTCCACCGGAACCGCCGCCGGCCCCTGCCGGCCCACCATCTGCAACGCCACCTCCCGCGCCACGCCATCTTCCAGAAGGCGGATCTCCTCCGCCCGCAAATCGGTCAAAAACGAACCCGTCGATTTCTCCACCTGAAACGGCACCAACGCCACATTCGTGTCCACCTGGAACGTCGCTCCGCCCAACGCCATCGTGCCCGCGAACTGTGTCCCGGCAGGCCGGACCGTCATGGCCACCCGCAACTCCACCGCGCCCGCCACCGCCGGCAACGGCCGCGCGATACGGACCGCCTGCGATGCCATCGCGGCCTTCTGCGCCGCCGTTACCCGCAGCGGCACCGTCTCCGCCGCCTGATCCATTACCTGCCCATCGGCCCCCATCACCCGGTAAACCATCTCCAACTGGCCCACCCAATCGGCGCCCTCCTGCACCAGCGGCAACGAAGCCCCCGGCACCGCAAAGACGACCGTCCCCTCCCGCTCCCCGCGTCGGACGTCCAGCGGCAGCGTCTGCGCCAACAGCACCGGAACCAACAGCAGCAACCCGGCCCGCATCCTACTTCACCACCATCCGAGAACCGCCAATCACCACGCCCTCCCCCTCCGCCACATCCGACTCCTTCACCGTCTCGGCAATCCGGCCCACCCAATCGGCGCCCTCCTGCCTCAACCGCAGCACCCCGGCCCGCATCCTACTTCACCACCGTCCGAGAACCGCCAATCACCACGCCCTCCCCCTCCGCCACATCCGACTCCTTCACCGTCTCGGCAATCCGGCCCACCCAATCGGCGCCCTCCTGCCCCAACCGCAGCACCCCGGCCCGCATCCTACTTCACCACCGTCCGAGAACCGCCAATCACCACGCCCCGCTCAGGATCCCGCAGCGCCACCTGCACCCGCCGCGCCCTCGCCTTCTCCCCCGCCGCCGGCTGATACCCGGCCACATAGGATTCCTTCACCGTCTTCGCAATTTCCCCCAACAGCAGCGGCAGCAGATCCGCGCCATTCGCCTTCGTGAAACTCCGGCCACCGGTCTCGGTCAATCGCTGGAAATCGGCCGCGGAAAAGCCCGCACTCATCCGCGGCGCCGACGGAGGCCGCCCCGGCCGCGGTTGGGTCATGTCCATCGGCGGTCCGGTGTACACAGGGTAGATCGCAACCCCCGCCTCACGCGCCAGTCGCATCACGTCCGTTGCGGTCTCGCTATCCCACGTCCGGTTAGTCTCCCCATCAGAGAACACCACCACAATCCGGATCGCCGCGTGCGTCCGGTCGAACCGCCGCACCACCTCCGCGATGTTAGAGAACAGATAAGTGCCTCTCGCCTGTACCCCCTGCAGCGCGCCCGATGCCCGCCGCAACTCCGCCTCACTCCGGGTGAAACCCACCAGTTGGGTAAGCCCCTCGCTAAATCCATACACCGCAATCCGCGCCTCCGGGAACGAATCCAGCATCCCCTTCCGCACCACCAGCGGGTCCAAACTCCCGCCCGCGCGGACGCTCCCGCTGCAGTCATACAGCAACGCGATCTCCACCGGCGCCGACTCCGCCGGCAACACACCGGCCGCGTACACCGTCGCCGCCTGCTCCACCCCGTCCTCCAACAGCCGCACATCGGCGGCCGTCAGCCCGGTCACCATCTTCGCCTCCGGCCGCGCCACCTGGAACGGCACCAGCGCCACGCCGCCCCCCACATAAAACGGCGCCCCGCTCAACTCCAATTTCGCCGCGCCAAACGCGCTCGATCCCTTATGCCGCACCTCCACGCGCAACGCCGTCGCCCGCGGATCGGCCCCCAATGGCCTCGTCAACGTCAGCGCCTGCGACAGCATGAACCGCCGCCGGCGGTCGTCCATCTTGATCTCCACCGCCTCGCCCGCCCGGTCCAACTCCGCCCCGCCCTCGCCCTGGATGATGTAAGTCACCTCCAGCGTGCTGCGCCATTCGCCACTCGCCCGCACCATCGGCAAGGTCGCCACCGGGATGGAAATCTGCATCGTCCCGTCCTGCTTCCCTCGATGAACTTCCATCGGAAAGGTCTGCGAAAGCAGCACCGTACTTACAAGGAAAAAGAGGGTATACCGCAACGGAGTAACTCCTTCACTTACGGAAGCAATAAAGTCCTGACTGTGTACGCAGATATAAAGTATCACCAACGATGGCCGGCGTGGCGAACACCTCTTCCTCCATCGCCACCGATGACGCCACATGCCCGTCCGCGCCCGCCTCCAACACCGTGATCTTACCCTCCATGCTGGCGAAGTAAATGTACTTACCCGCCGCCACCGGCGAGGCGTAGTAATCCCCCAGCGCCCCCGGCAACCGGAACTCTTTCTTCACTTCTCCGGTCGCCAGATCATAGATCCCGGCCACCCCGCCATTGCGTACCGTATACACAAATCCGCCCGCCACCAATGGCGACGGCACATTGGGTACCGCCCGCTGCGCGCGCCACTCTACCGCCGTCTTCGTCAGGTCCCCGCGCCCCTTCGGCCGGATCGAAAGCGTGGCCGATGGCTGCAGCGCCTGCGCCCGGAAGCCATTCCATTCTGCTTCGTCCAACACCTCGTCACGGTTCTTGTCCACGGTCGGAAACACCGCCCGCGGTACGCCTTTGGCATTGGCGAGAGCGAGGCTCTTCCCCTCGTTCAGCGCGGCGAACACCGGAATCTGCGACTCCTCGGCCATCGCATTTACCGACAAGATGATCCGGTCCCCGGCCACCGCCGGCGACGTCTTCGCCTGGCTCGGCAGCCCCGACACCCACCATACCCGCTCGCCCGTTTTGAGTGAATAGGCCGACAGCTCGATGTCCCCCAACACGCCCAGCACCGGCTCCGGCCCGGCCGTGAACAGCACCGGCGTCGAATAAATTCCTCCCGGCGCGTCCGGCCGCGGCTGGCGCCAGCGTTGTTCGCCGTTGGCCGCGTTCACCGCAATCACAAAGGAATCCCGTGCCTGATCGATGACCAGATACACCGAGTCTCCATGCAGCACCGGCGACGCCGCCACGCCCTGCATGCTCCCCATCTCTCCCAGCGGCAGCGTCCACTCTTCCTTGCCATCGAGCGAATAACTGGCCAGCCCGAACTCGGTAAAGAACACCACCACGCGCTGGCCATCGGCGGCCGCCGTGGGTGCCGCCACATCGTTTAGCTTGTGGCGTTTTTGGGTGTTTCGCCGCTTCAGTTCGCGGCGCCAAAGCTCCTTGCCGCTGGCGGCGTCATAGGCCACCGTCAACAGCGCCTCCCCGGCGTGGCCGGTCAGAATCAGCGTCCCACCCACGATCACCGGCGAGGACTTACCCGACGGCGGCGCCACCTTCCAAGCCACGTTCTTCCCTGGCCCGAATTCCACCGGCGGGCTGCCATCGGTGACACCGGCGCCATTCGGTCCGCGGAACCGCGGCCAGTCCGTATCGGCAAACAAAGTCAAAGAAAGGGCGGCAAGGGCGGTCCAGCGCATGCACGAATACTATCACCTGTGACAGAATAGGCGGCTTATGCCGTATCGTTACCGGATTCTTTCGCTACTCGTTTTGCTGTCGATCATCACCTACTTGGACCGCGTCTGTATCGGCCTCGCGGGCACGCGAATCCAGGATGAGCTAACCATCAGTACGGAGAGCTGGGGATTGATTCTGTCGGCCTTCACTCTCTCCTACGCCGCATTCGAGATCCCCGCCGGGGTTTGGGGCGACAAGTACGGGCCTCGCAACATTCTGGCGCGTATCGTCTTGTGGTGGTCGGCCTTCACGGCGCTGACCGGCCTGGCGACGAACTACTACTTCCTGCTCATCGTCCGATTCTTCTTTGGCGCAGGCGAGGCGGGGGCGTATCCGAACATCTCGGCCTCGGTGTCCCGCTGGTTCCCGACGCATGAACGGGCGCGCGCGGTCGGCATCACCTGGGCCGCCTCCCGGCTGGGCGGCGCTCTGGCGCCGTTCCTGGTGGTCCCGATTCAGCAGCTATACGGGTGGCGGGCGTCGTTCTACATCTTCGGCGCGGTGGGCGTGGTGTGGACGGCCTGGTGGTATCTCTACGCACGTGACAATCCGCGCGACAAGGCCGGCATCAGCAAAGAAGAACTGGAGCTGATCGGAACGCCGAAGGTAGCGGCCGCCCACGTCTCCCTGCCCTGGAAACAGGTCCTGCGCTCCAGCAATTTCTGGATCCTGCTGGCGATGTATCACACCTACTGCTGGGGCTCGTACTTCTATCTGGGCTGGCTGCCCACCTACCTGCAGCGCGGCCGTGGCTTCTCGGAAAACGAGATGAAACTCTGGGCCACCCTGCCCTTCCTATTCGGCATCGTGGGCAACCTGTCGGGCGGCGTCGCCAGCGATTATCTGAGCAAGAAATATGGCCTGAAGATCGGCCGCCGAGTGATCGGCTCGGCTGGGCTGGCGCTCTCCGGACTGTTCATGCTGGGCACGTCCCAAACCGAAAACCGGGAACTCGCGGTACTCTTCCTGGCGCTCGGCTACGGGAGCATGGACTGCATGCTGCCAGTTTCCTGGGCCATCTGCATGGATATCGGCAAGAAGTACGCCGGTTCCGTAAGCGGCTCCATGAACATGGCGGGCCAGGTGGGCAGCTTTGCCAGCACCGCGCTGTTCGGCTATTTGGTGAAGTGGTTGGGCAACGACTACAACAAGGCGCTGATCCCGTTGGCAGTGATGCTGCTGATCAGCGCGGCGCTGTATGTCTTTATCGACCCGACGGAACAACTGGTCCCGGAAAAGGCCGAGAATCCTACGCCGGCACCAGTGCCGGCGTAGGCCCGGAAGTTCGTCCTAGCTGTACTGCGCGGCGCCGGCCGACATCATCGACGGCGGAGCGGTGTCGCGCAGCATGCGGGCAATCAGCAGGAGCTTCGCGTCCACTTCGCCCATCTTTTCTTCAATCAGTGCCAGGCGGAGACGCAAAACGTCGTCGCTCTCGGGCTTCCCACCCTGCGTGGTGAGCACCGCGCAGCGGGCGAAGTCGGAAATAGAACGGGCGCCGCCCGTTTCGCAAGCCTCTCGCAGGCTTTGGAATTCGTCTTCGCTTACCCGGAAGTTCACCAGTCGGTTACGTGGTTTCGTGACAGCCATAATTCGATACCTCTATTTGCATAGTGGGCGGGGGCAGACAAAACTCTCACCAATGCTGTAGATTTGTGAATAATCGGTACTACACATAGTCGCGGTACCCTAGTTTGCGGGGTGTTTTTATTCTGAAATTCTGCGTTTTGGCATCTTCGAGCTCGGGAAACTCCGTATTTATCGGCACGGAGAAGACGCGCATCCTCATCGACACCGGGCTCAGCCGGCGCGAAACGGTGGCTCGGCTGGCCTCGATTGGCGAGAGCCTGGATAAGATTGACGCCATTCTGATCACCCACGAACACTCCGACCATATCCTGGGCCTGCCGGTGATCGGGCGGACGGTGGGCAAGCCGATCTACTGCACCCATCTGACCGCCGAGGCGCTGGACTGGGACGAGATCCGCACGCCGAAGGAGACCTTCGCGGCCGGCACGGGGTTTCAGATCGGCGACATCGAGATCGGCAGTTTTACGATTCCGCACGATGCGGTGGACCCGGTGGGGTACACGGTTCGCGCGGATGGCGTCCGCGCGGCCGTTGTCACCGACCTGGGCTACATGCCCGATTCGATCAAGATGCACCTGCGGGGCACAGACCTGTTGCTGCTGGAATCCAACCACAATCTGGAGATGCTGAAGGTGGGCCCGTACCCGTGGTCGATCAAGCAACGCATCATGGGCCGCAAGGGGCATCTGTCGAACGACGCCGCCTACGACTTCATTACGCAGGACATGGACACGTCGGTTTCCACACTGATTTTGGGCCATTTGAGCGAAAACACGAACTATCCGACGCTGGTGGAACAGATGGCAGTGCAGGCGCTGGAGACGCGCGGCGTGACGCCGCGGCTGCACGTGGCCGAACCGAAGAAGCAGACCCCCGTGTTCACCTACTAGACTGGTAGGACGCATGATTGCACGGTACACGCGCCCTGAGATGGGCCGCATTTGGAGCGACGAGAATAAGTACGCCTGCTGGCTGGAGGTGGAAGTGGCGGCCAGCGAGGCGCTGGCCGGCCTGGGCGAAGTCCCGCTGGAGGCGGCGCAGGCACTGCGCGCGCACGCCGCGGTGGACGTCGAGCGGCTCTTCACGATTGAGCGTGAAGTGAAACACGACGTGATCGCCTTCACCACAGCGGTGGCGGAGAAGATGGCGGCGGCTGGCGTCGGCGAAGCCTCGCGCTGGTTCCACTACGGGATGACGTCGAACGACGTTGTGGACACGGCGCAGGCGCTGCAGGTGAAGCAGTCGGCCGAGCTGTTGCTGGCCGGCGTGGAGAAGCTATTGGCGGCGTTGAAGACGCGCGCCTACGAGTTCCAGAACACGGTGCAGATGGGCCGCACGCACGGCATCCACGCCGAGCCGTATACGTTCGGGCTGAAGCTGGCACTGTGGTACGACGAGTTGCGCCGCAACCGCAAGCGGCTGGCCGAGGCGGCCGAGGACATGCGGTGCGGGAAGATCTCTGGCGCCGTTGGCACATTCGGCCACATCGGGCCAGAGGCGGAAGAGGCGATCTGTGAACGGCTGGGGCTGCGGCCGGCGGCGATTGCGAGCCAGGTCATCAGCCGCGATTCGCATGCCGCCTTCATCAACGCGCTGGCGCTGATCGCGGCTTTGTGCGAGAAGATCGCGATGGAAGTCCGCCACCTGCAGCGGACCGAGGTGCGGGAAGCCGAGGAGCCATTCGCCCCTGGCCAGAAGGGTTCGAGCGCGATGCCGCACAAGCGGAACCCGGTGACGTGCGAGCAGATCTGCGGGCTGGCGCGGGTGGTGCGCGGGAACGTGCAGGCGGCCTACGAGAACATCTCGCTGTGGCATGAGCGGGACATTTCGCACTCGTCGGTGGAGCGGGTGATCCTGCCCGATTCCTGCATCCTGGCCGACTACCTGCTGGCCAAGACCATCTGGCTGGTGGAAGGCATGCGGGTGCATCCGGAGCGGATGTTGAAGAACCTGAACCTGACGCAGGGGCTGATCTTCAGCGGACAACTGCTGCTGGATCTGGCCGCGGCCGGGATGCTGCGCGAGCAGGCCTACAAGCTGGTGCAGAGCCACGCCATGCGGTCGTGGGAGACCGAGACGAGCTTCCGCCAAGCAATCGAGAATGACCCGGAAGTCCGGGCGCATTTGAGCATGGAGAAGATCGAGGCGGCGTTCGCCATGGACCGGCAGCTGGCCAACGTCGGCAAGATCTTCGCGAGGGTGTTCGGGTCATGATCGTCAACCCGGCGCTGGAACAGTACATAGCGGATCTGTTACCGGCCCGGGATCCGGTGCTGGCCGAGATGGAGGCGTATGCGTACGCCCACCGGATTAACATCATTGGGCCGGGATGCGCGACCATCCTGGCCCAGCTGGTTTTGATGACAGGCGCCCGGCGGATCTTTGAGCTGGGCTCGGCGATCGGGTATTCGACGATCTGGATGGCGCGGGCGGCCGGGCCGGGGTGCGAGATCCACTATTCCGACGGCGACCCGGCGAACGCCGAGCGGGCGCGCGGGTATTTCGAACGGGCCGGGGTGGCCGACCGGATTACGGTGCATACCGGAGACGCGCTGGCGGCGTTGGCGTCGACCGAGGGTGAGTTCGACATGATCTTCAACGATGTCGACAAGGACGGGTACCCGGACGTCCATGCCGTGGCGCCGGACCGGGTGCGGGCGGGCGGGGTGTTCGTGACGGACAACACGCTGTGGAAGGCGAAGGTCCTGGACCCTCGGGACGCCGAGACGGAGGGGGTGGACACGTTTAATCGCCGTTTGTTCGCCGATGAGCGGTTTTTGACGAGTCTGATCCCGCTGCGGGACGGGATGACCTTAGGGATTAAGCTAAGGGCGGAGCACTAGGCTAGTCGGGTGTGGTTGTGGTACCCCGTCGGTTGGCACTAGGTGCCCTGGATTTATTTACTTTTGAGATTTTATTCTCAGTAGATGGCAATTCATTCTTTTTCAATCAGATGGCGGCAGAGTCTTCGAGGCGAGTCGAGTTTGGGGACCTGAGAACTAGTCCCTAGCGCAATTTGGTACTTGGAAAAAATTCTATATCTCCTACACTGGTGGTGGAGATCTTGATGGCAGCAGCCAAATGTCCTGTGTTCCCGAGTGCGAGCGCCTTCGAAATGGCGAAGGTTTTGCTTGTTGACGACGATCCCGCGTCGCGGTTGACCTTGCAGACGGTCCTGCGTGCCGGAGGGTACGGGGTGGACACGGCGGCATCGGCTGCGGAAGCGATCGCGAAGATGGACGCGAAGGAATACTCCTTGATTTTGAGCGACTTACATATGGAGTCGTTCGAAAGCGGGTTGCGAGTTGTGGCGCATGCACGCGGGTTGGACTATCGTCCGGCGACGGCGATTTTGTCGACTTGGCAGCCGGAGCAGTATGAGGCGGCGAAGATGGCCGGGTCGATGCTGATTGAGACCGAGAACATTCCGGAGTTGCTTGGGCAGGTTGCCGGGATGATTTCGGACCGTGCAACGCGGCGGTTGAGCCGGAGCATGCGGGCTCGGAACTAAGGTTCCTGGATTAGGTCCCTGGTAAGGGGTCACTTGATTTCGCTGTCCGCAGTTGGGCGGGATTCTCCTTTGTGTTTTGGCGGACCGGGTACATAGCCTGGATTGGCTTCGTACTCGCAAATCCGGTTGCGGGTAGGCCGGGTGGGCTCGGCGTTGCCCTGATTGGCTTCGGATTGGTAAATCCGCTGGCCCGGGTCTGGCCGGCGCTGGTTGGCGTGGCTGTGGCCGGGATTGGCTTCGTACTCGCAAATCCGGTTGCGGGTGCGCCGGGTGGGCTCAACGGTGCCCTGATTGGCTTCGGATTGGTAAATCCGTTGCCCTGGGCCTGGCCCTGGCCGGCGCTGGTGGGCACTGCAGTGGCCGGGATTGGCTTCGTATTCGCAAATCCGGGTGCGCGTGGGCCGGGTGGGCTGGGCGTTGCCCCGATTGGCTTCGGATTGGTAAATCCGCTGGCCCGGGTCTGGCCGGTGCTGGTTGGCATGGCTGTGGCCGGGATTGGCTTCGTACTCGCAAATCCGGGTGCGCGTGGGCCGGGTGGGCTGGGCGTTGCCCCGATTGGCTTCGGATTGGTAAATCCGTTGCCCTGGGTCTGGCCGGTGCTGGTTGACGTGGCTGTCGCCGGGATTGGCTTCGTATTCGCAAATCCGGGTGCGCGTGGGCCGGGCGGGCTCGGTCTTGCCCCGATTGGCTTCGAATTGGTAAATCTGTTGGCCCGGGTCTTGGCCGGTGCTGGTTGGCGTGGCTGTCGCCGGGATTGGCTTCGTATTCGCAAATCCGGGTGCGAGTGGACCGAGCGGGCTCGGTCTTGCCCCGATTGGCTTCGAATTGGTAAATCTGTTGGCCCGGGTCTTGGCCGGTGCTGGTTGGCGTGGCTGTCGCCGGGATTGGCTTCGTATTCGCAAATCCGGGTGCGATTGGACCGAGCGGGCTCGGTCTTGCCCCGATTGGCTTCGAATTGGCTAATCCGGAGTTTTCCGGCGCTAGCAGCAGCCGGCCCGAAGAGGGAGCGCTGGGGCGCGGCCTTCGTGCTCCCAGATCGTCCGGACAACCTCGCCGGCGAACCAGCGCTCCAATTCAGTTGATGGCGCTGTGGCCGTTAGTACTTCCTGGTGAAGTGCCTCGTAGCGGGATAAAGTCGTTGTCGTCATGGCAGAGTCCTTTCTGCTGCGGAAGTGCCGGAATTCCTTTCCGTGTGCGGAAAAGCGACGAAACACTCTTCCTACTTCCATTCTATCGAATCTGTCTACTTTTTCCGGTCGAAGCCGGTCTCGCACTATGGACCTATCTGCTTTCGTTTCAATTCCTTGAAAATTATTTTCTACCCTTGTGACTCACTTTTTCAAACTTGAATCCGGCGCTAAATAGCGAGCCCATGTTATACAATTCCTATGGCGCCCGCACTCACCTTCCTTACCGTTCCTGGCTGGCAAAGCTCGCCGGCCGAGCACTGGCAAACTTTGTGGGAAACTGCTTCGGCAGGCCGGATGCGGCGCGTTGAACAACGCGATTGGGAAGACGCTGTACGGGAGGAATGGGTGAAGGGGCTCGATGAGGCTGTCGCCTGGACGGGGACGCCGGTGGTACTGATCGCACATAGTTTGGGAGTCATCACAGTCACCCATTGGGCGGCGACGTCGGTGAACGTCGGTCGGGTGGTTGGGGCATTTCTGGTGACGCCGCCTGACCTGGATTGCGAATTGCGGCGGCCACCGAGCCTGGTGAGCTTCGCGCCCGTGCCGACGGCGCGGCTTCCCTTCCCCGCGTTGGTGGTCGGCAGCGAGACTGACCCGTATGCGACGCCGGAGCGGGTGGCGCGGATGGCACGGGATTGGGGCGCCCGGTATGCGAACGCCGGTGCGCTGGGCCATATCAACGTCGCCTCCGGGCATGGGATGTGGCCGGAGGGAGAACGGCTCTTTGCCGCGTTTCTGCAGGAGAATTTGGGCGTAGAGTCCGCCAATCTGCCCGTTTCGGTGGCCGGCTGAGGGCGCGGCACGTTGATCGCACCGCTGACGCGGTTGAGCAGTGTACACTGAAAGTCCGGATGTGATTCTCTACTGCGTCTTCTCCTCCTAACTGCCTGACGATGCCGAAGCGCCTTCCTGCTTCGTGGAATAGAGCATCGGCAGTTTTTTCTTCCTTGTACCTGGAGCAGTGCTTTGCCGTCAGAGTCGATCACACAAACACCCATCGCCGTCGCCGCCGATTCGTCCCTGGAGAGCGAGATTTCCCGGCGACGAACGTTCGCCATCATCTCCCACCCGGATGCGGGGAAGACAACGCTCACCGAGAAACTGCTGCTCTATGCCGGCGCCGTCCATACGGCCGGTTCGGTGCGCCCGAAGAAGAACCGCGGCCACGCCACCTCCGACTGGATGGCGATTGAACAGGCCAGGGGGATCAGCATCACCTCGACGGTTCTGCAGTTTGAGTACTCCGGTTGCTTGTTCAACCTCCTCGATACCCCGGGGCACCAGGATTTCAGTGAGGATACCTACCGCACGCTGACGGCGGTGGACAGTGCGGTGATGGTGCTCGACAGCGCCAAGGGCATTGAACCGCAGACGCGAAAACTGTTTGAGGCCTGCCGTCTGCGCAAAATTCCGATTCTGACGTTCATCAACAAGATGGACCACGTGGGCCGGGACCCGCTCGACCTGATCGACGAGGTGGAACGGATGCTCGGGATTTCGGCGGCTCCGGTGAATTGGCCGGTTGGGTCCGGCAGCCGGTTTCGCGGCGTCGTCGACCTGGCCTCCAAACGCTTTTTGCAGTTCCGCAGTTCCGATCTCCGGCACTTGCGGGCGGAGGCGTGGACGAGTTCTGTTGAGGAATCGGCACTGGAAGAAGCCATGGGGACCGACGAGGCGAGCGAACTGCGTGAGGTGCTGGATTTGGTGGAAGGGGTTCTGCCTCGCTTCGACGAGCAACGCTTCCGCAATGGTGAGCAGACGCCGGTGTTCTTCGGCAGTGCGTTGAACAACTTCGGGGTCGAGACGTTTCTTGACGCGCTGGCTCAATTCGCGCCCGAGCCGGTGGCGAGAGAGAGTAAGGGCGTGTCGGTCCCGCCGAAGTCGGGGGACTTTTCGGCGTTCGTGTTCAAAATTCAGGGGAACATGGACCCGCAGCACCGGGACAGCATGGCGATTCTTCGGATCTGCTCCGGACGGTTTCAGCGGGACATGTGGGTCTATCATCCGCGGTTGGGCAAGAAGATTCGCATGACGAAGTTGCACCGGCTGTTCGCGCGGGATCGCGAGACGCTGGACGAGGCGTTTGCCGGCGACGTTGTGGGCATCGTCAATCCGGGGATCTTCGCCATTGGGGACACGCTGAGTTCCGAACCGGAGATCGAGTATCCGCGCATTCCGAGCTTTCAGCCGGAGCATTTTTGCACGCTGCGAAATGAGGATGTCACGCGCAATAAGCAGTTCCGCAAGGGTATTCAGCAGCTTGCCGAAGAGGGCGTGGTGCAGGTCTATTTCTCGGTCGATGCAATCCGGCGGGAGCCGATTTTGGGGGCGGTCGGCAGATTGCAGTTTGACGTTGTGGAGGCGCGGTTCCTGCAGGAGTACGCGGTGAAGGCGGTGAGTTCTCCGCTGAACTACGTTTGCGCGCGGTGGCCGCGGGTCACGCTGGCGGAGGCGAAACAATTGCGCGGCGTTGATGGGGTTGGGACGCTGCTGGCGACCGATCACTATGAGCGGGCGGTTTGCCTGTTTCAGTCGACTTGGGACATGCGGCGATTGATTGATAACAATCCGACTGTTCAGTTTGATCAGACGGGGTAAGTGGTTGTTGAGAGTGGGAACGATCTCGACTTACTGCAGACGCTCAAGCTGAAAATGAGTCAGCCTACATCCCGGATTCTTGACTACTCACTACCGCGGTTTTGGCGGAAAGTAGCCCGGCTTCGTCGCCCCCGCCACAACAAACATTGCCAGAGCATCAAAGCGGGCCGACCCTAGCTCCGTTCGCATGGTATCGATCGCCGATGCGATGATCTGGGCGCGCTTCCGCGGGAGTGCCGCGTACTGTTTGTTCGGGGTCCGGCCGTCGATCGAGTCCAGGCGAGCCGACAAGGTGAGGGCGCCGGCAGATCGGTCCAAGTTGCTGTGTTCCTCCTGGCAGCGGACAGCGACCGCTTTCACGAGGTCCGCTTCCCGATCAGAAAGACCGATGGTTTCCTGCAGTGTCGGATACTTGAGATCGCTGGTTTGGCCGTTCAGATAGATCACTTGCGTTGGCGACCCCAATTCGGCCACTTGGCTGAAGAACCTGCTGAACATCTCGAGATCGCCAGAAGACGATTGCGGCGGCGCGGGTGAATCGGCCAAGCAGACAGTTGGCGCAGCCAGCATCAGGATGATTGGCAAAACTCCGGCAGCGATTCGCATTCCCCTGCAATGTTACCGGAAAACAGAGTCCTCTGGAGATCTCCAGTTTCGAATGCCGCCTCGCGACAACACCCGCAAAACTCGAGGCCAAGATGGTTCACTACGCCTCTCCTGTCGAACTCTTTCATTCCGTACTACATGCCGTTTTATCCCGGCGCACTGACAGTCACCCTCCTTCGCCCGTCGGGATTCGGAGGGAAAGCCTATGAATTAGCTGAGGGGATTGGAGGCTTTTGGGGAGGTCTCGTCCCTACAGGTGGCGCAGGCTGGAATGACGGCTGGACGGGTTCATTGTTCGATTCATGATTCGACTTCGATGGCTTTTGCAGCACGGCGAAGATGTTCCGATCGTATTGGTCGAGCATCAACGCAACGATCCACCAACCGGATTCCCGAACGGCATAGGCCAAGGCCGCCGAAGTGTAGCTGAAGACGTGCGCGTAGTGGAAACGCTTGGCGGGATGCTGGCAGGGTGAGGCGACGTTGGGGACCTCAATGACGAGAAACCCATCGGGCTTGAGCCAGGAGTGAATCCGCGTCAGTACGCTTCGGGGATCGGGCAGGTGTTCGAGCCCATGGAACATGGTGATACAGTCCACGGCGTGGTCCGGGCCTCCGAAGGTATGGACGGACCTGTTCCGGATATCGACGGCATACTCACCGCGGCCGAATGCCGCATATCCGTCATCGACTTCGATTCCGAGCGCCGAATGGCCCTGGGCACCGAGCATAGAGAGCCATTCTCCGCAGGCGCAG
This sequence comes from Acidobacteriota bacterium, assembly GCA_947470805.1. Classification (GTDB taxonomy): domain Bacteria; phylum Acidobacteriota; class Terriglobia; order Bryobacterales; family Bryobacteraceae. Next base: position 15,204 of record CANIVU010000064.1, on the reverse strand, counting down.
CCGATGTCGAGCACGCTGGCGCGCTGGCCGAGGTGGCAGGGGATCGACCCGGAATAAGCCGCAGCGCGCGGAGGCCACCGTCTTCAACGGCTTGCCGTCGCGGTCTTTCGTCGCGACGAAATGGCAGGCGGCTGCCGCGCGAACGGGGCAGCCCGTCTGGCTCAGGACTGAGGTGTGGGCCTGGGAAAGTCGTGAGTTCGAGGTGGCGAATGGCGCAGCGGGGTTGTTAGTTGGTGTCGGCATCGGTTCCGGATCTTTCGCGCCTGTTACGCGAATTCCAAGAATCAGTCAGGCCAAGAGTTGGTACAACTATTGCCGAACACTGTACGCCGAATTTGAGGCAAGCGGCAAGTAAACATTCCGGTTAGCGAAGCCATAGGGCGGTGTGCCGCCGGGAGGGATTAGGATGGAGTGCATGGGAAATCTGATCGGGCGCCGGGAGTGGATAGGGCTGTTGGCTGGGGGGCTGGTTGGGGGGCAGGAGGCGCGGATGCGCGCGCGGGAGTTGGGGTTGGCACCGGGGATTTATGGGACGGGGGCGTTGAACGCAATTACCGATGTGAAGGGCGTGCGGGTGGGGCACACGACGTTGGTGCGGGGTGACGATGTACGGACGGGGGTGACGGCGATTTTGGCGCATGGGGGGAACCTGTTTCAGGACAAGCGGCCGGGGGGCGTGTTTGTGGGGAACGCGTTTGGGAAGCTGGCGGGGTCGACACAGGTGCAGGAGTTGGGGACGATTGAGACGCCGATTGTGCTGACGAATACGCTGGCGGTGGGGACGGCAATGGAAGCTGTTGTGCGGTGGACGCTGGGGCAGGCGGGGAATGAGCGGGTGATGTCGGTGAATGCGTTGGTGGGGGAGACGAATGACGGCGGGTTGAATGATATTCGGGCGTTGCCGGTGGCGGGTGCCGATGTTTTGGCGGCCATTGGGCGTGCGGCGGAGGGGCCGGTGGAAGAGGGGAGTGTGGGGGCGGGGACGGGGACGGTTTGTTACGGGTGGAAGGGTGGGATTGGGACGTCGTCGCGGGTGCTGCCGGCGCGGGAGGGCGGGTACACGGTGGGTGTGTTGGTGCAGAGCAATTTTGGCGGGGTGCTGACGATGGGCGGGGCGCCGGTGGGGAGGGAGTTGGGACGGGCGGATGCGCCGGGGGATGGATCGTGCATGTTGGTGGTGGCCACAGATGCGCCGTTGAACGGGCGGGGATGCCAGAGACTGGCGGCGCGGGCGGTGTTTGGGATGGGGCGGACGGGGGCTTCCTATAGCAATGGCAGTGGAGATTTTGGGATTACGTTTTCAACGGTGACGGGGGTGCGGGAGGTGGGGACAGATGAGCAATCGCCGTTGTTCCAGGCGGTGCTGGAGGCGGCGGAAGAGGCGATTTATAACTCGCTGTTGCGGGCGACGACCGTGCGATCAAAGAAGCGGACGGTGGAGGCGATTCCGATTGGACGGGTGCGGGAGATTTTGCGGCGGTATTCGGGGCGGTGAGGGTTATCTTGCGCGAATGGCTTTGGCGCGGGTTTCAAGTTGGACGGCTTCGGGTTCCCGCTTGAGTTTGCGGAGCATGTCGGCATAGTTTTCGAGCGCGCTGGCTAGGTTAGGGTGCTTGGGACCGAGAGCCTTTTCGAAGACGGGGAGGGCTCGTTTGTAGAGTTGTTCGGCTTCGGGAAACTTGCTTTGCACGTCGTAGAGAATGGCGAGACTGTAGAGGCTCATGGCGACGTCGCGGTGGGCGGGGCCGAGGGCCTTTTCGCGGATGGCGAGGGCGCGTTTGTAGGCCTGTTCGGCCTTGTCGTAGTCGCGATTGGCGCGGTAGAGAACGCCCAGATTGTTGAGATCGGTAGCGACTTCGGGGTGGTTGGGACCGAGGGCCTTTTCGTCGATGGCCAAGGCGCGGAGGTAGAGGGGCTCGGCTTCGGCGGGGCGGCCGTGTTTCTTGTAGTAGAGCGCGAGATCGTTCATGCGGAGGGCGACGGCGGGCGTGTCGGGCCCCTTGGCTTTGGTGTCGATGGCGAGGGCGAGTTTGAGGAGGGTTTCGACCTGGGAGAGGTCGCCGGCTTCTTCGTAGAGAGAGGCCATGACGCCGAGGGTGGTGGCGACGCGGTGATCGGCGGGGCCGATTTTCTGGGCGATTTGGAGAGCTTCTTTGTAGAGAGTGTCGGCTTTGGCGAATTCGCGGCGCTCGCGAACAGCGTCGCCGGCGCGCATGAGTTCGGACCATTTGTCCTGAGCCGGTTGGGCACTGGCCAGGGACAAAAAGAGGAGCGACAGAGCGAGTCGTGTTCGGAGCATGGGGTGGGTTCCTTCGGCAGTTGTGGATAGACCGACCGAATCAGAGTACCGCGTTCTAGGTGCGTCGGTCAGGTGCGGAGGGGATGGATTGTCAGACGGAGCGTTTTACGGATAAAAATGAGGTGTCTGACACTAGTTTATTGCGGATGTGAGACGGAGGATGGTGGTGGTGAGGTCGGCGGCGGCCTGGGCGGTGTAGGGGGAGACGCGGGGTTCGTAGCCGCCGAGGGGGATCTCTTTCGGCGTTAGCATGTAGCCTAGCCAGCCGTTGGTGTAGCCGAAGTAGAAGGTGTTTTTGACCTTCGATTTGGCACGGATCTCGATGGCCACTTCGCAGAATAGTTCGATCGGGGCGGACCAGATGGCGATGTCTTTGTTGATCTTGAGATATCGCACGGGCAGGTTGACGTTGTTGCCGGGGGCGTATGCTTTCAGCTCGTCCGGGAAGGTCAGGCCGGGGCGGCGGGGTGTTTCGACTACTGCGGCGGCTGTTGTCAGCTTTACGTTGGTGACGGTGGTTTTCAGACCTTTGTTCGTGTCCAGGATGCGGTCGCCGAGCAGGACGCGGAACTGGGACAAGTGGCCGGCCTTGTGATCGTTTTGGGTGCTGTAGATGGGGGCCTGGTCGCCGGCGGCGCCGTTGATGAACAGCAGGGGCGCTCCGATTTTTTGCTCCACGTATTCGCTGACTACGCCGGGGGCGTCGCCAGAGATCAGGAGATTTTTGCCGCCGAGGACGGTGCCGTGGATGGGGTAGTTGGCGATGAGCGCGATTGGGGTACCGTCGGTTCGATCGAGGCGGATGAGGCCGAGGCGGCGGTCGGAGGGGCCGTCGGGATTAAGGCCGAGGAAGGTTTCGCCTTCGACGTCGCGGGCACGGCGGTTGATATTCGCATAGGCCACGCCCCAGGCGATGCCGAGGCGGGCGGGCGCGAGTTTCTTACGGGCTTCGGCGATGCCGTCGAGGAGGGCTTTTTCGACTTTTTCGGTGTAGGTGGGGTCGATTTTGTGGGTATAGCGATCGCCAAGGAAAGCGACGGCGAGGCCGGGGGGGCCAACTTCGGGGGCCGAGTGCGTATGGGTCATCGACCACCAAAAGTTGACGGGTTTAATGCCGGCGGATTTTTCGAGGAGGGCAGCAACCTTTTCGTACTCGACAGGGGAGACGAGGCAGATGTCGGAGCTGACGAGGGCGAACTGCGTCTGGCCATCGTCGAGCAGGATGATGCGGTGGTAGATCTTATCGAGCACGCCGGTGGACTGGCGGGCGCCGTAGCCCAGGAGCCATTCCGACGAGGTTGGCGTGATATCGATTTTGACGGTGGCGGCGCGGAACTCGGCGGCGAAACTGGAGGCGGCCAAGAGCAGGAGGAGGGCGCGCATTTACTTGCCTTTGATTTCGTTCTGGATGATGGGAATCAGCTGGCTAACTTCGATGGCGCCCTGGTATTTCTTGCCATTGATGAAGATGGTGGGGGTGGCGCTGACGGCGGCGCGGGTGCCGTCGGACATGTCGCGTTTGACGGCGGCGGCGGTTTCGGGCGCGTCGAGCACGTGAGTGAATTTGGCGATGTCGAGACCGAGTTCTTTCGCCCAGGCGAGGGCGGTGGTGCGGTTGATGATGCGGGCGTTGGCGTACATCTTGTCGTGCAACGGCCAGAACTTGCCCTGGGCGTGGGCGGCGAGGGAGGCGCGGGCGGCGAGTTCGGCCTGGTTGTGTTGATCCAAGGGGAACTGCTTGTAGACGAGGCGAACGTCGTTGGGGAAGGCCTTCAGCAGCGCGTCGAGCTGGGGGATGGCCTTGACGCAGAAGGGGCACTGGAAGTCGGAGAATTCGACGATGGTGACCTTGGCGTTGGCGGCACCTTTAACGGGGGCGCCGAAGAGGTTGAGGGTGACGGGATCGAGGAGGATGCGGTCGCGCTGGGAGGCGGCTTTCATGAGGGGGGAGTCGGCGAGGGCTTTGCGGATTTCGGCGACGGATTTACCGGCGGCGGCGGCATCGGCAACGAGGGTGGCGAGGTTGGTGCTTTGGCCGCAGCCGGGATCTTCGACGCGGCACTGGGCGAGTTTCATGGGGCAGCCGCAGGGGCAGGCGGAGTCGCGCAGAACAGTGAGGGCGACCTTCTGCTGGGCGGGGGTGAGCCGCTTCATGTCGACACCGGGGAGGACGGTAGCCGTCTGCCAGTTGGAGGGGGTTTGGGCGGCGAGGGTTACGGCGAGCAGCAGAAAGGTGACGAGGCGAAGCATGCCCTATATTATGGCCGATTGCGGTGGTGACGGCGGGCGGTCAATTGACCGCCCGCCAGCGGTGACGGGAACGATAGTTGCGGTTATGGGCTGGTTTGGAGATGGGCACTCGCGTGCATCACATGCAGATGATCGTTTACGACTTGGAGGAAAACCCAGTGAGAAATACTCGTGCGGCCTGGACAGTCCGATTGATTCCGGCGGCCGTTTTGCTTTGCCTGCAGCTTCCCGCGACAGCGGGAGTGTTGGGCACGGCGCAAGATTTCGCGGTGCTTGGATCGACTACGGTGACGAACACCGGGTCGACGACACTCTTCGGCAATCTGGGTTTATGGCCGGGGCCGTCGATTACCGGGCTAGGGAGCGTGACGATCACGGGTGCGGTTCATCAAACGGACGCGGCGGCGCAGCAGGCGGGGGCGGACGCGTTGACGGCATATAACGCTTTTGCGGCGCAGGCGTTCACGGGAGTGTTGACGGGGTTTGACCTGGGCACGGTGGGCGTGTTGACGCCGGGCGTCTATTTCTTCGCTTCCTCGGCACGACTGACGGGGGCGCTGACTTTGGACGGATTGGGAGATCCGAACGCGCAGTTTCTGTTTCAGATTGGCAGCACGTTGACGACGGCGAGCAGCTCGAGTGTGAATGTGATCAATGGCGGGGCGGGCATGGGAGTGTTCTGGCAGGTGGGCAGTTCGGCGACGTTGGGCACGGGTACGAGCTTTGCGGGAAACATCCTGGCCTCTGAGAGCATCACGCTGAACACGACGGCGACGATCCTGTGCGGGCGGGCGCTGGCGCTGAACGGCGCGGTAACGATGGATACCAATACGATTTCCAATTCGTGCGTGGCGGAGGGAGGACTGGGCAGCGGGCGGGGCGATTATGGGAGCCTGGGATTTGCGGGCAACACGGGGAATGACGTACCGGAGCCGGGGACGATGGCGACGATGGGCGCGGGCCTATTGGCGCTGGCGGGGTGGCGGTTGCGGCGGCGCACAGCGGCGTAAGAGTTTACCGGGGAACCCGGTAGCACCTTGTGCGGGAACGGCGGTGGGCGCGACTGCGCGGCACCGCCGTCGCGCGCAAGGATTTGACATATATTCGTGGGATGCGAATTGTCTGTTTGCTTTTGATGGGTGGAGCGCTGCTGGCACAGACGCCCGTGGTGCAGGCGCCGGAGCGGACGTTGCCGGCGCACGTGGCCGATAAGCTGAGCGCGTCGGACCGGGTGCTATTTGGGAAGCTGATGCGGGTGGGGCTGGAGGCGGCGTGGAGCGCGGTGACGGCCGAGGGGTATCCGCTTTGCTTCATCAATGAGCTGACGCCACTGAACGGCGACCGGCGGCTGGTGGGGCGGGCGCGGACGGCGCGGTACCTGCCGAACCGGAAGGACCTGCGGGAGAAGATTTATGCGGTCGGGCCGCAGTTGAACTACCGGACGGCGGAAGAGGCACAGGCAGGGGACGTGCTGGTGATTGACGCCGGCGGGGAGACGCGATCGACTGTTTCGGGCGCGATGGTGACGACGCGGTTTTTGATGAAGGGCGGGGCGGGAATATTGGTGGACGGGTGCATGCGGGATGTGCCGGACCTGGCGGCGATGCCGGCGAGTTTTTATCTGCGGTGCGGGCACGCGTCGAGTGTGAGCCCGCTGATGATGAGCGTTGACTACCAGGTGCCGGTGCGGATTGGCGGAGTGACGGTGGTGCCGGGGGATATTTTAGTGGGGGAACGGCACGGGGTGTTGGTGATTCCGGCGGCGATCGTAGAGAAGGTCGTGGACAAGGCGCTGGAGCACGACGAGCAGGAGCAGTTTCAGCGGAAGTTACTCCTTTCGGGCGAACCGATTTATGGGGTGTATCCGAATTTGAACGAAGCCAACAAGAAGAAATTCGAGGAGTGGAAGAAGAAGAAATGACGCGGCGAACGGTGCTGGCGGCTGGCGGCGGGCTGGCGATGTGGGCGGCGAAGGTGACGACCGCCGATGTGGTTGTGTATGGGGCAACGCCGGGCGGGATTGCAGCGGCGGTGGCGGCGGCAAGGCTGGGACGGACGGTGGTGCTGTGCGCGCTGGAGGATCATATTGGCGGGATTGTCAGCAATGGGTTGACGAACGCGGATATCGGGAAGCGGCAGGCGGTGGGCGGATTCTTTTACGAGTTCACGCGGCGGGTGGTGAAGTACTACGAGGAGATGGACAAGGGCAATCCGGCGCGGCCGAATGTGAAGCTGTGCCGCGATGGGTATTGGTACGAGGCCAACGCGGCGGAGAAGATTTTCCACCAGATGATTGGCGAGCAGGGCGGGAGGATTACGCTGCTGCTGGGGAAAGAATTGAAACGGGCGCGGGTGCGCGGCGGGCGGTTGGTGGAAATTGAGGCGGGGGGCGTGACGCTGCGCGGAGCGGCGTTTGTGGATGCGACGTACGAGGGCGACCTGGCGGCGATGGCGGGCGTACCGTTCCGGACGGGGCGCGAAGGGCGGGCAGAGTACAACGAGCCGCACGCGGGAAAGATCTACATGAAGTTCCGGGGGACGGAGTTACTGCCGGGGTCGACGGGCGAGGCGGATAACGCGACGCAGGGGTATTGTTTCCGGTTCCATGTTACGAACGTCCCGGCGTATCGGGTACCGATTGAAAAGCCGGCGAATTACAACCGGGCGGACTATGTGGCGACGCTCGAAGACATACGGGCGGGGCGGGCGACTAAGTTCCGCGACGTTATTCAGGTGTATGCGATGCCGAACGGACGGTTCGAATTGAATAGCGACCACGTGCATCCGAACACGGGGGCGCCGAGCGAATCGCTGGACCTGACCGAGGACATCTGGGAGTGGCCGACGGCAACGCCGGCGAAGCGGAAGCAGCTGTACGAGAGGGTGCGGACGCATAATGTAGGGCTGATCTGGCTGTTGCAGAACGATGCAGAAGTGCCGGAGAAGATACGGGAAGACGCGCGGCAATGGGGCTGGCACAAGGAAGAGTGGGTGGCCAACGGGCACGTGCCGCGGCAGGTGTATGTGCGGCAAGGGCGGCGGATTCTGGGCGAGTATGTGTTGACGGAGCGGGACGGAGATATTGATGCGGCGATGGGGCGCGCGAAGGTGCAGCCAACGTCGATCGCGGTGATTGAGTGGGAGTTTGACCCGCATGGCCACCATAAGTACGACCCGAAACATCCGGGAGTACGGGAGGGATATTTCTACGTATCGCACGAGCCGTTTCAGGTGCCGTATGGGGTGTTAGTGCCTCGGAAGGTCGACGGGTTGCTGGTGCCGGTGGCGTGTTCATGCAGCCATGTGGCGTATAACGCGCTGCGGATGGAGCCGGTGTTCATGGCGCTGGGGGAGGCGTGCGGGATTGCGGCGCACGTGGCGCAGCAGCAAGGCGTTCCTTTGCGGAGGGTGCCGGTGCGGGAGGTGCAGGCACTGTTGGTGGAGCGGCGCGGGGTGATTACGTTTGACGAGGATCTACCGTTCGGCGATGCGGCGTTTGCGGCGTTTCAGTATCTGGGTGCGCGGGGGCTGGGGAAGGGGTATAAGACTTTGCGCGGGGCTCCGGTGACGCGGGCGGACGGGGCGGAGCGGTTGTCGCGGATCCTGGGCTTTGAAGGGAAGCCGTTCAAGGCGCCGGGCGGGGACGGGGCGGCGGTGTTGCGTGGGAGCGAGTTGGCCGCATGGCTGCGCGGGGCCGGGTACAAGGCAACGGGCGGGGAGGGCGAGTTGGACCTGACGGGATTTGCAACGGCTGTATACGCGGCGTTGCGGCCGGCGGGGTAGCTACTTGGCGCGCATGCGATTGTTCTTCGGGTTGTGCTCCAATTCGCACAGCCCAAGGGCTTCCATGAGCGGCGGCAGGTAGACGCCGAAGCGGCCGCGGAGACCCTTTTTGATGCCGTACCAGCCACCGATGGGGTTTTCCGGAGACCTGCCCCAGGCTTCGACGGTGCCGTCCTTGGCGGGTTTCTGCTCGTCGGCGCCGCCGAGTTCGACCCAATCGCCGGCGGACTTGAGCATGGCGTGGAGGTCATCAACGCAGCGAGCATCGTAGTGGAGCACGGTGGAGCCAACGGTGCAGACCAGAATGGCAACGCCGTCCTTTTCGGCGGTGTGCATGGTGTACTCCGACGAGCCGGGCGGCGTTTTCAGTTGCCAGGGATTTTCCTTCGGACGATTGAGCGGGGCCATGGAGCCCTATTGTACGCGCGTCCGGGAGGGATTTAGTATTCGATCATGCGGGAGAGCGTTTTGGCGTGCTCCACCCAGCGAGTGACAGAGGAAGCTTGGGGGACGTGGCGAACGAGGTCCTGCTCCTGATTGAGAGCGGCGAGGCGCTTTGCCAACGCTTCCGGATTGCGCTTGGCGAGTTCCGGGACCGTATCGACACCGGCGGCTTCGAGGAGTTCGCCGAATTCGGAGCCAACGCCGTGGACGCGGTAGAGGTCCACCATATTGGCGAATTTCAGGATCTGAGTTTCAGGAACGCCGGAGGCCTCGGCGAGCGCTTTGCGCTGCGCGGGGGTCTTGGCGCTGGCGAGCAGCGTATCGGTATCGGCGATACCGGCTTCGCGGAGCTGCGCTCCGATGGCCTTGCCGATGCCTTCTACGTCTTCAATTTTGTGGTTGGGCATGTGTAAGAATGCCCGTCGCTCGTAGAGGACGGGCATTCTTAGTGTAAACGGTATGAGGCGAATTAGTATTCGAGCATGCGGGGAAGAGTTTTGGCCTCTTCGACCCAGCGAGTGACTTCTGATTCTGAGGGCACGCGGCGGGTGAGGTTTTTCTCTTCGTTGACGGCAGCCAGTTTCTTCGCAAGATTCTCGGCATTGCGCTGGGCGAGTTCGGGAACGGTGTCGACGCCGGCCGCTTCGAGGAGCTCGGCGTATTCGGAGCCGACGCCTTTGATGCGGTAGAGGTCGACCATGTTGGCGAACTTGAGGATCTGCTTTTCGGTGAGGCCGGACGCTTCGGCGAGAGCCTTGCGCTGGGACGGCGTTTTGGCACCGTTCAACAGCGCATCCGTATCGTGAACGCCGGCGGAGCGGAGTTTCTCTCCGATGACCGGACCGATACCTTCGACGTCTTCAATTTTGTGTGTAGCCATGGTTGTTTTCCTTAGAGCATGTACTCGCGCCGGGAGTTACAGCTTCAGTTCCCAGCCTTTGCGGAAGATGGGTTTGAGGAGTTTGTTGGCTTCTTCGCTGTTGGTGAAGCGCATGGCTTTGCTATCCCACATCAGTTTGCCGGGGACGCGGAAGGCGATGACGCCGAGCAGGACCCATTCGACATAGGGGACGGAGATACTGAAGTCCGAGCAGGACATGTCGCCGCCTTTGCAGGCGCGGACCCAATCGGCCATGTGGCCGGGGGAGCGAGTGAGGACCTGGGAGGGGAGGGTGTAATCCTTCCACTTGTCTTCGGGGAGGAGCTTGACGCCTTCGCCGCGTTCGACGGTGGAGAGGAGACCTTTTGAGCCCACGAAGACGGCGCCGTTGCCGGAGAGGATGCCGGGTTTGGGTTGGGGCCGGGGGCCTTGATCGCCGTAGACTTTGACGCCGGGGCCACCGGCACCGATGCGGGGGCCACCGGACGAGCCGGCAAAGGCACGGCGAGCGGCTGCTTCGGCGGGATCCATGCGGGGGGCGGCGCCACGGCCCTTTTCGTTCAAGTTGCCGCTGCGCGGGAGGATCATGTCGTTTTCGGCGCCGGGGACTTTGTAGGCGTCTTCATCGGACGGGGACGAGGAGTCGTGCCAGAAGATGGAGACGGGGGCGAGGCCGCCACGTTGGGGGAAATCGAAGCGGATGACGGCTTTGGAAGGGAAGGTCCACTTGCTTTGATTCTTCTGGGTGAGGAGTTCGACGCTGGAGGGCGCGCCGAGCTGGAGGGCAAGATTGACGGGGCCGAGGGCGTGGATGCCCCAGTTGCCGAGCTGGCCGGTGCCGAAGTCGAAGAAGCCGCGCCAGTTGTAGGGGACGTAATCGGGACTGAAGGAGCGCATGTTGGCCGAGCCGAGCCAGAGGTCCCAATCGACGTTTGCGGGGACGGAGGATTCGGGGGCGGGGGCGGTGGTGCCGGTGGGGTGGGTGCCGGGGGTGGAGGAGGCATGAACCTCCTTCACGTCACCGATGACACCGGACCAGATCATCTCGGCGGTGGTGCGGATGGCTTCGTGGGAGTAGCCCTGGTTGCCCATTTGGGAGGCCACTTTGTACTTGGCGGCGGCATCGCGGAGGAGGCGGGCTTCCCATACGGTGCGGGTGAGGGGCTTCTCGACGTAGACATGTTTACCGCGCTGCATGGCGTTGAGGGCGACGGTGGCGTGCATGTGATCGGGGATACCGATGGTGACGGCGTCGATGTTCTTGCCCTCTTTGTCGAGCATGACGCGGAAGTCTTTGTACTTGGGTTGTTTGGAGAACTTCTGGAAGTTGGCAGCGGCGCGGTTGTCGTCGACATCGCAGAGGGCGACGATGTTTTCGGTAGCCGCGGCGTTGTTGAGAATGACGCCGCCTTGGCCGCCGCAGCCGATGGCGGCGACGTTCAACTTGTCGTAGAAGGGCTTGTAGCCAAGCGCGCGGAGCGAGGGCACACTGCCAAAGCCGGCGGCGGGCACTGCCCCGGCGAGGACGGATCCGAAGAAGAAGTAGCGGCGATTCATGTCGCCCGATATGTTATCAAACGGGTAGATAATGTACGTTAATGCTTCTCGACAACACTGCGCAGGGCCTGTATCCCATTGCGCCGACGCCATTCCTGCCCGACGGGCGAATTGATTACGACTCGATTGACGGGTTGACGGATTTCTATCTGCGGGCCGGGGCCACGGGGCTGACGGTGCTGGGGATTATGGGCGAGGCCCCGAAGCTGGAGCAGAGTGAGGCGATCGCGGTGGCGACGCGGTTTATCCAGCGCGCGAAGGGAGTTCCGGTGATTGTGGGAGTTTCCTCGCCGGGGTTCGCGGCGATGACGTCGTTGACGCGGGCGGCGATGCAGGCGGGCGCGGCGGGGGTGATGATTGCGCCGCCACCCGCGTTGCGCACCGACGACCAGATTGTGACTTACTTCAAGCAGGCCGTGGAGGCGATTGGGACGGACGTGCCGTGGGTGCTACAGGACTATCCGCTGACGCTGACGGTGGTGATGACGCCGGGGGTGATCAAGCGGATCATTACCGACAATCCGTCGTGCGTGATGTTGAAGCACGAGGACTGGCCGGGGCTGGAGAAGATTTCGACGCTGCGCGGATTTACGGCGGATGGGTCGATGCGGGCGATTTCGATTTTGTGCGGGAACGGCGGGTTGTTCCTGGACTTCGAGATGGAGCGGGGCGCCGATGGGGCGATGACCGGATATGCGTTTCCGGACATGCTGGCCGACGTGGTGCGGCTGCAGAAGGAGGGCCAGCGGGACGCGGCGCACGACCTGTTCGACGCGCACTTGCCGTTGTTGCGGTATGAGCAGCAGCAGGGTGTGGGGCTGGCGGTGCGCAAGTATGTGATGATGCGGCGCGGGATGATTGCGAGCGACGCGCAGCGGAAGCCGGGGGCCGGGTTGACGGCGAAGGCGAAGCAGGAAGTGGAGTATTTGCTGGGGCGTGTAGGACGGGTGGATCCGCGCGCGATACTGCCCGCGGTGTAGGTAGATTTGGCTGCGAATTCGGGGCCATCTGTTTACTTGATTTGGCCCCGAACCAATGTTAGTCTGATGGCACGTGGAGTGATTTAGGCGACGGCGTCCTGCTGAAACCAAGCTACTTGCAACCACGGTAAAAAGTGCTAAACGCGAATCGGGCCTCCCTCAGGACCTACCTTTTTTCTCACCTGAAAGCCGGTTTGCCGCGTTTTGAAGGAGAACAGGTATGTCTACAGTTTTGGCCTCCCGCGAGGAGGGCGAGTTGTTACTGGTACGACTGCGCGTAGAGTGCCGGCAGTTGGAGGAAGTTTTAGAGGCGTTGGCTGATTTACCATTTCCGGTGAATCCGGACTTGTGTCACGTGGGGCTCATGAGTTTTATTGAGTTTCCGGCGTTTGAGGGACGGTTGGGCGCGGTGAATGCCGCGCTGGCGCCGTTTGAATTGACGGCGGAGACGCGGAGCATGTTCGACGCGATTCGGGCGTAGGTTTTCGGCGGTTGGGGACACCCGGGTTGCGGGTGTCCCCCGGTTGAGGAGCAAGTCCGGTCAGGTGCTTTCCCAAAGAGGAAAGAGTATATTGGGCAAGATGGATGACACCGCTCGGCCCGATGTGCGTGATCTAGTCGCGGAGACAAGCCCATTTCCTGTTATCGGAATCGGCGCCTCGGCTGGGGGACTTGCCGCCTTCGAGGCCTTCTTCGCGGGAATGCCGAGCGGTCCGAATCCTGAGGTGGCGTTTGTGCTCATCCAGCATTTGTCCCCGGATCACAAAACGCTCCTTCCTGAGATCATCCAGCGCCACACCCGCATGACGGTCTTTCAGGTTGTGGATGGCATGCGGATAGAGCCTGGCGGCGTCTACATTATTCCGCCGAACTGCGAGATGACGATGCGCAGGGGCGCGCTGCAACTCACCGCACCAAACGCCACGCAGGGGAGACGGCAGCCAATCGACCATTTCTTCCGGTCGCTGGCGGCAGAGCAGAAGGAACGGGCGATTGGAATCATACTTTCGGGAACTGGCAGCGATGGGAGCTTAGGAATCCGGGCTATCAAAGGCCAAGGCGGAATGGTGATGGCGCAAGACGACGCCTCCACCGAATTCGAGGGTATGCCGCGCAGTGCCATTGCCACCGGGTTGGTGGACTACGAAATCCCCCCGGTGGAGATGGCGCCCAAACTGCTCGACTACGTCGCCCGTATTTTTGGGAACGCCGGAACAGTAGACGCCGAGGCGGAAAACGGGGAAGAGGGGTTGCGGCAGCTTTGCACTTTGCTGCATAGCCACACGCGGCATGACTTTTCCCTCTACAAGTCGAAGACGCTCTTGCGCCGGGCGGAGCGCCGTGTGGCGATTACGCATTCAAAATCCCTGGAAGCCTACATTGCCTTCGCCCGGCGAAGTCCGGCGGAGTTGGAACTGCTTTTTCAGGATTTCCTTATTGGCGTCACGAACTTTTTCCGGGACCCGGAGGCGTTTCGATCGCTAGAGACGCAGGCCATCCCCTCGCTGTTTGCAGACAAAGCAGCGGGCGATTCCATCCGGGTGTGGTCGGCCGGTTGCGCCACCGGGGAAGAACCGTATTCACTGGCGATTCTGCTGTTCGAGCATCAGGAAACACGGAATGAGCATTTCCACGTACAGATCTTCGCCACCGACGTCGACCGGCGTGCGATATTTACAGCCCGGGCCGGCCTGTTCCCGGCCAGCATCGCCGCTGATGTTACTCCGGAACGGCTTGCGCGGTTTTTCACTCTGGAACCGGGCGGATTTGAGTATAGGATCCAAAAAACCATCCGCGACATGGTCGTTTTCTCTGAGCACAACCTTGTCCGGGACCCGCCATTTTACAATCTCGACCTCATTAGTTGCCGTAACTTGTTCATCTATTTGAGCGCCAGTTCCCAGCAGAAGTTGATGCCGCTTCTCCACTATTCGCTACGCCCGGGCGGTGTGCTGTACCTGGGTACATCGGAGACAGTCGGGGAATCCATTTCCCTGTTTTCCGTGGAAAACCGCAAGTGGAAGATTTACCGGCGCAAGCCGGACGTGCCCGGCGGCCGGCGCGTGTCGTTCGAGAGATTTGGAACCCCATTGACACCCTTTTCAGCTCCCCCCCGCTCAGAGCCCGAACAGGCCAAAGCGCGCAAGCGGCCCACCCTTCGGGAGCTTACCGAGCGAGCGCTGCTGAACCAGATCGTACCAGCCGGCGCACTGGTCCAGGGCAATGGCGATATTCTTTATCTGCATGGGCGTACGGGCCAGTTTCTGGAGCCAACGCCGGGTGAGGCGGGCACAAACAACATCCTGAAGATGGCCCGCGAGGGCCTCCGGCGGGAGTTGACACTCGCCCTTCGGCAAGCCGCCGAGCGAAATGAGATCGTTCGATATCCTTCCCTGAGCGTGAAGACGAACGGCCACTTCTCGCCCGTGAGCCTAACGGTGTCGCCGTTGGTGATTGGTCCAGAAGCGGGCCAGGCGGCTCCCGTATTCCTGATCAGTTTGCAGGACGGGCCACCCGCCGCTCCCGGAGAACCGCACTCCGCTCCGCACTTTGCGCCGAGTCCAGCGGCGCATACCGAACTGCGCATTGCCGAATTGGAACAGGAACTGCGGGCTAAAGAAGACTACCTGCAAGCGTCGTTGGAAGAACTGGAGATGGCCAACGAAGAACTGAAGTCAACCAACGAAGAGATGCAGTCCGGCGCGTGTCAACGACTTTGAGACAGTCGGTCAAGGAGTTTACTGAGTATCGTCGTTTGATGTTGTTGGCTTGTTAATCCAGGCGTGCGCTGGGGCAGGCGGGGATTTTGGCGGATGCTTAACGAACCGTTCCGGGTGAACGAGATAAGCAGCGTCGAGGACGGCTTGGCGCTTTTCGATGACCCTCGGCGCAAGACCATGGTGAAGCACGGCCGGGGTCAGCAGGCTGATGCCTGAGTGGTGATGATCCTCGTTGTACCAGCGAAAGAAGTCGGTGGCAAAAGCGCGGGCATCCTGAATGGACCCGAACCG
>CANIVU010000063.1 GCA_947470805.1 Acidobacteriota bacterium | reverse complement strand
GTCCGGAATCGGCTGGCTCGGTGCTTCTTCCCATTCACCCGCAGGGTGAATCTCCATCCCTGGATTGTCTTCCCACATCCCTCCCAGTTTCAACATCTTCCGCCAAAATGCAACTCGGAGGGCTCAGCCGACTGCCGGATTTAGGTTTATGGGATATCTGACGGTGAAGCCGAAGAAGATTGATGAATCTGGGAAGTGGGTGGCCGGGCATGCTGCGAAGGTCCATGAGAACCGTGATGAGCGTGAGCGATGCGCCGGATTGGATGGCGAAGAGTTAGCCAATTGCGTGCAGATTAAACTGCAGTCCACCGATAGGGACTCATTGGATCATGTTTGGGTCGTGCAGGCGCCCCCAACGTTCACGTGGAAACTGCAAGGCAATCCGGACATACCAGCATTAATTAAATTAGCGGCCAACGCTTCAAGCCATAAAAGCGCGCGCGACAACGCGAAGACGGTTGAGTTCCAGCTGTTTACGAGTACCAATAGTCCAGCTGTCTTTATTACCCGCTTCTACGTCGTCCCCGGTGGGGGAACAATACCAGGTCTAGGCACCGAATTCCGACACGGCGACCGTTTGGTTGTTTGCGAAAATCGGAGAGAACCTGACGCAAACGGAATCTTTAAGAAATCAGTTGAGTGTCCGCCCAATTAGGCGATGATCTGTTTGATAACGCTGCCGCCGATATCGGTTAGCTTCTTGTAGCGGCCGGCGTGGAGGTACGTTAGACGATCCTGATCGAGCCCGAGAAGGCGCAACAGCGTGGCATGGACGTCGCGGAGAGGGATGGGGTTGCCGGCGGCGCGGACGGAGAGTTCGTCCGTTTCGCCGTAGGTGGCCCCGGCTTTCACGCCGCCGCCGGCCATCCACATGCACAGGCCGTACTGATTGTGATCGCGGCCGGGCTTGTCGGTGACCAAGTTGTTGTCAAACGGAGTCCGCCCCATTTCCGAAGCCCAGACGACGAGGGTTTCCTCGAGCAGGCCGCGCGCTTTCAGATCGGCCAGCAGGCCGGCGACGGGCTTGTCCACTTCCTTGCAATGTTTGGGGACGCGGCCGGCGACGTCGCCGTGATCATCCCAGCGATCGCCGCCGGCGCCGTGCAGTGCGAGCACGTAGCGAACGCCACGTTCGACCATGCGGCGCGCCAATAAACACTGGCGTCCGAAGGCTTCGGTCATCGGATCGTCGAGGCCGTACAACTGGCGCGTGGCTTCCGATTCGCTCTTCACGTCGACCAGTTCGGGCGCCTTCGATTGCATGCGGAAGGCGAGTTCATACGTCGCGATGCGGCCGTCGAGATCGCCCGTGTTACTGCGCGCGGCGCTGTGTTTTTCGTTCATCCACTTCAACAGGTCGAGCTCTTCGCGCTGCTGTTTGGCGGAGACGGTTCCGGGGCGGTGGAGGTCGACGATGGGCGTATCGCCGTTGCGGAACAGCGTGCCTTGATACGCTGCCGGCAGATAGCCGTTGCCCCAGACGCCGTTGCCACCGATGGTGGAGCCGCGGGGGTCGCCGAGGACGACGAAGCCGGGGAGGTCCTGATTCTCCGTGCCGAGGCCGTAGGTGACCCAGGCGCCGATGGAGGCGCTGCCGGGGAACTGGTTGCCAGTGAGGGTGTGATAGACGGCGGGGCCGTGGTTGTTGTTGTCGACCTTGATGCCGTGGACGAAGGCGAGTTCATCGACCTGTTTGGCGAGGTGGGGCATCAGATCGGTAATGTATCGGCCGGATTGGCCGTGTTGGCGCATGGGCGCCACAGGCGGGATGACGCGGTTGGGCGCGGCGGAAAAGGTGGCTATTTCGCCGACGGTGCCTTCGGCTTTCGGCATCTGTTTGCCGGCCAGTTTGACGAGGGCCGGTTTGTAATCGAACAGATCCATCTGGCTGACGCCACCTTCCATGAACAGGAAGATGCAGCGCTTGGCTTTGGCGGGGATGTGGGCAGGCTTGAGGGCGAGCGGCGCGTCGGCGGCGGAGAGCATGTCCTGCAGCGCCAGGCCACCGAGGCCAATCCAGGAGGAGTTCAGAAAGTTACGACGGGATCCGTTAGACATGCGATTACTCCACAAACAGGAATTCGTTGGAATTGAGAAGGACGCGGCAGAGGGCGTCGAGTGAGCCGGGGAAGCTGGCGAAACGGTCCGTCTCTTCCGGGGTGGGCGCGCGGTGCAGGATGCGCTGGAAGGCGGTGCGGATTTGAGATGGTTTGGCGTCGCCGGCTTCTTTGGCGATGAGCGCGGCGAGGTGTTGCGACTCCTCGTGAATGAGGTTGCCATTCATGAGCGAGAGGGCTTGGAGCGGGGTGGTGGTGGCGCTGCGGCGGTCGCAGGATTCGCTGAAGACGGGAGCGTCGAAGGCGGCCATCATGGGCAGCGGCATGGAGCGGCGTTGGAAGGTGTAGATGCTGCGGCGGCGCATGTCGGCTTCGGAATCGTTGGTCTCCCACATGGCGGCGCCGCCGCGGCCGTAGCGGGCGAAGTCGGCGAGGTCGGCGGGGAGGGCAGGGAAGACGCTGGGGCCGCCCTGTTCGGGGTTGAGGCGGTTGCTCAGGTAGAGAATGCCGTCGCGGATCTCTTCGGCCTGGAGGCGGCGGCGGGGGAAGCGGGAGATGAGTTTGTTCTCCGCATCCTTGGCGGCGGCGGGGTTTTCGGAGGTCTGGCGGTAGGTGGCCGAGTTCATGATGAGCCGGTGCATGGCCTTGACGCTCCAGCCGGATTCGATGAATTCGTGGGAGAGCCAATCGAGGAGTTCGGGGTGGGTGGGGCGTTCGCCGTTGATGCCGAAATCACTGGGGGTGGCGACGATGCCGGTGCCGAAATGGTGTTGCCAGATGCGGTTGGCCATGACGCGGGCGGTGAGGGGATTGTCCTTGTTGGCGATCCATTTGCCAAGCGTCAGGCGCCAGCCGCGGGTGGGGTATTGGCGATAGCGATCCTGTTCGATGACGGCCGGTTCGGCCTTGCCGGCGATGGCGGTGGGGAAGCCGGCTTCGACTTCTTCGCCGGGTTGGCGGTAGTCGCCACGGACGAGCAGGCGGGTGGGGGCGATGTAGGGGCCGTTGGGCGGGCCGGAGACGTTTTTGACCGTCAGTGCGTTGGGCTGCCAGCGGCCGATTCGGCGGCGGTAGGTATCGAGAGTTTCGGAGAGTTCGCGGAACTTGTCGCGCTCGGCGGCGGTGAAGATCTTGGATGTTTGGCGGTTGATTTCACTGCGCAGTTCTTCGACGTTGAGGACGTCGAAACGCTTGGCGAGGGAGGCGGGATCCTTTTCGTGCGCCTCCTTGAAGCGCTTGAGCATTGGGGCTTCGAAGTCATCGAGCGCCTTCTTCTCTTCGGCGTCGAGGGTGCGGTCGGCATCTTCGCGCAACTGGGCGTGGCGCTGGCGTTCGGCGAGGGTGAACAGCGCACTGTCCTTGCGCCGCATCTCCAGGCGGAGGTCCTCCATGTTGACGGGGCGGGCGGAGGCGGCGGCTTTGCGGCCTTCGCGGAGGCGGGGCATCAAGTCCGTTTCCATCTTTTCCAAGGACTTCTTTTCCGGGCCTTCTTTCAGGCGGGTTTGGAGGTCCTTGATGCGGGCTTCGGCGCGTTCCTTGAAGGCTTCGTCCTTGTAGGGGACGTCGACGTTTTCGACTTGAATAGCGTTGAAGAACGCTTGGAAACGGTAGAAATCCTTTTGCGGGATGGGGTCGTATTTATGGTCGTGGCAACGGGCGCAGCCGAGGGTGAGGCCGAGGAACACGGAAGAGGTTGTGGCGGTGACTTCGCTCAAATAGTTCTGGCGGACTTCGTCGGCGACGAGGTTGGAACGGTCCCAGGGGGCGAGGCGGAGGAAGCCCAAGGGCACGTGACCCTGGACGTCGGGCTGATAGTTGTTGCGGGTTTTTGAGTGTTCGTCCGCTCCTGCCAGTTGCTGGACCACGAACTTGTCGTAGGGCAGATCTTTGTTGAAGGCGTCGACGACCCAATCGCGGTAGCGCCAGGCGTTGCCGATGGCGCCGTCGCCTTCGAGGCCGGAGGTTTCGCCATAGCGAACGAGATCGAGCCAGTGGCGGCCCCAACGCTCTCCGTAGCGCGGGTCGGCGAGGAGTTTTTCGATCAGCTTTTCGTAGGCTTTGTCGGAGTTGTCGCTGAGGAACGAATCGAGTTCGCTGGGGCTGGGAGGGAGGCCGATGAGGTCAAAATAGACGCGGCGGGCGAGGGTGCGCTTGGAGGCGGGCGGGGCGGGTGGGACGTGGGCTGCGTTTAACTTTGCGAGGATAAAATGATCGACAGCATTCTTCGCCAGCTTTGTGTCCGGAATGGCTGGAATGGCGGGTTTTACGGGCTTTTCATAGGGCCAGCGCCATTCGGCCTTGGCCTGTTGACGCTCGTCGGGCATGGCCTTGACCCAGGCTTCCACGGAGGCGATTTCGTCGGCCGTGAGTTCGCCGCCGAGCGGCATGCGGGGCGACATTTCGCCCTTCATCATTAGGAGGAGCGGGCTCTTTTCCGGGTGCCCACCGACGACCGCCATGCCGTGCTTTTTGCCGCCCTTTCGGATGGAGGCCGCGTCGGTAACAACAAAATCACTCGCCTTTGCTTTTTCGCTGTGGCATGCCGCGCACTTTGCAGTTAACACCGCCGGGACGGGCGCCGCTTGCGCGAGCATTGCAAAGCCGGTCACGACAAGGTAGGGCCATTTCCGCATAATGAAGAGTATATCTTTTAATGATCGTGCCTGGAGCGGCCCTTCTTGTTTTTTCGTCCAGGTTGAGGCGCCTGCCAGATGCCGAATTGGAGTGATTTGGCGGCAGCGTCGACACGGTCGAGAATGACGTGGATCTTTTCACCGATTTTGTATTCGCGGCGGGTGCGTTCGCCGACGAGGCGGCGGGCGTTGTCGTGGAATTTAAAACGGTCGCCGGGGAGCGCGTCGATGGGGATGAGGCCTTCGATGAACAGCTGCTCCAGTTCGACGAAGAGGCCGAATTTGGTGACGGAGATGATCATGGCGTCGAAGTCTTCGCCGACGCGGTCGATCATGAACTGGACCTTTTTCCACTCAACCAGATCGCGCTCCGCTTCGCCGGCGCGGCGTTCGGTGAAGGAGCAATCGGTACCGAATTCCTCCATCTGCTCTTCGGTCCAACCGGCCGCCGCATCGTCGAGCAGATTGCCCAGTACGCGGTGCACCATCAGATCGGGATAGCGACGGATTGGGGATGTGAAGTGGGTGTAGGTGTCGGCCGCGAGGGCGAAGTGGCCCTGGTTTTCGTGGGAGTAACGGGCCTGCTTCAAGGACCGCAACATGAGATAGCTGAGGATGCGCTCCTCGGGTTTGCCTTCGATTTTGCCGATCAGCTTCTGATAGTTGCGTGAGGTGACGGCGGCGCGTTCGTCTGCCATGACGATATCGCGACGCACTTTGCGGCCGTCGCGTTTCTTGTCGACCATGCCGAACTTCTTCACCGGCAACGCGCCGAAGGCGAGGTTGTAGCCGAACTGGGAGGCGATCTCTTCGAAATCGTGCACCTTTTTGGCGTCGGGGACTTCGTGGATACGGTAGAGCGACGGGACGTTGGCGTGGGCGATGTGGGCAGCGACGGCTTCGTTGGCTGAGAGCATGAACTCTTCGATGATGCGGTGGGCGATGTTGCGAGGGGCGCGCGAGACGCCTATCATGAGGCCGTTTTCGTCGAACTCGATGAGCGACTCCGGTAGGTCGAAATCGATGGATCCACGCTTGGTACGCTTGCGGTTTAGGATCAGCGCCAACTCCTTCATGCGCTCGAAATTCGGCACCAAGTGTTCGTAGATTTTGCGCTCGGCTTCGTCGCCATCGAGTATTTTGGCCACGGCCGTATACGTCATGCGGGCAGCGGAGCGAATGACGCCACGGCAAAATGTCTGGCCGACGATATCGCCGGCGTTGTCCAATTCGAGCTCGGCTGACATGACCAGGCGGTCCTCGTTCGGCCGGAGCGAGCAGATGCCGGTGGACAGTTCGTGGGGCAACATGGGCACCGCACGGTCGGGAAAATAAACGCTGGTGCCGCGAAAGAGCGCTTCTTTATCGATGGCGGAGCCGGGGCGCACGTAGTGGCTGACATCGGCAATGTGGACGTCGAGACGCCAGTTGCCATTGGTGAGGCGTTCGACGTAGACAGCGTCGTCGAAATCACGGGCGGTCTCGCCGTCGATGGTCACGATGGGCAGGTCGCGGAAATCCTTGCGTTTGGCGATTTCCGATGCAGGGATTTCGAGTTGGACGTCCTTGGCCTGCGCGATGGCTTCTTCGGGGAAGCGATGGGGCAGGTGGTGCTTGCGGATGGTGATTTCGACGTCGACGCCGAAGTCATCGGGGTGGCCGAGGATTTCGATGACGCGGCCGACGCCGTCTTCGCCGTCGGCGGGGAATTCAAGCAGTTCCACGTTGACGATCATGCCGTCGAGTTCTTCGGCGCTGGCGACGTCGATGGTTTTCACGCCGACGCGGTCCTCCGTGCGCGGGGCCGCCGGCAGTTCCATTCCTTCGGGAATGTAGATCCACTGCTGCAGGCGGTCGTCGTTCGGCTTGACCCAATTGCCGCGGCGGCGGACGCGGAATTCGCCGACCACGGTTTGGTGCGCGCGGTTGAGGATCTTCAGAATCGTCCCCTCGGCCTTGCCATCAGGACTGATGTAGGTGATGTGGGCCAGAACGCGGTCGCCATGCATGGCCTGGGAAACGGCGGCGGGCGGGATGAAAATATCGCCAGCGATGTCGGCCAGTTTTTGCAGCGGAATCACGAATCCGTAGCCGTCGCGATGCACGGACAATCGGCCTACGATGTACTCTTTCGAGTGCGACGCCGCCACGTACTGCCCGTTGCGATACTCGACAAGCTGGCCCTTTTCGACCATCTTCGTCAGCATCCCTTCCAGCACGTCGCGCTGCTCGCCATGGGCTCCCAGTTCGCGTACCAGGTTCTTGAAACTCGCCTTGGCATGGGGCATGTGCCGAATGCGGTCGAGAATCTCGCGATCAGACAGATAGAATGAAGAGTCCTGCACCTAGGTACAGTCTCACATGGTATTCAGCAACGTTTCTATTCAAATCCCCACCGACGCCAACATCATCTTTGGTCAGTCCCATTTCATCAAGACGGTTGAAGACATCTACGAAGCCATCGTCAACACGAATCCGACTATCAAATTCGGCGTTGCCTTCAATGAAGCCAGCGGCCCGTGCCTCACCCGCGCCGATGGCAACGATCAGGAGTTGATCAAGTCGGCCGTCGAGAACCTGCAGGCGCTTGGTTGCGGCCATACGTTCCTCGTGGTCCTCAAGGGCGGCTTTCCGATAAATATCCTGGGCCGGATTAAAGACGTACCAGAAGTCGTCAATATCTTCTGCGCCACGGCCAATCCGGTTGAGGTCATCATCGCCACCACTGGCCTCGGCCGAGGTGTGATGGGCGTCATCGACGGCAGCAAGCCGCGCGGTTTGGAAACGCCGGAAGACGTGCGCGAACGCAAAGAATTCCTTCGGAAGATTGGATACAAGCGATGATCACCACGGTTGCGGAACTCGAAGAGGTACTCACCTGCCCCAGTGACGCCGACCGGGATGCACTGGCGGCGCTTGAAGGCGATCTGCTAATCCTTGGCGTCGGCGGCAAGATGGGCCCGACGCTGGCCCTGCGCGCCCGCCGCGCCGCGCAGGCCGGCAAACGCATCATCGCCGTCGCACGCTTTTCCGAGCACGGCCTCCGCGAACAACTTGAGGCCGCTGGCGTCGAATGTATCAAGGCCGATCTACTCGACCCCGCTCAGCTCGCCGCGCTGCCTGACGTCCGCAACGTCCTTTGCATGTTCGGACGAAAATTCGGCTCCACCGGGGACCCCACTCTCACTTGGGCGATGAACGTCTACCTTCCCGGCCTGGTCTGCGAACGCTACAAACACTCGAAAATCGTGGCGTTTTCCAGCGGTAACGTTTACGGCTACTCTCACATAGCGCGCGGCGGCTCCGTCGAAACGGACGAGTGCTTTCCTGTCGGGGAGTACGCCTGGACAGGGCTCGGCCGAGAACGCATCTACGACTACCACTCCCGCCACAACAAGATCCCCATGATGCTGCTGCGGCTCAACTACGCAATCGATCTCCGCTACGGAGTGTTGCTCGATATCGGCACCAAGGTGGCCGAGCGTAAGCCGGTTGATCTATCCATGGGCGCAGCCAACGTCATCTGGCAAGGCGATGCGAACTCTGTTGCCCTCCGCAGCTTTTCCCATTGCACCACTCCCGCAACAGTTCTCAACCTCACCGGTCCTGAAACCCTCTCCGTCCGCCGCATCGCCGAATACATCGGCAGCCATCTTGGCATCAATCCCGAGTTCACCGGCACCGAATCCACCGACGCGCTGCTCAACAACGCCCAACGCTGCCACCGTATCTTCGGTTACCCCTCCGTTACACCGGACCAAATGCTGGAGTGGACCGCCGAGTGGATCGCCCTGGGAGGCGCGACGCTGAACAAGCCCACGCACTTCGAGGCACGCGATGGCAAGTTCTAAATCGCTTGACCGCTTCCATGCGGGCACAGTAATTCCCGCTCATCCGCTGGCGCTCACCGCAGAACGGAAGCTGGACGAGCGCCGCCAGCGGGCGTTGACACGCTACTACCTGGACGCAGGCGCCGGCGGGATCGCCGTCGCTGTTCACACGACGCAGTTCGCGATTCGCGAACAGGGTCTGCTGGAACCGGTGTTGACGCTGGCGCGGGAAGAGCAGGGCTCGCGGGAAGACGTGATCGCCATTGCCGGCATTTGCGGTCCGACCAAGCAGGCCGAACGCGAAGCCGCACTCGCCAAAGGCCTCGGCTACGACGCGGGGCTGTTGAGTCTTGCCGCACTCCCGAACGCCAACACACGTAAGCTCATCGAACATGTTGAGGCCGTCGCGCAGATTCTTCCGGTCGTTGGCTTCTACCTGCAACCGGCAGTCGGCGGCCGCGTTCTACCTTATGATTTCTGGCGCCAATTCGCCGAAATCCCGAACGTGATCGGCATCAAGATGGCTCCGTTCAATCGGTATCAGACGATCGATGTGATCCGCGCCGTGGCTGACTCCGGCCGCAACGACATCACCCTCTACACCGGTAACGACGACAACATCGTGCTCGATCTCTTGACGCCGCACCACTTCGCCGGGCGTACACTTCGAATCAAGGGCGGCCTTCTCGGCCACTGGTCCGTTTGGACCCGGCGGGCTGTCGAACTTCAGGCGGAACTGCAAACGGCCACCGTCTCCAAAGCGCATCTGGCAAAGGCTATCGCCGTCACCGATTCCAACGCCGCCTTTTTCGACGCTGCCAACCAGTTCCATGGCTGCATCGCCGGGCTTCATGAAGTGCTCCGCCGCCAGGGGTTGCTCGAAGGCCTCTGGTGCCTCGACCCGAACGAAGGTCTCAGTCCTGGCCAACTCGAAGAGATCGATCGGGTGTACGCGCAATACCCGGATCTCAACGACGACGCCTTCGTCAGCGAAAACCTCGATCGTTGGCTAAAATAGGGGCCATGTCAGATCAACGTTCCCTAGGCTTCAATACCCGCAGCCTCCATGCAGGTTATTCGCCGCAGAGCGCCATGAACGCGCGCGCGGTACCGATCTTCCAAACGACGTCGTTCACGTTTAACGACTCCGACCACGCGGCCAACCTGTTCGCCCTGAAGGAATTCGGCAACATCTACACGCGCCTCATGAATCCGACGACGGACGTGCTGGAACAGCGCGTGGCCTCGCTCGAAGGCGGCGCGGCGGCGTTGGCGTTGGCATCCGGGCAGGCCGCACAGTTCATCGCCATGAACAGCATCCTGGAGGCCGGTGACCACATCGTCGCCGCCAGCACCCTGTACGGCGGCACCTACACCCAGTTCGACGTCAGCTTCCGCCGCATGGGCTACGACGTGACGTTCGTTGATCCTGACGATCCGGAAAACTTCCGCAAGGCGATTACACCCAAGACCCGCGCCATCTATGGCGAAACTATCTCCAACCCGCGCGGCAATGTGCTCGATATTGAAGCCGTTTCCAACATCGCCAAAGAAGCCAACGTTCCGCTGGTCATCGACAACACATTCGCCTCGCCTTACCTCTGCCGCCCCATCGAACACGGCGCCAACATCGTCGTCGCCTCGCTCACGAAGTTCATGGGTGGCCACGGCAACTCGATCGGCGGCATCATCGTCGACGGCGGCAAGTTCGACTGGTCGAAGTCGGCGCACAACCTGTTGAACAAGCCGTCTCCGGCCTATCACGGCCTGGTGTTCGCCGATTTGCCGAGCCCGCTCAACGCCATCGCCTTCATCTTGAAAGCCCGTGTGGAAGGCCTCCGCGACCTCGGCCCGTGCGTCAGCCCGTTCAATTCGTTCCTCTTCCTGCAGGGTGTTGAAACGCTTGGGCCCCGCATGGATCGCCATGTCGCCAACGCGCAGGCGGCCGCCGAATTCCTCGAAAATCACAGCCTCGTCAAATGGGTGAAGTACCCAGGCCTGAAGTCCAGTCCGTATCACGCCCTGGCCCAGAAGTACATGCCCAAGGGCCCCGGCGCTGTCTTCAGCTTCGGCATCAAGGGCGGCTACGAAGCCGGCAAGAAGTTCGTTGACAACATGAAGCTGTTCTCCCATCTGGCGAATGTCGGCGACGCGCGCAGCTTGGTCATCCACCCGTCCTCAACCACCCACCAGCAGTTGAGCCCTGAACAACAGGCCGCCGCCGGCGTGGAACCGGACATGATCCGCTTGAGCATCGGCATTGAAGATCTGGAAGATATCCTGTGGGATCTCGACCAGGCGCTCGTGGCGAGCCAAAGCTAACAAACACTAACCGCGCGGACCGCGTTGCACCCGAAGCTCCTGGAACATCCAGTGCTCATCGGTCTGCACGTGGTCCGCGCGCACGTATTTCCCCAACACTGCCGAAAACTCCGCATCGTCAAAACCACGCGCAACCCGCGCCACCACGCCTTCCCGTTCCCCGCCGAACACCGACAAACCGCTTCCCACCCCGCGAACCAGCCGCTCCAACACGCTCTCCGATTCCACAACCCCGCGAAACAACTCCGGCGCCGCGGGCAACCCCAGCAAGCTGGCCTGCGCCGTCACCAGGTCCCATTCCCACCACGCGCCGGAGACATCGTCCCTCACCCCGAACAAAAAGAAGTACCCCGGCAATTCCCCATAAACGATGGAGTGCACCGCATAACAGTACTCCCCGAACAGCGTCACACGGGGTTCAATTTGCCCGCCAATCCGCGCCTGCAATGCTTTTGCCCACGCGAAAGACGGGTGCGACGGGGGCCCCGAATGGCTCCGCGCAAACAGGGCGTCCCGGGTGAGAGCCATGTTACTCCCATCCAGCTTTTCCGTAACTACGATCTCAACGCCGATCAAACCCGCCACCGACGCCATTCGCTTGTCGTCCCGCGTCCCACCCGGCGACCACGGCAAATGAAAACTGCGCGGATACTTAGCCGACACAGTAGGTCACCTCGTGCGCTTCGGCCACATCCGGCACTTCCCACTTGCCCAATAGCCGTTCCATCACCGCCGGCGGCACCACGCGCTCCCGCCCGCGATTCTGCGCGAAGAGTTTATCAGCGGGCGCCTCCACATACACCAGCCGCACGCGGGCACCGTACCCGGCCAACAGGTCGATCAACTGCGTCCGCAACTGCCGCGATAAGTTCGTCGCGTTCCACACAAACCGCTGCCGCCTCCGCAAATATTCCCGCGCCCGCTCTTTGCCCGCCTGCACAACACTGCCCTGATTATCCGCCGGCGATACACCCATCTCTTCCCGCAAACGGTCCAGTGAAACCACAGGCCAATCCGGCAGATTCCTGGCAATCCACGTATCTTTCCCGGCGCCCGGCATCCCGCTCATCATCACCACGTCCACCACCGTCGTATCGTAGGCCGCGTAATCGATGGCCCGATCCTCGCGCCGGAAGTACTCGAACCGCGCCAGCGGGGAAGGGAACTCGCGTACCTCTTCCCGGCAGAACTCCGCGAACAACGCAATGTTGTCCAAAACGCGCGGCAGATCCTGGCAGATCCGGCCACGGATGTCGGCCTCGGCGAGAATGGCCAGCAAAGGCCAGCGCGCGACAAGCGAGATTGCCGCCGCCATCCGTTGGGCGTCCTCGCGCTCAATCAAATAAAAGGGCAATTGGTGATACCGGATCAACCCGCACACCTCTTCGCGACGCGCGAATGGCATGCCCAATTCCCACAGAATTCGCCGCGCCCGCAGCGCGCCCCGTGCCGAATGGCCCTTCGCCGTCACCCGCCCATCGGGCTGCACTTCGGTGGTCTCGGGCTTCGCCACGTCATGCAACACCCCCGCGGCCCACAGTACATCGCGGTCTTCAACCGAAGCCGACGCGAACCGCGCATCCCCAGCCATCGACGCCAGCACCATGCCAGTGTGAATCCACACATTCCCTTCGGCATGATGCACCGGGTCCTGCGGGCAGTCCCGCAGCGCTTCCATCCAGGAATACTGCTGCAGGGACTGCCAATCGCCGAACGTCACAACCTACGCCTTGTTGGCGGCCTGCATGGCGGCAAACCGCGCCTGCATGTCACGCGTCAAGTGCGGCGTGGTGCCCAACAAGCGCTCGATAACCATCAACTGTCCGCGATGATGCATCTCATGTTCTTTCGGCGACAGCATCGTCTCCAGCAGCGTCTTGGAATTCACTCCGTCGGGCTGCGTAATGCGCACGGCAAGCTGTTCGTCCGTCAACGACGCCAGCACGTTGGCGAACGCTTCGCCTTCACTCTCCAGGAAAGCGACGATCTCCGCCTTCGTCCGCGGCGTCTGCTCTTCGGCCATGTTCGCCATAAACAGGCCCATGAAGTTAAAGCCCACCAGCGTCGTCACACCGGCGGTGGCGAGTGCCGTCCAGATCCGCGGCGCTACCGCAATGTGGACCAACGATTGCGCCACAGTCCGCGTTCCCTCCGATGCCGAGAAGCCGTATTGCTCCTCCGGAATCTCTTGTGCAATTTGAATCGTGTTCTTACGAACGGTCCGGAAACTGGCCGCTAGTTCGGCGGCTCCATAAGTTGACATATCCTCCAGCTTACCAGCGCCGGAAGGTATATCCTCAAATCGTGATGAACCACTTGCGGAAAGCTCTGCTATCGCAAATGGAACGGACCGCCGCCGAACCGTCCGAGGCGGCTGTCCACGATTTGCGCGTCGCCGTCCGTCGGTTCTCGGAGGCGCTCCGCAATCGCAAGTTCCGCAAACAACTCCGCCAAATCCGCGACCACGCCGCCGCCGTACGCGACCGTGACGTCACCCTCCGTCTCCTCCGCCGTCCGAAAAACGACCCCATTGTCAACTACCTGCAAGGCCAGCGCGACCTAGCTGCCGCCCAACTCACCGCCTACCTGAAACGCCAACTCCGCCACCCTCCGGAGATCCCGCCAGAGCAGGGAACGCCCCCGTCGCTACTCTCACGCGTAGAAGCGTTCCTCAACGCCGACCCAGCCCAGCCCCATGCCCTTCGCATCGCCGCCAAACACCTTCGTTATGCGATCGAAATCCGCGATCCCGACGGCGCCGAGCCCTGGCTGAAACGTCTCCGGCAACTCCAATGCCAATTGGGCGATCTGCACGACCTGCAGGTAGCCGCCAGTCTCATCGCCGCTCACCCGCGCGCCGCCTCCGCCCTAGGCCAGTTGCATGCGCGCGCCGCAGTCCTAGAAGCCCGCTTCCAGTTACAATGGCGAAGGAACTTCGGTCCGCGGATCCGGATGCGGTTAATCGTCTGGGCGCGGGCCGTAGACTGACTACATGCGCTTGGCGACGATCATCGCACTCACCTTAACCGCCTGGAGCGCCGGCTACGATGCCGATCGTATGCACGTCGCCGCATCGAGCCCAATCCGTCGGCGGCTGCTGTTGCCCACCGATGCAGCGCACGGCACCGAAGTCACAGCCCAGAACGGCGAACAGTGGCTTGCCCTCACGCGTATGCAGGGCGGCTACCGGACCGAAATGGTGAATCTGCGAATCAGCGCTGTTCCAGACCCGTTGGCCGAAGACCCTAACAATCGCGAAGCAAAACGGGTGGGACTGCAACAGTCGGCTAACCCTGTCTTTCTCCTCAACGGTTACGCCCACTTGCGGGACCGGAACGTCCCCACGTCGTTCGATGGTAATTTCAAACTCGTCCCACACATGCCAGTCAGTTTCCACTTCGCAGGCAGAAAGATCGAGCTCCAACTCCAACCCAACGGCAAGGTGGACCAGGCGCCCGGTGACGAACGCGTTGAACTGTTTCAAGTCAACGTGAAGCGTGGCGCCGCGTGGATCCCTCTCCCGATTGTGGCAACCGAAAACTACAATGCGGTAGAACTGATGTGGGCCGGTGACCTCGACGGCGACGGCAAAGTCGACTTTCTATTCGAGGATCGAGGCTATAACTGGAGCAGCCTACGGCTGTTTCTTTCCACGGCAGCCAAGTTCGGTCAAGTCGTGGGAGAAGTCGCCCAGTTCTATCAAACCGGTTGTTGAGCGTTTACCGCCGCGCAATCACTCCCACGCCCGGGCGATCCGGCAGCACTAACTTCCCGTTAACCACCTTCACGCCCTCATACGGGTCATTCTTGATCAACAAATTCCCGTCCAAATCCGCATGGTCGATCAACGGCGACAGTTGCGCCGCCGCCGTAATCGCCAGCGAACTCGACACCATACAACCCACCATCACCTTCAATTTCAGCGCCCGCGCCATCTCAATCATCCGCATCGCCTGATGCAACCCGCCCGCCTTGTCCACCTTGATATTCACCGTGTCGAAGTGCGGCGCGATCCGCGGAATGTCTTCCGGATGCAGGCAACATTCATCGGCAATAATCGGCATGGAAACGCGTTTCCGCACCTCCCCGGTCTCCGCCAGCATCGACGCCGGCAGCGGCTGTTCAATCGAAATCACGCCCTGCTTCTCCAGCCACTTGATCTTCCGCACTGCCTCGTCCACCGACTTCCACCCCTCGTTGGCATCCACCCGCAATGGTTTCTTCGTCTCCGCCCGGACCGCTTCAATGACTTCCTCGTCATTGGTCAACCCAACCTTCACTTTCAATTCCGGATACGCCGCCGCCTCGCGGACCTTCCGCCGGATCACCTCCGCCGTGTCGATGCCAATCGAAAACGTCGTCAACGGCGCGTCGGCCCGGTCCAGGCCCCACATCTTCCACAACGGCACACCAAGCCGTTTCGCCGCCCAATCATGTAACGCAATGTCAATCGCGGCCTTTGTCGCCCACGCCCCGTCCACCTTCGCGAATACACGGTCCAGTAACTTCACATACTGCGAAGGATCGGCGCCGGCGAATAACTCCCGCAGTCCATTGACAATCTCAATTCCCTGCGCCGCCGACTCGTTATAACGGATAATCGGCGCACCCTCGCCCACACCGGTAATCCCACCAGAAACAACCGATACGCCCAACGTCTCGCGATACGTGCTCGACGACATCACCGTCGTCCACGTGTTCACCAGGTCCAGCCGCATCGACCGTGCCGATATCGTCGCCCGTGGCGCTGGCGCCGCCGCCATCACCGGCAAGAATCCGAAAGCCAGACAATCTCTGCGCCGCATCGCCGCTCCTTTATCGCTTCAGTTGCAGGCCTTCGGCCAGCGTTGTGAAATCCGTCAAATATCGCGGGAAGTTATCCGCTGTGGCCCAACTTACCAATGCCACTCCGCCACCCGCATTGGCAACAAAGACGAGATAGTAACTCAGTGCCTGGCCGGAACGGGTCATGTCCACTCTAATCACCACACCGTCGGCTCCGTTCACCGTGCGCTGGGTCTGCTCGACAATCCGCAAATTCGGATCGCCACGCCGCATCTGTCCCAGCATCGCCTCCGCATAGCCGCGCGCCGTCGTTTGCGCTGGATCTAGCTGCAGAACCGTCGACGCCTTCTGGTCTTTCGATTCCAACCGGAACCCGGTTCGCGTTTCCATCGACGTCCATTTGGCCGCATCCACAGGCAGCATCGCGTTGCCCTTTGCCAACACGTTGCCAGCCGGCGCCCTCGCAACGCCCACGCCCGGCACAGCCGAAGTCTTCCCCACCCGCACACCGCGGTAGGTCAAACCCAAATCGGTTCGCTCAATCAGGATATGATCCCGCTCGTCACTGGAGCCGGTGACCAAGCGTGACACCAGCCAGTTCTTCCCATCCTCGCCCCGCTCCAGAAAGCCGACGGTCCCTAACTTTTCATACCCATACTTCAGTTCACCGGCCGCCGCCTCGCGCCACCGGCCGTTGACAGTCACTTTCGAATCAATCACCCACTCGTAACTGCCATCGGCGCTAATCCGGATCGGCGGCGCCCCGGCCGCATCCAGTCCCACCACTTTCCATGATCCGGTGGTCGGATTCTTGGCCCACGCACCGCCGCCACCCGTCGTCAGTTGCCAGACGCCAACAAACCATGGCACCGGCACCGGCGCCATCTCCGGTGCCTCACAAGTCTTCAGCCCCTTCGGGCCGACATACTCAATATCGCCTTTGAAGCCGGTGATGAACTGCACCTTGTACAGCCCCGTCGCCGGATTAAAGCTCAGGATCTTCGCGTCATAGTTCAACGCGCCGGCCCGGACCACCATGCCGATCTGGCAGGGCGGTCCGGCCGCAAAAGCCAGCCCCATCCCCAGCCAAACCAGCATGGGCAGTTTCATGATTACTGAGCCTGTTTTCCAAACTCGGCGAACGCGTTCTTCAAATCGCCGGCGATGGCGTCGGCGTTGCGGCCTTCAATCTGGAACCGGTGCATCATGTAG
The DNA here is from genome assembly GCA_947470805.1 of Acidobacteriota bacterium. Lineage (GTDB taxonomy): Bacteria > Acidobacteriota > Terriglobia > Bryobacterales > Bryobacteraceae. The sequence goes on along the minus strand of CANIVU010000063.1, from coordinate 30,822 downwards.
ACCGGCTTGCCGTCCTGGAAAATGGCAAACGAAGGCGACGACGGCGGGAAGCCAACCAGCAACTTCCGCACGTGCGCCACTGCCAGCTCATCGGCCCCGGCAAAAACCGTCACCGCGCGGTCCGGCTTCACTTCGGCTTCCATCAGCGCTTTCACCACACCCGGCCGGGCCTTGCCCGCCGCGCAGCCGCACACGCTGTTGACGACCATCAACACCGTTCCGCTCCCCGGCGCCAAAGCCGCGTCGACGGCCTCCGGAGTCCGTGTCTCCTCCACGCCATTGGCGGTCAAGTCTTCCCGCATGATCGCGATCAAATGTTCTGGATAAGGCATCCCTCCAATATACTGGGGATTCATGGATCGACGCACTGTTCTCTCGCTCCTGGGCGCCGCCGCCCTGCCTGCCCAGCAACTCCCTAATGTCGGCCTCGCCGGGGATTCCACCGCCCCGCGGTCGGAAGCCGGCATCGGCGCGCTGATGCCCTGGGCCGACGCCCTGTGGGCCGTCAACTACAACTCCCACACCGCCCGCACCGGGACGAACCTCTGGCTGCATCGCATCGACGAGAACCTGAAGGCCACGCGTGTCGAACGGCACGATGGCACCCACGCCAATCGCCTCATCCACAAAGAATCCAATCAGTGCTTCATCGGGCCGTTCGCCATCAGTGCCACCGGTGCCGTGCGGCCCATCAAGGATCTTTACGGCCACCGCCTCACCTCTACCTTCCGCCACCTGACGGACCCGGCCAATCGCGTCTACATGCTCACCATGGAAGGCCTGCTGTATGAGGTGGATGTCACTACGCTGAAGGCGGCCGTCGTCGTCAACGTTCTCACCGCGCTCAACATCAAAGCCCGCCCCCACTTCAAAGGCGGCTACACCGCCCAAGGCCGCATCGTCATCGCCAACAACGGTTTCTATAACTACGGCGATAACGACGCCGGCCTCTTTGAATACGACGGCAAAGCCTGGCGCGTGCTCAGCCGCAAGCCGCACATGGACGTCGCCGCCCGCCAGGATATGGGGCAAGTGATGTTCGCCACCGGGTGGGACGAGATGTCGGTCCTCCTCCACGCGCTCGTGGAAGGGAAGTGGCAGCACTACCGTTTGCCCAAGGCTTCCCATGCCATGCAGCATGCCTGGCAAACCGAATGGATGCGCATCCGCGAAGTGGAAACCGAGCACTTCCTGATGGATATCCAGGGCATGTTCTACGAACTGCAGCCCATCGCCTTCGAAGGCCACATCTGGGGCATCAAGCCCGTCTGCCAGCACCTGCGCATCATCCCCGATTTCACCGCCTTCCGCGGCCTGCTCGCCCTCGGCGGCAATCAGACCTCACCCAATGCCGACAACAACGCCCTCGGTGGCCAGCCGCAGGCCGGCATCTGGTTCGGCAAAACGGACGACCTGTGGAGCTGGGGCAAACCCGCCGGCTGGGGCGGCGTCTGGCGCAAATCGCAAGTCAAAGCGGGCGAACCGAGCGACCCGTTCCTGATGACCGGCTTCGACAAAAAGGTCCTGCACCTGCAGCATTCGCCAGGGGGCGTGGTTCGTGTGGAAGTGGATTTCCTGGGCGATGGCAGCTGGGTGAAGTACGAGGACATTACCGTTTCCGGTTACAAAGCCCACGTCTTCCCGGCTGGGTTCAGCGCCCACTGGATTCGCCTGACGGCCCTGACCGGCGGCACCGCAACGGCTGAATTCCACTATACGTAAACCGAGGTGGTTGAAAAGCACCAACGGCCCAAAATCATAAATCCTTGATTTTGCTAGAGTTGCCATTTGGCCCATGGCATGCACTAAAGTTGGCGGGAGCCAATCACCATGAAACGCACCATCCTGGCAGTACTCACTCTCAGCCTCGCCGCCGCCTACCAGGCCCCGGCGCAGGAAGCCGATGCATCCGGTCGCGCCGTGGCGCGTCTCAGTCTGCTGCTGGGCGACGTTTCTGTCCGCCGTGGCGATACCGGAGAGTGGATCGCCGCCGCCGTCAACGCCCCTCTCTTGGGCGAGGATCAGGTGCAAACCAACGCCGGCGCCCGCGCGGAGGTGCAGATGGACTTCGGCAACTTCGCCCGCCTCTCCGGCGATACCGAACTTAGGCTGGCCGACATTGAAAACCGCAAGTATCTGGTCCGCTTGGCGCGCGGCACCATGACCTACCGGGTGCTGCGCAATCTGGACTCGCAGACCGAAATCTCCACGCCCTCCATCTCCGTTCGGCCTTTGAAGAAGGGGATCTACCGGGTCTCCGTTCTCGACGACGGCTCGACGGAGGTGACCGTTCGCAACGGCGAAGCCGAAATCTTCAGCCCCCGGGGCAGCCAGAAGCTGAAGTCCGGCCGGACGTTGATGGCGCGCGGGTCGGCGGAAGATCCGGAGTTTCAGTTCGTCAACGCCACGATGGTGGATGCCTGGGACCGTTGGAATGAATCGCGCGACCGCCAGTTGGAAACCTCCCGCAGCTACGACTACGTCAGCCAGGACATCTCCGGTGCCGAGGACCTGGACAACCACGGCCAGTGGGAAAACACGCCCGAATATGGCAATGTGTGGGTGCCCGCCACCACCGGTGACTGGGCCCCCTACCGCAACGGCCGCTGGACCTGGGTGGATTACTACGGTTGGAACTGGGTCAGCTACGATCCCTGGGGCTGGGCGCCGTATCACTACGGACGCTGGATCAACCGGCCTAGCCGCGGCTGGTGCTGGTGGCCCGGTCGCATGACCTCCCGGCACTACTGGAGCCCCGGCCTGGTAGCTTTCTTCGGTTGGGGAAATGTCGGCGTCTCCGTTGGCTTCGGCAATTACGGCTGGGTGCCTTTGGCCCCCTACGAAACCTACTATCCCTGGTACGGCCGTGGTTACTACAACGGCTACCGGAACCGGAATTACAACAACATCACCATCGTGAACAACACGAACATCACCAACGTCTACCGCAATGCGCGTGTCAACAACGGCATCACTTCGGTGAACGCGCGTGACTTCGGACGCGGTTCGGTGAATCATGTGCGGAACAACCGCAACGACATCGAATCGGCCTCCATGGTTCGCGGGCAACTGCCTCTGGTGCCAGACGCTGGTTCGAACCGGCTGAGCGATCGCCAGGCTCGGGTATCCGAGGGTCGTGGCGCCAGCCGCGCCGACACGGGGTTCTACGCCACCCGCCAGGCCAGCCGTGTGGACCGCGTGCCCTTTGAAAGTCAGCGTTCCGCCATGCAGGAAACCAATCGCCGGACCTTCGGCGACAACGGTGGGGGGCGTGGGAACAATGATGCCTTCACCGGTCGCGTCTCCGGCGCGGCTCCCTCCAACTCCAATAGCGGTGGCTGGCGGCGGGCGGGCGAATCGCCGGCCCCCACCAGCGTGGATCGTGGCACGATGGATCGCGGTGGCCGCGGAGCGGAGCCGGCGAATAACAACGGTGGATGGCGGCGGTTCGGGGACTCGTCGGCGCCGTCCGCGTCGGTGCCTTCGGTTGACCGTGGGACAGCCGACCGTGGGAATACTGATCGCACAGGGCGGGGAAGTGGGGATGCGGGTAGCTGGCGCCGCTTCGGCGATTCCTCGCCCAATCCGTCGGTAGACCGTGGCACTTCTTCGCGCAGTAACGACAACAACACCTGGCGGCGGATCGGCGAGACGCCATCCGTTCCCGCTCCGTCCATCGACCGCGGAAGCCGCGGCGGCGATACCCAGACGTCTAGGGGGCGGGGAAGCAGCAGTATGGATTCCGCCCCTCGCATGAGTGCCCCGCCCGTGGTGCGGGAACGGTCGACGCCCGATTACGGCAATCGCGGCGGTGGCTTCGGAAACAGTGGCCGTGGCGAGAGCCGGCAGTCCGCGCCGCGGATGGAGTCGGCCCCTCGGATGGAACGATCGGCTCCCTCCCGGACGGAGCGTTCAGCCCCCTCGGCACCCTCCGGCGGCGGGCATTCCGGAGGTCGCGGAGAGGGTGGCGGAAGCCGCTCGGAAGGCCGAGGCGGCGGAAAAAACCGCTAAAAAACGGTACTAAAGTGCGCTAAAACCGTGCACAAAGACGCGTTTTAGCTGCATTTTTGCATCAAAAATGAGCACGTCGGCGAGCTTTCCGACCTCTAAACTACCCACCGAGCGGGCCACACCGGCCCGCTCGGCTGGCGTTAGGCTGGCCATTCGGACCACGTCTTCGAGGGGGGCCGGGGTGTCCCGGAGCATTGTCCGGACCATCGTGTCGAGGGCGACGACGCTTGACGCCAGTCCCGAGCCCGGCACGAAGCCCACTTTGCCATCGCTTTCGAAGAACGTGCCGGTGTCGGACGGGCCGAAACGGTAGGTGCCGGGCGGCATGCCGAGCGCGCGATTGGCATCGGTGACGAGGCATAACTTCTGTGGGCCCTTCATCTTCCAGGCATAAGCTAAGAGTTCGGGTGCAAGGTGTTGGCCATCGGCGATGACCTCGGTAGACATCTCTTCGTGGGCCAGGACGAACTGTTCCATGCTGCCGCGCATCGGGGTTCCCAGGCGGGCGCGGACGCTGGGAACGCTGCTCATGGCGCACCAAAAGTGATCGACGTGCCGCATGCCGGCTTTGTAGGCGGTGGCCATCTCGGGCCAGCTGGCATCGGAATGGCCGCATGTTGTCAAGCACTTGCGGCGGCGGGCGGCTTTGTAAAAGGCCTCGGCTCCGGGCAGTTCGGCGGCGCAGGTGGCAATTCGCACGATACCTGAAGAAAAGTACGTATCGTATTCATCTGCGGTGGGTTCGCGGCGGCCATCGACGCTGTGGCATCCGACTTTTCCGGGAGCGAAATAGGGCCCATAGAGGTGGACGCCGGCGATGCGGGCGCCATCGTCGGGCTTCCATTTCCGGGCGACCTCCTTGCAGGCCGCGATCATCCGGGTGATCTCCTCGGGCGAGCCGGTGGTGGTGGTGGGGAAAAGGGAAGTGGTGCCCCGGCGTAAATGGGCTCGGTTGGCCTGCCGAACAGCGTGTGGCGTGCCGTCCATGTAGTCGGCCCCGGCGCCTCCGTGAACGTGTATGTCGATGAAACCAGGAGAGATATAGCCGTCGCCCGCGTCGATGACGACATTGGCATCGCGCGACGCCCGGCCCTTGGCGACGCGGACGATCTTGCCGCCGGCGCACTCGACGGCACCGCGTTCGAGGATCCGGTCCGGGAGGATGATCTGTCCGGTAAAGGCAATTCTGGTGGAGCTCACAGAAAAAGGATATCGTGAAGCATGAGTAACGCAGCGGAACGTTCAGAAAAAGCCCAGGCGCTGTTGGCCTCCCGTCGATTTGGCGCGCTATGTACGCAGTCGAAGCGCTTGCCGGGGTTTCCGTTTGGGTCGGTGGTGAACTATGCCGTCGATGAGTGGGGCCGTCCGGTGTTCCTGTTCAGTTCGTTGGCCGTGCACATGAAGAATCTGCAGGAGGATGGGCGCGCCAGTTTTCTGGTGTTCTCGCCGGAAGCTGAGCAGGATGCGGTGACAGCGGCCCGGTTAACGTTGATTGGTGAAGTGACTGCAGTGCCGGAGGATGAGATCGAGACCATCAAGGCGATCTATCTTGCCAAACACCCGGATGCGGTTGAGTATGCGGAATTCGGTGATTTTGGCTTTTTTCGGTTCCATGCGGCCGATAGTTATTATGTGGGCGGGTTCGGTGAGATGGGCTGGCTGTGAGTTGACATAATATATGTTATCGGTACACGAGGAGGGGCCGGTAACCGGGCCGAACACTGATATCCATCTTCGGCTCGCGGGCTGTGGCGTCATGCGATTCTTGACGCGCGTCCAGGCCGGTTACCTGAGAGGGGGGCACCGTCCGCGGGCGGATGTTCGCCTAGAAGGTCAGGCGGAGCTGATAGCGGACGACTCGGCCGCCTCCGTCGGCGAATTGGGGGGCGAGGAAACGGCCGGCGGGGGCTGTCGCTACGTTGGTGTTGATCGTCACGGGTGCGGCGCCGGTGAAGGGGCTGACGTTGCCGAAGCCGTATTGGGGGGTGTTGATGAAGTTGAACAGCTCGCCGCGGATACTGAGTTTGAAGCGCTCGGTCAGGGCGAAGGTTTTGCCGATCGTCGAGTCGAGGTTCTTCAGGCCGGGGGTGCGGAGAGTTCCCCGCCCCGACGTACCTGTCCGCTTGGGGTCGTTGCCGGTGAAGGTTGGCAGTTGGATGTACATCGCCTCGGTGGGATTGATGGCGGCGTTGGCGGCGTCGGGGTTGCAGAAGCCGGCGGCGCATGGGACGGCTCGGGTACCGGGACGGCCGGTGGGGTTGTAGTCCGGGCGGTCGAGCGAGCCGCCGAGGCCGTCGGCGTCGACGCCGTTGAGCAACGTCATGGGGACGCCGCTTTCGAAGGACCAGAGGCCGGTCAGCTGCCAGCCACCGATGGCGTGGCGCTTCAAGGCGTTGCCGGTGTTGCCGAATGGGAGTTCGTAGAGGAAGGACAGGGCCAGGCGTTGGGGCCGGTCGAAGTGGGACACCGACTTTTCATTGCGGAGGCCGCCGAAGATTGATGGGATGGCCGATTGCTGGGGGAGATTGACGTTGGCCTGGCCGAAGATTTCGCTCGAATTGTCCAGGTTCTTGGACCAGGTGTAGGCGAGGTTGGTTTGGAGGCCTTTTGAAAAGCGGCGGGTGAGGCTGGTTTGGAGGCCGTGGTAGGAGGAGTTGCCGCCATTGGTACGGGTGAGGCGGCCGCCTTGGAGGGTGTCGAGGCGCAGTGTGAGCTGGCTGGCGACTAGGGCGTTGACGTTTTGGTACTGGCGGCGGAGGTTCAAGGGGACGAGCGGGTTCAGATCCTCATTGATGAAGAGGCGAAGGCCGCGGGTGCCGACGTAGCTGACATCGGCGATCAGCTGGCCGGGCAGTTCGCGCTGGATGCCGAAACTCCAGCGCTGGGTATAGGGCGCGACGAGGTTGCCGTAGACGAAGGTCTGGGTATCGATGGGGAGTGCCTGACGGGCCACGGTGGGCAGGCTGGCTGAGAGGTTGGGGAGGCCACGGGGCTGGGCGGCGGTGGAGACGGAGTTTGTGGTTGTGGAGATGAGATTGGGCACCGAGCTGGCGGCGTTCGACAGGATGTTATTGAAGAATGTATCGTAGCCGATTTGATAGCCGGTGCGAATGGCGGACTTATGATCGCCGAGTAACTTGCCGAGCACGCCGCTTTCGTATGCCGGGGACCAGGCGATGCCGAGGGTGGGCGACCAGTTGTTTCGATCCGATGTTACTTTGCTGGGGCGCTTGTAGGGACCGTCGAGAGTGACGGGGTCGACATTGTAGACGCCGGAGTAGGCGGCATAGGGGAGGGCATTCATGGGCACCCCGAAATAGTCGTAGCGGGCGCCGAGGGTGACGGTTAGGTTCTGGGTGGCGCGCCAGCGGTCCTGGAAGAAGTAGGCCTGGCGGAACACCTTCGGGTAGTTGGCGGGGCTGCCGAAGGTGCGGGTGGCGGCGCCGTTGGTACCGCCGAAATCGTCTATAAAGTTGGCGAAGTTCGAGTATCCGGTGGTGGTGGCGTAGGCGAGCTGGCCGCGTTCGACGGCTGGGGCGAGGTCCTTTGCGCGCTGGACAACGAGATCGGCGCCCAGGCGGAGCGAATGGCGTCCGCGGTTGAGTGAGATGGTGTCTTGCAGGGTGTAGTTGTTGGCGACGCGGCCCTGCGGAAAGGTTGTGGCGACGCCGATGCTGGAGACGCTACCGCCGAGGGTGTAAGTGGGAATGGATTTGCCGAGGTCGGAAATAGTGTCGAGGGGGAACTCGTAGGCGATGCGGGCGTAACTGACGCGGAGTTCGTTTGTTAGTGCCGAAGAGAATATATGTGTCTCGTTGATTTGCGCGTTATTGTTACTTACTTCCTGGGAGGTGAGGAACGCCGGGAAGTTCGCCTGGACGGGGCCATTTAACTGGTGCTGCTGGAGGTAGCGGACCATGAGTTGGCCCTTCTGACTGAAGGCGTGATCGCCGCGGGCGATGAGTTGTTTGTCCTTCAGGAAGAGTGGGAAGACGGCGGTGCCGGTGCCGAATTCGACGGCGGGGCGGCCATCGCCCAAGGCTACGGGGAAGAACTGGCTGGTGGCGGCGATGCGGCCAGTTCCCTGCTTGTAGGTTTCGTAGCGGGAGTTACGGCCTTGCGGGAAGAGTTGATCGAGGGCGGCCCAGCCGGCGGCGCTGGGGACGCCGTAGTTAGACCCGGAGGTGGAGGCCTGGCGCTGTTCGTGATAGCCGGCGAAGAAGAACGTCCGGTTTTTGACGACGGGTCCGCCGACGGTGCCACCGAACCAGTTTTCGGTGCCGGGAAGCGGGTGGCCGCGTTTGACGACGTCGGGGTTGAGGGAGTTGGTGTTGGTGATGGCGTCGTCGTAGGTGGAATCGAGGAGGTGGAAGAGAGAGCCGTGGATCGAGTTTGTACCGGCGCGGGTGACGGTGTTGACGGTGGCTCCGCCGGCGCGGCCGAACTCGGCATCGAAGTTGGATGTTTGGACGGCGACTTCGGCGACGGCATCGGGGTTGCGGAGTTGGAAGGCCTGGCCGGCGATGCCGGTGTCGTTATTGTCGCTACCGTCGAGCATGAAGTTGTTGCTTCGGCCGCGGCTGCCGTTGACGGAGAAGGTACCGATGCCGAAGGCGAAGCGGTTGGTGGAGACGCCGGGGAGAGTGAGGGCGAGGGCGGTGGGGTTGCGGCCGGAGAAAGGGAGGTCCTGGGACTGTTGGGAGGTGATGGTGCCGCCGCGGGTTACGGATTCGGTTTGGAGGAGGGCTTCCGCGCCGGCGGTGACTTCGACGACGGTGGCGGCGGTGCCGATTTCGAGCTGGATGTTGAGGGAGGAGGCGTTGCCGGATTGGACGGGGATATTTCGTTTGAGATAGCTGGTGAAGCCGGTGGCTTTGGCGGTGACGTCGTATTCGCCGGGGTCCAAGGCTTCGAAGCGGAAGGCGCCGGTGTTGTCGGATTTCGATTGGCGGGTGAGGTTGGTGCGCGTGTTGCGGATTTCGATGTCGGCACCGTTGATTACGGCGGCTGAGGAATCGTTCACCTGGCCGATGAGGCGGCCGAGGCTGGTCTGCGCGAAAGCGGGGGAGGCGGCCAGCGCGATGGCGATGGCGCAGCGGAGAACGAACATGGAGAAGCCCTGTTTCTCCCAAACTTGCGTCACCTTCGGCAGCCGCAAGACAGACAACGTGGCTCCGTTAGGATGCCAACCCTTGTTTCTATTTGTGCGTTATTTGGGGTGGAGTGTCAAGTGGGTGGGGTGGGTGCTTTGCTCTTCCGGCTTCCCTTTCCCGGGGTGACTGGCCCCCACCTTCGCCCTTCGGGCTTCGGCGGGCAAGCCGGGGAGAGTGGGTTGGTGAAGGGTGGTTCTTTATAGCGGCGGGTAGACGCACTTGGGGTTTTGGAGGCTGCGGATGTGCTGGATGGGTGGGAGGTCGCGCTTCACGCCGCAGTAGCGGAACTCGTCGTGATAATCCGCCAGGGCTTCCCACATGTCGGCGTTGCGAGGGGTTAGGGTGGGGTGGAGGGTGAAGTCGATTTCGTCAGGGCTGGCGGGGTTGAAGGTGTTGGCCAGGAAGCTCATGAAGTGACCGCGGGGGCCTGCTCGGCGGGTGATACCGCGGAGGGTGAATTGGGTTCCGGCGGCGTCGATGAGACGGCCGCCCTTCAGCAGGTACTCGACTTCCCTGCCCTCGTGGCGGCGGAGTTCGGCGGGGGTTTTGCAGACGCAGATGACGACGTTCGATGGGTTCACGGAGAGGAGAACGACGGGGTAGGCGACGCTGTTTAGGTCATGGGCTCGAGTTGCGGCCGAGGGCATGTCGGGCTGGGGCGGTTCGGAGAACGAACAGCCGGCGAGGAGGGTGAGGACGACGAGATAGCGGCGCATTCCCTTCTACAGGCGGGAACGGAGGGCGGATGTTATCTCGCGAGTGGCGTCGTTGGCGTCATATTGGGATTCTTCGAGCCATTCGGCGGGGAATTCGTCGCGGTCGATGAGGTCTTTGACCGTGTAGGCTCGATTCTCCGAACACGGGGATCGTTCGTATATGGCTTTGAGAATGGGGATGGAGTCCGTTTTTCGGAGGGCGATTTCCTGGATGTGGCGGACTTCGGGGTCTTGTTCGGCGAGGTACCAACGGAGGGCCAGTTCTTCGTCGCCGGGTCGGGCGTTGTTGAGGAGGAGATCGGCGGCATAGTGGCGGTTGGGGTCGTTTGATTCGACGAGCTGAATGGCGAGGCCGCGGAGTTGTGGGTGGGTTATTTTTGTGAGGGCGATGAGGGCGTCGCGATGATCCGCCATGGCGATGAGCGGGGCGGGATGGAGCGGAAAGGGGCGGCGCAAGAAGATGGGCAGTAGTTCGGGATCCTTGGTTTCAGCGAGGGTCTGGGCGGCTTGGAGAAGCGCTTCAGGGGTGGCTTCCCTGCCCCACTTGATGCGTTCGGAGCGGGCGGAAGTCTGCCGGTCGCGCGGTGGCCCGGTGGCGGTTTTCAAATACGCCGCGAGGTCTTCGTTGGTCGTGGCGGCGGCGTTGAGCGCGGCGAGCAGTTCCTCTTCGCCGCAGTGTTCCTTTCCTTCCGAAAGGAGCAGGCATTCGTCCACGGTGTTGTCTGGATCGCGGAGGAGCGCGCCGATCTTTTCGGCGGCGAACAGGAAGCCTTTGAGTCCGTCGAGGGCAACGAAATCGATGGCGATCAACTCCCCCTCTTCCGGGCCGGGATTGTAGTGCGCGTACATGGCGGCGCGGGCGGCGGTGTTGCCATCTTCAGCGAGGAAGCTGGCGAGGGTGAAGCGGTGGCGGGCGTCGAGATCGTCCTTCGTGTCGGCGAGGGACTCGATGATGGCCGGGTGGTATGTGGTCGCGTCCGGTAAGATTTCCAGGAAGTTGTAGATGTACGCCGCGTGGGTGCCTTCGAATATCGGATCGATGGAGCGGCTGTGCAGGCTCATGTCCGCGATAACGTCGCGCCATGTTGACACGTCATTCGCAAGGGCATGCTGGACGGCGCGGCCGTGGCCGGAGTGGAGGAGACGGCGGAACTCGTCCTTCGTCATCGCTCGCTAGAAAACCGGCCGGGCTTCGTAGAGGACGAGATCGTCATCGACTGTTCCGGCGAGGAAATAGACTGTACCGTCATCGCGGAAATCGAGCGAATTGATGCGCTGGATGTAATCGCCAGCGGCGGTGGGGCGGAGCTGGTTCAGCACCTGATACATCTTGTCGCCTCGGCGGACGAGGAGATTTGTGCCGCCGTTGTTGTGCTGGAAGAGCAGGTCCCCGTTGCGATTGGACTCCTGGTTGCCGATCGAGTTCGCCACCTGGCCGCTGGGCATGACGGTGGTGTTGTTGACGATGATTTCCCAGTGATCCGTCTGCCATTCGCAGAGGATGGTGCCGCTGACCATGTTTAGCCCGGCGTACAACTTCCCTCCCCCGGCGCGGTGCAGATTGGCGATACCAGTGATCAGGTGCGGGCCGACGCGCGTCGAGTTGGGGACGGCGAGTTCCTTCCACTTGGCTCCGTCGTGGACGTAGAGGATGGGGACCGTGACGTTGCGGAAGCGGAGGGAGATGAGTACTTGGCCTTCGTCGTTAAAGGCGAAGCTGTCGTAGCCGCTGGCGATGCGGTTGTCGAGCGTGGTGGCGGTGGCGAGGGTGGCGCTGTAGACCAGCAGTTCCTTGGGTTCGGCGGCGTCCTTCGGGTGGAAGAAGATGCGCGAATCGCCAACCGAGGTGGAGGCCGTGTAGAGCATGTCGCCGCGCGAATTGACGTCAACGGTGCCGGGGGCGTTGACGGTCATCGTACCGACGCGGAGGGGGAAGCGGAGCACCAATTCCGGGGCGCCGCCGCCGGCAGCGATGCGGGCGATGCCGGAGCCGGTGGTGAAATAGATGTCGCCGCCAGGTGCCTTGCGGACATTCCAGGTGCCGCCGTGGAAGGCGCCGAACCACATGGTGTTATTGCCCCAGAGGCGTTCGCCGTAGGGCATGATGGCGCGGGGACCATCGGGCGTCATTTCGACAATCGACCCGCTGGATCCGCCGGCGTAGACGTGGGGCGCGCCGGAGCGGGCGCCGCCGATGAAGTTGACGACGTTGATGGGGGCTTTGATTTCAGCCGTGTCGCCGGAGCGGAGGACGACGCGGGGTTGATCGAGACCGAGTTGGACGATCAACATGTTCGACCGTTCGCCGCGCAGATAGGCGAAGTACTCGCCTCGGCCGTTAATCGCGCCGCTTTCTACGTCCTGAATGGTTTCGCCGTCCACCTTATCGTTGGCGTAGCGGAAGAGTGGTTTGGGGTCGCCGGTGGGCGGCCAGAGCCAGATGCCGTTGCCCTTGTTGTTGAACGGGTTGGTGTGGAGAAGCGTGCCGTAGAGCGGGTGGTTCCACAGGATACCGGATTGGCTGGAGACCTGGAGGCTTTCGAGCTTTCCGTCGGGGAGCCAGCGGACGAAATACGTATTGTTGTTGTTGAGAACGACGGCGAGGATGACGGTGCCGTCTTCATCGAGCCAGAACGTGGGGTGGTTGCCGCGGCCGCCGGCGAAGCTCCGGACGGTGGAGCCGAGCAGCGGGTCGCCGATGCCGATCAACTTCGTGCGGGTGGCGCCGGGGGTGTGGCGGAAGAAGACCCGATTCGTTCCGGCGGTGACGCTGTAGACGGCAGTGCCGCTCTTGTCGACGCCGAAATCGCCATCGACGGTGAAGGCTCCGGTGATGCCGGGGAGCGTTTCGCTGGTGTTGACGAGGAGGTCCGTGTAGCGACCGTCGTAGCCGAGGAAGAGCCCGGTGTAACCGGTGGGGTTGAGTTCGAAGCGGAAGTTGGCGCGAACGAGGGAGACGCCGGCGTCGGTGAAGGAGTTCCGGGTTAGGACAAGGCCGCTGGTGGCTTCGGTGCCGGCGAGCAGCGGGGTGTTGTTGGAGATGTGATTGTAGACGCCGGTGGCATCGCCGAAGTTGATTTGGGCTCCGTTGATGTTGGTGTCTTCGTAGCTGAGGACGCGGCCGGAGCGGGTGACGGAATGGGTACGGAACTCGGTGGTATAGCTGCCGATGACGAAACGGTTTTGGCCGCCGGGGGAGGTCATTTTGTACGTCCCGGCGTTGTAGTCGAAGTTGACCAGGGCATTGGCGGTACCATCGAGCGAGGCGTTGAAGAAGAGCGTGCCGTCGTCGGACGGCCAGAGCATGGTGGGTTTGGCGCGGACTTCGAAACTGGATTTCCAGTTGCGTTCGCGGGACCAGAGGCGGCGGAGTTCGTAGGCTTTGGGAACGTTCACATCGACGGGCGCGGTGACGACCCACTGGCGCTGGAGACCGGTTTGGACGTCTCCGTAATTATAGGTTCCGAGGACCATAGCGCCGCCTTCGGAGGCGCCGGTGAGCATGCCGTTGGCATCGATGCGGGCGACCTGGCTGGTGCCGAGGCGATAGTTCAACACCGACCAGGCGAAGGCCACGCCGGGGATGGCTGCGCCATTGGCGTCATAGGCGGCGGCGGTGAAGCGCTGCTGCTTGCCGACTTCAAGTGAGACGCGATTGGGGCTGATTTCGACACGGCTGGGGATGGTTTGGATCGCGGCTTCAGAGAAGAGTGAACCGCTGCGGGCTTGGACGCGTACGGTGCCGAGGGAGCGGGCGGTGAGGGTGCCGCTGGCATCGATTGTGGCGAGGCCAGTATTGTTGGTGGCCCAGATGACGGCGCCGTTGGGAACGGGGTTGCCCAGAGCATCGCGGACGACGGCGCGGAAGGACATGGTGCGGCCGACGAGGACCTGGGTCGCGTCCGAGAGAATCTGAATGGACGCCTGGGACCAGGCGGCGGAGGCGAGGAGGAGTGCGGCCAGGAGGAGGCGCATCGGTTACCCCCAGAACTCCTCGACGGGGGCGAAGCGGCCTTCGTTGGCGCCGACCAGGAAGTCGTAGCGGCGGCGGGAGGGCGTGTCGAGCAGGCTTTTGGTCCAATCGACGCCGATGGCGGAGTAGATGCTGGCGGTGATGTCTTCCGGATAGATGGGCCGGTTGCCGGACCAGCCGTATTCGGTGATGGCGGAACCCTGGGCATCGGTGGCGCCGATGACGCGGCCGCCGCGCATGCCGCCGCCCAACATGGCGATGGACTGCACGTTGCGGTAGTGATCGCGGCCGCCGCGGGAGTTCAGTGGCCCCGGGGTGCGGCCGAACTCGCCCATGATGACGATGAGGGTTTCCTTGAATTCGCCGGTGGCTTTGAGGTCGTCGGCGAGAGAGCTGACGGCGTTATCGAGATCGCGGGTGAGGGTGTAAATGCTGGTGGCGGTGGTGAATTGGGTGTCGTGGAGATCCCAGCCGCCCTGGGTAATATTGAAGAAAATGGCCCCGTTATTGGCGCGAATGGCGTTGCGGGCGACGATGGCGGCGCGGCCGACGCCATTGGCACCGTAGCGGTTTTCGTCATCGACGGAGAACTTGAAGATCTGGTCGACCACGTCGTTGTACATCATGGCGCGGGCGCGGGCGTAGTAGCCGGCGTAGGTGGCCATGGCGTCGTTCATAGGGGCTTGGCGGAGGGGAGCGTCGAGGGCTTCGAGCAGGCCGAACCGCTTTTCGAAGCGGGCCTGGCTTTGGGCGATGGTGCCGAAGTGGTTGTGGGAGAGCGTGGTGATGCCGGTGCGGGTGGCCGGGGGCATCATTGGCTCATAGAGACCGCCGAGGAATTTGGCGCCCTGCAGCCCGGTCTGGTTGAAGCTCATGAAGGGCGGGAGCAGGCCGGCACTTCCCTTCTCCCGGCCGATGACGGCGCCGATGTGGGGCGTTTCGCCGGCGAGCGCGGGGTTCTGCGAGTGGCCGGTCTGCATGTAGAACTGGCCGCGCTCGTGGGCGGCTTCCCAGCCGGCGGCGGAGCGGATGAGCAGCAGGTCGTTGAAATGCTTCGTCAGTTTCGGGAAATAGCGATTGGAATAGACGAAGGGGCCAGACTGGCGGAGATCGATATCGCGCGGGTTCCAGGCGCCGTCCTTGGGGTCGAACGTGTCGAGGTGGCTGGGGCCACCGTTCAGGTTGAAGAAGACGACGGCGCGGGCGGTGTTGCGGGTGGCGGCGTTGCGGGAGCCGATGGTTTCGGCGTTCAGCAACTGGGAGGCACCGGCGGCGGCGGAACCGAAGAGAAAGTGGCGTCGGGTGGCGGCGTGCATCGGGATCCTCTTTAGTAGTTGAACGTGAAATCGAGCTTGTTGAGCAGCGCCCATTGGAGGTCGCTGAGCCATTGGGCGCGGGGGCCGGAGCGGTACCGGAGCACTGTCGCCATTTCGGGGTCGCTTGGCCAGCGGGTGAGGGTGGCGATGTACATCTTGCGGATCGCCTCTTCGTCGGTGATCGGCATGGCGTCGATGCGGAGGACCTGGTTGCGGCTGGAGATGGCAGCGGAACTGGTGCCGAGGGAGCGTTGGACGACCTGGGCTTCGTTCATGCTGAAGAGCAGACCCAGGATGTTGGGTTCTTCGCTGCGATCGATGGTGACCCAGTTGCCGCGGCCGGCTTGATTGAGGAAGTCGACGACGCGGAAGTCGGTAGAGGGTTCGGCGGCGTCGGGGAGCTGGTTGGCGTAGTTGAGCGCGTTCGCCATGCCGGCGATGGTCATGGGTTGCTCGGTCCGGGTGGCGGTGATGAGCGAATCGTAAAGCGCTTCGGCGGAGAGTCGGCGCGGTTCGAACTTGGCGAAGTAGCGGACGTAGACTGGCTGCCAATCGCCTTCGTAGCGGCTGCTCAACTGATAGGCATCGCTTGAGAGCATCTGGCGGATGAGCGGCTTCAACTGATAGTTATTGCGGATGAAGAAGTCGGCCAGGTCTTCGAGGAGTTCGGGGTGGGAGTTTTGGGACGGAAAGCCCTCGGGGGGCGCCACGGAGGGGTCGGTCCGGGTGAAGTCCCAGGCTTCGGGCGGGTCGACGATGCCGTGGCCGAAGAAGTTGGCCCACAGATGGTTGACGGTGGCGCGGGCGAACTGTTTGTCGGAGGTGATGATTTCGCCGAGATCGGCGCGCCAGTTCTCCGATTTCGGACGGGCCTGGTTGAGAACGAATTGGGGATCGACGACGGCGCTGGTGCGGGCCGGGCGGTTGCCGGGGTTGGACGGGTTGACGGAGCCGGAGTAGCTGCCGTAATCGCGATCAATCAATATGATGCGGGGGCGGAAGCCGATGACGTCATCGCTCCAGCGGATGTAGTACATGCGCGAGAGGAAGGCGCTGGTTTGCCAGAACTGCTGACGGGTTCGGCGGGAGAGCCAGACGTTGATCTTTTCCAGGTGGGCGCGGCCGTTGTGGCAGGAGACACATTCGGTCTTAAAGCCCATGAAAGTGGTGGTGATTTTGTCCGTAATGTCGTCCCAGGAGTCCTGAATAGGGCCATTGACGTCCATCCAGCGGGCGAAGAACTGGGTGCCGGGTTGGGTATCGACTTCGCCATTCGCGGCGAGGAGTTCACGGACGAATTGATCGTAGGGGCGGTCTGTCTTGACGAAGCCGCGAACGAATTCGTAGAAGGTGTTGCGCGCTGGGACGCTGATCGATTCGTGGTTGCGGGTGACGCGGAATTTATTGAGGAAGAAGAGGGTTAACTGGTCGGAGTAGGCGTCGGAATCGAGCAGGGAGTCGATGAGTTTGGCGCGTTTGGCGGGGTCGGTGTTCGAGAGAAACGCCTCGGCGGCTTCCGGGGTGGGGATGCGGCCGGTGAGATCGACTGTGATGCGGCGGAGGAATTCGGCGTCGGAAGACGGACCGGCCGGTTGGACGTTGTCGGCCGCCATTTTGCCGAACAGGCGCTGATCGATGAAATTTGAGCGCGATTCGGCTGCGCGGCGGGAGGCGGCGCCGCTTTGTGCGGTTCGGCGTTGGCGGCCGAGCATCTCAAAAGTGCGATCGAGTTCCAGGCTTTCGGCCATCTCGGTTCGCTGGGCGGCTGGATAGCGTGGGCAGCCGGGATCGGCTGCCAGTAGGACCATCGGTCCCAATAAGTACACCATTCCCCGTCGAATGTGTCGCATGCGTGTTGAGGTTAGTTTACAACTTTTCGCTACGCCGAACGAGGGCGGATAACCCTTAGCAAGGTCTCTGCGAGTTCGTAAGGGTTTTCGAGCTTCAGGACTTCGAATCCGGCGGCACGTCCGGCGGCGGCACCGGGTTCGGAATCTTCGACGACGAGCGGGCGGGAGACGCCGAGGCGCTCGGCGGCGAGAAGATAGGGCTCCGGGTGGGGTTTGCGATTGGTGACGTCGTCACCGGTGACGATGGTGGTGAAGCAGTCGAGAACGCCGGCGCGTTCGAGGACGGGTTCGACCTCGGCACGGCCGGAGGAGGAGACGACGGCTAGTTTGAGCCCGTCGAGTTGGCGGAGCAGGTCGCGCGTGGACTGCGGAATGGGGGGATTGGCGTAGGCCTTTTCGCGAAAAAGAGCCTTCTTTTTCGGGTAATACTGCCAGAGATCCTCAACATCGTGAGGCGGATTCTTTTGTTTGGCCAGGACCTCGAGCATGGCGCGGTCCGTAATACCGATGCAATTGGCGCAATATGCCTCCCAGGTGAGGGGGATACCGAGCGGGGTGAGGATGGTGGTCCAACACTCAAAATGGACGCCTTCGCTGTCAGCCAGGACGCCGTCGAAATCAAAGAGAATCGAGTCAAAAGACATGGAGGAGAATTTCAGGGTACAAAAAAGGAACGGCCGAAGGTGGGAACCTTCGGCCGGAGAGGACTAATAATTGCTGCAGAATTATGCCGAGGCACCGGAGAGGTGGATTTCACGCAAAGAGAATTCGAAGCCTTGGAGGGCATTGATCAATTGCGTGGCGTCGATGGGTTTGACGCCCAACCAGTGGAACATCAAGCTGAGCTCAGCCTTCCAAAGGAGTTTGCGTAGCGCCCATTCCAGGCCCAGGAGTTGCGAAACTTCCGCGGAACGATCCTCGGAAGCGTGAACGACCGCGAGCCGGACCCCTTGCGAGAGGCGGCTGAAGTCCGAGGAAATCAATCGAAGGTACTCGCGGAACAGGCGACGGCGTTCGGAGCGGAACTGTTCCCGTCGTGCCGGAGAGCCATCGGTAGATTGCATCCAAAACTCCTCTTCTTCAGAAGAGAGGAGGCGCCGCATGGGGAGATACCGGAAAGAAGAAAACTGCTCGAACCATTCTTCGGACCAGGCACTTTCCGAGATGCCGCCGTCCAAATCAAGATTTTCCGCCGAAGTGTCCGAAAAAGAAGTTCGATTCCGCTGCATCAATTTCGCTAACAGAATCAAAAAGACGATACTGCTTGAAATACCGAGTATGACCGGGAATGCCGTCATTTCGTTTGAGACCTCCTGCCTGTCTCTGTGTTTGCCGCCATCCACGCAGCGGTAGGTGGCGCAAATCTATCTGGGGTTGGCAACCCGATGCAGGCTTATGTAAACAGGCTAGCGGGATTCGGAGCGTCTTGCAATAGGATTTTACGAAAACTCGTCGAGAAAGGGTGAGAAAAAAACCGTATTCCCACAACTCTATTCCTCAGGGGGGGATAACGACTTGTTGATTGATTCCAGCCGGTTCAACAACGTCGAGACGCCGGAGCGTGGTGTGGCTGGATTCGTTGGGGCTATCTCCCCATCGGGTTTGAGCAGCCAAGCCCAACTGATGAGGGCCAGAAGCGTGATGGCGGAAATGAACAGATTCGCCATCCTGTAAAACGTCTGATCTCCGATGTTGAGGCGGTAATGGACGGCCGAAGCCGACATGAAATAGAAGAAGAACAGGACGCTGTGGCGAATGGAGTTTCGCGCCAAGGGGACGGGCATCCAGACCAGGAACGCCGCGATCAATATAAGGTAGACCCACAAGGCGGTGCTAATGGCTCGGAGTGCGACCGAATACCACTGAACCACGGAGAATTTCTGATGTACTTCTCCGCCGAGGGTGGCGATGGCGAAAGCGAACGCCACTACCATAGACACGACAATGACGCGTTGGGCGAACCGGGCGATACCGGGAAAGCGGACAAAGACCTTCCGAAAGACCTCGATGACCATGAGCACGTAGAAGACGTAAATGACGGGCTGTACCGTCAAGTAGATCATCTTCTGATAGCCCTTCAGACCGGCAGTGGCCACCTCGACGGCAACGGAGATGCCCTCCACGATGATGCCCGCCCAGAAGTAGCGGTAGGATGCCCACAAGCCACGGCGGTATAGTACCCATGCCACCACAAAATACATGGGTAACGTCAGATAATAGAGCACGGATTGTAAAACAGCCAAGCCAGGCGCCATCTGGGATCTAGGGAGACCTCCCAATGATACCATTAGGTACTGCCCAGGGAATTGGAATCGAGGGAGTAGTACTAGGGATGGCACCTGGTTTTGGCAATTCCGCCCGCTGGAGAAGGACGGAAACCGATTACCGACGCGACCAGGGTCGCTTCGGTGTAGGCCTGTGGAAATTTAGGACTGGCGGCGAAGGGCAAGGACCGCGCGGTTGTCATCGGCGCAGGGCCAGCAGTCGGGGACCGGGAGAATTTTCGCGGAGGCGCTGGCCAGCGTGTTGCGGCTGTCATCGGCACAGGGCCAGCAGTCAGGGACGGGGAGGATTTTCGGGGAAGCAACGGCGACTGTGTTGCGGCCGTCATCGGCACAGGGCCAGCAGTCGGGGACGGGGCGGATTTTCGGGGAGGCAACGGCGACTGTGTTGCGGCTGTCGTCGGCGCAGGGCCAGCAGTCAGGGACGGGGAGGATTTTCGGGGAGGCAACGGCGACTGTGTTGCGGCTGTCGTCGGCGCAGGGCCAGCAGTCAGGGACGGGGAGGATTTTTGGGGAAGCGACGGCGAGCGTGTTGCTGTTGTCATCGGCGCAGGGCCAGCAGTCGGGGACGGGGAGGATTTTGTTGGTAACCGTTTGGGTAACTGACGCATCATCGGCACAGGGCCAGCAGTCGGGGACCGGAAGAATCTGGGGGGAAGCCATTTTCGCCCAGGCGATCGGGAGGAGGAAGACGGCGATCAGTAACGTTTTTTTCATGATGATGACACTCTCACTCTTTCTGGATTTGAATCGGTTACGTGCTTTACGAACGGGCTCGAGATCGCGCCAACTACTGGCGCTGTAGGGCGAAAGTAGCGGCGTAAAACACATGAATTCGGGGACAACTTGAGGATGCACTGGTTCCGCTGGTACTAGTAGTAATCCATTAGACGTTTTCGGAAAACGGAACAGGCGCCCTAGGGGATTTGCCTTATAAGCTATTGAAAAGAATTAGCTAAAAACGAAAAGATATGCTGTAGAATTCTTATTGGAAGCCGATGCGAACAGCACGACCTAAGAGCCTTTTGGAGCGTAGTGCGGACACGGATCTGTGGCGGCACACGCTATCGCAGATTCCAGTACTAACGGGACGTCTAGTCTATCTTTCCGCGTTGCGAAGCCCGGTGACCGGGAAGTATGAGCATCACGGGTTAGCCCTGTTGTTCGGGGATCAAGAGTCGGATAAGGCCATTCGTGCGAGCCACCGGAGGGCGTTTCACGAATGGTTAGCGCTTGGACTTGAGGAGAAGGTCGAAGACCTCGAACAATATCTCAAAAAAAGCGGCGAGGATGCCAAGGCGATACTGTGCCATTGGTCCCGCACTGAAACTTGGAATTCTTTTCAGCCAGCCGGCGCTTTATCAGCTGAGAAATCCCTATTCATGAGCGACATGCGTGCGGCGATCAGGATCCTGACGCTGCGGTTCGGCGCCGCCGCGCAGGGTCATAGCGCATAGCGACACCGACAACCTGGCCGATGACATCGATCTCCTCGGGATACTTATAGAACCTGGGGGAGCACATGGAGGCGGGGTGAGGCTGTAGGACGAGACGATTTTCCTCCAAATGGCACCAACCACAAGCGAACCCGTCGCGGTGTTCAAAGAAATAGATCGGCCGCTCGAACTCATTCGACCAGCCGGTCATGACGATGCGGCGCTTCGATTCGTCGATCAGCACGAGGGACGACGGTTGAATGAGGGGATACATGGACCAGTCTTCGCTGCCGATGTAAGCGTAGCGATGGGCTTTGAGGTCCAATCCATTCAACAACATAAGTGGAAGCCGGCCCCAGCGCTGGATCATCCGGCTGAGGTAGGTCGTCTTTTCCAGATCGATGCCGGGATCGAGGCGGAGAGGCAATTGTACTTCGCCATGATCGCTTGCCTGGAATCCGATCAGATGAGTCTTCTCCACTTCGACCTGGGCGGAGTCCGACGGCAGATGTGTGACGTCGACGCCGTACCACTGCAATACTTCGCACAGGTCCAGCCGATAGATAGCGCAGAGGCTATACATACGGAAGATCGAAGGGACCGTACCCTTGTTTTCGATATCGGAAAGGCGCGAGAGTGCGACGATGAATTCATCGTTGGCCCTGCGTTCGGCTATGCGAAGACTGGCATCTTCGACGTCCCGGTAGCGGAGATTCAACCTCTCCCGAGCCCGTTTCAGGCGTTGGCCTGGATCGTCCATGATATGATGCTTTCCCGGAAGTCCCCTAAATCCACAGCCGGAAGACGGAAACAACCGTTACCTATGTTGAAAGCAGTAAACTGAGCGTAGCACCCGCTACGGCGAAGAGATGACGAATAAAAGGAGAATTTGTTCTGATTTCAGAACAGTATTTCGGTCTACATGGAAAAAACGAAAATAGTGGTCGGGGTAACGGGTGCATCGGGGTCTATATTGGGGTGGAGATTACTGGAAAAGCTACGGAATGTAGGCCATGTGGAGACCCATCTGGTTATGAGCCGATCGGGAGAACGGACGGCTTGGCTGGAAATGGGGAAAAAGGCGTCGGAGTTTCGAGAAATGGCCGATGTGAATTATCCGCAGGAAGACATCGGCGCGCGGTTGGCTTCCGGTAGCTTCGTGACGCACGCCATGGTTGTGGCACCGTGTTCGATTCATAGTATGTCGGCGATTGCCCACGGGATCACCGATAACCTGATCACGCGGGCGGCCGATGTGACATTGAAAGAGCGGCGCCGTTTGATATTGATGGTCCGGGAGATGCCGTTTCATCTTGGTCATCTGCGCTCGATGGTGCAATTGGCCGAGATGGGCGCCATTGTGGCGCCGCCGGTGCCGGGATTTTATAACAAGCCGGAGACGGTGATGGACATTGTGGACCACTGTGTGGACCGGGTGATGGACCTGTTGGGATTGCCGGCGGCGGACGTGCGGCGTTGGGACGGTACGCGAAAGGACGAGGCATGAAGAAAATGACCGCCGCATTTCAGGGCGAACGGGGGGCGTTCAGTGAAGAGGCGGCCCGGAAGTTGATCGGACCGGATGTAACAGTGGTGCCTTGCCAGCGGTTTGAGGAGATCTTCCAGGCGGTGGCTTCGAAGAAGGTGGACGCCGCGGTGGTGCCGATTGAGAACACGCTACACGGCTCGATCCATGAGAATTACGACCATTTGCTCCGGTTTCAGTTGCCGATCGTCGCCGAAACCAACCTGCGGATCGTGCACAACCTGATCACGCCGAAGAAGACGAAATTCAAAGACATCCGGCGCGTCTATTCGCACCCGGTGGCGCTGAACCAGTGCCTGAAGTTCTTCGCCGAGAATCCACAGATTGAAAAGGTTCAGTTTTACGACACGGCCGGGAGCGTGAAGCACCTGGTGGAGAATCCGGAGCCGGGCGCGGCGGCGATCGCCTCGTCGGTGGCGGCGGAGTTCTACGGCGCGCATATCGTCAAGCGCTCGATTGAGGACGACCGAGAGAACTTTACCCGGTTCTTCCTGCTGCAGCGGAAGGCACTTCCCTCCCCCGCCGCCCGCAAAGGCGACTGGAAAACGACGATCGTCTTCAACTTGAAGAACGTCCCCGGCGCTCTGTTCCGGGCGATGAGCGTGTTTGCTCTGCGCGATATCAGCTTAAGCAAGATTGAATCCCGACCGCTGCGGGGCAAGCCGTGGGAGTATCACTTCTATGTGGACTTCCTGCAGCACGTGGAAGACGAAAACGCCCAGAAGGCGCTGGGCCATCTGGGCGAGTTCGCACAATCGGTGCACGTGTTGGGCTGTTATCCGCGTGGAGCCTAGGGCACAACCGCGACGGAGGCCACGGTGCGTGGGCCCATGCGGAGCTGGTTCACGACCTTGCCCTGCGGGTCCACTTCCAAGAGCCGGCGGCCGGTGTAATCGGAGATGAACAGGTTCCCGTTCGGGAACTGATCGTGGCCGCTGGTCCAACCCATCTGGATATCCATCTTTGCGCCGGCAATTGAGCGAACCACTTCGCCCTTCGGGTTCACTTCGACCAGTTCGCCGGGGTCGGAGATGGTCATGCGGGTGTTGCCGTTGGGTAGGCGCCAGGCCTGGTAGAGACGCCGCTTGGACAGGTCGCCGGGCGCCTGCCAGCTCCAGATGATCTTGCCGGCTTTGTCGACCTCGATCACCTTGGCGATGGCTTCGATGCAGATGAGCGTGGTGCCGGCGTCCGTCCGTTTGGAGTTGCGCATGCGCATGTTGGCGATGTCTTCACTGGCGTACTGCCATACCGTTTTGCCGGCCTTGTCAACTTCGATGACGCGGCCCGCTTTGGCGTCGCCAATCAGCGTGTTGCCGTTGGCCAGACGCTGGGCGGCGAGAGGATGATCGAGTCCATCGCAACATTCCCAAACCCGTTTGCCGGCGGCGTCCACTTCCACCACCTTATGTTCCGGGGCGATGGTGAACAGCACATGGCCGTTCGGCAGCGGCTGCACGTCGTGGCCGCGACCGTTGGGGTAGTGGGCAAGCTCCTGGCCCGACGGCCAGTTCATGAGGACGATTTCGCCCTTGGTGCCGTGGTCGGAGATCAGCACTTTGCGCTGGTCACGGATGCGAAGGTGCTTGTCGAAAAAGGCGAAGAGCGCCGCTTCGGCCTTTTCGGCGTCGGCGCCTTTGAAGCCGTGACCGGCCCCGGGGAGCGTGAGCAGTTCGGCGTGCGCACCCATCGACTGGAGACGCTCGGTTAACCACACCGACTGGGCGTGCTCCACATATTTATCCTCCGTGCCGTGCACCGACAAGAGCGGTGCGGCGAGCGGATTGGCGTAATTCAACGGGCTCGAAATTTGGTGATACTTCTTCTCGTGCTCCAGGTCCCCACCGAGCCACAGTGGCAGCACCAGGTGCGCGTCGACGCTTTTGCCGTAGGACTTGGTGAAATCGGTGGGGCCGTAGTAGTTCACCACCGCCTGCACTTTGGCGGACTGATCTAGGTTTGGGCCGTAGCCGTCGAAGGCCTTGTTGTCCCCGGTGAGGCCTAGCATCAACACAAGGTGTCCGCCGGCCGAGCCGCCGGTGGCGCCGATGTGGTCGGCATCCATCGAATACTTCTTGGCGTTCGCGCGGAGAAATCGGACGGCGGCCTTCACATCTTCGACAGCGGCCGGGAACTGGTGGCGCGGGGCGAGGCGGTAGCTGGCGGTGGCGGCGATGTAGCCACGCTGCGCCAACTTAATCGCCAAGGCGTGGTAGCCCGCTCGCGAGCCGGCGCGGAACCCGCCACCGTGAATGCACAGCACGGCGGGTTGGGCGCCGGTTACGTTCTTAGGCCGGAAGATATCCATGGCCACACGTTCGCCGACGCGCGAATATTCGACGTCAAAATCGGCCTGCACGTCTGCCGGAACATCGGGCAGTTTCGCTTGGGAGAACGCGCACAGGGCGGCTGTAAATAAGAAGACAAGCTTTCGCATCACACGAAAGCCTATCATCATTTGCGGGTTGAACGGGCTATGCGAACAGGTCGGTGACGACTTTTCCTTTGACCAGTTCGCGCGGCTGATTCAGGTGGTTGCGGATCTCCATCTCCGGATCGATGCCGAGCGCGTAGTAGAGCGTCGCCAGCAGATCGTTCGGATGCACCGGTTTTTCCTTCGGCGAAGACGCCGTGGCATCCGATTCCCCATACTGCACACCGCGCCCGATGCCAGCGCCGGCGACAACAGCGCTATAGCAATACGGCCAGTGATCGCGTCCGTCGGGCGAATTGGAATTACCGGAAGTCGACACGCCCATGCGCGGGCTGCGGCCGAACTCGCCGACGGCGACGACGAGTGTTTCCTTCAACAAACCGCGCTGGTCCATATCTTCGAGCAGGGCCGACAGAGACCGGTCGAGCTTCGGACAGTGCAGATTCTTCAACGGCCCGAAGTTGGCCGCGTGGGTATCCCACGCCGTCTTTTCCGGATCGCCGTTGGCGACCGAGGGCCAGTTCACCTGCACGAACTTCGTGCCGGCTTCAATTAGGCGGCGGGCCATGAGCGTCGATTGCCCGAACGTGTGCAGGCCGTAGCGTTCGCGCATCTTGTCGGACTCTTTGGTGAGGTCCATGGCGTCGCGGGCCTTGCCGCTCAGAACCAGATCGTAAGCCTTGCCATAGTATTCGTCGACGGCCGCGGCGTTCAACGCTTTTTCGAGTTCCGGCATCGATTCGTTGATGCCTTTCAGCAGTTCAAAGCGATCCTTCAACCGTTCGGCCGGGATCTCCTTGCGCAGGCTCAAGTCTTCCAACTTGATGGCCTCCGCCGGGTCCTGATACATGCGGTAGGGATCGTAAGCCTTGCCCAGGAAGCCAGCCGCGCCGCCCTTGCCGATGATGCCCGATTCCTGCAGCGGACGCGGCAGTTCGACGAACGGCAGCACCGGTTCCTGCATCTTGATCATCTTCGAAATATGGCTCCCAGCGGTGGGGAAATCGGCTGCGTTGGGCGGTTCCAACTGGCCCGACGGGGAGACCTTATCCGGCGGATAGCCGGTGAGCATCTGGTAGATCGCCGCCGTGTGGTTGAATAGGCCGTTGGGCGTGTAGCTCATGGAACGGATGAGCGTCGCTTTGTCCAGGGCATTCGCCATCATCGGCATGTGCTCGCCGATCCACGTGCCGGGGATTTTGGTTTTGATCGGTTTGAATTCGCCGCGAATGTTCGACGGCGCGTTGGGCTTGGGATCCCAGATATCGATGTGGCTGGGGCCACCCTGGAGGAAGATCATAATGACGTTTTTCGCGTTGCCGAAGCCGCGCGCGCCCTTGTACTTATCCGCCAGATTCGCCGCCTTCGCCGACTGCTGCGAGAGGAAGAAGCCGGGCAGGTGGAGACCTGCCAAACCGAGCGAGCCGATGCGCATCAACTCGCGGCGCGTGGGACCTTCACACGTTTGGCCGGGACGGCCGGGGATGTTGAACATTGCTTGATTCCTCTTAGTAAATGTACAGGAAGCCCTTGCTGTTCAGCAGGGCCCACATCAGGTCTTGCGCGCGGACGGTACGGGCACCGCCGGCTAAGTATTTCTGGCCACGTTCCAATTCTGCTTTATTCGGCAGGCGGGAGAGCGCGGAAAGGTAGAGTTCTTCGACGACGGCGGCGTCTGTCTTGCCGCCCAGGATGAGTTTCGCGACGCGGCCTTTGGGGTCGGCCACAGCGTCGGAGATGGTCCGGCCGTTGACCAGATTCAGTGCCTGCGGCAGTGACAGATCGACGCGGCGTTCGCATTCGCAGGCTGATTCGCGAGAGGGGCGGCCGAAGAGATCCAGGAACCCGTCCTTGCCCACGTGCGGGTCGGGCAGTTGGGTAGCGCTCGTGTCTTCGGGCACTTCCGGGAAGTTCGGGCGGGCTCCGGCGGCGGAGGCGACGGCGTCCATCAGCGCCTCGGCGCCCATGCGGCGCGGGAGGGCGTGGGAGAAGTTATCGGCATCCTTTTCGTTCCACTCGTTGGGGGTGATCGACGCCTGGTAGGCGCGCGAGTTGACGATGGTCCGCATGAGGTGTTGCAGGTCGAAGTTGTGGTCGGTGAGGTCCTTGGTCAGGGCATCCAGTAGCGCCGGATTGACGGGGGGATTGGACGCGCGGATATCGTCGACCGGATCGATGATTCCCTTCCCGTAGAAGTAGCTCCAGACGCGGTTGGCGATGGCTTTGGCGAAGAACGGGTTCTGTTTGGAGGCAAGCCAGGTGGCCAGCGCGTCGCGGCGGCGATCGTCGTTCGGTATCGGCACCGGGGTAGTCGAAGCCACCAGGAATTCCGGTTTCACCACGCGGCTATCCTTCGGGTGCTTCATCTCGTAATCAGCGCGCTGATCGTAGATGATCTCTTCGCCGATTTCGTAGCCGGAGCGCAGGCCAACGGCGCTAAAAAACGCTGACATCTGGTAGTACTGATTCTGCGTCCAGCGTTCGAAAGGATGATCGTGGCACTGCGCGCAGACCATGCGGACACCCAGGAAGACCTGCGTCGTCTTCTCCATGGTCGGCTTCGGTTCGCGGGTGATGCGGTAGAAGTTGGCGGCCGGGTCCTCGTAGCTGGAGCCACGGCTGGTGAGCAGTTCGCGCACCATTTTGTCG
Organism: Acidobacteriota bacterium; assembly: GCA_947470805.1. Classification (GTDB taxonomy): domain Bacteria; phylum Acidobacteriota; class Terriglobia; order Bryobacterales; family Bryobacteraceae. The sequence continues at coordinate 3,456 of CANIVU010000063.1, read as the reverse complement.
TAGGGCTTGTTGGTGGCGATGGAATCGCGGATCCATTCGCGGAAGGCGAACGTGCCCTTTTCGCCGAGATACTTGCGGCTGGATTGCAGCAGGTCGCCCCACTTGATGGTCCAGTAATCGGTGTAGGCCGGGCGCGCGATGAGCTTATCGATCATCTTGCTGCGCTTCAGCTTGGTGGGCGTCGCGTCGGCGACGAAGGCGCGCACCTCTTCGGGCGTGGGCAATTGGCCCGTCAAATCAAGGGTGACGCGGCGGAGGAAGGTGGCGTCGTCGGCCAGGCCGCTGGGTTGAATGTGCAGCTTCTGGAGCTTGGCGTCGATGTGGGTGTCGATGAAGTTGTGCTGCGGCAGTGCCTTCCAAACGAAGCCGGGCTTGGGGTTCAGGATGGTCAACGGCACCGTGGCGTATTTGCCCTGGTAGCGCACCAGCATCGTGGCTTCGCCGATCCGTTCGCCGGAAACTTTGGCCTGCGCGTCCACTTTGGCGACGTCGGGGACGTTCGATTCGACAGTCGCTTCGCGAGTGACGTCGCGCGTCTGGCCATCTTTGTAACGTGCCATCACCTTCACCTGGGCCGTTTCGCCCGGTTTCGGCATGGCGATCTCTTTGGGCTGCACCTCGATGGCGGCGACGGTATCCTTCTCCGGATCCCCGAACGGCACGCCCTGGGCGATCCAGTTATAGATCGTCTTGTAGTAGTCCGAGTCCTTGTCAAAACGCAGTCCACCGCCGTGCGCCACCTGTTGGGTGGGTTTGGCGAGCATCAGGCTGCGACCGGGGTCGGCGCGGTTGAAACGGCGTCCGGCGAGATCGTAAAGAAGCGCTTCGTAATCGAACTGCGGGTCGTAACCGCGCAATGACAGTTTGAAGCCGTTCTTGCCTTTGGCCGCGCCGTGGCAGGGGCCGGAGGTGCATCCGGCCTTGTTCAAAATGGGTGCCACGTCGCGGAGGAACGTGACGGCGGGCTGTGCGGAAACAGCGGCGATACTAGCGAGCAGCAGAAGGGGACGCATTCGCGCTTTTCTCCTCAGGGTCCAATACGGGCAGCGTGAACTGCTGAATTTCGGAATAGATTTCTTGTTGCTGGCCGTCGATCATCAACCGGCCGTTGATGCCGATGTCGTATTTCGCGGCGAGCGTGTTTCGAGTAGATGTCACCAGGAACGTCCCGGTTTTCTTGTCTTTTTCGTCAACGGCAATGCCGATGATGCGGAGGTCGGCGAAGTTGGGTACGTCGACCGACACGGTCTGCGGAACCGCCTGCATGGCGTTCTTCGGCTTCCAGGTCCAGCGGAAGAGAAACTCGTAACCGGCTTCCTTTTTCTCCGCTTTCTCCAGCTTCAGGTCCAATTGGGCGGCCAGCGCGGTGGAAATCGCCACGGGCAACTCGGCTCCCATCCATGCGCCGGAGAGCGGCCGCTGCCGGTCCACCACGCCTTGCGAAGTGGCACCGTTGACGCCGATCGTGTACCCGATGCCTCGCGCACGGCGCTCAACGGGCTTGCCATCGGTGCCGGTTGCCACGGCCGCAAAGGCCAATTCACTTACGTTCAACATCACGTTCGCATCGGCGGTCAACGTCACCATGGCGCGTCGCGAACCCAGGCGCGGCGTCAGCGATTCCGGCGGATCGGGCGGAATCACGCCTCCGGACATCCGAATGCCAGCAGGCAGGTTCAGCGCTTTGATTGACAGCGGCCCGGCATACCCGCGCCGGTCTACACTCAAATTCACGAGCGCCGTGCCGCCAGCCGGGATGTTCACCGCGGCGGTCTGGATGGTGGCCTGCATGTCGTGGGCGGCCTTTGAAGCGTGCAGGCGGTAGGCGTAATGCTGACCGCCGCGGCGAGCCAGATCTTCCACCGCGATGGTGATCTGCCGAACGCCCTCCGGTGCTTTGAAATTCAGAAACGGATCGCCCGCCGTGCGGCTCGACGCCTGCACCGCGAACACGTCAACGGCGAACGGCAAATCCCCGGCGGAGGCCAGCTTCTTGCCCGCTTCGTCGTAAACCGTAATGACGCCGCTGATCTTCGAAGTGCCCAGTTCGCGCGCCTGCAGCTCAAAGATGTACTCGTCGCCGGGCGTCACCGCCAGCGTGTATTTATCGATCTCCGCCGCCTTCGCCAGGCGTCCGTTCACCGTCAACGGCAGCGTCAACGCCCCCGTCACCGGTTCGCTCACTTCCGGGAATTCGCCAATCGCCAATGGCAATGGCAGCGCCGGAGAATCGGGCAAATTCACGAAGGTTTGCGGACCGTTTGCCTTGGCCAGATCGGCCTTCACCTTGGTCGCACCCAGCGAGATCTCCACCTGTTTCCCGCGCTGCCCGCCCAATGGGTAGACCTCCGTGGGGTACGAATACGCACCGGTTTTGAGGCGGTAAAAATTCTGCGCCTGGCCGGAGAAACGCGCGTCGTGAATCTCCACATAGTAGTAGCCAGCCGTCGGAAACGTCATGTCCAAGCGCGGATCCAGATTCAACAACGGCGCATCTTCGCTGCGCGCGATCTGTTTCCCATTGCCATCCATCACGCGAATCACCGGATCGATAGCCGACCCGGCCCGCCGCGCATCCACTTCAAACACGCGCCGTTCGCCAGCCTTAACCTGCAGTCGGTACACATCCCGTTCGGCGCCGCGCAAGGTGCCATTCAAGGTAATGCCGGTAGTCGGTAACGACTGGGCCTTTTCAATCGAATCGTTCGAGTGCGCCATACTGCCGGGCTGCGACTCTTCCTCGTTGATCTCCGGAAACGCTCCAACGCTAAACAGAAGTATGTTCGACAGCCCATCGCCGGACTGCACGCGAATCGGATAGACACCCACTTCCAGTTCGCCCTTCGGCTCCACCAGGAACGTGGCGTAGCGCCCCTCGGCCATTCCGGTGGGCGGCGCCATGGGCGTAAACGTCGCCGGCATCGCCGAAACAATTCGCGCCCCTTCGCCCAGATTCTGCCCCGCGATGGTCAGCGTAAACGGCCGGCCCTTTTGCGCTCCACGCGGTTGCAACTCTGTAATCGACGGCGGCGCCGCGGCCAGCCCCAGCGCCATTCCCAAATAGATGAAGATCCTCACTTCGCCCCTCCCGCGGGTGTCCCGGCCGAAAGCGGCGCGGGGATGAAGCTCGATAACAGACTGCAGTTCGCCGCATCGTAAATGCGGATTTTGCCATCAAAACCGCCGGTCGCCAACTTCTTCCCATCCGGCGAAAACGCCGCAGCATAGATGCCGGCCGAGTGCCCTTTGCACTGGGCGGAGAGCTTCCCGGTCTCGGCGTCGTAGATGTTCACGCTCGGCGCGATTCCCGCGACTGCGATGCGCGTGGCGTCCGAGGACCAATCGAGAGAAAAGATCGGGCCGTCCTGGCGGTCCAGCTTGCGGATGAGCGTCGTGTCATCGGCAATCTTCATGTTCTTCGGCCGGTCCATGTTGTACACATACGGGTACCGGTCC
>CANIVU010000062.1 GCA_947470805.1 Acidobacteriota bacterium | reverse complement strand
TTCAAACTGCCCAGGACAACGATGTCCCGCCGCGCCATCTTACGCCCGCGTCAAATCAATGCCGAGCTTCTTCATCTCCTCGGCATAGTAACGGCGATGCAGCAAATCGTACTCTTCGCTGCCTTCCAGAATCTCCCGCTTCTGCGATTGAATCTTCTGCCGCGCGGCCTTGTCGATCTTATCCTCGGCCAGCAACGTATCGGTGAACGTTTTAACGATGTTCAGCCGGATGTCGTTTTCCGGTTTCTTCAAACGGAAGTCGCGCCCCTTCCGCATCGCCGTCAGAATCTTGTGCGATATGTCGGTGATCTTATCGCGCGACAGCTTCATGCCGTCGCCCGTGTCCCGTCCCGACGCGCGCACAATCTTCCGCTCCGCGATCAGCTGATTCTTCACCTTGCGGAACATGTCGGAAAAGCTCACTTGCTCCCGGCGCATGTACTCGTTGTACTGTGCCAGGATCTCGCGAACTTCGTCGTTCAACTGATCTTCCACCGACAGTTCTTCCAGGATGACTTGGTTCACCGTTTCCTTGGCCGAAGCCGGATTGATGATCTCCACTAAGCCCGCCGAAACACCCGTCACAACGTGTCCGGCCAGGTAGGCGACAAATTCCTTCTGCAGCAGCATTCGGTTCTGAGTCTATCGGCGTTGCAAAGGAAGTGTCAATTCCTGGGTCCATTTGCTATACTTAGGTTTCCGATGCTGCTGCACTCCCATGGCCCTCATCACCACCATCGCCACACGGCGATTCGCTGGGCCATTGGTTGAAATTGCGCTGAAGTACCGCAGCATGAGACCGTAATTTGGCCCGCCGTTTCCTCGGCGGGCTTTTTCTTTCTACAACCCACTCAAACCACTCTTATGGACCTCGATTTTCAAAAAACGGATGGCCTCATCACCGCGGTGATCCAGGACCACAAAACCGGCCGCGTGCTGATGGTCGGCTACATGAACGAAGAGTCGTTCCGCCTCACCGTCGAGCGCGGTTACGCCATTTTCTGGAGCCGCTCCCGCAAGAAGCTCTGGCTCAAGGGCGAATCGAGCGGCCATAAGTTGTTGGTCAAATCCATCCAAACGGATTGTGACAAAGATGCCGTCCTCGTCCAGGTCGAAGCCGTCGGCCCCGGTGTCTGCCACGAAGGCTACGAAAGCTGCTTCTTCCGCACCCTCGACGAGGGCGAATGGAAAGTCACCGAAACCCAAACCTACGACCCCGGCGCCGTCTACAACAAATAGGAAACTCCATGTCGAACAAGCTCAAACTCGGTATCCCCAAAGGCTCTCTCGAAAACGCCACCATCGAACTGTTCAAGAAGGCCGGCTTCAATATCCAATCCTCCAGCCGCTCTTACTTCCCGGTCATCGATGATCCCGAAATCGAATGTATGCTCATCCGCGCTCAGGAAATGGCGCGCTACGTGGAAGACGGCGTGCTCGACGCCGGCCTCACCGGCTTCGACTGGATCCAGGAGTCCGGTGCCAAGGTTGTCAAAATCGCCGACCTCGTCTACTCCAAACAGAGCTTCGGCAAGGTGCGCTGGGTGCTCGCCGTGCCCGAGTCCTCGCCCGTCAAAACGGTGAAGGATCTCGAAGGCAAAATCATCGCCACCGAACTCGTCGAAGCGACCAAGAAGTACCTCCGCAAGAACGGCGTCAAGGCCAAGGTCGAATTCAGCTGGGGCGCCACCGAAGTCAAGCCGCCCGATCTGGCCGACGCCATCGTCGAAGTCACCGAAACCGGCTCCTCCCTCCGCGCCAACAAGCTCCGCATCGTCGAAGAGCTCTTCACCTCGAACACGCAGTTGGTCGCCAACAAAGCCGCCGCCGCCGATTCTTGGAAGTCGCAGAAACTGGCCGACATCAAGATGCTGCTCGAAGGTGCCATCGCCGCACTCGGCAAAGTCGGCCTCATTCTCAACGTCGAACGCAAGAATCTCGACGCCGTCATCGCCATCCTACCGGCCCTCAAGAACCCCACCATCTCGCCGCTCGCCGACGACAAGTGGGTAGCCGTCAACACCATCCTCGACGAAACCACCGTGCGCACCATCATCCCCCGCCTGAAGCAGGCCGGCGCCAGCGGCATCGTCGAATACCCGCTCAACAAGATCATCGAGTAGCCACGCATGATACGCATCGTTGAACACACGCAGGTGGGCCGCATTCTGGCCCGTAAAGCCGCCCGCTTCACCGAAGCGGAACTGGTGGTCGCGCCAATTTTGGAAGCCGTCCGCAAACGCGGGGACAAGGCCGTCATCGAATACGCGAAGAAATTCGACAACTTCGATCGCCCCTCCCTCCGCGTCACCGAAGCCGAAATGAAGGCCGCCGAAGCCGCCCTCTCCAAGGACTTCCGCGCCGCCGTCAAAACCGCCTCGGCCAACATCCGCGCCTACGCCAAGCTCCAGTTGCCCGTAGCTAAATCGGCCACCATCGCCCCCGGCCTCAAGGTCGGCCAGGTCGTCCGCCCGCTCGACACCGTGGCCGCCTACATCCCCGCCGGACGCTACCCGCTACCGTCCACGGTGCTGATGACCGTCATCCCCGCGCTCGTCGCCGGCGTGCCCAACGTCTGCGTCACAACGCCGAAACTGGTCCCCGAAATCATCGGCACCGCGTCGCTGCTGAAGACGCCCCACGTCTTCCAGATCGGTGGCGCCCAGGCCATCGCCGCCTTCGCCTACGGCACCAAAACCATCCCGCAAGCGGACCGCATCGTCGGCCCCGGCAACATCTACGTCGCCGCCGCCAAGAAACTCCTCGCGGGCGAAGTGGGCATCGATTTCATCGCCGGCCCCACGGAGATCCTCATGATCGCCGAAGAAGGCAACCCCGCCTGGATCGCCGCCGACATGCTCGCCCAGGCCGAACACGACACCGACGCGAGCGCCGTGCTGCTCACCACGTCCAAGCAACTCGCCCTCGCCGTCCAAAGCGAAATTGAGCGGCAACTCGCCACGCTCTCCACCGCCCCCACGGCCCGCAAAGCGATCGATAAGAACTCGGCCATCATCCTCGTCCGCTCGCTCGATGAAGCCGTCGAAATCTCCAACCGCTTCGCACCGGAGCACCTCTCCATCCCAAGCGCCAAACTCGTCCCCGGCATCCGCCACGCGGGCAGCATCTTCATCGGGCCCTACAGCCCCGAAGCCGCCGGCGACTACGCCAGCGGGCCCAACCACGTCCTGCCCACCAGCGGCGCGGCCAAACTCCGCGGCGGCCTCTCCGCCATGGATTACGTGAAGATCATCTCGACGCAGGAGCTCAACGCCTCCGCCCTCGCCAAATTGGAACCGGCCATCACCACCCTCGCCCGCGCCGAGGGCCTCGAAGCGCACGCGCGCAGCGTGGAGGTCCGCCGTGGCAAGCGGTAGCAAAGGCCCCTCACTCCGCCCCCGCCCCGCCGTCGAGCGCATGGCGCCTTACCACCCGCCCACCGGCGGCCGCATGGATCGCCTGCGTCTGGACTTCAACGAAAACACCCTCGGTTGCAGCGAAAAGGTCACCCAGTTCATCGCCGAACACCTCGTCGAAAACGATCTCGCCGTCTACCCCGAATACGGCAAGGCCGTTGAAGAACTGGCCGAATTCTTCAAGGTGGAAACCAACGAATTCGCCATCACCAACGGCACGGATGAAGCCATCCAGGTCCTCGTCAATACCTACATCGACGACGGCGACGACGTCATCATCCTCAAGCCCTCCTACGCCATGTACCGCTTCTATTGCGAAGTGGCCGGCGCCTCCATCCGCGAGCTCGAATACCGTCCCGGCACGCTGGCCTTCCCGCTCCAGGAACTGCTCGCCGCCATCCAACCGGAAACCCGGCTCATCCTGATTTCGAATCCCAACAACCCCACCGGCTCCGGCATCGATCTCGACGGCATCACCCGCATTTTGAAGAAGGCGCCCCACGCCGCCGTGCTCATCGACGAAGCCTACTACGAGTTCAGCGGCGTCACCGCGCTTAAGCTCATCAACGAGTACCCCAACCTCTTCGTCAGCCGTACCTTCAGCAAGGTCTACGGCATGGCCGCCATGCGCGTCGGTTGCATGTTCTCGAAGGCGGAAAACGTCGCCTGGATGAAGAAGGCCCAGTCGCCCTACAGCGTCAACTCGCTCGCCGTGCTCGCTGCCCGCGCCGCCATTCGTGATACGGAATACATCTCCGAATACGTCGGCGAAGTCCTCGCCGCCCGCGAACTGCTCTACGTCGGTTTCGAAAAACTCGGCATCCCCTACATCAAAAGCCAGGGCAACTTCGTCCTCTTCGCCGCCGGCGATCGCGCCGTCGAAATCCGCGACACGCTCCGCGAAAAAGGCATCCTCGTTCGCGACCGCAGCTACGAACTCCCCGGCTGCGTTCGAGTCACGGTGGGCACTCGCGAACAGATGCGCAAATTCTTAACCGAACTGGAGGCCGTTTGGAAACGCCCCGCAAAATGATCGCGTTCGATATGGATGGCGTGCTGGTCGAGGTGACCGAAAGCTACCGCGAGTCCATCGTCCAAACCGTCAAACATTTCTCCGGCAAAACCATCGAACGCGCCGCCATTCAGGACTACAAAAACCAGGGCGGCTGGAATAACGACTGGCTCCTGTCCCAGAAAATCCTCGCCGATCTCGGCATGGAAGTCGACTATCAAACGGTCATCGACGCCTTCCAGAAGCTCTTCTTCGGCCCCAACGGCAACGACGGTCTGATGCAGCGCGAAGTCTGGATCGACACCACTGACACACTGAAACGCCTGAATCAAAAATACGATTTCTCCGTCGTCACCGGCCGCCTCCGCGACGAAGCGCAAATGACCCTCGACCGCTTCGCCACCCATCTAATTTTCAATCCAGTCATTGGTGATGACGACGTCACCAAAGGCAAGCCCGATCCGGAAGGTATCCTGAAGATCGGCAACGCAAGTTGTTATATCGGCGACACCGTTGACGACGCCCGCGCCGCCCGCGCCGCAGGCGTCCCCTTCATCGGTGTCGGCAATCGCCGCGACGAAGGCCACGCCCGCACCGTCGCCCTGATGGAAGCAGAAGGCGCCATCGCCATCATCGAAAGCATCAACGAACTGGAGCGAATCTTACCCGCATGAGAACCTCGACCGTAGAACGGATCACCAAGGAAACCCAGATCCGCGGCAAGCTGAAAATTGAAGGCAAGGGCAAGTACACGATATCGACCGGCATTCGATTCCTCGATCACATGCTCGAACTGTTCACCAAGCATGGCGGGTTCGATCTTGAACTCCAGGCCACCGGTGACCTCGACGTCGACCAGCACCACACCGTCGAAGACGTCGGCATCGTCCTCGGCCAATTGTTCGCCAAGGCCCTCGGCGATCGCAAAGGCATCAACCGCGCCGGCTACTTCGTCATGCCCATGGACGAAACGCTCTCCGTCACCGCCATCGATCTCGGCGGCCGCCCCGCGCTCGTCTATAACGACAAAGTGAAAACCCGCCTCGTCGGCGACCTGCAATCGGAACTCGTCCACGACTTCTTCGACGGCTTCGCCGTCCACGCCGGTGCCAACGTCCACGTGCTCACCATGTACGGCCGGTCCAATCACCACAAGCTCGAAAGCATCTTCAAAGGCTTCGCGCGCGCCATGAAATTCGCCTGCTCCACCGACGCGCGTCTCAAGGATCAACTGCCCTCCACCAAGGGCCTCCTCGAAGGAACAAACTAATGAGCGGTATCGCCGTCTTCGATTACGGCGCCGGCAATCTTCGCAGCGTCATGAACACGCTCGAAGCCATCGGCGCCAAATTCACGCTTGTCGATGACGCCGCCGGCCTCACCAGCGCCGACAAAATCATCCTCCCCGGCGTCGGCCACTTCGGCCAACTCCTCCGCTCGCTCGACGCCATGCGCGTCCGCTCCACACTGCTCACCTGCATCTCCGGCGGCACTCCGTTCCTCGGTATCTGCCTCGGCCTGCAGGCGCTGTTTGAAGAGAGCGAAGAGGCGCCCGACGTCAAAGGCCTCGGCATCTTCGAAGGCAAAGTGAAGCGCTTCCCCGAAGACGCCCGCGTCCCCCACATGGGCTGGAACGAGCTCGACGTCAAGGCCGGCTCCCGCCTTCTCCGCGGCGTCGGCGATCGCCCCTACGTCTACTTCGCCAACAGCTACTACGTCCCCGTCGTCCACTCGGCCGCGGCCACCTGCCAGTACGCCGAACCCTTTACCGCCGTCCTCGAACACGAAAACGTCTTCGGCGTCCAATTCCATCCTGAAAAGTCCGGTCCCCTGGGGTTGCAAATTGTCAAAAATTTCATCGAGCTCTAAAGCCTGGACGTTTGATTCCATGCTCGCCAAACGCATCATCCCGTGTCTCGACGTCACCGCCGGCCGCGTCGTCAAAGGCGTCAACTTCGTCAATCTCCGCGACGCCGGTGACCCCGTCGAACTCGCCGAACGCTACAACGAACAAGGCGCCGACGAACTGGTCTTCCTCGACATCACCGCGTCTTCCGACGAGCGCAAAACCATGGTCGACGTCGTCGCCCGCACCGCCCGCAAAGTCTTCATCCCGCTCACCGTCGGTGGCGGTATCCGCAGCATCATCGACGCCCGCAAGATCCTCATGGCCGGCGCCGACAAAGTCAGCGTCAACACCGCCGCCGTCCACCGCCCCGAACTGATCACCGAACTGTCCAACGAATTCGGCGCCCAAGCCGTCGTGCTCGCCATCGACGCTCGTCGCCGCCCGGGCGGTGGCGGCTGGAACGTCTTCACCAAAGGCGGCCGCCACGACGAAGGCATCGACGCCGTCGAATGGGCCGCCCGCGGCATGCAACTCGGCGCCGGCGAAATCCTGCTCACGTCCATGGATACCGACGGCGTCCAGACCGGGTTCGATTGCGAACTCACCGCCGCCGTCTCCCGCGCTACCCGCATCCCCGTCATCGCCTCCGGCGGGGCAGGGAAGCCGGAAGACTTTCTCAAAGTGCTGACCGAAGGAGAAGCCGACGCCGCCCTCGCCGCCAGCATCTTCCACTTCGGAACCTACACCGTCGACGACCTCAAGGAATTCCTCGATAAGCACGGCATCGTCGTGCGGAGACGCCGCTAAATCTCATGGCCAGCTTAATCCTCCCCTGCATCGATCTCATGGACGGCAAAGTCGTCCAGCTTGTCCAAGGCAAAGAAAAAGCGCTCGAAGGCGACGCCCCGCTCGTCATGCTCGACAAGTTCGCCGGCTTCCCGGAGATCCAGGTCATCGACCTCGACGCCGCCCTCGGCCGCGGTGCCAACGATGCCATCGTCGAAACCCTCTGTGCCCACGCCCGCTGCCGCGTCGGCGGCGGTGTGCGTACGGTCGAACGCGCCCAGACGCTGCTCGACCAGGGCGCCTACAAAGTCATCGTCGGCACCAGCGCCTTCACGAAGGAAGGACCCAACAAACCCTTCCTCGAAGACCTCGCCGCCAAAATCGGACCCGAAAAGATCCTCCTCGCCCTCGATTCCAAAGACGGCAAGATCGTCATCAAGGGCTGGCAGGAAGCGACGAACTTCACCGCAGAAGAGATCATCGGTTCGCTCGAACCCTACTGCCGCGGCTTCCTCTGCACCTACGTCGACAAGGAAGGGATGATGCAGGGCACCGACATCGATTGGTTCACACGCCTCCGTGCCGCCCTCTCTCCCACCCACGACCTCACCGCCGCCGGCGGCGTCACCACGCTCGACGATGTCCGCGCCCTCCGGTCGATCAACATCCACACCGCCCTCGGCATGGCCATCTACACCGGCCGGCTCGACCTCGCCGAACTCCGCGCCATGCTCTAACCAGAAACGCGAAAATCGTGTGAGCGATTTGCCCCCCTGTTTGCGCATATCAGGGGGAGGGACATCGCAACATGTACGACGCGGAACTGAAGACAATCGAATGCAAGCCACGGCGTGACCGCATGCCCGCTTTCTCTTTCTCTAAGCCAGCCAACTGGCATGTGCTTGCCTTCCCCTATCCGCCCGCCAGTTTCGACGATCCCAGCTTCTACGAACCGGCCATCATTGCCTCCTCGCCGGCCACGGACGCTATCCTCACGATCGGCACCCGCCCCGCCCCCGCCACCGGTTCCCTCCGCGAATCCCTCGCCGCCTGGTGCTGCACCGAAGGCGCGGTCGTCGATGCCATCCGCCCCTACCGCACCGGCCTGCTCGCCGCCGCGCGCCACACCGCCAACGGCGTCACCATGGCCATGCGCATCTTCTTTCTCGAAGACGGCGGCCGCCTCTACGCCATCTGCGCCATGGCCGCCGAGCCGATGTTTGACGGCATCCAACTGCTGCTCTCCACCATGGCCGAGTCGTTCGAGCTCGCCTCCCCCGCCGGCCCGACCTTGCCCATCGACGCCATTCCCGACGCTGCCTTCCATTCCACCCTCGGCCTGACGTTCCCGGTCCCCTACGGTTGGGCCGCCGCCAACGACGGCGCCAGCGCCGTGCTCTCCCAAACCCAATCCGGCGCCCAGATCCGCGTCACCCGCGCCCCCTACGACCCGGCCATCCTCGACAAGCTCCACCGCAACTACGCCGCCACCGACCCCCAGGCCGACGTCATGTACAACCACCTCGACGGTGTCGCCGTCCTCGCCCTGGCCAATATCCACCTGGCGGCCACCCACGCCTTCCGGGCGTACTTCGTGCAGCCCGCTCTGCAAGAAGGGGCGATGTACCTGGCGCAAGTCACCATCCCCGGCGGATCGTTCCAAGCCGCCCTGAGCGCCGCCTCCAGCGTCCTCGCCTCCCTCCCGCGCGCGTAGCAACGCCGCCGGCTGTGCCGGTCGGAGGGTCGTCAACGCTGCCCACCGATCACTGAAATGGAGCGGCCAAGCCATCGGCGCCGCTACCGGATCGGCCTCCAGGCCGAAGTACGTCAATCCAACATCCCCGCGGGGCGGCAGGAGCGTCTTTACGGCACCGTCAACGCCGATCGCCTCGATGTCGCCCACCCATCCGTCTAATGTGGCTGCCAAGCCGGCCGCATCGGCCCCTCAAGCGCCACAACGCCCCTCGCCCACCAGGCCGAAGTACGGCAATCCAACATCCCGGACATCCCGAAACTCCTCCGCCATCCCGCCCCGCCCATCCTCGGCGGCCTGAAACTCAGCGCCCAGAGCCGGCCGCTCCGGCGAAGCCCTCGCTGCCCCCTGCAAACCCCACCGCACGCAACTCCGCGCCCCACCCTCAACCACCTCCGCGAACAACATCTACCCCAGTCGTCTCGTTCTCGCCGAACTCCGTGCGATGCTTTAATGTCGGGAGTTCAAAAAAATGAGACGTTCGAGCTGCTCTTTACGCACTAGTCACGTGAGGGGTAAAACCGGATGTATGATGCCGTGCTGGAAACAATTCGGGTAGTACCGCAGGGCCGGGCCGGAATCGCATTTTGCTATTCCAAACCCACCACCTGGATAGTCGCGCCGCTCCCCCGCGACTTCGTCCGGAAGACCGGTGGCGGCCACTTCGAACCTCTCGTTCTCGCCACCAGCCCCGATGGTGCCGCTCTCTTTACGATCGGCGTTCTCGCTCTCCCTCACGGCGGGGCCACTCTCCAGTGGCTCACCGGGCTCTGCCGCGAAGGGAATGTCGAAATCGACGCAACCCGCCAGTTCGCGGGCGGCTACCTCTTCAACGCCCACCATACCGTCGATGGCCGCGTCACCGTCATCCGGAAGCTCTACGTGGAGACCCACGGGCATCTCTTCGCCATCACCGCCATCGCCGCCCAGTCCGTCTTCGCCACCATGGAACTGGTCCTCTCCTCGATGACCGAATCGTTCCGGCTCGACGCCGGCCCGCAAACATCGTTCCCTTCCGTTCTCGGCATTACTCTGCCGATTCCCACCGGTTGGACAGGGTTCGATGAGGGCTCGTTCGCGGTCGTCGAGCAACCCGACTCCGGCGCCCGCGTCCGCGTCTGTCGCATCCCGGTGGACGATCGCATCTTCGACAAAATCCAGGCGTCTTACGCCACCAGTGACCCGCGCGCCGACATCATGTTCGACGCCATCGACGGCGTCGCCTTCCTCGCCCTTACCAACGTCCGGATCGGTGAACACGGCCAGACCGGCTTCCGCGCTTACTTCGTCCAGCCAGCCCCGCAGCAGAACGCGATGTACCTCGCGCAGGTGACGATCCCCGACGGCACTTTCCAGGCCGCCATGGACACCGCGTCGAGCATCCTCGCCGCCCTGCCCCGCTGATTCCTACCGGGCATTCCATCGGCTCAAATACGCCTCCTCGGCCAACTGCTGCTGCTCCCGGTCGTACTCCACCGTCCACCGCGCCTTCGCCTTCTCCTCCAACCGGATCAACAACGTTCGATCCCGCTCCGCCAACTGCCACAACGCCCTCCGCTCCGTCAGCCGTTTGCCAATGCCCACAGCCTCCTGCGCCAGCCGCATCCTCCGCCGCTGCGCCCCCGTCCGAAATCGATCCAGCGCTATATAGTCCGCCGGATCCACCGGCCCCGCCTGCACCGCCAGCTCCGCCGCCTTCACCTCATCCACCAGATCCTGCTGCCTCTGCTGATTCGTGTTCCACTCCTCCTGAACCACCCGCAACGCCAACTCGGCCGCCTCCACCGCCCGTTCGCGCATCACCAGCGCCGCCCGCAGGGAAAACTGAAACTTCTTCAACCCAGCGCCCCCGCCAGCCGCTCAAGCGAATGCAGCGTCTCCTCTCGCGTCACCTTCAACCCCGCGTCCTGCTTTAAGAATGACTCCAACTGCGTCCGCGTCCTGATCGCCGCGTCCAGCACCGGGTTCGATCCCGCCGCGTAAGCCCCCAAATTGATCAGATCCTCCGACCGCCTATATGACGCCATCGACTCCCGCACCTTCCGTGATCCCTCCTTCTGCCCCGGTGTCGACACCGCCCCCGCCAGCCGGCTCACTGATTGCAAGATATCGATAGCCGGATAATGTCCCGCCGAACCCAGCTCGCGCGACAGGATAATGTGGCCGTCCAAAATACCGCGCACCGCGTCGCAAATCGGTTCGTTGAAGTCATCACCTTCCACCAAAACGGTAAATAGTCCCGTTATGGAACCGCCCTCGAAGTTGCCCGCCCGCTCAAAGATCCGCGGCAGCAAATTGAACACGGAAGGCGGATACCCTTTCTGACTCGGCGGCTCGCCGGCCGCCAGTCCAATCTCCCGCTGCGCCATCGCCAACCGCGTCACCGAATCCATCACCAACATCACATCCGCGCCCTGGTCCCGGAAATACTCGCTCACCGCCAGCGCCACAAAGGCCGCCCGCAACCGCAACGGCGCCGGCTGATCGGAAGTCGCGCAGATCACCACCGACCGCGCCAACCCCTCCGGCCCCAACTCATGCTCCAGAAATCCCCGCACCTCGCGGTTGCGTTCGCCGATCAACGCCAGCACGCTCACATCGGCCGCGTTGTGTTTCGACATCGCGCCCAACAGCGTGCTCTTGCCCACGCCGCTCCCGCCGAAAATGCCGATACGTTGCCCCTTCCCGCACGGCAGCATCCCGTCGATAGCGCGAATCCCGGTCACCAGCGGCTCCTTGATCGACGGCCGCGACAACGGCCCCGGTGGCGTCGCATACAGCGGATAGGCGTCCTCGGCATCGATCATCGGGCCGCCATCCATCGGGCGCCCGAATCCGTCCAATACGCGTCCCAATAAACCCCGCCCCACCGGCACCCGCGCCGCCGCGCTGCGGGCGATGATCGTATCGCCCAACTGCAGCCCATCGGTCTCCTCCAACGGCATCGACAGCAGTCGTCCGTTCCTGAACCCAATGACCTGCGTGCGCACCCGCCGACCGTTCGCCAGCGCAATCTCACAGAAATCTCCCAGGCCCGCCGCCGGCCCCTCGGACTCCACCAGCAGCCCCACCACCTCCGTCACCCGCCCGCTGCTCCGCCACGAGTTGGTTCGTTCCAAATCTTGCAGATACGGTGTCGCCAGGAAGTGATCAGGTGCTGTTACCGGTGCCAGTGTCGTGTTCATTTTGCCTTCTGTGTGGCGATGCGGTCGGCAAAGCCATTTTCAATTTCGGCCAACTGTGTCTGAATACTGGCATCGATCTGCCCGCGCCGGGTGTCGAGGACGACCGATCCCCGTTCCAGCGTCCGGTCGCCAACCACTTCCACCGCGTCCGGTAACCCCAGCCCAGCCAGCTTCCCGCTCAACTGCGCCGCATCGTCCGGTGACACCCGCACGCACAGCACCTCAGCCTGATTGATGGTCTCGAGCGCCGCCTTCAAAATGCCAAGCAGCGAGTGCGGATCCACCGTCAACTCCCGCCGCAGAATCTTCCGCGCAACGGCCAGCGCCAGCTTTAACAGCTCGGGTTCGGAGTCCCGCCGGAACCGCGCCCGGTAACTCGCCAACTCCGCGATCGACGCCGTCATCCGTTCCAACACCGGCTGCACCGCCGCCGTCCCCGACGCCATCCCAGCCCGCTCCCCCTCCGCCCGGCCCTCTTTCTTGCCCATCTCGTGCCGTCGCGGCAACTCCGCTTCCAACTCCTGGATGCGCCGCTCCAATACCTGAATCCGCTGAATCGCTCCTTCCAGTTCCGGAGACACCGCCGGCGGTTCCTCGTTCGGAGCTTCAGGCTCCTGAGGATTCGGAGACGCGTTGATCGCCTCGCCATACGCGGTCATCCAATGGATGGTCTCGGCGCGCGCAACTTTCGATCCGGTCAGGACGCGGGACGACATGGGGAATGGCTAGAGCACGTACTGCTCGCCGCCGCCTCCTCCCTTCATGCTGATCACGCCTTCGTTCTCCAGTTGCCGGACCACGCTGATGATCTGCTGCTGGGCGCCTTCGACGTCTTTGATCTTCACCGGCCCCATCGTGTCCATCTCTTCGCGCAGCATCTCGGAGCCGCGCTGGGACATGTTCCCCAGGAAGTGGTTTCGCAAGTTCTCGCTTGTGCCCTTCAACGCCAGGGTCAGCATCTTCCGGTCCACCCGGGAGAGAATCTCCTTGATCGCATTGCTGTCGACGGTCAGCAAATCTTCGAACACGAACATCAAATGCCGGACTGTTTCCACCAGGCTCGGATCCTGCACCTCGATGTTGTCCAGAATCTCCTTGCTCGATCCGGCGTCCAACCGGTTGAACATCTCCGCCACCGCGTGAATACCGCCGTAGGATTCGCGGTTCAACTCGCCCAGGGCCTTCAGCTTCTGCCCGATGATGGTCGCGATCCGCGCAATAATATCCGGCGAGATCTGGTCCAAATGCGCCATGCGCAACGCCACGTCCGGCCGCATCTCCGCCGGGAGCGACGACAACAACGCCGCCGCCTGCGACGATTTCAAGTGCGACAAAATCAGTGCGATCGTCTGCGGATGCTCGCTGTGAATGAACTTCGCCAACTGCTGCGGATCGGCTTTCTGCAACGCGTCGAAGTTCGCCGCATCACTGCCGATCGTCTTCATCAGCCGGTCCAGCAGACTCCGCGCCTGTTCCGGGCCGAACGCGTTGATCAGCATGTTCCGAGCATACTCGACGCCGCCCTTCAGGACGTAGTCGTGCGCGACAGACATCTGGTAGAACTCTTCCAGAATCTTCTCACTCGACTCGGTCGATACATGCTGCAACCGCGCCACCTCGCGGCCTAGTATATGGACCTCGTCCTCGGAAAAGGTCTTCAGGATCTTCGAGCTGGCTTCTTCTCCCAGAGTCACCAGAAGAATCGCTGCCTTTTTCAGTCCGCTGTATGCTTCTATTTGGTCGGCGTCGAGTTCCGCGGTTGCCATCTCTTAACTCCCTGCTCCTTCCAGCCACGTGCGCAACAGACTTGCGACCGCCGCCGGATCTTTGTCGACCATCTCGACGATGTGCCGCGACAGAACCTCGCCGCGCCGGACCACCGGTTCTGGCACTTCCAGTTCCGACATGGCATCTTTCGTGAGCTGCTCCTGCAGCTTGTCCCGTTCGCGTAGCTGTTCGTGCAGCGGCTTGTGCACCGTGTCCGTACTCCCATGCCCAGCTTCCAGTTGGCCCGCCGCGTGTGTCCCTTCGAGCGACGGATCGAGCGTGACATCCACGTGCTGGCCCTTCTTCTTCTTCCCAAACGGCAGCTTGCTGCCAACCGCGCCGGCGGCCTTCTTTGTAATCGCGGTCGCCTTGCTGCCAACCGCCTTCAACACCCGGAAGAGCCCGTATAGGATTCCCAGAGCCAGCGCAATCACGACAGCCGGCAGCCAGTTCTGTTCCACCAGCCAGTTCAAATGGCCTTCCATCGGCATGCGGAGCCACTCCGGAATCGCCGTTGGCAAGTAAAGCCGGGGCCGCGCTGGTGCCGCCGCCACCGGTGCACCCAGCGGAGGCAAGTTTCGCGTCGTCTCAAACGCCTGTGCTTCGACGATAATCTGATCGCCGCGGTCCTGCTGGAAACCCACTGCCGCCGCGACGATATCCTTGATCGCGCGCAACCGTTCCGGCGTCGGCTCCTCTATGGTTCGTTTTCCGCCATTGGTCTTGACGATATGGTCCAGCAATACTGCCGCCGACAGACGCTTGATCTGCCCGTGCGGAAATTTGATGTGCCGGATCACCCGGCTCGTCTGAAACGTTGTATCTTCACTGCGGCGATACAGAGGGTTCCCGTTCCCCGATCCCGGCCGCGACGTCGGCCGCGGCAGATTCGAAGCGGTTCCTGGGACGCCATTCGCGCCTGCTGGCGTCGAGCCATCCTCAGAACGCTGCGACCTCTGCATCACCGAACGCGACGGGTCAAACGACTCTTCACTCTGGTCGCCGCTCGCCAAATCGCACTCGAGCGACACCGCCGCCCGGAAGCCATCCGCGCCCAGCAGCGGTTCCAGCGTGGCGCGGATCTTCTCCCGCAACCCCTGCTCCATCCGCTCTCGGTACTCGATCAACTGTTTGGAGGTCTCATCGTCGCTGTCCGTCTCCTTCTTGGGACGGCTCAGCAGGTTCCCCCGCATATCGAGGACCGAGACGTTCTCCGGCGTCAATCCGTCCACCGCGCTCGCTGCCAAATGCGTGATCGCCTTGATGTTCTCCTTGCTCAGGTTCGCGCCCGGCTTCAGTTTCAACAGGACGCTCGCCTTCGCCGGCTGCCGGTTCTCCAGGAACAAACTCTGCCGCGGGAACGTAATGTGGACTCGTGACGACTCCACCTCTTGCAGCGACATCACTGAGCGATCCAGTTCCCCCTCCACGGCACGGTGATACTTCACCTGCTCGTCGAACTCACTCGATCCGAAATTGGCTTTGTCGAAGAGTTCATAACCCATCCGTCCCGTTTTGGGAAGCCCTGCGGAAGCCATTTGAATGCGTAACTCATCGACGCGCTCGGCGGGAACTTTAATGACTTTTCCGCCATTTTCCAGCCGCACTTCAACACCGGCTTCTTTCAACTTCGCCAGCACCGTTCCGGCATCCTCGTTCGCCAGGTCCTGAAATAGCGGCTTAAAGTTCCGCTCCGTCTGCCAGTACCGCATCCCAAAGAGCAGGCCCACCACCAGCACGGCCGCCACCCCGACCAGGATGCGTTGCCGCATCGAGAGGCGGAGAAACATTTCACGTAGCTGCTGAAAATAAGCCATGGTCCGGTTCCGTCAAATCCCTTACATCTGCATCCGCATAACTTCCTGATACGCCTGGACCGCCTTGTTCCGGACCTGCAGGAAGGTTTCAAACGCAATTTCGGCGCGCTGCCCCGCCAGGATCACCTGGTGAATCTCTTCGGTTTCCCCGTTCATAAACCGGTTCGCCGAGTCCTCGGCGTTCACGCGATACTTCTCAACAGCCCCAATGGCATCGTTGAACAGTTCGCCGAACTCCTTACCTCCGACCGACGAGCCCGCCGCCGGCCCTTCCGGCTTAATAATCGAGTCCAGCTTCCCGATCGACCCGATCGGATTCATTCCCTGCATATTCGCCATGGTCCGTTACCTCAACAGATCCAGCGACCGCTGAATCATGTCCTTTACCGCCGACATCGCCGCGATGTTCGACTGATAGCCCCGCGTCGTGTTCAGCAGGTCGACCATATCCTCGGCCGGATTAATCCGAGGGAACGCCACATACCCATTCGCATCGGCGTCCGGATGCCCGGGGACATACCGCCGCTCCGGCTCCCGCTGGTCTTCCACCACCTCCGCCACCCGGACCCCCTCCACCCCCGAGCCGAGTTCAGTCTGGAACATGGCCTGGAACGGCTGTTCCGCCTTGGCACTTTCGAAGATGACATCTTTTCGCCGGTACGGCCCGCCCTGAGAAGTTCTTGTCGTTTCGGCGTTGGCGAGGTTTTCGGTCAATACTTCGGCGCGCCGCCGCTGGGCCTCCAGGCCCGATGCGCTCACAGAGAGTAAGTGGAAGAGGCTCATTACCCACGCCCTTCCTGCAGCGCCGACCGCACGGCCCGGAACTGCCCCTTCGCCATCATGCTAACTAGCTGAAAACGCAGGGCGTTTTCCGACAGCAGCCGCGCCTCGCGCTCCAGGCTGACGTTGTTGCCGTCGTTGCGGGTTTCCAGCCCCTCCGGCTCCTGCACGGTGGGGGCCTGACCCTTGGTGAGGGTCAGGAACTCCTGCTGGAAATCGATGTCCTTGGTGACATACCCAGGCGTCTCGGCGTTTGCCAAATTCGACGCCACCAGCTTCTGCCGGGTACTCAGCAGGTCGAGATAATGCTCATGTTTTGCGGCGATTCGGTCCAACATGCTTATCTCTCAGCACGTTAACCGCCAAAACTAAGGCCGTTCCGCTACGATGACGTGGGACGCCCGCCGTCCCGTTCCGTATCCCATCGAAAACCCGAGCGGTTTCGCCCGCCCCGGCTCCTCAAACGCATCGCGCATATCGTTCTGATACTGCGACTGGAACGGCCGGTCCGGACGGCCATAGGCCCCGTACAACCGAACCTTCCAGTTGTTCTTCCGGAAGATCTCGTAGCGAATCCCGGTGTCGTCCTGCACGATCTGCGTCGAGTTGGCAACGATATAGTCGCGCAGCTTGATGAACTGCTTCCAGTGCAGGAGGAAGGAGGCGCTCTTGATGAGCGTTTCCGGCTTCCCAAAGCTCGAAGAGAACGTCAAAAACGACTCGTTTTTGTCCAATCCAGGGCCTAAATCGAGGCGAAAGTAGTACACTTTGCGCTGTTTTTGATCACCATTCTTGTGGTAAACGACCTCCAACCCGTCCGGTTTGTCCCCCGGAGGCGGCTGCTTTTTCGGTTTGGCCTGCGCCAACTCGACCAGCTTCCCGTCGTCGCCAATCTCCACATTCCGCACGTTTTCAATCGTATTCCCGGTCCGCGCGAGCAGCGTCAGGATCACCGGCAACACGCCATCCACCTTCTGGCCGCGCAACTGGCGCGACATTTCGCCGGTCACGAAGAAACTCCGCTCAAACAACGACGAAATCCCTTCGCGGAGCCCGTCGAGCTGCACTTCCAGGTCCTTGGCTTCGTAGGCGGCCGGTTCCAAAATGGTGCCCGGCATTTCCAATCCGGCCAGGACATAGACGTTCCCATTCGGATAGAACCCCTGCATGTACATCACGTCCGGACCGCTGAACGGGTAGAAAACAAAGCCACTTTTGGCGTTGGCGCCACCGAGTTCCTTGGCTTGGAACTCCTGCACCGGTTTCAGACGCTTTTCCTGAGCGCGCTGCCAGGCGGCGTCCATCTCTCCGGCAAATTTCTGCCAGGCTTCGGTTTTCTCCAAAGCGGCGTAGCCGCTCCCCGGCGTCGAAGGCAGGCCGGCCAGGAACCGTGCGGCATCATTGAAGGCCCGGTTCTTACTGCTGGCATCTACTGGATTGGTCGCTTCCTTAGGGGTTTGCGAACAACCATTCGACGTGACTAACAGGATTGGAGCAAGAAAAAAAGGTAGGAACGAACTACGAGCGGACGTACAGGCCTCCCAGCAACACTTACGTTATGATAACTGATCGATCCGCTTCGTAGCACAAGTGTTCCAACGTCCACGCCGGTTTTTTTGCCAGAACCTGTTCAAAAACAGGGCAGTTCTCGTGGTGAGCCCCAGCGAGATACCCGCTGCTCAGGAGAAACTCGCCGACGATCTCCCCTCCCGTAAATCGGAAGGTTTTCTTGAACAGTTTCACCCACTCCTGTTTATCGCGGGGATGATGGCGGTCGAGCCAGGCGCGGAACGACCCATCGGTTTCCCGGATCTCCTGGAGGCGTTTGGCGTTCGAGATCGCCGCCTCTACCTTCAAGCGATTCCGGATAATCGACGCATCGGCCAGCAACCGGGCCACGTCCTCGTCCCCGAAAGCAGCCACGGTATCGAGATCAAAGCCCCGATAGGCGGTCCGAAACCCCTCCCGTTTCCGCAGGATGGTCGCCCAACTGAGCCCAGCTTGATTGATTTCTAGGACGAGACGCTCGAAGAACGCCTCATCGCTCGACACAGGAAAGCCATACTCCAGATCGTGATAGGGCCCATGCAGCGGGTCGCCAATGGCGACCCGGCAGTAGGTTCCTTTGGGTTTTTCAATCATCAGAAAGAGAACCGTGCGCCCAACTGGATCTTCCGCGACGAACTCAGTACCGTATCCCGAATGCGCCCGAAGGTGGCCGAGGTGTAGGTCGTTGTCGGAAATCCGAAGGTGGGCGTATTGGTCAGGTTGGTGACGTCGGCGCGGATCTCCATGTTGAATTTTTCGGTCAGTTTCAGGTTCTTGGCGAACGACGCGTCGAAGTTCACGAAGCGCGAACTTTCAAAGAAGTTCCGCGACGTGTTCCCGAGCGACCCGGTCGCCGGGATGGAGAACTTGCTGCGCTGCGCCTGGTCGAAGTAGAAGACGAATCCGGTACCTGGATCGGTAAGCGCCGCGCCATCTTTCCGCGTGCAGCCGTTGCAATCGGCCAGCGAATTGACGACGTTCGACGCCGTGTTCTGCCCCGAATAGACCGTAAACGGCCGGCCCGAGGTGAGCGTGAAGATCCCGGCCATACGCCAGCCGCCGATGGCGTAGTTCATCATGCGTCCGGAACCGGAGCCGAACCGTTGACCGCGGCCGAAGGGCAGATCGTAGCTGAAAGTCGACTTGAACGTATGGGTCCGGTCGAAATCGCTGCGGGCGTAGTTCAAGCGGCGGTTGTTAATGTCGAACGGCGTCGACGACGCGCTCTGGCCGGCGCCGGTGCTGGCGACGGTGAACGCGGGATCGAAGCTGCGCGTATCGAGCGACTTCGAGAACGTATAGTTGGCGTTCACGAACAGGTTCGAGGAGAACCGGCGCTCGACCAGCAACTCGAGGCCGTTGTAGGTGGAGAAGTCGTTCGAGTCAATCGTCGCCGTGCCGGCGGAGCTGAACTGCGGGAACCCGTAGAAGAAGAACGGACCGGCGCCGGAGAGGTCCGTGACCGAGCGGCCACCCTGAATGCGGGAGGCGAAGTTGGCGGCCAGACCGCCAACGTTATTGTTTGTCAGATCGTTCGGGAACAGGCGGCGGATCATCCGGGAGGCAGTCTCCCCGGCATTGATGCGGGTGTCGGCGGCAAGCACGCGGTTGAGCGTGGCCGACTCTCCACCCGCCTTCACCTCATTGAAACCCTGCAGAAAGCCGTTCTTGTAGATCTCGGTCTGGTTGGGGTTGTAGGCGCCCATCAGCCCGTAGCCGCGGCGGCCGAAGTAGCTCACCTCAACGACCGTCCTCTTAAACACTTCGCGCTGCAGCGACAGCGACCATTGATTGGTGACGGCCGAACGGAAGTTCGGGTCCACGGTCGTGACGCTGTTGTTGCTGAACGCGGCGGGCTGGGAGAGCGACGACGGCGCCACCGACGGCGGCGCGATCGGCTGCAATCCAGCCAACCGGCCACCACCCTGGCCATAGGTCTGATCGGAGATGCCGATCGTCTCGCCCGGCATATTGGGGAAGATGGCCGAGGCGAACAGGAACGTCGGGATGCGGTCGAAAGCCGTCCTGAAGTTGGAGCGGATGGACGTTTTGCCGGTGCCGAACGGATCCCAGGCAAAGCCGATGGAGGGGCCGAAGTTATTCAGGTCGCTATCGTAGAGCTTGCTGTTGATCCACTTGGCGGAGGTGGTTCCGGGCGCGCCTGCGACGAAGGGCGCATCGGGACGGCGGATGCGGTTGTCTGGGTTGCTGGCCGCCATCTTGCCTTCCCATCGCAGGCCGAAATCGATGGTCAGATTCTTCTTCACCTTCCAGTTGTCCTGGATGTAGAGGTCGATTTCCGGGTAGTCGGTGACGAAGGCGAAGCGCCCGGGGACGAACTTGTCGTTCTGCGACACGAAGCCGACGGAGCGCTGGCCGACGCGGCCGAGCAGGAAGTTGATGTTCGACTGGAGCGCCGGACGGTCGAAGCCGGTGTTGATATCGGCCGGGATGCCGAAGGTGGCCGGATCCACCGGGTTGATGGCGGTGGAGAAATTCACCGACGGATTGGCGTTTAACCCGCCGACGGTGCCGCGGTCGTCCACCTGGCGCTGCAGGCGCACGTTGGTGCCGAACTTGATGGAGTGCTTGCCTTTGATCCAGGAGAAGTTGTCGACGAACTGGGCGGTGCGCACGGAGCGGTTGTTGCCGAAGGAGTAGTCGGTCAACACGGTGACCGGGGCGCCGGAGAGAGAGTAGTTGTTCAACGACGCCAGCGGCTGATCAAAGATGAAGCCGAAGGAGTTGAAGCCGATCACGAATTCGTTGGTGATGGTCGGCGTCGGGTTCGTACGCCAGTTGACAGCCATGTTGCGCGGCGTGCGCTCGGTATTCACCAGGCAGGTGGCGCCGGGGAAGAGCGGTTGGCCGCCGTTGGCGCGGTCGCAGTTGGAGTCCTGGCGGCCGAAGGCGTAGCGGATATAGATGGTGTTCTGGTTGTCGAAGATGTGGTCGACCTTCGCTACGATGTCGTTCTGCCGCTCAAACTGCGGGGCCGTGAAATTGTAGCCGGCGGTGTTGAGCCCGTCGCCGAAATCGAAGCGGTTGGGGAGCGGGGTCTGGGCGATCAGCGCGGCAATGGTCTTATCCTGACCGGCGCGCGATGGATCGTTCGTGAACATGTTGTAGCTCTTCACCGCGCCCGCGTTCGTGGGGTTGCCGGAAAAGTCGACGCTGGCTCCGGCGACGCCGGCGGGCAGGTTGCGCGTGCCGTTGCTCATGTAGCGGAACAGGCCTTGCCGCGCCTGCTGGGTATAGACAGTGCGGGTGACGATGGCGGTTTCGAGCGCCTTCAAGCCCTGACCATTCGCGAAGAAGAACGTCTTGTTCTTGACGATGGCTCCACCGAGCGAACCGCCGAAAATGTGCTGGACAAACTGGCGCTTGCCGATGGCGTTCAGGTTGCTCTCCCACTCATTGGCGTTGAAGCGCGGGGTGCGATAGAGCCAGAAGCCGGAGCCGTGCAGTTCGTTGGTGCCGGACTTGGTGACCATGGCCACCTGGCCGCCGGAGTTGCGGCCGGAGTCGGCCGTGAAGTTGCCGGTGAGCACGCGGAACTCGGCGAGCATATCGGGATTGGGGCGCAGCGGCGTGAAGTTCGATCCGCCGGCGGAGGTCTCATTGACATCGATGCCATCGAGGGTAAAGTTCCAGGAACGGTCGCGTGCGCCGTGGATATGGACGCCGCCGCCGGTGTTGGCGCCGCTGACGACGCCGGGCTGAATTTCGAGCAACTGCAGCGGATTGCGGCCGCGCGTGCCGACGATGGGAAGATCTTTGATCGTCTTTTCTTCGAGGAGTTGGCCGTGGTTGCCGGAGGTCGCCGTCTGCACCACTTCGGCGGCGCCGGAGACTTCGACGACTTCGGTCACGGTGCCGAGTTGTAAGGCGAGATTCAACGTCGTCGGCTGGCCGATGGTGACGCGATTGCCCTTGGCCGAAAATTTCTTAAAGCCGCTGGCTTCCACGGTCAGCGCGTAGGTTCCGGGCTGGATGGATTCGAAGGCATAGGCGCCGTTGGCCCCGGTGGTGGAGGCGAAGGCTGCCGCGGTGCCTTCGTTGGTGAGCGTTACATTTGCGTTGGCCACGGCGGCGCCGCTGGAGTCGGTAACGACGCCCAACAACCGGGAGGTGGTTCCTTGCGGAAAAGCGGATACTGCTAAGCAAAAGAGGGCGAGAATCGCCACGATACCCCGTCTATTCATCCCATCATTCTAACAATCGACGTACCATGGAAAACGCATGATTGTACTCGCCTCCCAGTCCCCTCGTCGCCGCGAACTCCTTGAACGGGCAGGGATTTCCTTCGTGGTTCACACCGCCGATATCGACGAATCCGTCCAGGACGGCGAAGCGCCGCAGCAGTATGTCCGGCGGTTGGCGGCGCGGAAGGCAATGGCGGTGCCTCGCGGTGCCGAGGAGTGCGTTCTGGCCGCCGATACGACGGTGGTTTTGGGCGAGGAGATCCTGAGCAAGCCTGTGGACGCCGCCGATGCTGTCCGTATGTTGACCGCCCTGGCCGGACGTTCGCATGAGGTGATCACCGGAATCTGCCTCCGATACCGGCAGGATTTGTTCATCGACGCTTCGGTGACGCGCGTCCATTTTGCGCCGATGAGCGCGGCGGAAATTGACGCCTACGTCGCCACCGGCGAGCCGATGGATAAAGCGGGGGCCTACGGTATCCAAGGGCTGGCGTCCCGCTACATCACCAGTATCGAAGGGTGCTATTTCAATGTTGTCGGGCTACCGGTGTCGCTGGTCTGCCGGTATTTGGGAAAGATGGGTCTTCTCTAAATCTTCGCCTTTGGATAGCGGGAGCGGAGCCATTCGACGAAGTCGTCAGGGCAGGGCATTGTCGACAGGCGGCTGTTGCGAACCAGATCGAAGGTGGGGAATAGCCCTGAATCTTTGATGACGCGTAGCGAGGTGGGCGGGTCCAGGCGGGAGACAAACTTCATGTCAACAACCCAGGATTTGGGGTTCTTCGAATCCAGTCGGGGCGCCGAATCCACCTTCGCCAGGCCGACCACCGCCGAGTCCCCCATCGAATGATAGAGAAACACTATGTCGCCTTTCGCCATCGTAGAGATGTGCCGAGCAGCCAGGGGATTCGTGACGCCGTCCCAGGTGGTTCGTTTTTCGCGAATGAAGTCCTCGATGGAGTAGGTTTCGGGGTCAGTTTTTGCCAGGAAGTAAGCCATGTCGTTTTGTATTCCGTACCAAGCAAAAAGTTTAGCCCGTACGGGGTATGAAATGCACAAGTACCCTACTGAGCTACAATAAAAAGTCGATAATGGATTGTGGAGTCCCAGCGGTACTGGGGGCTTCTACTAGTGCCATCGACACACGGAGATATGGAAGAGATGCGGAGCTCAATGCAGAAGTTCTTCGTTTTGATTGCTTTAAGCCTGACCATGGCGGTCGGCTGCTGGGGCCAGGACGCGAAATCCAAAGTACAGGATCCGCCGAAGCCGGCGGCCAATCCGGCGGCGGATCTGCCGGCGGCCGATGCTCCGTCGATGCCTGTCGATCCAAAGAGCTACCGTGTTGGGCCGGAAGATGTGATCGCCGTGCGCGTGTGGCGTGAGCCGGAGTTGTCCGGGCAGTTTGTTGTTCGTCCCGACGGGCGGATCACTTTGCCGTTGGCGGGAGAATTGGCTGTTTCGGACTTAACGCCGGAGCAGGTTCAGGCCAAAGTGATCGAGATGTACTCGAAGTTTGTGAACAAGCCTGAAGTAGGGGTATCCCTTTCCCGGGTCGGCAGCAAGAAGTACTACCTCGTAGGCCAGGTGGCACGTACCGGAATGATGCCGCTTGTGGTGCCGACGACCATTTTGGAAGCGATCAACGCGGCCGGCGGTTTTCAGGAGTTTGCGAACCGGAAAAAGGTCACGATTTTGCGCGGAAGTAAGATTATTCGGTTTAACTACGACGAAGTGATCAATGGCAAGAAGATGGACCAGAACATTTTGGTGGAAAACGGCGATCACATTATTGTGAAGTAGTCGCGGTTTGAGCCGAAATGTGGAGTAGGGCAGTAACGATTTTGAGGAGCGTTGGATCGGATGCAAGCAACAGATAGTTTTGAAGTCACTCGTCGGGCGCCGGATTTTGAGGATTTTGTCGATATCACTCGGCGTCACCGGACCTGGATTTTTGGTCCTCTATGGGCTGGGGTAGTTGTCTCGACGGTTGTTGCGTTTCTCTGGCCCGACACCTACGTTTCCTCCGCGTTGATTCGCGTTACCTCCTCCCAAGTGCCGGACCGGTTGGTCCAGGCGAATCTGAACCAAGTCCTGTCGGAGCGCATTAGCGCGATCGCTCAGGGTGTGCTTTCGACCAGCACGTTAACCAACATTATCCAAACGCACGATCTATATCCGCGCGAGCGGCGCCGGCTGCCGATGCAGGACGTCGTAGAGCAGATGCGGAACCGGGACATCAAAATTGGCGTGGTGAATTTGCAGCAGGGCGCCAGTCGTGTCGGCGCTTTCCCGGTCTCGTTTCACTATGAGAATCGCTATCTGGCACAGAAAGTCACCGGCGACATCGTAAGCCGGTTGATCAACGAAAACGAGCGGGAAACGATCACGCAGAGCCAGACGACAACCGATTTCTTTACGCAGGAAGTGGAAAAGGCGAAGCAGAAGTTGGACGAAATTGAATCCAAATTGGCCGCGTTCCGGATCGAACACACTGGGACGTTGCCGGAGGATCAAAACGTCAACTTCGCGGCGATGAACTCGCTCGATCAGCGAATTTCCCAAATGAATGCTTCGATCAGCCGCGTAAACCAGGAAAAGCTGCTGATGGAGTCCAATCTCCGGATCCTGCGTGAGCAGCTGGTAAAGGCGACGGAGGTGGCGTCCATCATCCCGGCGGACCCGGCTCGCGCTATGGCGAAGAATGAAGAGCTGCTTCGCAAAGAACGGGAAGTGGCGGCTGCCGAGCAATCGCTCGTTCAGTTCCGCGAGATGTACACCAGCACTCACCCCGACGTGCGCCGTGTCGAAGCGAACCTTTCCATGCTTCGCCGGCAGCGGGATGAGCTGGTTCGTCACGAAAAGGAAGCGCAGGCGGAGGAGTCCCGGAAAGCCGCGCAGAACGACAAGACCAAGGCGCCCCGCCGGGTTGTTGTCACCCGTGAGATGCAAGCCCTCGACGCCAACATCAAGCAGGCCGAGTCCATGATCAATGCCAAGAACATGGAATTGCAGGACCTTAACGGAGAGATTGTGCGTGCCGGTCAGCAGGCAAAAGGCTATCAGAGCCGGATTACCGCTGCTCCTCTTTCAAGCCAGGCCCAAGCGCAGCTGAATCGCGACTACGAACAAGCCAAGTTAACCTACAATTCCCTGAAATTTAAGCAGGATGACTCCGCCCGCGGGACCGCCATTATCCGCAACAAACAGGGTGAAACGCTCGATCTGATCGATCAGGCGTCGCTCCCGGTGACCCCGGCGGAACCGAAACGCGCCTTTATTATTGGCGCCGGTACGATGATCGGTTTCCTGCTTGGCCTTCTCGCCGTCGGTGTGCGTGAGATGAAAGACACGACGCTCAAGAACCTGAAAGACGTTCGGGCGTATACGCAACTGACCGTCCTTGGCTGCGTGCCCTTGATTGAAGAGGACATTGTTTTGAAGCGCCGTAAGCGGGTTGGTCTCCTCGGCTGGTCAACAGCCATCGTCCTCGGTGTGGTCGTGATGGGCGGCTCGGTCGCCTATTACATGGTCACCAATACCTAAAATGTCGATTCGTTTGTCTGAGGTCCAGATCCATGAGTAAAGTTCACGAAGCGTTGCGCCGGGCAGAGCAGGCAGGTGTCCTTGCCCCCGTCCCGCCCCCGGGCAGTTCGACTTCATCCGGTCTGCGCGGTTATGTTCCGCCTCCTCCGCAGGGCCAGCCTCCGGCGTATGCCCGTGGTGCTGCGATGGCGCCGGCTGGCATCAACATGCAAGATGTCCTGGCACGCGTCCAGGAAGTTCCGTTCCAGCCTCTCGCCGATGCTCACCTTTTGGACGCCACCCGTCCCAGTGAGGCGCCGGCCGAAGAGTTCCGTTCGCTGCGCACCCGTCTCAACCATCTCCAAAGCCTTAGCCCGATTCACAATGTAGTCGTCACCTCGCCGTCGCCGGCAGAGGGTAAGTCCTTCACCGCGGTGAATCTGGCGCTGGCCGAAGCGCAGCTGTCCGGGAACCTGACACTCCTGGCTGACTTCGATTTCCGCCGTCCGATCGTCCACTCGATGTTCCAGGTCGATCGGAGTCCCGGCATCACCGACTATTTGATGGGCAAGGCGGAGTTGCACCAGATCATCAAGAAAGTCGCCGGCACGAACCTCTACATCATGCCCGCCGGCGAGGCCGTACTCAACCCGCTGGAACTGCTCAACCTGCAGGAAGTGAACAACCTCTTCAATATTCTCCCCACGGTTTTCAACTGGGTCATTCTCGACACGCCGCCCCTGCTATTCGCCGCCGACGCCAGTCTGCTCTCCACCCTCTGCCACGGCACCATTCTCGTCGTGCGCATCGGTACCACCACCATCGATTCGGTGACGCGCGCCATGCAGTCACTCTGCGAAAACAACGTACTCGGCATCAGCGTCAACGGCGCCCGCCGCGGGGAACTCTACTCCAAGTACACCTACTATCACTCCTACTACTACGCGGCCGAAAACGCCCGCGCCGAAGAACTGCAGGCCGAAGCGGCAGCCGAAGCGGAAAACAAGCAGGAGTAGCTACTCCGGACGCCGCACCACCAGCGCGGCGTTCTTGCTCCCGAAAGCAATACAGTTGGCCACTGCATACTCAAACTGCAGTGGCCTCGCTGTTTTAGGGACATAGTCCAGGTCGCATAACGGGTCGGCCTCCTCCAGGTTAATTGTCGGGTGCACCACCCCGTCTCGCATGGCCAGCAGGATCGCCGCCACCCCGGCAGCCCCGCACGCCCCTTGCGGATGCCCCAGCAGGCTCTTCAGGGCACTCCCAGGCAGCCGGGCTGCGTGCGACCCAAACGCCAGCTTGATGGCCGCCGTCTCAATGCGGTCATTCAACTCCGTCGACGTCCCGTGATACTGCAGGTACCCTACGGCTTCCGGAGCAATGCCCGCCTCCTCCAGCGCCATCCCAATCGACCGCGCCGGCTCCTCCCCGCACTCCTCCAGTCGCACCCGGTGGTAGGCCTCGCACGTCGAGCCATACCCGGCCAACTCCCCATAAATCCGCGCCCCCCGCGCAAACGCCCGCTCCCGCTCCTCCAACACGAAAAACCACGCCCCCTCGGCCAGCACGAACCCATCCCGGTCTTTCGAAAACGGCCGCGAGCCGCGTTCCGGCTCGGCGTTCCAACGCTGCGTCATGATGCGCATCAACTGGAACCCGCGGACAATCAATGGCGCAAGCGGCGCGTCGGCCCCCCCGGCCACCACGCAGTCAATCATCCCCGACTGGATCATCCGCATCGCATAGCCCATCGCATCGGTCGACGACGTGCACCCGGTCGAAACGATATGCGAAAACCCGCGCAAACCGAAATACATGGAAACTTCGCTCGCCAGCGTGCCGATCGTCGAAGTGGGAATCACGTAGACGCTGCAATGTTTCAACTGCCCGGTGTGAAACAGCCTGTACTGCTCCTCGGTGAACGCCTGGCTGCCGCCCCCGGATCCCAGAATCACCCCGATCTCCCGCAACCCCTCGCGGCTCATGCCCCGTGGCTCAATCCCTGCGTCCGCCAACGCCTCGGCTGCCGCCGCCCGCGCCAACGGCGTCACCCGGCCCACATGCGGCCGTTCCTTCGCATCCACCCAGGCCGACTCATCGAACCCCGTCACCTCGCCCGCAATGCGCACCTGCAGGCCCGATGTATCGAACTGGCTGATGGCGCCCACACCGCTCCGCCCGGCCAGCGAGTTCGCCCAAAAGGCCTCCCTGCCGATCCCATTCGGGCTCATCGCTCCAATCCCGGTGACAACCACCCGCCTTACCGGCGCGCCCGAACGGTATATACCCATGAATGTGCTAGTATAGGCCTTTTTCCCGTAAGAATTTTCATGGAAGCGGATCCTAACCCCCGCGAAATCGAATCGGAAGCGTCCCCGCCGGAGCCTCCTCCCCGCGTGTTTCACGCCGAAATTGGTGACGACAACCCTTTCGTCCCCCCTGCGCCCCCGCCTGTCTACGTCGCGCCTCCACCGCCGCTCCCGCCGCCGGGCGCGGTCGCCAGTCTGTTGGCCGGGCTCGAAAGCGGCATCCTCGGCGCCATTCTCATGATCGGCTGGTTCGCGATGGACTCCATTTGGGAGCGTCAGTACTGGTGGGCGATGTTGAATCTTTGGGGAGCCGGCGTCTACCACAACCGGGTTTTTTCGATGGGATTCGGCGTCGCCACCCTTGCCGGTGCCTCCATGCATTTCTTTTTACACGGCACCGCCGGGGCGGTGTGGGCGCTCGTCGCCGGCCGAATTTCGAACTACTGGCTGCACTTGCTGTGCTCCTTTGGCGCCGCCGCAGGCCTCTATTTGTTCCTGATGCATGCGTTTTGGCCAGCAGTTGCGCCGGTTGTGAGCCGAATTACCCCGTTGCCGGCCACCGCTCTGGCCTACTTTTTATTCGGCGCCGCCATCAGCAGAACGGCCCATCGGGCCCGTGAAATTGGATTGATTTGGGAAACGTAACAATTGGGAAGTTTGAACCCGTTCCCCCGGATCAGGTAAACTGTGTAGTTTGTGTGCCGATTCGTCGGACTCTGCTCACCTGTGTGGAAACCGGGGACGGAGTTGGCGCGTCACCAAAGAGTCGCAGAGTGGAAAGGATCTACCGCTTAATGAAGCATGCCGGGCTCGGAAGCCTGCAACTTCTGACAGTATTGTGTGTCTGTCTCGGAGCAGGTTCACTCTATTGCCAGCAACCACCGACTACTCCTCCCAAACCAGCGCCCGCAAAGCCCGGTAACGCGAACCCGTTTGAAACGGTTCCGCAATCGGCTTCGCCCGCTAAACCGGAGGCCCCGCAAGCGGCCCCGGCCAAGCCAGGTGCGCCGCAATTGGAGGCTCCCAAGCCGGCCGTCGATCCGTCGAAACCGGAATCGGCCGCGCCTGCCGGACAGGTGGATGATGTTGTAGAGACTGTGGAATTTCGCGGTGCGCGCCGCGTCCCACAAGACACGTTGCGCGCGATGATCCTCACCAAGAAGGGCGATCGACTCGACGAGGAAACCCTCCACCGCGACTTTATGTCGCTGTGGAACACTGGCCGGTTCGACGATATTTCGCTCGAACGCGAAGCCGGGCGCACCGGCTACATTCTTCGCTTTGTCGTTGTCGAACGCCGCATTGTCCGTTCCATCAAGTACGAAGGCGCCAAGTCGGTTACTGTTTCTGAAATTCTCGATCGTTTTAAAGAGCGCCGCGTCGGTCTGACCGTCGAATCGCAGTACGATCCGAATAAGGTGCAGCGTGCCGCCATCGCGCTGAAAGAGTTCCTCGCCGAACGCGGCCGCCAGTATGCGACTGTCGAACCGGAACTCCGGCAGATTCCTCCTTCGACCATGGAAGTGGTCTTCAAAGTCACCGAAGGCCCCAAGGTGAAGATGGGCGACATCAAAATCGAGGGCAACAAGATCTTCAGCGATCGCGTCGTCATTCGCGCCATGAAGAACCTGCACCCCATCGGGGTCCCCCGTTCCATCTTCCTGGAAAATCTCTTCGCCAAGACCTACGATTCCTCGAAGCTCGAAGAGGACAAACAGCGTGTCCAGAGCTTCTATCAGGAAAAGGGCTACTTCACCACCCGCGCCGGTGAACACAAGGTTGTCATCCGCGACACCGGTGGCAGCGGTCTCAAGATCCCGATCTTCAAGCCGAACAAACCCGGCAAGAAGGCGGACCTCACGATCAACATGGAAGAGAGCCGGCTGTATAAACTGCAGACGCTCAACGCCGTTGGCATGAAGCTCTTCCGTACGCCGGAAAGCATCCTGGCCAACATCTTCCAGATGAAAGTGGGCGATACGTTCTCCACCGCCAAGCTCCGCAAGGGCCTGGAACAGATCCGCAAGCTGTACGGCGAATTCGGCTACATCGACATGGTGCCCGAACCGGACATCAACCCGGTCACCGGGTCCGACAAAGTGGACTTCACGCTGAACGTCGACGAAGGCAAGCAGTTCTTCGTTCGCCGCATCGACTTCTCCGGGAACACCACCACGCGCGATAAGGTCATCCGCCGTGAACTGCTCGTCGACGAAGGCGATATGTTCTCCACTCGCTTGTGGGAACTCAGCGTTCTGCGCCTGAATCAGTTGGGCTACTTCGAAGCATTGAAGGAAGGCGAGTCGGCCGAAATCAAGCGCGACACCCGGACCAACACCGTCGACATTACCCTTAAGGTAAAGGAACGCGGAAAGAACTCCGTGCAGCTCTCCGGCGGCGTCAGCGGTATCGCCGGCAGCTTCGTGGCTTTCGGCTACTCTACCAACAACTTCCTCGGCCTCGGCGAAACGCTTGGCATCAACAGCCAAATCGGCGACCGTATCCGCGACGTTACCTTCAGCTTCACCGAACCGTACCTGTTCGACCGTCCCATTCAGACCGGCTTCACCGTCTACATGCAGCGGTACAACTACGATCAGGCTCGCGAAGTGTCGCTGTTGAGCGGCCGCAACCTCATCCCGCTCTACCAGTCGCTGGGAACGAACAACCTGTTGAACTACGTCTCCAACGGACGCGGGTTCACCGTGTTCGCCTCGTCACAGCTGCGCCGTACCTTCGCTCGCTGGACCATGAGCTATGGCTACGACGTCTCCAAGATTCAAACCTTGACCGACTCGGCCAGCCAGTACTTCAACTACGTCAACTTCCAGGGCATCGGTGGTCCGAACCAGCTGACCGGCATTCGCACCAGCAAGATCGTTCCGTCGTTCCAATACAACACGGTCGATCACCCGATCACGCCCAGCCGTGGCAAGAGCCTCTTCTTCTCCACCACCTTCGCCGGCAGCTTCCTCGGCGGCAACGTGAATATGATCGAGCCGACCATCAGCCATACGCTGTTCCGCGCCGGTCTGAAGAAGGGCCACGTCATCGGCTACCGTCTGATGGGCCGCCTCGTCGCCGGTTACGGCGGCAAAACGGCGCCTCCGTTCAACCGCGTCTACATGGGCGGTGAAAACGACGTCCGCGGCTTCCAGATCTGGGGCGTCAGCCCGATGGCCTACATCGCTTCCGAATCGGCCATCCCGGTGCTGAATGACGACGGCTCCGCCCGTTCGCAGCGCACCCTGCAGGCCGATGGTACCTACACCTACTCGCCCGTCACCAAGGGCGTGCCGATCTATCAGCTCATCTTCCCCGGTGGTGACACCCAGGGTATCGCCAACTTCGAATACCGTATTCCGATCTTTGGCCCGGTCACCCTGGCCGCCTTCTTCGACGCCGGTCTGAACAAGATCAGCCTCCGCAAGGCCCTCAAAATGAACACCGAGCGCGTCGATGAGCTCAACTTCAATCATCCTTCGGCTGGCTTTGATCGCCGCATTCTCGTCGCCCCCGGTACGGAAAAACTCCGCACCTCCACCGGCCTCGAAATGCAGATCATGATGCCGGTCGTCAACGCCCCGTTCCGCTTCTACTGGGCCTACAACCCCACGATCGTGCAGCAGTACCTGCAGCCGCCGGTCGTTCTGGATCGCTCCTCGTTCCCCAATCAGGCGACGTTCATCAACTCGGTCGCCACCTGGGGCCGTGCGACGCCGTTCTTCGAACAGCGGAAAACGTTCCGTTTCACCATCAGCCGCACGTTCTAGGCGCTTGGGGCTTTCGTCTCTCGCCTGTCGTTCCCGGTAACTTTAGTACAATACTTGCACCGCCTTTCAGGAGTCTTCCAACGTGAACCGAATGATGCTCTGGCTGCCCGCTATGCTCGCTGGCGCCGCCCTCAGCCTGCCAGCGCAGGCCCCCAACAAGATCGCGATCATCCACCTGCAGAATGCCATCATCGGCACGCGCGATGGACAGAAAGCTGCCAAGGAACTGGAAACCAAGTTCATGCCCAAGCGGCAGGAAATTGAAAAGCGCCAGGGTGAAATCCAGGCCCTCCAGCAGCAGCTCCGCGCCAGCTCCAACACCGCCAGTGAAGAGCAGAAGAACAAGCTGATGCGCGACATCGACGTCAAGCAGAAGGCCCTGCAGCGCGACGGCGAAGACGCCTCGGCCGAGCTCGATCAGGAACAGCAGAAGCTCTTCCAGGAGATCGGTGGGAAGGTGATGGCGGTGATCGACAAATACGCCACCGACAATGCCTACGCCGTTGTCATCGACGTCAGCGCCCAATCCAGCCCCATCCTGTACGCCTCCACCGCCGTCGACATTACCCGTCAGGTGGTTGAGACTTACGACAAAAACGCCCCGGCCTCCAACGCTGTGCCGCCGCCCGCCGCCGTGAAACCGGCCGCGCCGAAGCCCACCGCTCCCAAGCCCGCCGGCGTCAAGTAAACACTTCCGGTCCACCCGCAAGACCAACGGGGAACGCTCTTACCAGGAGCGTTCCCCGTTTCCGTTTCTACGCTTCCGTTTCCGGCGTTGCCGGCTTCCGCCACAGGTCCAGGCCGAAGCGCTGCGCCATGCGGTCGAAGAACGCTTCATCGTCGGCAATGGCGAAGTCGGCAATCCACTCTTCGTCGCTCACCGCCGCCCGGCCCGCCGCCAGCGCCACCGCGTCCGGTCCCACCAGGTACCGCAGTTGCGGCGCATCGGTGCGAATGGCGTGGAGCACGGTCTCGGCCACCGCTGTCGGCAACGTTCCGCTTCCCATCTGTGCCTCAAAGAACGCCTTCAGCCGGCGGCGCGAAAAGTGGTACGGAGAGTCCTCGCAAACCGCCTCGATCTTCTTGCTGAATATCGGCGTCAGGATCACGCCTGGTTCCACCATCGCCACCCGGACGCCGAATAGAGCCGTCTCCTGCGCCAGCACTTCGCTTGCCGCTTCCAGCGCATGTTTGCTGGCCGCATAATGCGCACCGGAGCCAAGCGTGAACAGACCCAGCATCGACGTGATATTGACGATGGTCCCTTGCCGCGCCTCGCGCATCGCCGGTAGCACCGCCTGCACCATCCGCACCGCGCCCCAGTAGTTGGTGTCGAACACGCGCTTGCCGATCTCAATCGAGGCCGTCTCCACCGGTTGCCCGCCGCCGCCGATCCCGGCGTTGTTCACCAGGACGTCAACGCGGCCAATCTCCGCCACCGCCGCCGCAATCGACGCCTCGTCGCACACATCCAGCCACACCACCGTCACTGGGCGGCAACCGTCTTCCCAATCCACCGACCGCGCCATTTCGCGGATCGCCGCGTGCAGTTCAACGGCCCCTTCGGGATCCCGCACGCCCGCGAACACGTGAAACCGATGCCGCGCCAAATGCACCGCTGTAGCCAGCCCAATGCCCGTACTTGCTCCGGTCACCAGTGCTGTCTGCATCGTGTTAGAACCCCGTGGCTTTCACCCAGTAGCTTTCTTTCCACACGCCGCCTGGCGCAATGGACTGCAACTCTTTGTACTTGCCTTCGTGGGCCAGATTCATCGAATTGGTGATGCCCGTCATCGGCTCAAAGCAGATGAAGTCGCGGTTCGGCCCGGTCGGGGCATACACCACCGCCACCGGATACTTCGCACCATAGATCACGGAAACCTTCTGCTGCTTGCCCTGCACGGAGAATTCGGCGTGGCCTTTCGAATCGCGCACCAGCCCTGTGAACACATCGTCCAACTGCGTCGCCGCCAGTACGTGCGGATCGCCATAAGGGTTCGGAGTCGTCTCGCCGGTCGGCGTCAGCTTGCTGTTCAACGTCACGTGGAGCTTGGCCGGCAGCGTCACTTTCCAGTCCGCCCGCGGCGCGTCGTAGACCCGGAAATACGGGTGGTAGCCGATGATCAGCGGCATCTTCTCGAAGGACATGTTGGTCACTTCGGTTTCCACTTCCAAGACGCCGTTCGACAGCCGGTAGGTCATGTCGATCGTGTGCGCGAACGGGAACTGCGCCATGTACTCCGGCAGCCGGAAGAACTCCAGGCGGCTGGTCACCCACGCGCTCTTATCGTCGGCGCCAATGCCGATCATCTTCCAATGGGAACTGAAATTCACCAGCCCGTGAATCGGCAGTTGATTGCCGTCCAGCCGGTAGTTCTTCAACTCAGGATTCAGAAGGTACTTCTTCCCGTTGGCGAAGAACGCGGCCTGATCCAACCGGTTCGCCCACGGCGCCAGAAACGGATTGCCCAGCAACGTCGGCTTGGCCTTCAACTCGGACAGCTTCTGATAAGGCGACCAGAAAACGTCTTTGCCTTTCACCAGCATGCGGAAGGCGTTGTTGCCGATCGACGGTACCACCGATACCGTCACGTCGTTGGTGTTGTCGCGCAGCGTCAGCGTTCCGATGCCGTCTTCGGAACTCGTGCGCGCCTCATATTGGGCGGCGTTCGAATGTGCAGTCATAGCAAGGAGGGCGGGGAAGAGGATGGAGAGTTTCACTAGTCTTTACGATCCCGGAGGTCAAGTTCTGTCTCTTCCTGACAGCACCAGCAAACTCCCGGTGTGCGTGTCCGGATAGCGCAGACGTCGCACCAGTATGTCACATAGAGGCGTTGGCCGCCCTTGTACACAAACAGCGGATTTTCATACACGGCCAGCGCCTGGAAGGTGCCGTTGGGCTCCATGTTTCCCATCACCTCAAAGTCGCTGCCGATCACGCGCTTATCGCGCAATACGCCGCGGATCTCCGTGTCGCCGTCTACCGGAACACGCTTCCCGCCGGCGGTTTCCACCGTCGGTGGTTCGCCCTCTCGCAGCCGCCCGCGCAACGCCGTCGCGCGTGTCTCGGCCCCCCATACGCTCGCCGCTGCTATCAGTAGGAGATGACGCCGTTTCACTCTCCCATTGTAGCCAATGGCCCGGTGCTACAATCGGTGGTCATGCCGCGCCGTGTCGCGATTTTTGTCACCTGTATCGTAGACCAACTCTTTCCCAATGCCGGAATGGCGATGGTCGACGTACTCGAACAACTCGGCTATGAAGTGGAGTTTCGCCCCGCGCAAACCTGCTGCGCCCAGCCGGCTTTCAACAGCGGTTTTCACGATCAGGCCCGCCCCGTCGCTGAACATTTCCTCGACGTCTTCTCCGACGCCG
The DNA here is from genome assembly GCA_947470805.1 of Acidobacteriota bacterium. GTDB lineage: Bacteria > Acidobacteriota > Terriglobia > Bryobacterales > Bryobacteraceae. The sequence goes on along the minus strand of CANIVU010000062.1, from coordinate 14,168 downwards.
AAACCATCATCGTCCCCTCCGGCAGTTGCACGTCGATGATCAAGCACCACTACGCCGAACTCTTCGCTAACGACCCCAAAAATCTCGCCCGCGTCGATTCCATCGTCCCCCGCGTCTGGGAGTTCTCGCAGTTCCTGCTCAACAGCGCCGACCTCGACAAACTCTCTCCCCGCTTCCCCCACAAAGTCACCTATCACGACTCCTGCCACGCCCTCCGCGAACTCAAGCTCAAAGACGCCCCACGCCTGCTGCTCAAACGCGTCCAGGACCTCGAACTCGTCGAAATGGAAGCCGCCGAAGAGTGTTGCGGCTTCGGCGGAACCTTCTCCGTCAAGTTCGCCCAGATCTCCGGCGCCATGGCCCGCACGAAGGTGGATAGCATCCTCCAAACCGGCGCCACCCACGTCGTCTCGCTCGATTCCAGTTGCCTCATGCAACTCCGCGGCGCCCTTTCCCGCGGCGGCCACAACATCGAAATCGTCCACCTCGCCGAAGTTCTCGCCTCCCGGAAATAACCACCATGAGCGCTCCCGATCCGGCCATCCGCACCACGCTCGCTGACGCCAATCTCCAACTGGCCATCTACACCAACACCGGCCGGTTCAAGGACAATCGCAGCAAGGCCGTCTCCCCCGAAACGCTCCCCGAGTACCAGGACCTGCGCACCCGCGCCGCCGAAATCAAGCAGCACACGCTCGACTTCCTCGACGTCTATCTCCTCCAACTTGAAGCCGCCGTCAACGCCAACGGCGGCAAAGTCATCTGGGCCCAAACCGGCGAAGAGGCCGCCGATTTCGTCCTGCAACTGGCCAAGGAAAAAGGCGCGAACGTCATCGTGAAATCGAAGTCGATGACGAGCGAAGAGATTCATCTGAACGAGCGTCTCATTCACCACGAACTCGACGCCGTCGAAACCGATCTCGGCGAATACATCCTCCAACTCGCCGGCCAGCGCCCCTATCACATCGTAGCGCCCGCGATTCACATGACCCGTCACGACGTCGCCGACATCTTCGAAGAGAAGCTCGGCGTCGCCCACGATACGGTCATTGAAAATCAAGCCATGACCGCCCGCCGCGTGCTCCGCGAGAAGTTCCTCCAAGCTGGCATCGGCATCACCGGCGCTAACTTCCTGCTCGCCGATTCCGGAGCCGTCGTCATCGTCGAAAACGAAGGTAACGCGCGCCTGTCCCACTCCGCGCCCAAGATCCACATCGCCATCGCGGGCATTGAAAAACTCATCCCCCGCATGCGGGACCTCGCCGTGTTCCTCGATCTGCTGGGCCGTTCCGCCAGCGGCCAGCCGCTCACCAGCTACACCAGTATCGTCAGCGGCCCCCGCCGCGCCGGCGAACTCGACGGTCCCGAAGAGTTCTACATCGTGCTCCTGGACGCCGGCCGCACGAAGCTCCTCGCCGACGTCGAAAAGCGCGAATCGCTCCGCTGCATCCGCTGCGCCGCGTGTCTGAACACCTGCCCCGTCTATCGCAAAATCGGCGGTCACAACTACCCGTGGGTCTACTCCGGCCCCATCGGCAAGGTCATCACGCCTCAGTTCAAAGGCAACGAAAAGGATCCCTGGCTGCCCTTCGCCTCCAGTCTCTGCGGCGCCTGCGCCGAGGTCTGCCCGGTGAAGATCGATCTCCCCGGCATCTTGCTCAAACTCCGTCACGAAGCCAAACCCGATCCCAAGGACACCCGCGTCTTCGGCCTCTGGTCCTGGCTTATGCGCCGCCCGGCGATGTATTCCCTGGCCGCGAAAATCGGACTCAGCTGGCTCGGCCGACAGCCGAATGGCTGGCTCAACAAGGTACCCTGGCCCGCCAACTCCCCCAGCGGCCCCCTCACCGCCTGGCTCAGCGAACGCGACTTTCCCGCGCCTCCGCCCAAGCCATTCCGAGAGCTCTGGGTTGAGCGGAAAGTGAAGGAGCGGAAAAAGTAAATGGACTCCCGCGACGCCATCTTCGAACGGGTCCGCTCCGCCATCGGTCGCAAGCTTGGCCAGAAGCCGCTCCCGCCTCCCGAACCGCTGCTCCGGGTCAGCGCGAAAACTGTGGAGCAGCGCCTCGCCCGTTTCCGCGCCGCGCTCGAAGCTCTCGGAGGGACAGTCACCCTTGTCCCCAATTTCGCCTCCGCCCGCCAGGCTGTCGAAACGCTCGTCGACGGCCAATCCTTCGTCGCCTCCCCGCACCCGTTCCTGGCCCAATGCGGCATCGCCGGCATGCCCTACGCCAACCCGGAGGAATTGCGAAACGCCTGCGCCACCGCCGGCGTCGGAATAACCAGTGCCTACTGCCTGCTGGCCCAAACCGGTACGATCGTCCTCCGCGCCACGCCCCAGGAGCCTCGTCTCATCTCGCTCCTCCCGCCGGTCCATATCGCCGTCGTCCCGCAGGACCGTTTGCTCACCAATCTGGATGAGATGCTCTCGATGATTCCCCGGCCCGTTGATGACTCCAGCGCTATGGTGCTCGTCACCGGCCCCAGCCGCACCGGTGATATTGAACAGTTCCTGGTGCGCGGCGTCCACGGTCCCGGCCACGTGCACGTGGTCATCGTTGGAGGTTAATCATGCGAACCCTGCTGGTTCTCCTGCTCGCGGTCCCTGCCTTTTCGCAGGTGCTTGAAGTCGCCGTCGGCGGGGGGCAATCGCGCCTCTCCAACGCCGGCCTCGGCAAAGTCGATGCCGCCTCCACCGAGCAGAACGACTACTCGCTCAAAGGCGGCTTCCGCCTCAACTTCCGCATGACCACCAACTCCGGCGACTTCACCGGTCACGAGTTCGGCTACGCCTACAACCGCACCCAGTTGCTTCAGAACACGGGCGGCGGCTCCAGCACCGCAACCGGAATGGCCATTCACCAGGGCTTCTATAACTACCTGCTCTACCCCACCCGCGAAGGATTTCGAATCCGCCCCTTCGCCGCCGGCGGCGTGCACTTTAACAACTACGTGCCCCCCGGCGCCTCCGCCACCAGCGGCGGCGGCAACACCAAGTTCGGCGTCAACTATGGTGCCGGCCTCAAAATCCGCGTCTCCGAGAAATTCATGATCCGCTTCGACGCCCGCCAGTACATCAACCCCAAGCCCTTCGGTCTCATCAATCCCGGCGGCTGGATCAAGATGAACGAGTTCTCCTCGTCCCTCGCCTTCGTGCTCTAGGCCAGTTGCGGCACGTCTCGCCGCTTGTGCAACACACCAAACACATCTGGCTCCGACCGCTTCGGATCCAACGGGTCGTAGGCCGCTAGAATTTGGCGTCCCACTGGCCACTCCGCCAACTGCGCCGCCGTCATGTCCGGCGATTTCCCCTCGTACCAGCGGCCATTCGGTCCCCGGAAGGCATAGGTGAACCGGCCCATCTGCTGCCCCGGCGCCATCGCCCTGTCCCTCACTTCCGTCTGGACTACCTGTCCGCGACGGAATAGCCGCTTGACGGCGCCAACCTGCCGCGCCCGCAGGATAATATAGACCACTCCGAACAAGCCGAGCAGCAAACCGCCGCCTGCTACCGCCATGTCAAAGATCTTCTCGTTGTTCGCGCTCACAATGTGGCCCAGCTCCGCCCGATCCGGACTCCGCCGGTCGAAGACGATGCTGACTTTACCGATCGAACGCAAGTGAGGCGCATCGGACTCATCCACCTCGAACTGGGCTGAGTGCTTCACTCCGGCCGAGTCCTCGTATTCCACATCCATCAACATCTTCGGCTCGACCGCCAGGAATCGAATGACCCGGGCATCGGCTTGCTGCAGGTTCTCGACAAACTCCGCCGAATTGGAAAGATAGCCCAATCCAAGCCAACTGATGAACGCGCCGGCGAGAATCGGTAGTGCGCCCAAAAGAAGCAGAGGTTGCCTCATGAGCATCCAGTAGTTGATCATCAGGTGCGTCTCGCTGTTCTAACATCCCACTATACCAACTACTTTACAATCAGGCGAAACCCCTAGTGACGGGCTGCGGCTTCCGTCTCAGTCGCCTGCACCGCCGGCCCTTCGCTGTGCGCCACGCTCAGCATCAGCCGCCGTCCCAACAGTTCCAAACCGTTCAAGGCTCCCACGGCAGCTTCGGCATCTTCGGCACGCTCAAAGTCGGCAAACCCAAATCCCCGGGACTTCCCCGTCACCCGGTGCTTCACAATCGCCACTCCCGCCGGATATATGGAGTTACTCGTAAACCAGGTCCGCAGGTCTTCGTCCTGTGCCTGGAATGGCACATTTCCGATGAATACTTTTCTCGACATAGTCTGTATCGGCCTCAGTTCCGATAAAGGCATTTTAATTAACAGGTACTAACGAAGCAAGCTTTTTCGTGCAAACTTTTCCTTCTAGCTTTGTCCCCTCGCCGCCGATATGTCTCATTAGATGGACTTCAGCACGATCGATTCCTGGACAGTAGTGGTTTCCGAGTCTCAACCCTCCTCGATTGAGAAACTGGGTGCCTTAATCGATTTCGGGAATCCCCCTGCGTTCTGCGATTTCGCCGAAAGGCAATGGCAACGTCGCGGTGACGGAGATACCGCCGCCTGGGATCTTCTCATGGACGGACAGTTCATCCTTCGCGCTGTCGGACATCCCGGTGTCCTTTCGCTCAAACAAGCCCTCATTCTCATGGGCTACGCCCTTCAAGTAGATACGCTTTTCGATACCAAACTGCTTCGTCGCCTTCTCGCGCAGCGCCTCTGGCCGGAGGAAGTCCCCTCCGACGAAGTCATGCGCACACTCGAAGTTCTGGAAACCCTCGACGAACCGCAACGCCTATCGATGACGCTGCTCAAGTTCTCCAAGTTCCCGGACCGCCGCGTACAGTCCAAAGTCGCCAAGATCCTCGGCCGCTGCATCGATTCGGTCGAAGTTATGGACGAGCTCTTCTCCAACCCCGATGGCCGCGTCCGCGCCAATCTCATCGAAGGCATCAGCCGCCGCAACTCGGTGGAGATCCTCCTCCCCCTCATCGAACGCGCCACCCGCGATCAGCACACCCGCGTCTCTTCTCTGGCACTGGCACTCCGCGCCCGTGCCGGCCATAGCGGCGCGGGCGCTCTCATCAAAATGCGCACCAACTCCAAAATGCAAGACGTCCGGAAATCCGCGGAGGCGGCCCAACGCATCGCCTCCGGGGATAAAACACCGCTCGACCCGATCGAACCCTTAGCGGGTAACGTCGATGCCCTTGGCGTTGTCGATCGCCAGCCGGCTATGGCTGCGGCCGTAGAAGAAGTACACAGCTAGCCCGATCGCCATCCAGATAAACAGCCGCAGCCAGTTCTCCAGGCCCAGACCGTACATCAGGTATAGGTTCACCGCAATGCCCAGAATCGGCACCAGCGGCACCATCGGCGTCTTGAACGGACGCTCCAGATTCGGGTTCGTCTTCCGCATCACCAGGATCCCGGCGCACACCAGCACGAACGCAAACAGCGTACCGATACTGGTCGCCTCACCCAGCTTCGACAGCGGCAGCAATGCCGACATCAGGCTGACGAAGAACATGAACAGCAAATTGCTGCGCCACGGGGTCTGCCACTTCGGATGGATCGCCGAAAACAGCTGCGGCAACAGTCCGTCGCGCGACATGCTGAAGAACACGCGGCTCTGGCCCAACAGCATGACCAGAATCACCGACGTGTAGCCCGCGATAATGGCGAACTTCACCAGCTTCCTCAGGAAGATGTAAGGCGTGCGATCGATCGCCACCGCCACCGCGGCCGGATCGTTCAGCTCTTTGTAGTTCACAATGCCCGTCAGCACGTAGCTGAACAGGATGTAGAGAATCGTGCAAACCAGCAGCGAACCGATAATGCCGATCGGCATGTCCCGCTGCGGCTTCATCGCCTCCTGCGCCGCCGTCGATACGGCGTCAAACCCGATATAGGCGAAGAAGATAATACCCGCCCCGCGTACGATACCCGTCCAGCCGAAGTTGCCGAACTCGCCCGTCACCGTCTCCGGAATCAGCGGCACGTGGTTGGCCGGGTTCACATACGACCAGCCGAACCCGATGAAGAGGATAATCACCGCCACCTTCACCACCACGATCACCGCGTTCACCCGCGCCGACTCCTGAATGCCGATCATCAGCAGCCACGAAACCATGCAAACAATAAAAACCGCCGGCAGATTAAGGATGCCGTTGGCGATCATCGTCCCATCCGGCAGCGTCACGCTTTCAAACGGTCCCGCCGCCCATTCCATTGGAAAACTGAATCCGAAATCGCGCAGCAAACTGACGACATACCGAGACCAACTCGTAGCCACCGTCGCCGCGCCCACCGCGTACTCCAGCACCAAATCCCATCCGATCACCCAGGCAAACAGCTCGCCCATCGTCGCATACGAATACGTGTACGCCGATCCGGCCACCGGGATCATCGTCGAAAATTCGCTATAGCAAAGCCCCGCGAACGCGCAGCCAATGGCCGCGACCACGAAGGAGAGCATAATCGCCGGCCCGGCATGGAGCGCCGCCGCCGGCCCGGTAAGCGAAAACAGACCCGCGCCGATAATGGCGCCAATCCCCAGCGCGGTTAATTGCGCCGCCGATAGCGTCCGTTTCAGCTTATGCTCGCCGTCCTCGGATTCGGCCATAATCCGGCTTAGCGGCTTGGTCGCGAAAAGACTCATTCTCAGACCTCTCTCTTCTTCCAGACGAAGTACACCGGTATGCCCAACAGCACGATGAGCAATCCGGGCCAGGTAAAATTCGGTTTGTAGAGCAACAACAAAAACTCAACCACGCCCGCCAGCAGGATGTAGGCGGCCGGTAGCACCGGATATCCGAATGCCCGATACGGTCGTTCCATCTCTGGCCGGGTTCTACGGAGAACGAAAATCCCAACGATCGTCAGGATGTAGAAAAGCAAAACAGCGAATATAACATAGTCCAGCAGTTCGTTATAACTGCCGGTCAACGTCAGCGCCCCCGCCCACAGTGCTTGAATCCATAGCGCCGTCACCGGGGCGTAGGTCTTCGGGTCCAGCGTCGCCGCCGCTTTGAAGAACAGCTTGTCCAACGCCATCGCGTAGAAAACCCGGGCTCCAGCCATCGTCAGCCCGTTCAAACACCCGAATGTCGACACCATGATCGCCGCCGCCATCATCTGCACCGCCCGGTCGCCAAAGATTCCGCGGGCCACAGCAGTCCCAACCCGGTCCTCCGGCGCCGCCTGGATCGCCTCTAACGGAAGTACCTGCAAATAAACGTAGTTGCATGCAAAATACAGCAACGAAACCAGCCCCACGCCCAACACCAGGGACAGTGGCAGGTTCCGCCGCGGGTTCCGCATCTCGCCCGCCGTGAACGTCACGTTGTTCCAGCTATCGGAACTGAACAACGACCCCACCAGCGCCACCCCCACCAGTTGCACCGTCCCCCAACCCCACTGCACCCCATCAAACGGAGCCGTAAAGTTCCGCGCCACCGCCGCGTCGTTCTTCCCGAAAAACCACCCGGCCAGGATCAGCCCCAGCAGCGCCGCCGTCTTGGCAACGGTGAAAACGTTCTGCACCATCGCCCCGGTCCGAATCCCCCGCGAATTCACCCACGTCAGGAATACGATGAGCAGGATCGCCACCAACTGCTGCGTCGACAAAAACGGCAAGATCTTATTGGAAGCCGACACGGCCGGCACGAAAACCCCCAAAAATTTTGCAAACGCTACCGCCACCGCTGCAATCGTCCCCGTCTGGATGACCATAAAGAAGGTCCAGCCGTACAAAAATCCGTAAAGAGGCCCAAACGCCTCGCGAAGGTAAACGTACTGCCCGCCCGCATGCGGCATCGCCGCCGCCAACTCCCCGTAGCTCAGCGCCGCAATCAGCGTCATCAGCGCCGTCACCGCCCAGCTCAACAGCAACAACCCCGGCGATTGCACCTGTCGCCCAATATCGGCAGCCACAATAAACACGCCGGACCCGATCATCGACCCCATCACGATCGTGGTGGCGTCGAACAACCCCAAACTCCGGTGCAGCTCTAAGCCTTCAGCCTTCGATGCCATGCCGACCCCCTTTCCCGCTGGCGCTCACGCCACAAACCAGCCCGCCCGCCCCAACGCCACAAGCCCGGGGACACCCTGATCGAGCCCCCAGTCCAACCACCCCAGTCCGAAGTGAAGGGTGTCCCCCGCCCACCGAAAAGCCCGTCCCCCAAGAAACCCTCACGCCCGCACCGCCAATAGCCATTCCTCAGTCCTCTCCCGAATCGCCTTCCGGTCAGCCCCCTCAGGAATCAACCCACTAATCACCGCCACCGAATCCGCCCCCGCCGCCAGCACCTCGCCCACATTCGCTAGCGTAATCCCGCCAATCGCCACCAACGGCCTGGTCGACAAAGGACGCCACGCCCGCAGCGCCTCCACACCCACCACCGGGTCCGGATTCACCTTCGACCCAGTCCCGAAAATCGGCCCCAGCGCGTGATAATCCACCGGCTCCAGATTCGCCGCCTCCAACTGCTCCCGGTTGTGCGTCGATAGCCCGATAATCGTATCCGCCCCCGCCAACTGCCGCACAAAAACCGGCAACAAATCGTCCTGTCCCACATGCACATGCGCGTTCAACAGCTTCGCCATGTCGACACGATCATTGATCACAAACCCAATCCGCGCCTGCTCGCATAAAACAGCCAGATGCGCCGCTGTTTCAAACAATTCCCGCGAAAAATGTCCCTTATGCCGCAGCTGCAGAATATGCGCCCCGGCCTCGATCATCCCGATCGCGGCCTCCAGCAACGGAACCCCGGCCCGCTCCAGCGCGCCCGTGTCTAATATCGGATACAGTCGTGGCAAACTCATCGTAGGTGTTTCTCAAATAGCGCCGTCGTCCGCCGCAAGGCGTCAATCCAGGTCTCATCCCGCACAAACCCATGGTCTTCCTCGGGATAGAAGATCTCCTCAAACGGCCGGCCTTCCTGAATCAGTTTCTCCGTCAATTGCACCGTATCCTGGAACAGAACGTTCGAGTCTACCATGCCGTGCACCAGCAGCAAATTGTCCCGTAGGTTATGGCTGAACGTAATCGGCGATGACCGCCGGTAGGCCTCCGGATTCTCCGCCGGCGTCGTCAACCGCTCCCGCGTGTACCCATCGTTGTAGTTTTCCCAATCGTTCACCGCCGCCCAGGAACTCCCGGCCTTAAACACGCCCGGCTCCCGGAACATCGCCATATTGGTCATGAAGCCCCCATAGCTAACGCCCCAAATCCCCAGCTTGCCCATATCGATATTCCCCAACCCGCGCATGAACTCCACCGCCCCCATGACGTCATCCAAATCGGGCCCGCCCATATTCAAATACACCCCCGTCCGCCATTCGCGCCCATAGCCCGACGAACCCCGGTAATCCAGGTCCATCACCACAAACCCCTTCGAAGCCAAATAGGCGTTATAAACAAACCGCTGGTCCTGATAGGAGCCCCACTGCTTCAACACGCTGGAAGCAATCCCGGCCCCATGAATGAAGAACACCGAAGGCCACTTCTTCCCATCTTTCTTCGATGGGTCATACCCCGGCGGCAGCAAGATTTTGGCTTTGACAATCGCCCCATCCCCACGCGCCGGAAACGACACAAATCGCGTCTCGGGCCAGTCATACGAAACAAACTCCGGCCGGGTCGACGTCGTCACCCGCGCCCCGTTCACAAACAAATCGAGCGGCATCTTCAAGTCCGCTTCCAACAGCGCCAAATTCTTCCCATCCTCATGAACGACGCCCACATTGATCCCCTCCCGAGTCGACAACCGCTGCTTCCCCGTCCCATCCGCCAAAATCGAATAAAACTGCCGCTCATTCGTCCCCGTCTCCGTCGACGCATAGAACAACCGGTCCCCCACCCACTGCGGCGCAAACCCAAACCGCTCCGTGTCGAGTTCCCAATTGCCCTTCGTGATCTGTTCCGCCGCCCCGCCAACCGCGGCTACGCGATAGAGATGAATGAACCCATCCGGGTCTTTCGTAAACGCAATCCATTTCCCATCCGGCGACCACATTGCCCACGTCCGCGCCACCCAACGCGAATCGGTAATCTCCTGCACCACCCGCGCCTTCCCCGTCCCCGCGTCATAGACCCGCAACGTCACTTTCTTCGTGTCCGCCGCCGCCACCTGCAACAACACTTCCTTGGAATCCGGCGACCACTCGGCCGACCGTCCCGCGCCTTCCCCCAACCGCACCGCCTTCCCCCCGCCTACGGCAACCGTAAAGAACGTAGGCGCCCCCGGCTCATCCCCCGCCACCGACCGCGGGAACGGCCGCGCCGTCACAAACCGGCCCGAGTAGTTCGGCAACACCTGCATCCGCGCCCCGCCCCGCCGCGCCGAATACAGAATCTTCGTGCCATCCGGCGAGAACTGAAATCCCCCCGCGCCCTCCGCCACCTGGACAAGCGCACCCGTCCCTAAATCCTGCACAAACAAATCCCCACCGCGCGAATACCCAATCTTCTTCCCATCCGGCGAAAACTGCGGCGATGACTCCCCAGCCTTCGTCTGCGTCAATCGGAACGGCGCCGCCGACCCATCCGCCGCAACCAGATACAGATCCCCCTTCCAGGCAAAGGCCACCCGCGTCCCATCCTCGGAAACCGAAAACCCACCCAACCCCGCCTCCGGCATCCGGTGCGCCTTCAGCCTTTCATCGTTCTCGTCCCCCGCCGGATTAAACGGATCCTTCGCAAATTCCAACGACGTCAGCCTAACCCGCTTCTTCGCCACCGCATCGTAGGCATAAAGGTCCATAAACCGCCGCCCGGACTCATTCCACAAAAACACCAGCCGCGGCGCCTTCTTCGCCCACGTCAAACCATCCGGCGGCGTCCCCCAGACATAAGGACGCGTGAACAGGGTCTCAACGGACCACGGAGCCCCGCCGAGCAATGAGCCCAGCAAGAAGAGGGAAGGGAAGAGCCTCATAACGGTTACCCCGCATGATAGCTTGGAATCATGAACCGCCGTCGATGGTTGTCGCTCGCCGCCGCTGCTCCCCTGGCCGCCCAAGCCCCGAAGCGGGACGCCATGCCGCGATTCCAAGCCCGTTCGCTCGACGGTCAACTCCACACCCGCGAAACGCTGAAAGGCAAAGTAGTGCTGGTCCAACACTGGGCCACCTGGTGCGGCTACTGCCGCAAGGACGAGCCCGCGGTCGAACAGATCCTAAAGGACCACGCCAAAGACGGCCTGGTCGTCCTCGCCATCAATGCGGCCGAATCGAAAGCCACCGTCCAGAACTATCTGAAGGACCACCCCAGAACCGCGCAGGTCGTCCTCACGCCCGACACCAACCTGGCCGCCCTTTTCGAAGGCGCCGGCGTCCCGGCCTACATCCTGATCGATCGCGACAGCAACATCGCCGCCATGCAACCCGGCTCCGGCGGCCTCATGGCCCTGCGCGAAATGCTGAAGGAAGCCGGGTTGACCAAGCCCGAATCGAAGTGATCATCGTTGTACAACACGAGGATTGTTTCGTCGCCTATCCAATCGGCCTCAAGGGCACCGTCGTCGGCCAAGGCGCCACTCACGACGAAGCGCTCGCCGACGTCAATTCCGCGATTCGATTCCACATCGAAACCTTCGGCGCCGAGGCCTTCGGCGAGAACTTCCCGGGTGTCGAGACGTTCCTGGCCGAGGGAGTAGATCCCACTTGATTCTCCGTTGACGTTCCCCGGAACCGGGTGATCGCGGCCTTCCGCTCGCTCGGGTTTGAACTGGTGCGTGAGGCGGAGCACATCGCCATGCGCCGCTCCAATCTCCGTGGCGGATCGGCTACTCTGACGCTGCCGAACCACCCGCTAATCAAGGCCTCCACATTGAGGACAATCCTCACGCACGCCGGTATCACCCGCGAAGAGTTTCTACGCGACTATGATCACGTTTGATTTGCGGTCCGCTCCTCCCTCTATCCCCTACAAGAAAGCCAGCCCCTCAATCTATCCCCTACAAGAAAGCCAGCCCCTCAAATGGTTCGCATATGCGTAACAATCCAGATCCACCGCCCCACCACGGCCACGCATCCAGCCACCACAACCATCTCGTACACCAACATCCAACCCCTCCCCCCTTGCCCCTGCTGAATCGCCGCCCAAGCCGCCGCACCGAAGTTCCACGCCGCGAAAAGCAGGAAGGCATTCTCGCTGAAATCCTGATCCATATACTTCCACCGGATCAACCCCGTCACCGCCTGCATCAAAACCATCCCCACGCAAACCGGCCGCGACAAACGCCTCAGCCCATAGACGGCTCCGAAGTACACGATCGCCGGAAGCAACGCATCCCACCAGGATGCAGTCATGCGTATACTGATCGCCTCAATCAGCCCCGCGCCAAGCGCAAAATACCCCGCCCAATTCCCGTCCCGGCGTCCCTCGGTAGTATCCATCTCGAACGACTTTACACGAACCGCTTCCGCTCCGCCCAAATCGCCCACAGCCCCGGCGGCAGATACGAAATCGTAATGGTAAAGGGCAACAGCCAGTCCCTCGATAGCCAGATCGCCAGCGGAACCACCACCACCGCCGCGCCAACCGTCCACAGCGCCCGCTGCCGGAAGCCATCGGCAATCCAGCACAGTGCCAATCCCACCGCCACCGCAACCCGCCAGTCCCCGCCCAACGCCTGCCCCAGCACGAACAAAAACGCCATCGCCAAGGTGGCCCACATCGCCTCCCGCGCACAATCCGTCCGATGTTGAAAATCCCCGGCGTTACCCCAAAACCGCATCCGCAAACTCCCCGGATCGGCCAACCCCGCCACCCGCGCCCGCTCCCCCAGCGCCATGCCCCGGCACCGCCAGGCCAGCCAAATCGCCGGTGCAGCGAGCACCAGCACCAACCAATAGCCCGGATTCAAACCAAACCAATGGATCACCGCCGGCCACCCAACCGTCACCGCAATCGCCGCCCAAATCGTAAAGTACTGCATCTCCAACATCACCAGCAGCGAAGTCATAAAGAACACCAGGCTCGCCCCCTGCTCACCCCGCTGCAGCAGATCCAACGCCGCCACCGCGCCACCCCCGCCGACTCCCATCAGCACATTCCACCGCGCCCAAGCGCCCATCCGTTCTTCCATCACCATGGCCGCGCCGCCCCCCACCAGACGGCCACCCACAGTTTCCACTTCGGTGTCCCGATGCGCACCGCCGGCAACCCCACCAAATCCCAACGTTCCTCCGCCCGTAACCCCCGATGCACCCACGCCGCCCAAATCGCCATCGGCAACCCAGAGCCCCAGAGTATCAAGAACAGAAAACCGGCCATCGCCGCATAGACCCAATACCCCCCGACTTGCCAGCACCGCCGACCCCACAACCGGAATCACTATCGCCACTCCCGTTACCATCGCCACCCACAATTCCAACCGCCGCAACGCGCCCATCAACCCGGCAACAAGCAAGTACCCCGGAACCATAACCCAAAAACCGGCTTTTGCTCCGAGGTTTGGTACCAACGAGAGAAGGGCCAGATACATCGCATGCGCCCCCAACTGCGACGCATACGCCGCCGCCCCCGGCTCCCGCACATCGAACCAGAATCGGTGCCCCGCCGTCCGCTCTGTCTTCCGCACCTGCACGAAACTATCCTAACTCCAACAACCGCCGCCGCGCCTCGCCCTCCACCCCCCGGATCGCCCAAGCAAAATACCCAACCAGCGGCACCGCCACCACCACAAATACGTGCACAAACCGGAACGAGGCAAACCACAGAAACAACGGCCCCGCCACCATCAATACCCCCGCCGCCACCAAATGCAATCGCCGCAACCAATACGCCAACAACCCCAACAGCACCCCCGCCACAATCCCCTCGCCCCACCGCCCATAAAAGAACAACAATCCCACCGTCCGCAACGTCATCAACATCCCGGCAAACATCCCCACCCGCGCCACCAATCCCACCGCCAACCGGTCGTCCGGAGCAAGTCGAAATCCCTGGGGAAGAAACCGCAATCCTGAAGTGGACACTGTGATTTCCACCCAGTATGCCAAAATAGAAGAGACTCCGAATCAGGCGCCGCGCCCCGTAGAACCCCTCCTCGCGCACGCCCCATCCCAAGAAAGAATTCCCAAGCAGGATCATCGAAATGACTGACATTGTCAAAGTTGTAGGTAGAGAAATTCTGGATTCCCGTGGCAACCCCACCGTTGAAGCCGACGTCTTCCTGGCCGACGGCTCCAT
>CANIVU010000061.1 GCA_947470805.1 Acidobacteriota bacterium | reverse complement strand
GTTCCCCTCCTTCGCCCCACGGACGAGATAGGAACCCTGAATCGTCGCCCCCGCCGATGTCCCCGCAATCACGCCGCCCCGGTCCAACAGCGCCTCCAACTCCCGGTGCGTCCGCGTCTGCAGGTACGAATCCACCAGCCGCCACTGCCGGCCTCCATCGAACCAAACGCCCTTCGCCGTCTTCAAAACAGCCGCAAACGCCTCCGTATCGGCCACTTTCTTATCCCGCGTATGCAGCAGCGTCAGTCGCGTGAAACCGTGTTTCCGTAGCGGATGCCGCTCCAGCACCGCATCGGCAAACGTATCCGGATCCCCTGCCGTCGGGATCACCACGATCGGCGCGTCCAGGCCCCCGGCCAGCTTCGCGAACCGGTCCAGAATCTCCGGCCCAACTAACCCGCCGCCAATCGGCATCGCGTATCCCTTCACCGGCCCCGACGCCGGACTATGAAACGCCGCATTCGTCTGCAGCAGAACGAGCATCGAAAGGAGTGCGCCTGTCATGATACCCGCCATGGTAGCAGGCGATACCATAGAGCAATGGACGCCGGGCCCTACCTCCAGCAGATCGCCAAGCTCTTCAACGAGCTCAAGCTGGATGCGGTCATGATCGGCAACGCGGCGGCGTCTATCCAAGGCGCGCCCGTCACCACTGTCGATATCGACTTTCTCTTTCGTAAGACCCCGTCTAACATCCTGAAGCTGAAGCGATTTGCCAAAGCCATGGGACTTGTTATCTACAACCCTTTTTACCCTGCCGCACAGATGTTTCGGCTTTCCCGCGATAGCGACCATCTGCAACTCGATTTCTGCATCCGAATCGATGGAATCCGGTCCTACGAATCGCTTCGGAGTCGAGCGACCGCCGTCACCTTTGGGGATCAGCCGCTTCTGATCGCCAGCATGGCCGACATCATCAAGAGCAAGCGAGCCGCCGGACGCCCTCAGGACCTAGCTATCCTGGTAACACTGGAAGATACGTATGCCAAAGCCAAAGCAACCGAAAAAAACAAAACCTCCCAGCCTTAAGCAACAGTTCGAGCACATGCGACTCGCCCTCATCGACACCTGGCTCGCCCTCCCCCCCGAACGCCGCACCAATTTCCTCCGCAGGCGCATCGGCATCTGCTCTTCCGCTCTCTAAGCCGGTGCCCATCCCCTTTTCCCAACGCCTCGATTGGACCCTCGCCACCAATCCCATCTCCCAAGCCCTGGCCACAACAAAGCCACGCCTCGACCTCACCGCCTCCAACCCCACGAAGGCGGGCCTCCACTACCCCGAAGCCATCCTGGCCGCCTTCCGAGACCCACAGGGGCTCAAATACACCCCCGATCCCCGCGGCATCGACGAAGCCCGCGCCGCGCTCCACCTCGGCCCCCATACGCTCCTCTCCGCCTCCACCTCCGAAGCCTACGGCTGGCTCTTCAAACTCCTCTGCAACCCTGGCGACTCCATCCTCGTCCCCCGCCCATCCTACCCGCTCTTTGAATTCCTAGCCAAACTCGAAGCCGTCGAGGTCATTCAGTACTCCCTCCGCTACGCCGAAGGCTGGTGGCTCGATTTCGAATCGCTCGAAAGCCAGCTGACACACACCACAAAAGCAATCCTCTTCGTCCACCCCAACAACCCCACCGGCAGCTACCTGAAAACTGCCGAACTCTCGCAACTCGCCCAACTCTGCGCCGCCCGAAACATCGCCCTCATCTCCGACGAAGTCTTCGCCGAATACCCTCTCGCCTCTGATGACACCCGCGCCGCCACTCTCGGCGACAACGGCCAATGCCTAACATTCGTACTCGGCGGACTCTCCAAAACCGCCGGCCTCCCCCAAATGAAAGCCGCCTGGCTCACCATCTCCGGCCCTCAGGCCGCTGAAGCCGCCTCACGCCTGGAACTCATCGCCGACACGTATTTATCGGTGTCCACGCCGGTCCAATTCGCCCTCCCCACCCTGCTCACCGAAGGGGAAAAGGTCCGCGCCCAAATCCAGGCACGCACGCAAACAAATCTGCGTGCATTACAACAAACCACCCTGCGCCCCCTGCAAGTGGAAGGCGGCTGGTACGCCGTCATTCCCACGCCCCGCACGCGCACCGAAGAGGAATGGGCCATTCATCTTCTGGAAACCGAAGGCGTTCTCACCCAGCCCGGCTACTTTTACGACTTCGAATCCGACGGCTGGCTCGTCGTCAGCCTCCTGACGCCGGAAGCGGATTTCGCTTCCGGCATCGAGGCCATCGAACGTCAATTTACTGCTTGATGATCTGACCGTCGGCTTTGCGAATCTCGCCCCAACCGCCGTTCAGCTTGCCGCGTTCCCCGCCCCGTTCGTTCCCGCCGAACGGATACTTCGCCGCCGCCTTGGCATCAATTTCAATGCCCCAGCCCGGCTTCTCGGTTGCGTACAAATAGCCGTCTTTGATCTCCGGAACGCCGCTGAATACTTCGCGAATCCGCTCGTTGAACGGCGAATATTCCTGCACGCCGAAGTTGTAGCTCACCAAATCCAGCGCCAGATTGGCCGCATGGCCGATCGGCGACACATCGCCCGGTCCGTGCCACGCCGTGCGAACACCGAAGTGCTCGCCCATGATTGCCATCTTCCGGCAAGGCGTCAGCCCGCCCGCCTGCGAAACGTGCACGCGGATATAGTCGATCAGCCGCTCGGCAATCAACGGGCTCCATTCATGTGGCGAATTGAACAACTCGCCCATCGCGATCGGCGTCGTGCAAGCCTGCCGAATCAATCGGAACCAGGCGATGTCTTCCGGCGACAACGGATCTTCCAGGAAGAACAGTTTGAACTTCTCGCAATCCTTGGCGAACTGCAGTGCCTGCGTCGGCGTGATGCGTTCATGCACGTCGTGCAGCAGTTCAATCTCTTCCGGCAACTCTTTCCGGCACACTTCAAACAGGTTCAGCGCCCGGCGAATATAGGCCGCCGGCTCAAACATCGGCTTGTTGTGCAGCGACTTCACGCGCGCCTCGCCACGCCCGGAACCGTAACCGGCCATCCCGGGAACGCCCACCTGCACGCGGATATGACGGAAGCCCTCGGCAATATACTTCTTCGCGCTGGCAATGCACTCCGCCGCATCGGCGCCGGATGCGTGGCCATAGCAGTCGGCCGCCTCGCGCACCTTCCCGCCCAGCAACTGATAAACGGGCATGCCGGCCATGCGGCCCTTGATGTCCCACAACGCCTGATCCACGCCGCTGATGCCGTTGTTCAGCACCGGGCCGTTACGCCAGTAGCTGGAGTTGTACATCGCCTGCCACAGATCGTCAATGCGGTCGGCCTTTTGGCCAATCAGGAACGGCTTCAAATACCGCTCCACCGCCGCCACCACCAGGTCGGCCCGCTGCGTAAAGGTGCCGCAGCCATACCCGTACAAACCATCCTGATCGGTGACGACCTTCACCACCACCAGACGCAGACCGGCCGGAGCCGTCGCGATCACCTGCACGTCTTTAATGATCGGGGAACTCAGTCCCCGCGCAGCCCGGTCGGCCTGCGTCTGCGCGGCCACTTGCCGCTGCGTAAGCATCGTCGCGGGCAACGCGCCCATCGCCATCTGCATCAGTTTCCGGCGGTTCATTTCTTCTCCTCCACCATGCGCTTCAATGTATCGAGCTGCTTCGTCAAGTCACGATCTCGCAGCCCTAGCAGCACAGCATATACCGCCAGCAAGCCCCACGCCACCGCGAGGCCATAAAACATGAAAGTTATATTGCGTTCGTCCATCGGATTTCCGTTCTAATTCATCGCGTGCGCATAGCGCCGCAACGCATCGATTTCCCGCTGCACTTCTTCCTGCCGCAGCCGGACCAATACAAAAATCAATCCCAATAACAACAGCGCAACCGTGTTCACATACAGCATCTGTTCCATCGCCGGGTCAATCTTCTGCACTCCCCCCGTGCGAATGGAAAGCACCGGGCCGGGATGTTGTGTACGCCACCACTCAATCGCTTTCCAAGTAACCGCCACCGACGCCGACGCGAATATACTCAACACCGCGCTGTTCTTCGCCCGCTCCGTCGGATCGTCAATCGCCGACCGTAACATCAGATAGCCAAAGTACACCAGCCAACAGATCAACGCCCACGTCAGCCGCGGGTCCCAAGCCCACCAGATACCCCAGCTGATCCGGCCCCAGATCATCCCCGTGATCAGATTCACCGCGGCAAAAGCCAGGCCCGTCTCTGTCGCCGAAACCGCAATGGCATCGTACTTCTGATCTTTCTTCGCCAGATAGAGAACGCTCGCCACCAGCGCCGTCAGATAACAAAGGGCGGCCGTAAAGAACGCCGGCAAGTGGTAGTAAAAAATCCGATAGATCGGCCCCTGCTCCATCTCGTCCGGCACCAGAAACATGATGACGTACAAATTACGGAGCAGCAGCGGCAATGCCACCACGCCAAGCGCAAGAATGATTTTCCTTCGCATCGTCTAGAACTCCTATCTCACCAGAACCGTCTCAGCCAAGTAAACCGACAGCGTGGTGAACATCACATTGAACCCGATCAGCAACCGCAGCCAAACCGTGAAATCGTCCGGTATCGCCTGCCCGGTCAATAGAGTGTTGGTCAACATCATCACCGATAGCAGCGCCGGAATCAACATCGGGTACAACAGCATCGGCAGCATCAACTCGCGCAATCGCAGGTTCACCGTCAGCGCGCTGAAAAAGGTTCCCGCGCACGCCAGCGCCCACGTTCCCAGCGCCAGCACGCCCAGCAGCCCGCCAATGCTCCGCCACCACGTAATGTTATAGAAAACCCCAAACACCGGCAGGCAAACACACTCAATCCCGAACAGCAGCACAAACGCGGCCACGGCCTTCCCCAAAAACAACGCCGCGCCCGACGCCGGCGACGACACAAGAACATCGATACAATCGTTCGGCAACTCGCGCGCAAACGACCGGTTCACAATCAGCGCGCCCGCAAACGCAAAAACCATCCACAGCAAGCCCCCGCCAAACTCGGCAATCATGTCCGGCGACGGATCAAACGCAAAGCTGAACAACAACAGAATCACAACACTGAACGACAGCGTCGAGTTAATCGACTCCTTCGTACGGAATTCGCTCCGCAAATCCTTCGCCGCGATCGTCGCCGCATGCCGCAGAGTTGTCACGCCGCTCCCCCATAAGTCCGGTACAGATACCCGGGATCTTCCACCATCTCCCGCGTCCGCTCGCCAAAATGAACCAGTTTCCCGCGGTCCAACAGCGCCACCTTACTCGCCAATTCCATCGCCTCGCGAATTTGATGCGTCGACAGAATAATCGTCGCGCCACCAGCCCGCGCCTCCGCCAACAAACCCTGCAACAGCGCGATCGCCTTATCGTCCAGCGATGTGAACGGCTCATCCAGCAACAACAGCTTCGGCTCGTGCAAAAACGACCGCGCCACCGCCAACCGTTGCCGCATGCCCCGCGAATACTCCCGCACCGGCGAATCGGCCACGTGCGATAAATTCACCTTCGCCAGCCATTCGGTAATCATCGCCGTCGTCACGCCATACAACGCGCCGAACGTCCGCAAATTCTCCCGCGCCGACAACTCGTCGTAGAGCCCGATTGAATGGCCCAGCCACCCGATTTTCGCCCGCGTCTCCGACGCGCGCACATCCCCGCCATTGATCTCCACGGCACCCTTGGACGCCCCGCTCAACCCGCCCAGAATCCGTAGCAGCGTCGTCTTCCCCGCCCCGTTCCGGCCCAACAGCGCCAGACACTCGCCCGGCTGCAATTCAAACCGCACATCCCGCAATGCCGGATAGTCGCCAAAATATTTCCAAACGCCCGCCGCGGCGACGGCAGGCGCACTCATTTTTTCGCCTCGCTACGGTACAGCAGCGCAAATCCACAAGCCAGAATCGCAAACGCCAATCCCAGCACAACGTAGAGCTTATCGTACGGCTTCGCCTTGATCTGCTCAATCTCCGGCCCGCGCGATCCACCCTCTTCGCCACCACCACCGCCGCCACCAGCGCCGGTCAGTTCTCCCGTACCCGACATCTCCAGATCCAACGACTGCGCGTCAACTCGAAAGATGTTCGCCTGCGTAGTCGGCTCTTTGCCCTCTTCCTTGATCCCGGCGCCCTTCAATTCAACGCCTTTCGGCACCGCGATCATCGCCTGCGTCGCCGGCAGCAGGAACTTGGTCTGGAACTTCGACGGGCTCGTATACGGTAGCGTGTAGGCCAAATCGATCCGCGTCTCGCCCGGCTTGATCGGGAAGTCGACTTTCATCTCGCCTGGGTCCTTGCCCTTATCGGCCACGCGCCGCACCGGCATGCCCTGCGGCGCCGTCGCGTTCACTTCCACCTGCCCCATCGGCTCCTTGCCGACAATAAACCGCAGTGTCCCGTTCACACCGTCGTTCCACGTCGTCTTCCCTTCATTCGAAAAGAAGTACGATTCCCGCACCGACAACTTATCGCCCTGCGGCTCCAGCAGCAGCATGTGATTCGTAATCTTGATATCGGCGCCCATCCGCGGCGAGACGTTGAAAACCGATAACGCAATCCCATTCAGCCCCGCGTTCGGCCGCAACATGTGATTGTAGGTAACCCCGTCAAACGCCGTCTGAATAAAACCCATGCCCTGGAAAGGCTTGTCAATCTTCCACGCCCCATCGGCGCCCGACTTCACACTCTCCAACGGCTCCGGTCCCGCCGACGTGTTCGCATACAGCGTTACGGTCGCCCCGGCCTGCGGCTTGCCAGTCGTGGCATTGGTCACTGTCCCATCCACCGCCGCCATCACCGGCATCAAAGCCGCCAACAACCAGACAACCCGCCTCATGCCTGCGCCTCCATCGGCTTGCCGCATTCCCCACAGAACTTCAACGGATCTTTGAACGACGCCTCGCAATGCGGGCAAACGTAACTCTTGGCTTCAACCGGCTCAGGCTTCGGAGCCTCAGGCTTCGCAACTTCCGCCTTCGCCTTCACAGCCTTCGGGGCCGGACCAGCCGCGTCCATCTGCTGCAATACGCGCGCCAACTCCTGCTGTAACGCCTGCTTCGACGCCTGATAATCCGCGTCCGACAACTTGCCCACTCGATACTCAAACTGCAAGTCGCGGAGAGCTTCATAGATCCGGACTTTGGCCTCTTCTAACGGCTTAATCGGGGTTTCCGACTCCGCCGGGGGAAGACTCTTGTCGCTGATCCGTAGGGTGAGAAATAAAGCGCCGATCACTATCAGCGCCGCCAGGGCAATAATCATTCGTCGAAGCGCGAGAGCTCCCTTTCCGCTGCTTGCTGATACTTCGCCACATCGGCTTCGCCCAAATCAGGGCTCGCCGTTACAACGGGTCTCCGGCTTCGCCGGATAAACCAACCAATGAATCCCAACCCGGCCAGTGCCATCACCGGCGTTGCCAGCCACGCGGCCAGCCCGAAGCCCTCCGCCGTCGGAGCGGCGAGCGCCTTCTTGCCTTCCCGCTTCACAAAATCATCGACAATCGCTTCATCGCTCACGCCGGCCTTCGACATCGCCGAAAGCCGCGCGCGCGCCGGAGCCGTATAGTGACACCCCACCATCGAGCACGTCGCCACCGTGTTATTGCACGATCCGCACAAACACGCCAGCCGGTCGCCCACACGGCGCACCTCCGGCGGAACCATGTCCCCGGTCTGCGCCAGGCAAAGCCCGGCCATCATCATTAGGATGAGGCTACTTTGCCACTTTTTCATGTTTCCCCGCCATGCCCACCACTTCCGTCCGGGCATAGGACATCTTCATCTTGCTCGGCACCAGCGCCACAGCCGTTCCCAGCAACAGCACCCAGTACCCGATCCAGATCCACGACACCAGCGGGAACACATACGCCTGAATAATCGGCTTTTGCGCCTCACTGGAAATGGCAGCAAAATTCAGATAAAGGTCTTCGTTCAACCGACGATGAATCTTCACCGCGCCCACCGGCTGCTGGCTCTGCGAGTAGATCCGGCGTTCCGGATCTAACGTCGCGTACGGCTTGCCATCCACCGTTACGTCAACAATCGCGTTCTGCCAAACGTAATTATCAGTCTGACCGTTATTCACGCTCAGGACTTTCATCTCATAGCGCCCCAAATGGAACGACTTGCCCTGTTCCACTTCCACCGTCGTGTCTTTGTTAAACGCCGACCCGGCGAAGCCAATGAACATCAGCACGATGCCCATATGCACCAGATAACCGCCGTACCGCCGCGTGTTCCGGTGCGTCAACTCCACCATCCCGCGCACCAGATTCATCGACTCTTTCCGCGCAATCGCCGCTCCACCCTTGTAGAACTCCTGGGCAATCGTCCAAGCCACAAAGAAGCAAAGCCCGAACGTCATCAGCGCATAAACATGATGGACGCCCGCTGCCACCAACCCGGCCATCAGAACCAGCATGCCAAGGAACGGCCACTGGAAGTTCCGCCGCAATCCCTCCGACGACGCCCGGCGCCACGCCAATAGCGGCCCCACGCCCGTCAGGAACAACAGGAACAGGCCGATCGGAATGTTGACCCGGTTAAACCACGGCGCATCCACTGTGACTTTTTCACCCGTTACCGCTTCGCTGATCACCGGGAACAAAGTGCCCCACAGAATCGCGAAGCAGGAAGCCAGCAGGATCAGGTTATTGAACAGGAAGCTCGACTCGCGCGAAACAACGCTCTCCAACTCCGTTTCCGACTTCAAATAGTCCAGCCGGCCCAGAATCATGTAAATCGTAAATGCAATGCCCAGGGTCAGAAACACCAGGAAGTAGGTCCCAATGCTCGAACTGGCGAACGCGTGTACCGACGCCACAATACCGCTGCGCGTCATAAACGTGCCGAAGATGCAAAGGAAGAACGTGGAGGCCACCAGGACCATATTCCACACCTTCATCATGCCCTTCTTCTCCTGCATCATGACGGAGTGCAAAAACGCCGTCGATGTCAGCCACGGAAGAAAACTCACGTTTTCAACCGGATCCCATCCCCAGTAGCCGCCCCAACCCAGCACCGCATAGGCCCAGCCCGCGCCGAGAATCACACCCGTCGACTGGAAGAACCACGTCACCAACGCCCAGCGCCGCGTTGTGAAGATCCATTGATCACCCGGCTGCCGGGTAATCAGCGACCCCAGCGCGAAGGCGAACGGCACCACGAAACCCACGTAGCCCAGGTACAAAATCGGCGGGTGAATCAACATCGTCCAGTACTGCAGCAGCGGGTTCAACCCATTGCCGTCCTGCACTTCAACGATATTTTTCCCCTGCGCCAGCATCTGGAACGGAGACGCCGGAAACGTATTCAACGTCAGAAAGAACACCTGCGTCGCCATCAGCGTCGCCACGACATACGGCATCATCGCCCGGTGCTTCTTCTTGTTTTGCAGTACAACC
This sequence comes from Acidobacteriota bacterium, assembly GCA_947470805.1. Classification (GTDB taxonomy): domain Bacteria; phylum Acidobacteriota; class Terriglobia; order Bryobacterales; family Bryobacteraceae. The sequence continues at coordinate 40,067 of CANIVU010000061.1, read as the reverse complement.
ACGAGGGCATAGCAAATCAGAATGAAGTTCCACAGCAGCAGCGACCCTTCCTGCCCGCCCCACCACGAAGAAATCTTGTAGTAGAACGGCATGTCGCGATTCGAATGCGCAGCCACGTAGGCGTACCGGAAGTCGCTCGTTACCAGCGCATACAAAAGAATGCCGGTCGCCACGACGATCAAGCCAAAAACCGCGATCACCGCGCGCTCTCCGCTGGCGATCAAAAACGGTTTCTTTTTCCAGGCTCCCACCAATGAGGCGATCACTGAGTAGATCGCCAGGCAAAAAGCCAGCAATATCGCTAACGCGCCTATGTTCTCCATGAACCGTTGCTCCTCAATCGACCCGGACTAGTTACGACTTCTTCTCGTACGTCGATGCGTTGCCTTTGTAATTCTGGCCCGGCTTCGCCTCATACTTCGATGCGCACTTGGCGGCAATCTTTGAAGCATGAAACACCCCATCGCCCATACGGCCATCGATCAACGCCTGCGAACCGTCTTTGAAGGTGTCCGGCAGCGGCTCGCTGCCCGCATAGGTGATATTCATCTTCCAATCACCTTCCTTCAACACGAAGTTCACCGTGTTGCCATTCCGCGTAATCGATCCCGGTTCCACAATTCCGCCGACGCGCAATTTCTTGGCTTTATCAGCCTGCGACATCTTCTCGACCTCAGGGATCGTCTTAAAATAAGATGCCGACTCCGTCGTGCTCCCAACTGCCAACCACGCCAGCGTACCGACCACCAGAGTGATCACCATGCCGAACTTCATTGTGCGGTTCATACCGATACCTCTCAACCATGAGTATATACCTGAATACGCTTTCATTGATTGAAAACCACTATGCCTGATCCCTCCAGCATGGTCCGGCAATACCACCTGCGTCGCCGCTTCCAATGGCTCCTCCCCCCCGCCCCCGTCTGGCATAACCCCGCCGAAACCCGAGTAGACGCCCCCCTCGGCCGGTGGAATCTCTACATCGGCTCTGCCGGCGCCCACGCCCCCGGCTACGTCAATCTCGATCTCTTTCCCCTCGCCAACGTCGACGTCGCCGCCAATGCCGAAGCGCTCCCCTTCGCCAACAACCAGTTCCAGCGCATCGAATGCGACGCCGTTCTCGAACACGCCGAATTCCCCGAAAAAATCATGCGTGAAATCGAACGCGTCCTCGCCCCCGGCGGCTTCGCCCACATCGTCGTCCCCTTCTGCCACCCCTATCACGCCTACCCCACCGATTTTCGCCGCTACACCCCCGAAGGCCTCCTCCCACTCAAAGGCAATCTCGAAGTCGTCGCCCAAGGATGGCGCACCGGCCCCACCTCCACCCTCCTGGTCACCCTCCTCGAATACGCCAAACTCTGGATGCCCAACAAAGCCCTCCGTGGCATCGTCCACGTCATCCTCGGCTGGCTCCTTTTTCCCCTCCGCTATCTGGACATATTCCTACTCAAAAAGACTACCGCCCACATCCTCGGCAATCATCATTACTTGTGGCTCCGCAAACCCTAGTTGCTAGACTGAAATCCAATGGGCGCAATCTTCGCATCGGCATCCCGCAATCTCGACGCCCTTGCCAGCTCCCGCGGCGTAAAAGAGGCGCTCCAGCAACTTTCCCGCGACAAGCAGTGGATTAACGAAAAACACCTCGAACTCTGCCGCGTCCCCTCCCCCACCTTCCAGGAACAGCGCCGCGCCGAATGGATGCTCGCCGCCTTCCGCCAACTCGGCTGTGACGCCAAAATCGATCAGGCCGGCAACGTCGTCGCGTTTCTCCAACCCGCCGCTCCCCCGCCCTACATCGCCATCACCGCCCATCTCGATACCGTCCTTTCTCCCCGCTCCCCCGACGACGTCCGCACCGAACCCGACGGAGCTTTCGTCGGCCCCGGCGTCAGCGATAACGGCGCCGGCCTCGCCGGCCTCCTCGCCCTCGTTCGCGCCATGAAATCCGCGCCTCCCTTCGGCGGCCTCACCGCGTCACCTGTCTTCATCGCCAACGTCGGCGAAGAAGGCGACGGCAACCTCTGCGGCATGCGCCACCTCTGCACCACCTCCCCGCTCGCCTCCCGCATCCGCACGTTCCTCGTCCTCGATGGCCCCGCCACCGAACACATCACCACCGAAGCCCTCGCCTGCCGCCGCTACGAAGTCGTCTTTCAGGGGCCCGGTGGCCATAGCTGGGTCGATTACGGCGTCGCCAACCCCGTTCACGCCCTCTCGCGAATGATCACCATCTTCGCCGAAAACCTCCCCCTCCCCACCGCCAAATTCTCCTTCAACTTCGGCATCATCGAAGGCGGCGTGTCCATCAACGCCATCCCGCCCCTCGCCCGCACCCGCCTCGATCTCCGCAGCGTCGACGAAGCCGTTCTCGAACGCATGACCGTCATTCTCGACGCCGCCGTCACCCGCGCCTGCGAATGGGAGAACGAAAAGTCCCCCCTCGGCAAGGTCACCGGCAAGGTCCGCGAAACCGGCTCCCGCCCCGGCGGCCGCCTGCCCAAGGACGCCCCGCTCCTCCAAGCCGTCCACATGGTCGACGCCTATCTCGGCATCCGCGCCACTATCGATTGCGCCTCCACCGACGCCAATATTCCCCTCAACCTTGGCATCCCCGCCATCTCCATCGGCGCCGGCGGCTCCGGCGGCGGCGCCCACACCACCGGCGAATGGTTCAAGCCCGACGGCCGCGACCTCGGCCTCAAACGCCTCCTCCTCCTCATCGCCCTCCTCCTCGGCGAATAATGCGCGCCGATCTGACGCTGGTCCTCATCGCCCTCATATGGGGCACGACCTTCGTCCTCATCAAGCGCGCGCTCAACGACGTCACCCCGGTCTTATATCTAGCCCTCCGCTTCTCCCTCGCCGCCGCCCTCCTCGCCCTCTACTTCCACAAACGAATCCGCCTCGGCTTCGGTCGCCAGGAGTTCTGGGCCGGCCTCCGCGTCGGCAGCATATTAATGCTCGGCTACATCCTCCAAACCGTCGGCCTGCAAACCACCACCCCCTCCAAAAGCGCTTTTCTCACCGGAATTTATATTGTTCTGGTACCTTTTGTGAACTCGCTCGTCTATCGCACCAGACCCCGGTTATGGGAAATCGCCGGGGTGCTTACTGCTGGTCTGGGTATGGGTCTGTTGTCCATGCAAGGGGAAACACTGTCAATCGCCAAAGGCGATCTTCTCACCATCGGTTGCGCCGTGGCCTTCGCCGTGCACATCGTGCTGCTCGGCCATTGGGCGCCTATCGTTGGTTTTGAATCGCTCAGTCTGTTGCAGATCGCCGCGGCCGCCGCCGTTGCCTGCATCGCCGTTCCGCTCGTCGAATCGCCCGCCATCCATTGGTCACCAACGGTCTGGTCGGCCATCCTCGTCGGCGCGGTCTTCGCCACGGCCCTGGCGTTCGTTCTCCAATCGTGGGCCCAACAGAACGCCACGCCCGCGCGCGCGGCCGTTCTCTTCAGTATGGAGCCGGTCTTCGCCTGGATCGTCTCCTGGACGTTCGAAGGCGAAGCGCTCACCGCCCGCGCCGCCACCGGAGCCCTGCTCATATTAGGGGGAGTATTACTGGTGGAATTGAAACCAGCAGCGGGCGACGCACATCCATAGAGCTGTAACAACACGTAAAATAGGTTCCAAGGCACAAGCAGGAAGGTACAAATATCCATGCGCTGGTATCAGAATCTCAAGCAACAGAAACTTCTCTCCCTCTCTCTCCTCGTTTTCACCCTTTCGGTGGGTATCCTTATCGGTACCCTCGTCAGCGGCAGCGTCAGCGCGGCTAAAGGTCAGGCCGTCGCGCCAGATGCCACCCCCCTCACCATCCCCCCGGCCGCAGCCTCGCCGAACGAATTCACCAAATTAGCCAAGCTCGTCGAACCGGCCGTCGTCAACATCACCGCCGAAGTCACCGCCAAAGCCACCGCCGGCGCCCGTCGCGCCCCCCGTGGCGGCGAGGATGAAGAGGAAGGCGGCGGCGACGATATGGAAATGTTCCGCCGCTTCTTCGGTCGCCAGGGCGGTGGCCAGCCTAACGCCCGTCCCCGCCCCCGCGAAGCCACCGGTTCCGGCTTCCTGGTCGATAAGAACGGCTACATCGTGACCAACTTCCACGTCGTCGAAAAGGCCGACTCCATCAAGGTGAAGGTCTCCGGTGACGACAAGGAGTACAAGGCGAAGGTGATCGGCACCGATTGGGAATCCGACATCGCCGTCATTAAGATCGATGCCAACCACGCCCTCCCGGCACTGAAGATCGGCAACTCCGACGCCGTCCAGGTCGGCGATTGGGCCGTCGCCATCGGCTCTCCGTTTGGCCTCGCCGCCACCGTCACCGCAGGCATCATCTCGGCCACCGGTCGCGATCTCCCCAGCGCCGAACAGTTCCAGCGCTTCATCCAGACCGACGCCGCCATCAACCCCGGCAACTCCGGCGGCCCCCTCGTCAACATCCATGGCGAAGTCATCGGCATCAACACCGCCATCGCCACCCAGTCCGGCGGCTACCAGGGCATCGGCTTCGCCCTCCCGGCCAACCAGATGGCGAAGGTGTATAACTCCATCATTCAGTACGGACGCGCCAAACGCGGCTCCATCGGCATCTCCTGGGATAAGAACCAGAAGCCCGAAGTGCTGAAGGCCGCCGGCCTCGGCAACGGCGTCCTGGTTACCCAGGTCACGCCGAAGGGACCCGCCGAAAAGGCCGGCCTCCGTGCCGAAGACGTCATCATCGCCATCAACGGCAAGACCATCAAGAATGGCGACGAACTCGTCGGCATCGTCTCGGAGACGCCTGTCGATAGCTCGCTCAAAGTCACCGTCGACCGCGGCGGCAAGAAGGTCGACATGAGCATCATCGTCCAGGATCGCGTCGAAGTATTCAAGGATGACGAGCGTTTCGCCCGCCACCGCGAAGACGTCGAAATCCCGACCAAGGCCGAAGGCACCCCCGCCAAGTTCGGCATCTCCATCCGTAGCATGTCCGCCCAGGAGAAGGAACCGCTGAAGCTCGGCGACGAGCGCGGCGTCCACGTCACCCGCGTCGAAGAAAACTCCTTCGCCGCCGAAATCGGCATCCAGGAGAAGGACATCATCATCAGCGTCAACCGCCAACCGGTCACCTCGCTCGATGATCTGCGCAAGGTGCAAGGCTCGCTGAAACCCGGCGACGCCGTAGCCTTCCGCGTCATGCGCCCCATCCCCGGCGCCCGCAAGGGTGGCGACGCGGCGTTCCAGACGTTCTTCGCCGCCGGCACGCTCCCGGAAAAAGAATAACCTACCAACAAACCAAGCAAAACGAACGGGGGAGGCCGACCGGCCTCCCCCGTTCGTTTTGCCCCCTACGCTAAAATAAAATTCAAATGCCCACCCGTCGCGCCCTCGCCGCGCTCCCCCTCATCGCCCTCCCCGCCGCCGCCCAAACGGCAGCCAAACCCGCCCCGAAAATCATCACAGTCCTCACCTCCGAAGAGTTCCAGAAGATCGTCCAATACATGGGCTTCGAAACCACCCGCGCCAAAGACGCCGCCGGCAAAGACTCCCCCTTCTTCACCTTCCGCGCCGAAGGCTACAAAGTCGCCGGGTTCAACCACAACCCCAGCTACATCCAGCTCTACAACGCCTTTAACGACGTCAACCCCACCCTCGAATCGGTCAACATCTGGAACCAGGAGCATAGCTTCACCCGCGCCTACGTCGACAAGGAAGGCTCCGCCGCCCTCGAAAGCGACCTCATCGTCAGCGGCGGCGTCACCCAGGAAAACGTCGAAGTGTTCATCCAGACCTTCCGCAACGTCGTCGGCAAATGGGCCCGCTTCCTGCTCGACCGCAAAAAATAATCCCCGTATGCGGCACATTCTGGCTGTTGCCCATCTCGCCGTCGCCATCACCGTTTCCGGCCAATCACGCAACACCGCCATTCAAAACACAAGGCAAGCCATCGAACTGGAGTGCCGCCTCGCCGCCAATGGCGATTGGAACCAATGGCATGCAGCCCTCGGCCCCTACCGCCAGGCGCTCCTCAAGTCCTACGAATACGCCGCCGCCAACCAACTCCCCGCCCGCTCCACACCCGGCGAAAAGATGGGTTTCATCTTCTGGCAAACCAATCGCGCGCGCATGGCGCATGCCAACTCCGCTCTCGCCATCACCGCCGCCGGCGACGACCTCCCCGCCTATCTCGCCGCCGACCGCCTTCTCCCCATCGCCAAATCCCTCACCACTTGGCTCCACGCCCAAGGCATCGACCTCGTCGTCGTCCCCGTTCCCACCGTCGTTCAGACCTACCCCGAAGAACTCGTCTCCAACCCAGCCGTCCTCCCGAAGGACCGCAACGTCATCCCCCACCTCCGCCGAAAGCTCTTAACCCTCCTCGAAAACGATATCGAGGTCCTCGATCTCTACCCCGAGTTCATGCGGCTCCGCCAAACCGAATCCCGCCCCCTCTACATCCCCGCCGACAAGCACTGGACCGAACGCCCCCAACGCCGCACCGCCGAACTAATCGCCGCCCGGATCGCCCGCTACCCTTGGGCAAAAACAGCCATGTCCAGGCCACCCCTATTCCGCCAGGCCGAAGAGAAATTCACCGAAGCCATGGAGTTCAGCGATTTCCTTCCCGACGACATTCGCCGCCTCGCCGCCATCCAAGCCAAAACCACCTACTTCGCCAACGTTTCCACCAGCTCCCAACCCCTCTCCGTCCAGTCCCCCAACTCCCCGGTCCTCGTCACCGGAGACAGCTTCGTCAATTTCAGTTACCCCCTCCACGGCGGCCTGATCGGCCACCTCGCCCGCGAAATCAATCAGCCCGTCAGCGTCACCCAAATCGCCGGCAACACCGTCAACACCTTCCAGGACATGTTCCGCGACCCCGAAATCCTAAAGGAAAAAAAGGTCGTCGTCTGGATCATGAACTACGACCCCTTCAGCTGCAATTGGATGATGCCGGAAAAATTCACCGTCCCCAAGCGATAACGAACCTCAGCTACCCAACCCACGGCGGCCTCATTGGCCACCTCGCCCGCGAAATCAATCAGCCCGTCAGCGTCACCCAAATCGCCGGCAACACCGTCAACACCCTCCACGACATGTTCCGCGCCCCCGAAATCCTAAAGGGAAAAAAGGTCGTCGTCTGGATCATGAACAACGACCCCTTCGCCTTCAATTGGATGATGCCGGAAACATTCACCGTCCCCATGCGATAACGAACCTCAGCTATCCTCTCCACGGCGGCCTCATCGGCCACCTCGCCCGTGCAATCAATCAGCCCGTCAACGTCACCCAAATCGCCGGCAACACCGTCAACACCTTCCAGGACATGTTCCGCGACCCCGAAATCCTAAAGGGAAAGAAGGTTGTCGTCTGGATCATAAACTACGATCCCTTCGTCTGCAACTGGATGCTCCCGGAAAAATTCACCGTACCCAATCGATAGCCCAACCTACTTCTTCTTCGGCACCCACTCCCGCTTCACCATCTCCGGCAACCCCGCCCAATCATGCAGGAAGAAGATGGCGTAGTTCACCACCCACACCACCACCTTCGCCTCCCCCAGCGCCGTCCGGTTCCGCAACAACTCCTTCACCGGCTGCACCGTCCCGCCCGGCACCGGCATCATCGCCACCGGCGCGTTAATCGCCTGCGCCAACTGCGGCCCCAACATGTCCGAATAACTGTCCCCAATCAATAGCACCGGCCCGCTCTCGTAGTTCCCGTACGGCTTCCCATCCAGCCGCGAAATGAAGTCATACTCGGGATGCAAAAACGGTTCCACCGCCGCCTTGTCTGCGTCTGACAACAGCGGCAACACACTCATCGGGTACTGCAATTTCGATGTCGCCACCGAGTACAACGGCGCCGCCTTCTTCGCCGCTTGAAACGCCGGATACCGCCCCAGTCGCTCCGCCAGCATCCGCACCGCCACCGCCCGCCCCGCCGGCGACCAATGGCTATCGGCCGGCAAATACAACGGGTCTTTCGACCCATCCCGCGCCTTCAACAACTCCGGCAACAGGTCCACAACTTCCACATCATCGCTCAACATCTCAAACAACACTTTCCGCAAATGCGGCGCCACAATCCGGTCCGCCGGAACCCCTCGCGGCACAATCCGGTCCATGTAGATGTCCGACATCTTCGGCACCGGCACAAACAGCAAATCAATCCCCTGCTTCTTCAACCACCGCGACGTCGCCCGCACCGCATCCGGTCCCAACAACCCATCGGTCCACGCAAACGCATCCGGCGCCTTTGGAGTCACATACTCGCCCGAGTACATCTCGTTGAACAACGGCGGCGTCCCCGCCGCCCGCAGCAGAAAATGTTTCGTCGCCGGATCCGCCGGCAGTGTCCGCGGCGCCTCGGCATCCATCACCGCCCGCAGCTCTTTCCGCAACTCCGCCAGCCCTTCAAACCACGCGGCGTAACTCCCCTTCCGCTCCGCCGTCATCGCCCGCAGCGTCGCCGCAATGGAAGCCTTCCGCGCCCGTTCCACCACCGGCGTCTGCGCGCCCAGGCCCACCGCCCCCAACAATCCCGCCAACTCTCTCCGCGTCACGGCAACTCCTCCTCCACAAAATACGGCGTCAAATCAAAATCCTCAGTATCATCGGACCGCTGCATCGACCGGATGGCCTCCGCCGCCGACTTCAAACGAACCAACCGCAACTGCACCACATCCCCCACCTTGTGCCCCGCCCCCGGCAACAGGACCCGCTTCCGCATCGCCAGAAACACGACAATCGCCTCCGGCTTCCCGTAGCTCCCCGCCTCAACTTTTTCCACCTTCAACTTCCCATAAATCAGCGCGTCCTCGTACGGCGCCGTCCCCGGCTGGATCGCCCGCGACATCTGCACGATCCGCCCCCGCACAGTCACCCGTTCGGAATCCGCCACCACCACCACCGGCACCGCCGGCTTCTCCACAACGGCCTCCACCACGGGCGCCTTCACCTCATGCGAAATCAACTTCCGGTCCACCGATCCCAACTCCACCACCGGCCAATCTTCCAAATACAAGTCCCGAATCGCAAACTCATAAACCAGTACCCGCGTCGCCGCCAACCGCCCCGTCCGCGCCGCCCGCAACAACTCGTTGCGCACCGTCGCCCCCGCGCCATTCATCGCAATCACGTCGACCGGCGCGTTCAGGTGGTAAGCCAGATGCTCTCCCAACCCCGCCTTCTGCCCCCATTCCAAAGAAGGCGACGAGTAAATATTCGTGAAGCTATCCCCCAACAACAACACCTCGGCCGGCCCTGCGTCCCCCACCGGTTTCACCACGTCAATCGACACCCGCTCCGTCCCAAACAGCGTCTGGTCCACCGGCAGTTTCAACATCCCCACCAGGTCCCCCCGGCTCTCCGCCGTCGCTGCCCGCAAACGGTACAACGGCGCCGGTGCCGCCCAAACCTTCCCGCGCAACGAATCCGCCATCCCCCGCGCCACCCGGTCCATAAATCGCGGCGTCCAGTGCGTATCCTGCCGTAAATACCATGGCGCGTCCCCCGCCTCCATCCATTTTTCCAACGGCAACACCGTCGCGCCATATCCCTCGACAGCCGCCCGGAACTTCCCGAAATCCGCGTTCTGAGCCGCGCCAATCAACATTCCCTTATCCGGCACCGGCGCCACCACGAGTTGGATGCCCAGCCGCTTGCAATCCTCCGCCAATTGCTGGAACGCGGGCAAAGGATCGGGATGCGCCACCGCCAGCCCGTCCTTATCGATCATCCCCTTCGCCTTGGCCTTCAGGTAATCGGCGTCCAGGAACGGCTGGCCGAAGAGATAGCGCAGCCCGGGCGCATAGTACAGCCACCCATCCCGCCCAATCGTCACCTTCTCGTTCCCAAACCCGCCAACCCCGGTCAACAACATCTGCAACCGCGGCTGCACCCACCGCTTCAAAACAGACCCGTCATCCACGCTCCGCCCCAACGCCGCCAGCGTCTCCCGCGTAGGCGGAAACCCAACCCCGGCAAAATCCCCCAGTCCGCCGCCCCCAGCCAGCTGCGCCACCACCGGCACCAGCAACGCCACACAAAACCCAACAGCCAGAGCCCGCGCCACCCCGCGCCCAACGGCGGTCGTAGCCAGCTCTTTCTGGCTCGCCTCCTCGGTCACGAGTGTCGGATTGTTGGGAATCGGATCTTTCGCCATATCAGAACTGGTAGTACAGGAACGGATTCACCGTCTGCGTCCACATAAACAAAACACTCAGCACCAACGTCAACAGGCAAACGCCAACCTTCCAAGGCGTAATCCGCTGCGTGAAATTCCAGGCCTGCGGCATCGCCCAAACCACCACCGCGCAAACCGCGAAAGAAAATAGGTGGTACTTCGTATAGACCACCGCGCCCATAATCGCCCCGTCTCCGGTGCCGCCAAACATCGCCCCGACAAACCGCGAGGCGATCGCCAGCGATTCGGCCCGAAAGAACACCCACCCCACACAAACAATCAGGAACGTCACCGCGCCCTTCAGAACTCCCGGCAGGCGCGAATAGAAACTCTTCTTCCCCTGCGCCCTTTCCAATCCCAGCATCGCCCCGTGAATCGCGCCCCAAATCACAAAGGTCCACGACGCCCCGTGCCACAGCCCGCCCAGCAGCATCACCGTGAACAGGTTGCAATAGGTACGCGCCTCGCCCAGTTTGTTCCCGCCCAACGGGATGTAAAGATAATCCCGCAACCACGTCGATAGCGAAATATGCCACCGCCGCCAGAAATCCGTGATACTCTCCGCCCGGTACGGGTCATTGAAGTTCTTCGTGAACAGGAACCCCAGCATCAGCGCTAAACCGACAGCCATGTCCGAATAAGCCGAGAAGTCAAAGTAGATCTGGAACGCGTAAGCGATGACGCCAAACCAGGCATCGAACCACCGCAACCCCGCCACCCCGAACACCGTGTCCGCAATATGCGCCATCGGATTCGCCAGCAGTATCTTCTTCCCCATCCCCAAACAAAGAAACGCCGCCCCGCGCGCAAATTTCTCCCAGGTAAACTCCCGGTGCCGGATCTGCTCGGCGATGCTCCAGTAGCGGATAATCGGCCCCGCCAACTGGTGCGGGAACAGCGCCACGAAGCAGGCAAAATCCACCGGGTGCCGCAGCGGCCGCGCCTCGCCCCGGTAGACGTCGATCGCATAGCTCATCGATTGGAACGTGTAAAACGAGATCCCGATCGGCAACGCGACGTGGATCAGCGGGAGCGGAAGCGGACCGCCGCCCAGCCATCCGCTCAGCCCGTTCAGGTTCTCCAGGCCGAAATCATAGTACTTAAAGAAGCCCAAAATGAGCATATTTGTCGCCAAACTGACGAATAATGCGCACTTTTGAGCACGGTTTCGGGGCTCTCTTTTGGGCAAAAACGGCAAATCGCCGTCCTCCTGGGGCCCCAAACCCGAATAACGAACCAGCGCCAAACCGCAAAAATAGTCGACCAGAGTGCTGGTCAGCATCAACACAATCCACTTCGGATTCGCCCACCCGTAGAAGGTGTAGCTGACAATCGTCAGCATCGTGGTCAGGAAGCGGAACGGCAATAAGTAGTTCAGCAACAGCACGATAGGCAGAAAGTAGAACAGGAAGATGTGGCTGCTGAAGACCATTCGTGAGAGGGTTTGTCTTCCAAGTGTACCGCCGCCACACTTGCTACCATGAAGTTGTGCAGCTGAGAAATTTTGCTTTATCCATTGCCGCGCTCGCGCTCGGCTTCAGCCTCACCTGGGCCGCCGCCGCTCCCAAGAAGAAAGCGGCCACCCCCACCACCAAAGCCCCGGCCGCGCGGCCGGCGGCGAAGAAGGCCGCCACCAAAGCCACGGCCCGTCGATACACCCCGCCCGTCGCGGCCCGGCCACGGGCCGCGACGACGACGTATGCTCGCGGCAGGGCGCGCGGGCGCAGCCCGCAGCCGGTGCCGGTCCGCCGTACCTACGGCCAGCAGGCGCCGACGACGGACCGCTACATGGAAATCCAGCAGGCCCTGGTCACTCGCGGCTACCTCACCACGCCGCCGTCGGGCTCGTGGGATCCGGCCACTGTCGATGCTCTGAAACGGTTCCAGGAGGAACAGAATTTGCCGCCGACAGGGAAGATAACCTCTCTTTCCCTGATCGCCCTCGGCCTCGGTCCGAAGCGTACCCCGCTGACGACCACCACCACTCTCAACCAATCGGTGCCCTAACATGAAAATCGGAGTTCCCAAGGAAGTAAAAGACCACGAATCTCGCGTGGGTCTTGTGCCTGCCGGAGTAACCGCTCTGGTCGAAGCAGGTCATGAAGTGATCGTCGAAACAGGAGCCGGCCGCGGCAGTTCCCTGACCGACGCTGAATATGTCGAGGCTGGCGCGCGGATTCTGCCCACCGCCGCCGAAGTCTGGACGCAGGCCGACCTGGTGATCAAGGTCAAAGAGCCGCAGCCTTCGGAGTTCCAATATCTCCGGAAGGACTTGGTGCTGTTCACCTATCTGCACCTGGCGCCGCTGCCGGAACTGACAAAGGCTCTGCTCGATTCGGGCACCAACTCGGTGGCCTACGAAACCATCCGCGAAGAGAACGGCGCGCTGCCGCTGCTGACGCCGATGAGCGAAGTGGCAGGCCGGATGTCCGTGCAGGTGGGCGCACAGTATCTGGAAGCGCCGAATGGCGGCCGGGGAATTCTCCTCGGCGGCGTTCCCGGTACGGCGCCGGCGAATGTGGTGATCCTCGGTGGCGGCATCGTGGGCCACAACGCCGCCAAGATCGCCGTCGGCATGGGCGCCCACGTTACGATTATCGACCGCAATTTGAACCGGCTCCGCGAGTTGGACGACATCTACAACGGCGGCGTGGTGACGCTGGCCTCGAACGTCCACACGATTCGCGAATCACTGAAGCTGGCCGATCTGGTAATTGGCGCGGTGCTCATCCCCGGCGCGGCCGCTCCGAAGCTGGTCCGGCGGGAGATGATCAAGCTGATGAAGCCCGGCTCGGTGATGGTCGACGTCGCGATCGATCAGGGCGGGTGTTTTGAGACATCCCGCGCCACCACGCATACCGATCCCATTTACTACGTCGATTCGGTGCTGCACTACTGCGTGAGTAACATGCCGGCCGCGGTGCCGCATACGTCGACTTTCGCGCTGAACAACGCCACGCTGCCCTACTTACTGACGCTGGCCAACAAGGGACTGGAAGCCGCCGCCCGCTCCAACCGGGCCATCGCCGAAGGCGTTAACACTTATAAACATCATTGCGTTTATCGCGCCGTGGCCGAATCGCAGGGTCTTCCTTACAAAGAGCTTTCCGAGTTGTTCTAGACTGTTACGAATGAATCCCGAATACGCCGAGCGCGTAATCGCGGACGTTGCAGATACGTCCACGGTTCTGCCCTCGGTTATAGCAGCGATTGCCGTCGGTAAGTATAAAAAAGCCGGCGAGTTTATGACAGAGGATGTAATCCTCGACATCAAAGGGTTTGACCGCATGAACGGCCGATGGCATGGCCGGGAAGCGGTCGTCGACGCCATGTCCCGGAACTTCGGCATGGTACAAGATCAGCGTCCTGTCATCGACGCTACGATCCACGCCGGGTACACAACGGCGCTGCTCTTCCACGAGACCGGTATCTTTGCCGATGACGGCGAACGATACTCCATCCGCGCCGTGATGTGGGTGACCTACGACAATGGGCTGATCCACCGCGTCGATGAGATCGCCGCGGTGGTTTGACCTAAGACTGGAGCGCGCCGCGCAGTTTTTCCTGCGCCTTCGTGATTTCGTCGCTGGTTAGCGTACGATCCGGGGCGCCGAGCGTGAAGCGGAAGGATAGGCTCTTGGTGCCTTTGGCTTCGTCGAGATACTCGTAGAGATAGCTGACATTTACAAGATTATCGACGGCGGTAGCCGATACCTTCGCCAGCACATCGGCGACGAGGCTGCGCGGGGCGACGGAGACGGTGATGTCGAAATCCGAGGTCGGGAAGCGGCGGAGCGGTACGTACTTCTGCACGCCCGGCTGCACATCCAACATCTTCACCAGATTCAGATACAGCACCTGCGCCCGGCCAGTTTCCACCTGATTGGGATGGAACTCAAACAAGCGACCGAGTTCTTCGCCTTGCCACCAGATAGCGGCGGAGCGATGGGGATGTTCGAACGAACGCGCTTCGGCGGGGCGCGTTTCGCAGCCCGGCATCAGCACCCCGGCAACCCGCTTCAACTCAAACAGACCGGCCTTGCCGTCGCCATCCTTCGCGTAGAGCACGATGGCACAGCTGGGAATCTCTTCCGGCAACGACGCTTCGCGCTTGTGAATCTCGCGGCCGATTTCAAAGAGGCGGAAGTTTTCGAAGTTGTGCCGATTGAGTTCGATGTTCTTCAGCAGGTTGGGCAGCAGGCTGGTGCGGAGAAGCTCCTGGCCAGCGGCAATGGGGTTCAACACCTTGATGTGATCGGCGATGGGCAACTGCAGCTGCGCCGCCTGTGCTTCGTTCACGAACGAGTAGTTGTAGACCTCATTGAACCCCTGCGCGGTGAGGGTGGAGCGCACCTTACGCTGGAAGGCGCGCTCCGGTTCAAGCGGCGGAACGCGGCTGGGCACGCTGGGGGCGACGGGCGGAATGGAGGCGTAGCCGATCATGCGGCCCACTTCTTCCACTAGATCGTCCTTGATAGAGATGTCCTTGGTGGCACGCCAGCTGGGCACTATGACGGTGAACACGCCGTTGGCACGGGAGACACCGAACGCCAAGCGCTCCAGAATGCCGGCCACTTCTTCTTCCGAGACATCGCGGCCGAGCTTGCGCTGCATCCAGGAGAGCGTGAATTCGATGGGCGCCGGGGCGGCGGCTTGCTGCCAGGAATCGGACAACCCGCCAACCAGGCGGATGCCGGGACTGACCATTTCGAGGAGCGCGATGGCGCGGGCCAACCCGCGCACGGTGTTGACCGGGTCCTGCGACTTTTCAAAGCGCATGGAGGCGTCGGTACGCAGCTTCACTTTGGTGGACGTCTTGCGAATGGACGAGGCGTGGAAGCTGGCGCTTTCGAGCAGCAGGCGGGTGGTGGTGGCGGTGATAGACGATGGGCCGCCGCCGATGACGCCGGCCAGGGCAACGGGCCCGGCGGAGTCGGCAATGACGAGGTTGGACGAATCGAGCGTGTAGGTCACGCCGTTCAGTGCTTCGCAGAGTTCACCGTCGCCCGCGGCGCGGACGATAATCGTGTCGCCGGTGATCTTATCCAGATCGAAGGCGTGCATGGGCTGGGCGAGTTCGGCCATGACCCAGTTGGTGACGTCGACGATGTTGTTGATGGGGTTGAGCCCGATCGATTCCAAACGGTACTGCAGCCAGAGCGGCGAGGGGCCGATGGTGACGTTTTCAAACACCAGGCAGGAGTAACGCGGGCAGAGGGCGAAGTCGCGGATGTCGACCTTCATGACGCCATCGCCCGTGGGCAGGAGGCCCAGATTGACGGGGTCCTTCAGCGGCCGGCCGGTGATGGCGGAGACTTCGCGCGCCATGCCGTAGTGGCCCCACAGGTCGGGCCGGTGGGTGAGGGATTTGTTGTCGATTTCGACGATCGTATCCGGACGGAGGCCGGCGATGGAAGCGCCCGGCTCGACGCCCGAGAACTCCAGAATGCCATCGCCTTCGTGGCTGATGCCGAGTTCAACAGCCGACGACAACATGCCATCGCTTTCGACGCCGCGCACCTTTTTCTTACCCAGCGGCCAGTAGGCGGTGAGCATGCCGGCGCGGCAGTTGGGCGCGCCGCAGATGACCTGTTTGACGCCGTAGCGGCCGGTGTCGACGGTGGTGAGCGTGAGGTGGGTGCCTTCCACTTTTTCGGCGGTCAACACGCGGGCGACGCAGACATCGTCCAGCATGGCGCCGTGGGCTTCCACGCCTTCGCACTCGGCGGTCTTCAGCGTGATCAGCCGGCCGATTTCGGCGGCGGGCACATCGAACCCGTCCACCAGTTCGTGAATCCAGTTGTAGGAAAACTTCATGGCCCCTCGTCTAGAACTGCCGCAGGAAGCGCAGGTCGCCGCCCTGCAGTTGCCGAATGTCATCGATGGCGTAGCGCATCATTACCAGGCGTGTGAGGCCGAGACCGAAGGCGAAGCCGCCGTACTCTTCCGGATCGATGCCGGATTTGCGCAGCACGTTGGGGTGCACCAGGCCGCAGGGCAGCAGTTCCACCCAGCCGCTCTGCTTGCATACCGGGCAGCCGGAGCCGCCGCAGATGAGGCACTGAATATCGAGTTCGAAGCCGGGTTCGACGAACGGGAAATAGCCCGGGCGCAAACGAACCATGACGTCGCGTTTGAAGATGCCGGAGAGCAGCGTCTTCATGAAGTAGAGCAGGTGGGCGACGCTGACGTCCTTGTCCACCATCATGCCTTCGAGCTGATAGAACGTGTGCTCGTGGGAGGCGTCGACTTCCTCGTTACGGAAAACGCGACCGGGGGCGATCATGCGCAACGGCGGGCCGAGCTTGCGCATGCCGCGGACCTGGACGGGCGAGGTATGGGTGCGGAGCAGCCAGTTGCCTTCCAGCCAGAAGGTGTCCTGCATGTCGCGCGCCGGATGATCGGCCGGGATGTTCAGCGCGTCGAAGTTATGTTCGTCCGATTCCACTTCGGGGCCGTCGAGAACGGTGAAGCCGAGGGAGACGAAGAGATCTTCAATTTCCGTTTGGATCTGGGTGAGCGGATGGAGCGCGCCGCGGGCGGGGTCCGGAGCGGGTGCGGTGAGATCGACCCATTCGCTCTCCAGACGGGCGGATAGAGCGGCGCTGTCGAAGGCAGTCTTTTTCTCATCGAAGACGCTTTCGAGGGCCTGTTTGGCGGCGTTGAGCAACTTGCCGACGGTGGCCCGCTGCTCCGGCGTCATCTTCGCCATTTCCTTGGAGACGTTGGCGAGGGCGCCCTTGCGTCCGAGGACTTCGACGCGGACCGCTTCCAATTCCTCCACCGTGGTGGCGGCTTCAATCCGGGCCTTGGCGGAGACCGCCAATTCCTCCAGGTTCGCTTCAATCATCGCGCTGTTCTTTCCAGTAAATCGACTACTGCGGTGTGTCCGCGCTGTTTGGCCATGTCGAGCGCGGTTTCACCCTTTTCGCTCCGGGCCGTGGCGCTGGCTTCGTGGGCCAGCAGCAGACGGACAATTTCCAAATCGCCATTCGCCGCGGCCGAGTGCAACGCGGTGTATTGGGCCTGCTGTGTGGCGTTGACGTCGGCGCCGCTTGATAGCAGCAGCGCGCAGATGTCCTGGTTGCGGCTGGCGGCGGCGGCATGCAGCGGGGTGTTGTGCATGGCGTTTGCGGAGCGCACCTTCACGTCGGCACCAATTTCGAGCAGCATCTCCACCGTTTGCAAGTGGCCGAAGAAGCAGGCCAGGTGGAGCGGCGTCCAGCCATCGGAGCTGGCCATTTCGAGCAGGACGTCGTCCGCCTTGATGAACTGGCGGCAGGCTTCGGTTTCGCCCATGGCCGCGGCGGCGTAGACGTCCAAACGCGCGCCGCAGTTCAGCAGGAGCTTCGCCATGATGGGCCGCTTGGTGTAGATCGCCAGTAGCAGCGGGGCCATGCCGGCCGCGCCGCCGCCATGCACGAGAGCGGGATCGGAATCCAGCAACGCATGGACTCGCGCTTCATCGCCGACGCGAATCGCTTCGTGCAGTTCCTGCGCGGGGGTCATTTTGCCGCTGTCGCCAAGGGGTTGAACAACACCGGATCCTTGGTCATCTCCAATGCGAGGTGGTTCAAGTAGAACGCCAGCACGGCCTTCGGGTGTTTGTCGCTGAAGCCGTCCCAGGCGCGCTGTTGCCAGTCGCCGGTGAGGAACTGCGACACGTCGGCATCCTTTTCGAAGAACCCTTCCTGGTGAGGAATCTCCAGGTGGTTGAGGACATCGATGATGCAGTCCATGTGGCACACGAGTACCGCTTGGCCCAACTCCATCGCGAAGGCGTCGTCGCGCTCCGTCACAATCCGCTCCCACTGGCGAGGGGCTGACTTGGCCAGCGACTCCGTGTTGAGCTTGTTCAGCCGGAGCCGAACCTTCAAGCGTTCAAAAAGTTGGTAGGTACGTAGCTTGCCCAGCGAGATCTGTTTCAACAGATCTCGGAACGCCTGGTCGCCAAGCCCCTGGTAAATGTCGCACAACTGCATTGAAAACAAGGATACCATCGAGGTTTCGGTCATGACCAGACGCGGTTTACTCTCGCTCGCCCTTGCGCCGGTTTCCTACGAGGTGGAAACGATCGAATCCCCCCGGCAGGCGACGGCGAATTTTCTGCGCATCGCGAGGCCGCGGAAGCGTTCGGACCGGACCGTTTTGATCCTTCCGGTGACGGCGAATATCAGCGGCCAGTGGGGCGATGGGTTCTATGAGGCGCTTCGGCTGAACTGGGTGAAGCGGTATAACGTGACGATCGCGGCGCCCTCCTTTTCGCATCTGCCGTGGTTTGCCGATCATCCGACGAATGCGAAGATTGCGCAGGAATCCTATCTATTGCAGGACATTTTGCCCCGGTTGCCTGGGCGGGTTTTACTGCTGGGATTCAGCAAGTCCGGCAATGGGGCAGTGACGCTGCTGCTGCGGCATCCGGAGCGGTTTGCGGCGGCGGCGGCTTGGGATGCGCCGTTGTTGTTGGATGCACCGGGGAAATATGGGTCAGGGGAGATCTACGGGACAGCGGAGAATTTTGCGGGGTATCACGTGCCGACATTATTGGAGCGGCATGCGGGTTCGAAAAAGCTGAAACTGGCGATATCAGGGTATGGGAATTTCGAGGCCGAGGTGCGCGGGGCGCATGAGCGGATGGCCGCGTTGGACATTACACATGCCTACGACAACGGCGTTAAACGGGTCCATCACTGGTCGAGCGGGTGGATGGAACCGGCCATGGCCACACTCGACCGCTTAACGCGCTAAAATAGAGAGTTTGGTCTGTTCATGAGCAATTTAATCGTGTTGGGTGCCCAATGGGGCGATGAAGGCAAAGGCAAGATGGTCGATCTCTTTTCGGAGAAATTCGACTATGTGGTCCGCTATCAGGGTGGCCACAACGCCGGCCATACCGTCTACGTGGGGGCACAGAAGTATGTGCTGAAGCTGATCCCGAGCGGGATTCTGCGACCCGGCGTGCAGGCGGTGATCGGCAACGGTGTCGTTATCGACCCGGCGGCGCTGCTGGACGAGATCGCGATGCTGGACAAGCTGGGCATTGCGGTGGAGAAGCAGTTGGCTATCTCCAATCGCGCGCACGTGATCTTCCCGATGCATCGCATTGTGGAGAAGATGAGCGAGGCGCGGAAGGACCGGACGGCGATCGGCACGACGTCGCGCGGCATTGGCCCGGCGTACGAGGACAAGATCAGCCGCCGCGGCATCCGCATTGCCGACCTGCTGGACACCGACAATTTCCGCAAGCTGTTCGCCGTGATGGTGGAAGACAAGAAGACCATCGCCGATGCGTTTGGCATTCCGTGGGACCTGGATACGGACGCGCTGCGCACGCAGTACGAAGGCTTCGCCGAGCGGATCCGGCCGATGGTGCGGGATACGTCGTTCCTGTTGCGCGACGCGATGAACGCCAATAAGCCTGTGCTGTTTGAAGGCGCGCAGGGGACGATGCTCGACATCGACCACGGGACCTATCCGTTCGTCACCTCTTCGAGCGCGGCGGCGGGCGGGGCCTGCACGGGCGCGGGCGTGCCGCCGACGCGGATTGATGGCGTTGTGGGTGTGTCGAAGGCCTATATCACGCGTGTGGGTGGCGGGCCGTTCCCGACCGAAGATCACACGGAGATGGGCGAGCGCATTCGCGCGGCTGGCAAAGAGTTTGGCGCCGTGACCGGACGGCCGCGCCGCTGCGGCTGGTTCGACGTGCCGTTGTTGAAGTACACGACGGCGGTTAACGGGTTCGACAGCTTGATCATTACGAAGCTGGACGTGCTGGATGAGTTGGAAACGATTCCGGTTTGCGTGGCTTATAAAGTGAATGGCAAGTTGACGGACGAGATGCCGGCGACCAATAGCGAGATGGAATCGATCGAGGCGGTTTACGAGAACCTGCCGGGCTGGCACTGTTCGACGCGCGGGTTGACGACGCTGGATGCGTTGCCGGCCGCGGCGCGCACATACCTGGATTTCCTGCAGGAAAAGACGGGCGTGGAAGTGGGTTGTGTGTCGCTTGGACCGGAGCGCAGCGAGACGATTATCGTGCCGGGTTCGAAGCTCGAGAAGCTGCTGGCGTAGCGGTATATGGCCCCTGTGGCGCATCCCCGGTTTACGTACGAAGAGTATGTAGCGATGGAGCGCCAGTTCGGGACCAAGTACGAATTCCATCAGGGGCAGGTCTTCGCGATGAGCGGAGGTTCGCCGGCCCATTCCATTATTCAAGTGAATTTAGCCGCGGCTCTGGCGCCGCGGCTAAACGGCACGTCGTGTATTGCGTATTCGTCTGATTTGCGGGTGCTGGTGGAGGCGTCGGGGCTTTATACGTATCCGGATTTGTCCATCGTTTGCGGACCGCTGGGATTAGTGGGCGGCATGTCGGCGACGAACCCGAAAGTGGTTTTTGAGGTTCTGTCCCCGTCTACTCGGCGGTATGACTGTATTGGCAAGTTTGCGCATTACCGGCAGATCCCCAGCCTGGAAGAGTATGTTCTGGTGGAGCAGGATAGCTTCGGCATTGACCGCCACCGGCGGCGCGCCGATGGGGAGTGGGAGTTGACGCAGTTCCTGGGCGAGGACGCGGTATTGGAACTGGCGAGCGTTAACATTTCGGTTCCGCTGCGGCAGATCTATGCGAATGTGCCGTTCGAACTTGCCGAACAGCCATAATAATGGGTACATGCGTACCCTTTCCCTATTCCTTCTCGCGGCCACGCTTCTGTTTTCCCAGGAGCAAAAGAAGAAACAACGCGCCAGCCCTCCGGCGGAAACCAACGTTTCGCTGAACGGCAAAACGGTTTCGATCAAGTACCACTCGCCCTCCATGAAGGGGCGGAAGATTTTCGGCGGTTTGGAGCCGTTCGGAAAAGTGTGGCGCGCGGGCGCCAATGAAGCCACGGCGCTGCACACCGATGCCGATATTGTTCTGGGTGACCTGACCGTTCCGGCGGGCGACTACACGCTGTTCGTGCAGTTGGAATCGGCCGATGCGTGGACGCTGATTGTGAACAAGCAGACTGGCCAGTGGGGCCTGACCTACAAGCCGGAAATGGACCTGGGCCGCACGAAGATGAAGATTAAGAAAGTGGCGCCGGTGGAATCGTACAAGATGACGTTGACGGGCAAAGACCTGACGCTTGAGTGGGAAGAAACGTCGGCCAGCGTGCCGCTTAAATTGAAGTAAGCTCCACCCACTTCCCTTCCCTCATCGACTCGTACCCGGCGTCGAGGACACAGTTGACGATGTATCCGTCCTGGTAGTCCTCGCGCGCCGGGGTTTTGTTTTTTACGCACTCGACGAAGTGGCGCATTTCCGCCTGGTAGCCGTAGGCGAAGGCTTCTTCGGGGAGCGGGCGGGTCCAGCCGGTGTCGATATCGGCCTTCTCGATCACGTAGCCGGCGCCCTTGGAGGTGAACGTCGTGATGGGCGTGCCGCGAGTGACGTCGGTGAAGATAGAGCCATCCGAGCCGTGGACTTCATTGCGGAGATCGAGCCCGCCCTTGGTAGTCCAGGAGAGTTCGCAGTGGGCGATGCCACCGCTGGCGAATTGCAGGAGGAGGAGCGCATTGTCCTCGCCTTCGGTCTTTTCGTGATGGACCATGCGCGCGCCCCAGGCCATGACTTTGGTGATCTCGTCTTCCTTGCCGAAGAAATAGCGGGCGGCGGCAATGCAATGGCAGCCGAGATCGTTCATGGCGCCGCCGCCGGTTTTGGCGATGTCCCAGAAGTGGGCGGAGTGGGGGCCACTGTGGGATTCGCGGGAGCGGACCCAGAGAACGCGGCCGATGCCGCCGTTGACGATGGTCTCGCGTGCCTTAACGACGCAAGGGGCGAAGACCTCAGTTTCGGCGTAGCCGTGAAGGGCTCCGGAGGCTGCGGCGGCTTCCCACATCTGCTTTGCTTCGTCGCGATTGCGACCCAGGGGTTTAGTGCAGACCTGGTTGCGGCGGAGCTTCGAAAGCGCCAGCGACACGGGCAGGTGGGCTTCATTGGGGAGAGCGATGATGAACAGGTCGATGTCGTCACGCTGGATGAACGCGTCGAGATTATCGGTCGATTCGCCGATGCCCCATTCGGCGGCGAAGGCCTGTGCCCTGGCTGCGTCGCGCGAGTAACAGGCGCGCACTTCGTGCCCGTTGACGTTCGCCAATCCCTGCATGTAAAACCCGGCGACAAAGCCCGAGCCAATCATTCCAATCCGTACCGGCTGCATAAGCAAGCACTGTATCATCACAACTGATATGGCGAACGGACCCCTTTCCCAGGAGCAGTTGGAACAGTACCGGCGCGACGGCTACACGCTGGTGCGAGGATTCTATTCCACCGAAGAGATCTCGTTGTTGCGGCGGGCGGCGAAGGAGGACAAGGCCTTCGACGAGCATGCGTTTTCGCGGGGCGATGGGGAAGGCGGGCGGGTTCGATTGTCCCTGTGGAACCATCCGGGAGATACGATCTATGGGATGTTCGCGCGGTGCGAATCCATCGTCAATGCGGCGGAGGCGATTCTGGGCGGGGAGGTCTATCACTATCATTCGAAGATGATCATGAAAGACGCGCGGGTGGGTGGCGCCTGGGCGTGGCATCAGGATTACGGCTACTGGTATCAGAACGGCGTGCTGGCGCCTTTGTTGACCAGCGTGTTCATCGCCGTCGATCCGGCGACGCGGGAGAACGGCTGCCTGCAGGTGATCCCGGGTTCGCACGAACTAGGGCGGATTGACCATGTTTTGACCGGCGACCAGGCGGGCGCGGACCGGGAGAGAGTGGATGCGATTCTGACGCGTTTGCCGTTGGTTCACGTAGAAATGGCGCCGGGGGACGCGCTGTTCTTTCACGCCAATTTGCTTCACCGCTCTGATCGCAACGAATCGGAGAATCCGCGGTGGTCGATGATCTGTTGCTACAACGCGGCCCGCAACGATCCGTATAAGGACGCGCATCACCCGCGCTATACGCCGATGGCGAAGGTCGCCGACACCGAGATCCTGGCCGCGGGCGAACGGCGCTTCGCCGATTCGGCAGAGGACGTTGCCTGGCTCGACATCAAGCGCGACGCCAGCACACGAACGCTCAATCGCCCTGCCGCAGATTCTCCTCAATACTCTGCCTGGCGGCGACGCGCGTCATCAGGTCCCGCAGCATATCGAGCGTCACTGGTTTCGACATAAATTCATCCATGCCGCTGATTTCGCAACGCGCCTGCGTATCGGAATCCATGGAGGCGCTCACGCCGCAAATTGGCACGTCAGAAACCGGAAGCGAATGGCGGCGAATTTCGGCAGTCGCCTCGTAGCCGTTCAACACAGGCATCTGGCAGTCCATTAACACCACGGAATAGCGCCGCCGGAGCACGGCGTCGACGGCTTCCCTGCCGTCCTTGACTGTGTCGACGCGACATCCCAATTTCTCCAACAATGCCGATAGCACCCGCCGGTTGACAGCGTTGTCGTCCACGACCAGGACATGGCTTCGAACCGGCGCTGGCGCAGCGGATACGTGCACCACTGCGGGAGGACGCAGCGTTTCGATTACGGAACGGGCCGAAACCGGAAACGGCAGAATGTCGTCGAAACAGGACTTGTCCACCTCACCGACACTGGCAAGATAGGACATCTTCCCCACAAGCACCAACCGGGTCCGGTCGTTTCGCCACGCTGGAATGAAAACGCCGAAGAAGCCGCACTCGATAAAACAGTGAATGGTCCCATCCGCTGGGGGAACCCACCGCGCCAGTTCGTCCTCTGAACGAACACGAAAAACGTCCAATCCGGCTTCGCGAAGATAGCCCTCGAAGATCGCCGCGGAGCCCGACTCGGCGAGCAGAAGGACCGCGACGCCGTTGAGGGGCGGCCCCAGCCAACGCGACGCCGCGTCCGGACTGGAATAGGGAATTGTCAGAGTAAACTGAGCCCCTTGGCGCACGTCATCCACGCGAATGTTCCCGCCGAGCTGTTTGCAAAGTCCGGCAACGATGGCAAGGCCGAGGCCCACGCCGCCGCACTGGCGTTTGTCCGTCGAATCCAGTTGGGTGAAGGGCTCAAAGATCTGGGCCCGTTTATCCGCAGGGATGCCTGGCCCGCTGTCGGCGACGGTGCAGCTGAAGACTCCGTCCGCATAGCTCGCGCGCACGCGCACCCAGCCGTCTGGAGTGAACTTTACGGCGTTCCCGATCAGGTTCAGAACCGCCTGGCGCAGGCGCACCGCATCGCCCAGAAAGCGGGCGGGGATGCCAGGCGCGAGTTCCATCGTCACCACCAACCCTTTTTCTTCGGCCGCTAAAAGCACCGCGGCAAGACAGTCATCCATCACGTTTGCCGGCTCAAAGGTTTCGTCTTCGGCGGCAGGGGAAACAACGGGCCGGGCATAACCGAGAATCGTCGTCATCAGGGTCAGTAGTGACGCGGTGGCCTGCTTCACTTCCAACGCGTAACGGCGCTGATCGTGGCGCAACGGCGTACCCATCAGCATGTCCATATAGCCGACCACCGCGGTGAGCGGCGTACGGATCTCGTGGCTCATCGTGGCCAGAAACTCACTCTTCACACGCGAGGCCTGCTCCGCCGCCGCAAGCGCCTCCCGCGTTTGACGGTTCGCCCGACGCAGGCGGACATAGGCGACGCTGCCGATCAATACGATGAGCGACAAGAAAACGACCGACAGCTGGAGCAGACGGTGCATCGACTCGGTTCGCTCGGTCTGGAGCATCTGCGTCAGCGCCTGTGTGCCGGTGAGCGGAGACGCCGCCAGCCGCGCCAGCGTCTGGTCCTTCCGCATTTCGTCGATTCGCCGGCGAATGCGATCGGCCAACTCCCGATTTTCCGGTAGCGCCGCCACCGCCGTTTCCATGACGACGCGCCCGAGCGGAATCAATCGCAATCCCCGTTCCCGGCAATCCGCCAGATCGTTCGACCCGGTAATGGAAAACAGCGAGGTCTCGTGATAGAAAAGGGCGGCCTGTGCGCGACCGTCACAGACGGCTTGAAAACGTGCGCGAAGGTCGTTCATCGTTTGCAGCTTGGCGCCGGGCAGTACGGTGGCCAGATCCACGGTAAACGGCGGCGTGGCGGAGTGGACCACCACTTTCCCATTGAGATCGTCCACACCGTGAATGGAGCTCGACGACATGACGCCGATGTAGTGATCCTGCGACCACCAAGGTGTCGTGAAATACAGGGTTTTGCGGCGTTCCTCTGTCGGCACGGCGGCGGACCACAAATCAATTTCGCCGCTGCGAAGTGCCTTCTCCGGACCGTCTTTTCGGAAGACGATTTCGAACGCCAGGCCTTCCCGGCGCGCGGCTTCCTTTATCACTTCGACATAGAAACCCGTCGGCGTGCCATCCGGGCCGAGATAGGCCCAAGGCACACTGTAGCCGCCGCCCACGCGGACTCGCTGACGGTCTGCCTGCGCCGTAAGCACGGCTGACAGCAGAAGAATGCTGGCCCAAACAAAACGAGTTACCACGGGGACGCACCGATCTACTACGGGCAGTCTGTTTCTGTCCGAAGGATACACGTTTCATTTCCAGGTACGCAATGAATAACTCCTTTTCGCCGAGCCCGCATCAAGACAAGTGGGTGCAAACGCAAGGCATCGATACAACGAGTCCGCGGGCACCTCATATCAGATTGATCAGGAGATCGTACGTGAATCGCAAAACCCTTTTGTCCCTTTTTGCCGGCCTGCTGGTGGCTACCTCCGCTTTCGCCGCGCCGGCCGCTGATGGCGCCAAGCACGACATTATCGACACCGCTGTCGCCGCCGGTTCGTTCAAGACTCTCGCCGCCGCGTTGCAGGCCGCCGGCTTGATCGACACGCTGAAAGGCGCCGGTCCGTTCACCGTTTTCGCCCCGACCGATGAAGCGTTCGCCAAGCTGCCCGCCGGCACGGTGGAATCGCTGTTGAAGCCCGAAAACAAAGCCAAGCTGACCGCCATTCTCACCTACCATGTCGTTCCCGGCAAAGTGATGGCGAAGCAGGCGATGAAGCTCAAATCCGCCAAGACCGTCAACGGGAAGGCCCTCACGTTGAAAGTTACCGGTGGTTCGCTGATGGTCGACAAAGCCAAGGTTGCCAAGGCCGATATCGACTGCACGAATGGTGTCATCCACGTGATTGACACCGTCGTGCTGCCGTAGTTTTGTCGCATCACCAAAAGGGGGCGGGAGCGATCCCGCCCCCTTTTCTTGACCTCCTCCCCGGCAACGTGTAATTATTCATAGTATTGAATAATCATTCAATCGAGGAGTCGCAGTCCATGGCCACGTCGCTCGCTGAGCAGCCCGTTTTGAAAATGTCCGCGCCCGATCTGCGCAGCGATCTGGACCTGTCGGTTGAAGAGACCATGCGCCTGTTGCGGCTGGCGATTGACATGAAGCGGGATCCGGCGCATTTTGCGACCGCGCTTCAGGGCCGTTCGCTGAGCCTGCTATTTGAGAAGCCGTCGTTGCGGACGCGGCTGACGTTTGAGCTGGCCATTCAGCAGTTGGGTGGCTACGCCGTTACGAGCATCGGCATGATTGGCGACCGCGAGCCGTTGAAGGATGTCGCGCGGAATTTGGACCGTTGGACGCAGGGCATTGTCGCGCGTGTGTTCGCGCAGGCGACGATTGAGGGTTTGGCCGAATGGTCTCGCGTACCGGTGATCAACGCACTGAGCGATATGTTTCACCCGTGCCAGGCGTTAGCCGATGTGCAGACGGTGTTGGAGCGGTTTGGCCGGTTTGACGGTTTGAAACTGGCCTACATTGGCGATGGGAACAACATGGCCCATTCGCTGCTGCTGACGGCGGGCCGGTTGGGGATGCACGTGGCGGTGGCCGCGCCGGAGGGGTATCAGCCGGACGCGGGAGTCCTTGCGATGGCTCGCGAGGCGGGTGTTCAGTTCACCATTACCGCCGACCCGGCCGAGGCTGCCGAGGGGGCGCACGTCGTCTACACCGATGTGTGGGCAAGCATGGGCCAGGAGGCGGAGGCCGAAGAGCGCAAGCGGATTTTCGCGCCTTACCAAGTGAATGACGCGCTGATGGCGCGCGCCGCGGGCGACTCCATCTTCCTCCACTGCCTGCCGGCCAAACGCGGGCAGGAAGTGACGGATTCCGTGATGGAGTCCGTGCAATCGGCAATTTTTGATCAAGCCGAGAACCGGCTGCATGCGCAAAAAGCGCTGCTCTTAATGCTTTTGAAATAACTCATGTCTTCCAGCGAAAAACTCCAGCTTTGGGGCGGGCGATTCCAGTCCGGCCCGTCGGCGACTTTTGAAGCCTTTTCCGGCTCTCTGCATTTCGACAAGCGGCTTGTGGACTGCGACATTCGCGGTTCACAAGCATTTGCCCGTGCTCTGGAACGGGTGGGCATTCTGACCGCCGAGGAGCGGGCGCAACTGGTGAGTGCGTTTGACGAGATGCGCGTCGAGGCGAAGGAGCCCGCTTTCTACGAAGGCGCTACCGACGAGGACGTGCACACGCTGGTCATTCGCCGGCTGAAGGGGAAGGTGGCGGGTCTGGCCGATAAGATCCACACCGGCCGCAGCCGCAATGAACAGGTCTCGCTCGACACGCGGCTTTGGCTGCGGGAGACGATCGACGAAACGCGGGCGTTGTTGCGCGAATTCCTGAAGGAACTGCTCGACCTGGCCAACCGTCATGCCGACGCTGTCATTCCCGGCTATACGCATATGCGCCGCGCCCAGCCGGTACTGTGGGCGCACTACTGTCTGGCGTACTTCG
The DNA here is from genome assembly GCA_947470805.1 of Acidobacteriota bacterium. Taxonomy (GTDB): domain Bacteria; phylum Acidobacteriota; class Terriglobia; order Bryobacterales; family Bryobacteraceae. The sequence continues at coordinate 12,165 of CANIVU010000061.1, read as the reverse complement.
AGATGTTCCTGCGCGACGATGAGCGTCTGGCGCAGGCCCGGGCACGTGTGAATCTCTGCCCGCTTGGCAGCGGCGCGCTGGCCGGCTCCGGCTTCCCGTTCGACCGCGAGGCGATTGCCCGCGATCTGGGCTTTGACGGCATTACCCGCAACAGCATGGACGTGAGCGGCGATCGCGACTGGGCGCTGGATTATCTCTACGCCACCTCGACGCTGATGCTGCACTTGAGCCGGCTGGCCGAGGACTGGATTCTTTACTCCTCCGATGAGTTCGGCTGGTTGGAACTGGGTGATGGCGTCACCAGCGGCTCCAGCCTGATGCCGCAGAAGAAGAATCCGGATTCGCTGGAGTTGATCCGCGGAAAATCGGGCCGGGTGTTTGGCAGCCTGACGTCGTTGTATGTCACGGTCAAAGGCACGCCGATGACTTATAACCGCGACATGCAGGAAGACAAGGAGCCGCTGTTCATCGCGGCCGACCAGTGCAACGGCTCGCTGGCGATGATTGCGGAAGTGGCAAAGACGACCGTGCTGAAACCGGAGGCGCCCGCTGAGGCGGCCGAAGTCAGTTGGGCTGTCGCCACCGACGTTGCCGAGGCGCTGGCTCGCGCCGGCACCCCGTTCCATCAGGCGCACAAACTCGCCGGCAAGCTGGTTCTCTACAGCCTGCAAAACGGCATGAAGCCCGCCGATTGGAGCGCCAAAGATCTGGCCGATTTCTCGCCCGAGTTCCGGCCGGAGATGGCGGCGTTGATGAATCCCAAGGAAGGCATGAAGAGCCGGCAGGTTCCCGGCGGCACCGCGCCTGAGCAAGTTCGCCAGGCGCTGGCTGCGGCGGCGGAACGGCTCGCGGCGCTGCAATCATGAACAAGTCCTACCGGCAGGGACAGATTCTGAAAGTCATCGGGCGCCAGCAGGTCCACACGCAGGACGAGTTGGCGCGCGAACTCATGAAAGTGGGCCTGCAGACTACGCAGGTCACGCTTTCACGCGACATTCGGGAACTGGGCCTGGCGAAGACGGCGGGCGGGTATCAACGCTTTGCCGGGGAAGCGCCGGCCTTCGGGCCTGATCTGGCAACGATTGCCGGCGAGTTTCTGACGGACGCGCGGGTGGCGCAGAATCTGCTGGTGCTCCGGACGAGCCCTGGAAACGCGTCGTCGCTGGCGTCGGCGCTCGACCGCGAGAGCTGGGAAGAAGTGATCGGGACCCTGGCTGGGGACGACACGGTGTTGGTCATCACGGGCGATAACGAACAGGCCATTGCGTTGCGGGATCGGCTTCTTAGCCTGGCCTAGAACGCGCCCGCTAATTTGCGGGTGCCGGCTTCGACAACCAGCCACGCCTTCTCTGGCGTGCTGAGCCGGATTCGTTGATCGAAAACGCGGTACTGCTTCTCTTCGATGCGTCCGAGGAGCCGATAGTAGATCTGGATCAATGCCCACAGCGAGGCGCGGCTGTCTTTGTGGACCATTTTGATCAACGGCATAGCCTCGTTGTAGTAGGCACGCGCACGGGACGCCTCGAACTGCATCAGTTCAATGAACTCCGGCGTGTAGGCAATCTGCGGCGGCTTCACGCCGAACCGGGCGAGATCATCGGCGGGAAGATAGACGCGCCCCAGCCCGATGTCCTCCTGCACGTCGCGCAGGATATTCGTCAACTGGAACGCAATGCCGCACTTTTCTGCGAGATCCAGTGCGCGCTGGTCGTCGAAACCGAAGATGTGAATGATGGTCAGACCGACAACGGAGGCGACACGATAGCAGTACTGATACAGGTCTTCGAACGTTGCAATGACTTGCGGCGCGAGATCGCTCGATACGCCGTCGATCATGTCGTGAAAGTACTTGTGGGGGATCTTGTATCGGCGCACGGCGTCGTGGAAAGCGGGCCATACAGGGTGCTCGCCGAACTCGCCATTGAGAGCGCGGTCGAGGTCCGCTCGCCACTGGGCCATCGTCTCCATGGTGGTGGAGCCGGTTTCATCGCTCAGATCGTCGCAGTAGCGCATGAATGCGTAGATGGCGCACATGGCGTCGCGCTGCTCGTTCTTCAGCAGCACGAAGGAGTAGTAAAAGTTCTTGGCTCGCCGCCGGGAAACATCGCGACAGTAGGCGTAGGATTCACTGACTGTCAGGCTCACGCCGCCACCCGTCCAATGGCAAATGACACGAGCGCCCGCAACAGCAGCCGCACTCGTTCGCCTTTACTGATATACGGTCGCGCCGTCAAAACGTCATATCCCTGCTGCTCAATCTTATCCAGAATATACATCCCGCCGCGCGAGAACAGCGTGACGTCGAGCGCCAAGCGGCGGTCCAGCAGCGGTGGCAGGGCCAGGCCCTTTTCAAACAACTCCCGCGCCACGCCACAGGCCTCGCGCATGGCGTTGGCGAAGTCGGGCGTGAACCGCCGTTCGTATACGTCGTCGACGGTGACGTTGTGACGGGCAAGCAGGTCGAGCGGCAGGTAGACCCGGTCCTTGCCCAAATCGACGCTCACGTCCTGCCAGAAGTTGGCTAGCTGCAGCGCAGTGCAGGTGGCGTCGCTGAGTTCGTAACGCTTGGCGTCGTTGTATCCACCCAGGCCCAGCACAAGCCGCCCGACCGGGTTGGCCGAGTTCACACAGTAGGCGAAGACTTCGTCCCAATTGGCGTAGCGCGTTACGACCTGGTCATGCTCAAACGCCGTGATCAGATTGGCGAACGGATCAATCGGTAATCCGTGCTTCTTCGCCGTCGGCCCCAGCGCGACGAAGACCGGATGGCGCGCCTCCCCGGCGTACATCTTCTCCAGATCCTCTCGCCACCAGTGCAGCAGGCGCAGGCTTTCGGCCGTATCGCCGATCTCATCACCCAGATCGTCCGCCCAGCGGCAGAAGGCGTAGACGTTGTAGAAGTCCTGATGCAGATGCTTCGGCAGCAGGAAGCTGACGACGTGAAAATTCTCGTAGTGCCCGGTGGCGATCCACTTGGTATAGGCAAGCGACTCCTCCAGCCCCCAGGCGCGCCCCATCGCACTCTGGTCCCGGACGAAGTCCTTTGGCGAAAGCATCGCGAGTTAGGGGATGATGGCGGTCTTCAGCCGGCCGCTGGAGTTCATCAGCAGGCGAAGGACATCTTTCAAGCTGGACAACGGCGCCTGATCGGTGACAAAGTCACGCGCGCAGATCTGGCCGGCGGCCACCGCGTCGAGCGCCTTCTTCACCAGGCGGGGCGTGTGGTGGAAGCTCGCCTTGCAGGTGAGTTCGGAGTAGTGCAGGAGGTTCGTGTCGAGTTCAACGCGGGTCTCATTCGGGCAACCGCCGAAGAAGTTCACCGTGCCGCCCTTGCGCAGCAATTGCACCGATAGGTTCCAAACTTCCGGCTTGCCGACTGCTTCAATAACAACATCCGCGCCACGGCCATCCGTAAGCCCTCGAACCACGCCAACCGGGTCTTCCGTCTCCGGCAGGCAGATCGTGTGCGCCGCGCCCATGCGCTTGGCATCCTGCAACTGCACTTCGCGACGCGCAATGGCGATCACGCGCGCGCCCATGACCTTGGCCATGCGGACGAACATCAGCCCGATGGGCCCCAGCCCAATCACAACCACCGTGTCGCCGGAACGGACATTGGATTCTTCCAGTCCGCGCAGCACGCAGGCCAAAGGTTCGGCCAGCGCGGCATCCTGGTAATCGACATGCGCCGAAATCTTGTACAGGTTCTTCTGCACGATCCGGCCCGGAATGCGAATGAACTCCGCGTAGGCGCCGTTGTTGAACAACAGATCTTCGCAGAGGTTTTCCAGATCACGCGCGCAGAAGTAGCAGTCGCCGCAGGGAGCGGAGTTGCCGGCAACCACGCGGTCACCCTTCTTGAACTTCGTGACGCGGTCGCCAACCGAGACAATATCCCCGGCCAACTCATGCCCGAATACGGCCGGAGGCACGATCATCCGCGCATGGTACCCACGCCGGAATACTTTGACATCGGTCCCGCAGGTGAGGGCCGCCTTGACGCGGACCAGCACATCGTGTGGGCCAATTTTGGGAATGGCCACCGATTCGACTTTGACGTCTTCCTTGCCGTACAGGACGGCGGCCTGCATTTGTTCTGTCACTGGTGATGTCCCTGTGGCCTAACAACAATTTTCAAGGATTCTGCGGTCGGATGCAATGCCATATCGAAGCCACGCGAAATTTCTTCCAGTCCAAACCGATGGCTGACCAGTTCACCTACCGGAATCGCGCCGCTAAAAACAAGATCGGCGGAAACCCGCTGTAAGTCCACATCAGCGCTGTAAGAACCGAAAACAATACGTTCGCCCATACAGATGTCCTTGCCGGACAACTCGATTCGCTCTTTATCGGAGGTTTGTGCAAACAGCAGAATTTTCGCGCCGGGACGGGTGGCACGGATGGCTTGTTCAACAATTCCGGGCGCCGACGCGGCAATAATCACCAGATCCGCTCCGCGCCGGTCGGTAATGGCGGCGCAGGCCGCGGCAACGTCCGCCGTCCGTGGGTTCAAACAACGCTCCGCACCGAACTTTTCGCTCAACGCGCGCCGCTCGGCCATCGTATCCGTGGCCAGGGTGCGAATGCCCTTGTGCTTTAACAGCATCGTGAAGATCAGTCCGATCGGCCCCTGGCCCATTACCACGGCCAGGTCGCCGGGCTTCGGATCGGCCATCCACACGGCCTTCACGCAGGTGTTCACGGGCTCCACAAAACAAGCGGTATCGAAATCGACGCCGTCGGGGATGATCTCCACACCCCGCTCGACGATCCAGTCCATGATCCGGATGTACTGCGCAAATCCGCCGCCCGCGGGTTCGAATCCGGCCGTGATGCCGACCTTCTTATACACCGCGCACTGCGCGTATAGCTTGCGCTCGCAATAAAAACAGGTGCCGCAGGGGATGTGATGAAACGCCACTACCCGGTCGCCCACCTTGAACTTCGTGACGCCATCGCCCACGGCGGCAACAACGCCCGCCGTCTCGTGCCCGTAGATACGCGGCGGCGGCAGCAGATCGTATTCGACCTTTTTCAAATCCGTGTGGCAGATGCCGCAGGACTCTACGCGAACCAGCAGCTCGCCCGGGCCGATCTGCGGAACGGGGACTTCCTCAACGAGGACCTTGCTTTCGCCGCGGTAAACGGCCGCGCGCATTGTGGGGGAGTTAGAATCGGGCATTGGAAAGGAACACTCCTAATGTCTCAGATGCGGCGGGGCCGCGGGAAGCCATGCGATACAGATCCGGGGCGTATTGGAAGGGGTGGGCGAGAGCAGCAAGGGCGATTCGGGTCCGAGAAAAGCGCCCGGCCGCGTCGCGGTACTGATTAAAGTCGAGCGCAAACGTCTCATCGGCACGGTCGCTCACTATCTTTACGGCGTGAAAAGGGAGCCCCTGCAAGGCCGCGTAGCGAGCCACCGCCGCCGCTTCCATCTCAACGGCGCCAAAACCCTTCCCCGCCCATTCCCGTTTTTCGTCGGGCCGTCCAAAAAAACGATCCAACGACAACAGCCGCACCGGCGCGGCGCCAGCCACGGGAACCGCCGGCCACACCGTCACGCCATCGCTCAATTCCGTCGCCGTACAAATCGCGTTCAAACCCAGGGCCGGGTCCAGCGAACCGCACAGCCCAAAGCTCACAACGGCGTCAAACGGCCCCGCCTCACGCACGGCCAGGTCCACCGCCCCAGCCGCCAACCGCGGCCCCGGCCCATCCGCCACGGCGTAAATCGTGGCGCCATTCGACGTACCCTTCTGCGCGAATCCCAGCCCCCAAGGCAGCACGGCGGCATCCCCGCACCCCTTCAACCACGGCCGCGCTTCCAGTGCTTCAGCGGCCACCGCGAGGATCTTCATGCGTAGCCCTTCTCCCGGAACCACGCCACCGCGTTACCCAACGCCACCGCCGCGGGCGCGGGTCGATACCCCAATTCACTCGCCGCCTTATCGTGCCGCACCCACATCTTCTTCTTCGCCATCCGCACGCCTTCCATCGGCGCACGCGGCGGTTTGCCCGTCCAATTCGCAATCACGCCACCGACCACCGCCGCCGTCCAGGCCACCCCGTAGGGGATGCGCACGCGGGGAGCACTGATGCCGCTCTGCCGCTCCAATTCCGCAAAAATCTGCTGCAGCGTCATGTTCTCGCTGCCCAGAATGTAGCGTTCCCCGATACGCCCTTTTTCACACGCCAACAGATGCCCGCGCGCCACGTCCCGCACGTCGACGACATTCAGGCCCGTATCCAAGTACGCCGGCATCGCGCCGCGCAGGAAATCGACGATCGTCTGCCCGGTTGGCGTGGGCTTAAAATCGTGATCCCCAACCGGCGCCGTGGGGTTCACAATCACCACCGGCAAGCCCTTCTCAGCAAACTCCAACGCCACCTTCTCCGCCAAAAACTTCGAACGCTTATAGTGCCCCGACATCTCCGCCAACGATACCGGCGTCGTCTCGTCCCCCAACCCGCCATCCAAAAAACCGATGCAACCCACGGTGCTGGTGTAGACCACACGATCCACGCCGGCCTCCCGCGCCGCCTCCAACAAATGCCGCGTCCCATCCACGTTCGACCGGTACAACTCCTCCGGTTTCGGCGACCACAAACGATAGTCCGCCGCCACGTGATAGACGACGCTGCAACCCTCCACCGCGCGCTCCAGCGAGGCCCGATCGGTCAGGTCCCCTTGCACCACCTGCACGTTCAAATCCGGCACCGGATTGCGTCCGCGCGTCATCGCGCGCACCGGCACACCGCTCTCGGCCACCAACCGCGCCACGTGCCAGCCGACGAAACCGGAGGCCCCTGTTACCAGAACCGGGCGCACCGCGTTAGTTGTCCTGCTGCCGCGTCTTCAGGAATGTAGCCAGCGCCAGCAACGGGAAGCTGTTCCGGTACATGTGGTAGTTCAGGTAGAACACCCGAGGGAACCCGGTGCCCGTGGCTTCCGGCTCATCCCAGGTGCCATCGGCCTTCTGCGTGCGACGCAAGTACTCCGCCGCCCGCTCCAGGCTGTCGCTGCGATCATCGCCGCTCGCTAACAGTCCCAGCAACGCCCACGAAGTCTGCGACGGCGTGGACGGGGCATTTACGTACACACCCTGCGTGTAGCTCTCCGGACTCTCGCCCCAGCCGCCATCGGCATTCTGGATCGCGCGGAGCCACTCTCCCGCCCGCAGAATGTGTACTTCCCGATCGCTTTCGCCCGCGGCGCGCAATCCGCGCAATGCCAGATAGGTGCCGTAAATATAATCCACACCCCAGCGGCCGTACCAACTGCCATCCTGCTCCTGTGTGCGAATCAGATACTCAACACCCTTTTTCATCGAAGGGTGATCGGCCGAAACACCATGCAACGCCATCGCTTCCAACACGCGGCCGGAGATGTCCGGACAGGTCGGATCGAGCATCGCGTTGTGATCGGCAAACGGCACATGGGTCAGCACCGGCCAATTATTATCGACGTCAAACGCCGCCCAGCCACCGTCTTTGGCCTGCATTGCCATCAGCCATTTCAAGGCGCGTTGAATGGTCGCCTCGTGCGCCGGGGAACTGGTGCCGCGCGCATGTGCCAGCGCGATCATCACCATACCGGTGTCGTCGATATCGGGGTAATACTCGTTGGCGAATTCAAAGTACCAACCGGAAGGCTCAACGTCGGGCCGGTGGTAACTCCAGTCGCCCTTCTTCCGGACTTCCTTGCTCAACAGCCAGTCCGCGCCCTGTTGCATCGCCGCGGGCGGCGCCGTGCCGGCCTCGGCCAGCGCGTGGATTGCAATCGCCGTATCCCACACCACGGAGAAGCACGGCTGGAAGAAGAACCGTTTCCCGTCGTCCACCATCAGGTTAAGGAACTGCTCTTCGGCTTCATCCCGGTCCGGATGCCCCGGCTCGCAGCCCAGCAGATCCAGCGCCATGATCGTGTACATCATCGGCGGATAAATCGCCGCCAACCCGTCCGTGTAGCGAGTCCGGTCCAACACCCACTCTTTGCACTTGGCAATCGCCTTCGCCCGGATCGACTTGCTGCCGTGTCGCTCCCACAGCTTGCAGACCTTGTCCACACCCATGAAGAACGACTTCCAGGAGAACAGGCTACCCGGGCACGGAAATGCCTTGGAAACGCCGGGCGCGAACAGTTCATCGATCGTGAATCCAGTAGGCACCGGCCGCCCCGTGTTCAGCGCCTGCACAATCGCCAACGGGACAACGATGGCCCGGGCCCACGCGCTCATGTGATACAGCACGCGGCCCATCAGGATCATCTCCGGCGGCACCGACGGCACATGCTCGCGCGGATACAAATCAAACAGGCTTAGGTTGATCTTGACGTAGCTGTTGGTGGCCTGCAGCCCGCCATGCGCCAATACCGCATCGCGCAACCGCGTCATCGGGGCAGTCGCGGCGTCGACACCCGCCACCTTCAACGCGAAGTACGCCTTCACCGACGCGCTGACATCGGACGGCCCCCCGGGGTAAATAGAAAACCCGCCATCCGCGCATTGCCGCTCCAGGATCGACTGCACAGCCCGATCCACCTGCACGCGCGTCGGCGGATTCCACGCGGCGCCCTGCGGCGGATACAGCCACAACTGCAGCAGGATATAGTCGGACTCGAGGGTCGTGTCCGCCGTCAGGTCCCCCCACCAATATCCCTTTTCGCTCTGCTGCCCCAGCAGCCAGTCGGAGGCCTTCGCGATCGCCTGCGCGACGCCTGCGGCCACCGTGTCGGTTGTCTGCAAACCCGGGCTCATTTCTAGACGGCAGTGTTGATCTGCGTTAACCGCGACGCATTCAATTCCGGGGGAAGCGAGAAACGAACATCCTCTTCTTTCACTTCCAATGTTTCCAACGTGCCATATCCATTGGCGCGCAAAAATTCGATCAACCGTTCCACCAGATGCTCCGGAGCCGACGCCCCAGCCGTGATTGACACCGTGTTGACACCGTAAAACCACTCGGTCTTGACGTCGTTTTCGTCATCCACCAGATAAGCCGGACGGCCTTCCTTCCGGCACACTTCCACCAACCGCTGCGAGTTCGACGAATTGCGCGAACCCACCACCAGCAACAAATCAGTCAACGGCGCCACGGCCTTCACCGCCACCTGGCGGTTTTCGGTCGCGTAGCAGATGTCCTGCGAATGCGGCCCCTCAATGTGCGGGTAGCGTTCCCGCAAACGCTTCACAATATGGCTCGTCTCGTCCAGGCTCAACGTGGTCTGCGTCAGGAACGCCATCTTCGTATCGGCCGCTACTTCCAACCGGTCCACGTCTTCCACCGTCTGCACCAGCACCATCGCGTCCGGCGCCTCGCCCAACGTGCCGATGACTTCGTCGTGCCCCTCATGCCCGATGAGCACAATCAGGTACCCCTTACGGGCAAACTTCACCGCTTCCAAATGGACCTTGGTCACCAGCGGGCACGTAGCGTCAATTACGTTCAGCGACAGCTCTTTCGCCTGCTGGCGAACCACCGGGGCCACGCCGTGCGCGCTGAAAATCACCCGCGCGCCGGCCGGCGCCTCTTCCAATTCCTCAACAAAAATGGCACCCAGCTCGCGGAGCTCGTCCACGACGTGCTTGTTGTGCACAATCTCTTTTCGGACGTAGATCGGCGCGCCATAGGTCTCCAGCGCAATCTTGACAACATCAATCGCGCGGACCACACCGGCACAAAATCCACGTGGCGTGAGAAGGACAATCTTCTTCTCCCCGACGCTCTTCTCTTCCATCAGGGTCGCTGTCCCGGAATCCATAGTTCCCTCTCATTATAGCAACCTTAATTGGTCCTATATTGATTTTTCATTTGTTGCCGGATCTGCGCCAATAGCGCCTCTTCCGCTTCTATTTCGATGCCAATCCGCAACCATCGGATCGTCAAAGGTTCCAACAATGTTTCCGCCTCCGGCGGCAGGTTCATCCAGTCCTTCTCCGTTGTCAGCAGCACCGTCGCACCCGCCTCCAACGCATGATGTTTCAGACGCGCCAACTCCGCCGGCCGGTACTGGTGATGATCCCCAAACGCCCACCGGTAGCAGGTCTCAATCCCCATCAGCCGCAGCGTCGCCCAGAACGACGCTGGATTCCCCAACCCGCAAAATGCCGCCGCCTTCCCTTCCGGCCGCGCCGCGGGCATCCACTCCCCCGGCACCACTCGCGAACGAAACACCGGCATTCCCGGCTTCTGCTTTTCGATGTAAGCCAACAGCCGCCGGTACTCCCGGCCGCGCTGCACTCGCGTCAGAATTATGGCGTTCGCCCGCCGCAAACCGTCGGCCGGCTCCCGCAAACGGCCCAGCGGAAACACCGAACCGCCGCTCAACGGGTCCTGCGCGTCCAGCAACAACAAGTCGAAATCCCGGTGCAATCGCCGGTGCTGATACCCGTCATCGAGCAGCACCACATCCACCGGCCATTTCGCCAACAACCGCCGCCCCACATCCACCCGGTCACCACCAATTCCCAGATGCGCGATCCCGGCGCGCACGAAAATCTGCGCTTCGTCCCCAGTCTCGGAAACCGGCGCCGGATCGCCCGCCGCAATCAACGCGTACGGCGTCGGCGAAACGCGCCGGTAGCCCCGCGTCAGAATCCCCGGCGTCCGTCCGATCCGCCGAAAATACTCCGCCAAATGCAGGACCGTCGGCGTCTTACCCGATCCCCCCATCGCCAATCCGCCCACGCAAAGCACCGGCGCGTCCAACCGTTCCGGCACCACATTCTGCTTCCGCCGCGCGCCCCATGCCCACAGCAAACTCAACGGCTTCAGCAACAAATACTGAAACAACGGCCGCCGCTGCCGAGGCCAGTTCGCCTCCAGAATCTCGATCGCCGCACGGCACGCAACCTCCGTCGCCCCGCGCTTCGACTCGGCCAACCCGCGCGCCAGTTCCCCGCTCCCGCCCGCATCGGCCAACAACACGCGCAACCGCGGCGCCAACTCCGCCGCCCCCGCAATCCGCAACAGTGCCCCCGCAGCTGTGAACTCCCGCGCAATCTCCGCAAAGTTTTCCATGTACGGCCCGGCAACCACAGGCTTGCCAAAAAACGCCGGCTCCAAAATGTTGTGCCCGCCCCGCCGCACCAGCGTCCCGCCCATGAACACCACATGCGCCAGTGGAAACAACCCGCTCAGTTCCCCCAGCGTGTCCAGTAGCAACACCCCCGGCAGCGTGAGACCCGACAGTTGCGACCGGCGCACAAACCGAATCCCGCGCGCCGTCAACTTCGCCGCCGCCACGTCAAACCGCTCCGGCCGCCGCGGCACATGGATCCACAGCAACCCGTCCAACCCCATCGCTTCAAACGCCTCGAGCGTCAGGTCATCTTCGTCCCCATCGGCACCATCCACGCCCGGCATCGTCGATGCCGCGATCACCACATGCGCCGGCGCATGATCCCGCACCCAATCGGCTACCTCTTGCGACGTGTGAATCCGGTCCGGATGAAAGTCATACTTCAAATTCCGCCCCAAGTGCAGCCGCTCCCGCGGCGCACCCAACTGCGCATACCGCTCCACGTCCTGCGCACTCTGTGCATGAATTGCATCCGGAATCGCCAGAATCGGCGCGAAGAACCAGCGCATCTTCACATACCGCGGCAGCGCCCGATCGGAGATCCGCGCGTTCACCACCAGCAACCCCGCCCCGCTCCGCTTCGTCTCCCGCCACAGGTTCGGCCAGATCTCCGTCTCCATGATCAGCACCAGGCTCGGCCGTATCGCCCGCAGAATCCGCCGCACGGCGAAGCAGAAATCGAGCGGCGTATAGAACACGCCGTCGCAAATTCCTGTTAATTTTTCGAGCGCCAGCGCGTGGCCCGTAGTGGTCGTTACCGACACATATAAAGGCGTATCCGGCAACCGCTCCCGCATCGCGCGAAGCAATGTGGCCGCGCTGATCACCTCGCCAACAGACACCGCGTGCAACCAGATTCCGCCCGGCGCCGTCACCCGAAACGGGAGACCGCCGAAGCGTCCAGGGATGGACCGAAGCCAGTCCCTGTTCTTCGCTCCGCGCCACAATAGGTACAGTACGATGAGTGGGGAACCAACCACCTGCAAGAGGCGATAAATGAAAAAAATGAGAAGCGGCAAGTGCCTGTTACTTTTTCTGAGTATAACGGTGGGCCTGTGTGCCGACAAGAAAGACGCCGCGTTCCG
>CANIVU010000060.1 GCA_947470805.1 Acidobacteriota bacterium | reverse complement strand
TTGACGTGCACGGGGGAGCTGAGCCGGAACCGGAAGGTGGGGGTGGAGCTATCTAAAGGCAAGAATCTAGAGGAGATAACGGGCGGGATGCGGATGATTGCCGAGGGGGTGGAGAACACCTATTCGGCGGTGGAGCTGGCGCGGCGGCAGGGGGTATCTATGCCGATTGCGGAGACGTTGTACTCAATTTTCACGCAAGGAAAAAGTCCGCACGATGCGCTGCGGGAGTTAATGGAAAGACCTGCCGGAGCCGAAGCGTAGTATAAGTGAGCTAAGTTAACATGTCTCCGCAACCTTTACCAGATGACGGGGTTTTGAAAGACATGATGGCCGTTGCCACTTTAGAGCGCGATGCGGAGTTGATGCTCCGTGTACGCGAGGGCGATACGGAGAGCTTCACGCTTCTGCTGGAGCGGCACCGGTCGCCGGTTATTCACTTTCTCTATCGCATGGTGCAGAATCAATCCGTTGCCGAAGAGCTGGCCCAGGAGGTATTCCTGCGGGTATACCGGAGCCGGGCTAACTACGAGCCGACGGCGAAGTTCACGACGTGGCTGTTCCGCATTGCGAGCCATTTGGCGCTGAACTGGATCCGGGACCGGCGGCACGAGCGGGGGCAGGAGAGCCTGGACCACGAGACGCAGGACGGGATGGTTCGGCAGGTTTCCGACCGGGGCGTTTCGGCGGAGCAGGCGATGGTTCGGGAATCGAAATTTGAAGAGATACGGCGGGCGATTCAAGGCTTGCCGGAGAAACAGAAGGCTGCTGTGCTTATGCATAAGTACGAAGAGATGGAGTATTCTCAGATCGCAGCCGTGCTGGAGTGTTCGGAATCGGCGGTGAAATCGCTGCTGTTTCGTGCGTATGAATCTTTGCGCGCCCGTTTGGCGCATATGGCATGAGAGGGGGAGACAGATCATGAATAACACGAAGATGACCTGCCCACTGCAGACCGACAACGCGGACGTGCTGTTGGATTACTGCGCCCGCTCGCTGGACCCGGAACGCAAAGAGATGTTGGAGCTGCATATGGCGCAGTGCGCCGATTGCCGCGAGATGGCCGAGGCGCAGGCGCAGATCTGGTCGGCGATGGACTTGTACGATGCCGAGCCGATTTCGGCTGACTTTGACCGGAAGCTGTACGCGCGGATTGCCGAGCAAGAGACGGTTCCGGTGTGGGAGCGGTATTGGGCTCCGGTGCGGGAGTATTTGCAGGGGCAGCCGGCGTGGAAGCCGGTGTTATCGATTGCCGCGGCGGCGGCGGCTTTGGCGCTGGTGTTCCTGGTTCGGAACGATGTGCCGGCTCCGGTGGCGCCGTCGGCCATTGTGATTGATGTGCGGGAAGTGGAGCAGGCCGAGCGGGCGTTGGAAGATATTGAGATGCTGCGGCAGTTGGACGCGCCCGTTGTGGCCGATTCCGCGCAGAAAGACGTGCTGTGATGCGCCTGCTTTCTGTGATTGCGATGGCGGTGTTTTTGAGTTTTAGCGTATCGGCAGATCCGCAGCCGGCGTTGAAGCGCAAAGGGCCGGGCTTCATGAAGCAGAAGGGCCCGGGCGGACCGCCGCCGGACGTGGTGGAGCGGTTCAGCCAATTGAGCCCTACTGAACGGCAGGAAGCGCTGAGCAAGCTGCCACCGGAGCGCCGGGAGATGATGGAGCGGCGGCTGGAACGGTGGAACCAAACGCCGCCTGACCAGCGGCGGCGGCTGGCTGGGTCGTACGCGCAGTTCCAAGGGATGACGCCGGAGAAGCAGCAGGAAGTGCGGCAGTTGTTCCGGCGGTTTAGTGAGACATTTCCCCCGGAGAAGCGGCCGGAGGCGCAGGCGGCGATCCGGAGGCTGCGGAAAGCGGATCCGGAGGAGCGGAAGACGATCCTCAACAACCGCCGGTTTACCAGTAACTACTCGGACGAAGAACGGAAGTTACTGGAGCAGATGGCGACGGAGATTCCGGGAAGAGAGTAGGTGGCGGGCCTTTTCGAGGCCCGCTTTTTTATTGGTGAGGGCGGGCGCTCTCGTTGTTCGCTGTGGTTTGCGGGCCAGTATGGCGCCTGGGGACACCCGGCCTGCGCGCTTCGCGCTGCGGCCCGCGGGTGTCCGCGTGGGTGGTGCGCTGCGTGGGGAGACGAAAGCGGCGAACCGTGGAACTGTTCGAGTTACCGGCCGCTTTGAAGCGGATGGTGAGCTTCTGCGCGATGGGTTCGCCGCCCTGGATGAAGGTCAGCGGTTGGTCGCCGGTGGGCGCGTTGGACGGCACTTCGATGTTGAACTGGTAGAGGCCGATGAAGCCGGGGGCGCGGAGTTTACCAATTAATCGTGTGTGACACGGTTTCCTGGGGGAGGGGCTGGCGTAAGCCGTTGATTTTACTGGAAGGGTAGGCTCGACTCGAAATCGTGTGTGACACGGTTTTGGGGAAACAAAAAAGCGGGCCTTTAAGGGGCCCACTTTTTTGTTGATTGCGACCGGGGTTACTGGGCCGCTTTGATGTTGATGGTGAGCTTCTGGGCGATGGGTTCGCCGCCCTGGATGAAGGTCAGCGGTTGGTCGCCGGTGGGCGCGTTGGACGGCACTTCAACGTTGAACTGGTAGAGGCCGATGAAGCCGGGGGCGAGGCCCTGGTAGAGCACCTTGGCGTCGGCGTCGCCAAACTTGACGGTGACCGGGTTGGTAAGCGCGGTCTGGCCGGTGGCCTTGCGGCCGCCGAGCGGGGGGAAGTTGGGCGTGATGGGTCCGAAGCCGAGGCCGTAGAAGAGGAGGATTTCGCCGCGGACGGCGGGGTCGTTATCCACGTTGGGGATGTTGCCGCCGCTGACGAATTTGCCGGTGGCGGAGTGGAGCGCGGCTACGTACTGGGTGTCGCCGACCTTGAAGGAGGGAGGCGCGAGGAGGCCGCCGTTGAATTCGCGAATGGCGATATTGGTGGCCGCCGTGGAGGCACCGATATAGGCGATGACGACGGGGACGGAGTCACCGGAAGGGACGCCCTCGGGGATCTGGATGTTGATCTGGTTGGGGCTGACGTAGTTGACGAAGGCGCGGACGCCGCCGACGGTGGCCTGCACGTTTTCGAGAGTGATGGGGGCGACGGAGCCGCTGAAATCGGCGTCGGTCCAGCCGCGACTGGTGCCGGCGAGATTGGTGCCGTAGATTTCGAGGTAGCTACCCGGAGCGCCCTTGGTGCCGCCGCCGAAGGACGCGGCGACCTGCACGCCGTTGGGCGTGATGGAGGGGACGGGGAGCGGTTCGAGCGGGGTCATCGAGGAGATGAGAATAATGTTGCCGGCCTGGACGGTGCCACCGCGGTAGTTATAGGCGGGGAGTTCGGTGAACTGGCCGAAGTTGATGATGGGCTGATTGGCGATGGCGTCCATGACCTTGAGGCTGGCGTCGTTGGCCACTTTGCCGAAGACGGTGAAGCCGCCATTCTGGTTGTTTAGGTTGGCGGAGTTGTCGGCGAGGTTGAAGAAGAATTCGGTGGTGGCGCTGTTGGGATTGCCGTCGAGCTTGGCCATGGCGAGGGTGCCACGGGTGTTGGAGATTTGGTATTCATTGCGGACGGGGGCGTCGGCGGGGATCTTGGTGAACTGGGAGTTGTACGTCCAGCCGCCCGTTTGAATGATGAAGCCGCGGACGGAACGATGGAACATCGTGTTGTTGAACGCGCCGCGGTTCATGTACTTCAGGAAGTTATTGACCGTGTTTGGCGCGACGCTTTGGAGAAGCGTGACGTCGATGTCGCCGAGCGTCGTCTTCATTCGGATCGTCGGATCCTGCGCCTGTACGGATAGCAGAAGCGAAAAGAAGAGCGAGATACCCAACAGGCGAGTGCGCATTCCTTTTAGTTTATCGCGACCGGTCGCGCGCGCGTACAATCAAGAACGATGCAGATGTATCGTGGCGTCGCCGTTGGCGTGTTGGCGGTGTTGCTGCTCTCGGCACAGCCGGGGCGGCCCGAGCGTCGCTGGGCCATGTATGAACGCGAGATGCAGGACCCGGCCGAGGACCCGCCGGATGCGTGGGAAGAGACGGAATTTGCGTTTGCGCGGCTGCGGTACCGGTCGGATCGGGACCGGTCGGGATTTCGTTCGCGGTCGCGGTGGGGAATTGACGCGAACAAATCGGATCGGCAGTTTCTGGCGGGAGTGAGGCGGCTGACTCGGATCCATGCGCGGTCGGTGGAGCAGATTATCGATATCGACAGCGACGAAATTTACAACTGGCCGTGGCTGTACGCGGTGGGGATTGGGGATTGGCGGCTGAACGATACGCAGGCGGCGCGGTTGCGGAAGTATTTCGACCGGGGTGGATTTTTTGTGGTCGATGATTTTCATAACGAGCGGGAGTGGGAGAGCTTCATGGTGGGCATGCGGCAGATCTACCCGGAGTGCCAGGCGGTGGAGTTGCAGGACGGGGATGCGATTTTTCACACCGTGTTTGACCTGACCGAGCGGTACCGGCCGCCGGGGTTGAACGTGGTGCATGGGGACCAGATTGAGCGGGGCGGGATTGAGCCGCATTTCCGGGGGATTTTGGACGACAAGGGGCGGGTGATCGTCGGCATCTTCTTCAACATGGATTTGGGGGACGCGTGGGAGTGGGCGGACTTGCCGGAGTATCCGGAGAAGTACGCGTCCATGGCTTTTCGGCTGGGGATTAACTACATCGTTTATTCGATGACGCATTAAGTAAGCTATTGGGATGACGCGCCGCTCGTTGTTCCTTTCGCTTCCCTTGCTGGCTCAGGAAAAGGTGGACAAGGCCACCGTGGACCGGTGGATGAAGGAGCTTTCCAACTGGGGGCGGTGGGGCAAGGACGATCAGATGGGGACGGTGAATCTGATCACGGCGGCGAAGCGGAAGCAGGCCGTGGGGCTGGTGAGGGAGGGTGTGTCCGTTTCCCTGTCGCGCGACACGGAGAAGGAGAAGGCGGAGGACAATCAGCGGCCGTTTACGCAGGAGATGAACAACACGGGGCTGAACCCGGCGGGTGGTCAGTTTTCGGTGGACACCTATTCGGTGCTGTATCACGGGGTGGCGCACACGCACATGGATTCGCTGTGCCACATGTTCTTCGAGGGCAAGATGTACAACGGGTTTTCGCAGGAGGAGGTGGGGGCGGAGGGCGCGAAGAAGTTGGCGATCAACGCGTTTAAGAGCGGCATTTTGACGCGGGGGATTTTGTTGGATTTTCCGGTGTTGAAGGGGCTGCCGTATTTGGAGCCGGGGACGGCGATTTATCCGGCCGATTTGGACGCGTGGGAGAAGAGGGCGGGGGTGCGGGTGGGGGCCGGGGATGTGGTGTTTGTGAGGACGGGGCGGTGGGCGCGGAGGGCGGTGGCGGGGCCGTGGAACGTGGGATTGCGGTCGGCCGGGTTGCATGCGTCGTGCGCGGCTTGGCTGCGGAAGCGGGATGTGGCGATGGTGGGGAGTGATGCGGGCACGGACGTGATGCCGTCGCGGGTGGAGGGCGTGCGGCAGCCGATGCATCAACTGCTGCTGGTGGCGATGGGGACGCCGCTTTTTGACAACTGTGATTTGGAGGCGGTGAGCACGGCGGCGGTTTCGAGGAAGCGGTGGGAGTTCATGCTGTCGGCGGCGCCGATTTCGGTGAAGGGCGGAACGGGATCGCCATTGAACCCGATTGCTACGTTTTGATGGGGAATTCCACCGGCGTGCGCGTTGGTGAGTGTTATGAGAAAACTCCTTTTGCTCCTTTCCGGTGTGGTGTTGACGGCTTCGGCGCATGTGCATCCGAAGGGCTTTTCGATTGAGCCCGCTGCCGGATGGCGCGCGCAGGACAACGACAGTGGCGTGCTGCTGATTCCGGCGGGCGCGGTGGCCAATGAAGAGGTCTACATCGCGGCGCTGCAGGACGGCTACAGCGCGGCGGAAGAGGCGAAGACCGTGCGGGAGTTGAGCCAGACGTTTCTGCAGAACGGCGGGCAGATCCGGCGCGCCGGGGAGCGGGAGGCGATTGGCAATGGGGCTGCTTATTACTGGGAGATTGTGGAGCCGCGGACGCGGGCGGTGGCGGGGTTGAAGATCTACTTCGTTCCGGTGGGGACGCGGGCGGAGGTGATTGTGGCGTACGGCATGGCGAACCGGGTGGCGGCGCGCGACGGGGAGTTGCGGCAGATGCTGGCGACGATGCGGGTTGCGGCGCCGGCTGGTAATTCTAGCGCGCTGGCGGATCAGTGGACGCGCAAGCTGCAGGGGAAGATGATCCGGCAGTTTCACGCCTATTCGGGAATGAGCAGCGATAAGCGCCATATGCTGAACGCCGATGGGAGCTACTGGTTCCGGAGCAACAGCATGGTGTCGATTGACGTTCCTGGAGCGAGCGCGAGCAGCACGGGTGGCAACGGTGTGCAGGGGCGTTGGCGGATCAGCGAGGCGAATGGGAACGTGTTTCTGCTGGTGCAGTTGACGAACGGGGAGACGCGGCAGTACCGGATTACGCAGGACGCGCGGAACTGGTATCTCAATGGGGAGAAGGCGTTTGCGGTGGACCCGGAATAGTGGTTAGCAGCGCTTCGAGTTTCGCTTTGGGCGCGGTGGGATCGTTGATACGGTTGCGGAGTTCAAAGGGGTCCGTGCGGAGGTCGTAGAGTTCGTCGGCGCCTTGCTGATCGCGGTAGCGGATGAGTTTCCAGCGATCGGTGCGGACGGCTTGATAGCCCATTTTGCGGATGCGCGGGAAGACGGTGTCGGAGAAGTATTCGATGTAGACGGCGTCGCGTTTGGGGATGGGCGGGGCGGGGACACCGGCCCACTGCAGGCACAGGGAGAAGATGTCGACGGAGGACGTGAGCGCGCGGATTTTTGTTTGCGGGCGGTAGACGCGCGGGTAGCGGACGAGGAGCGGGATGCGGATGGCTTCTTCGTAGGGCAGGCGCCGTTCGCGGCTGAGGCAGTGTTCGCCGTAAAAGTAGCCGTGGTCGCTGGTGAAGACGATGGCGGTGTTGGCAAGTTGGCCGGTGCGTTCGAGGGTTTCAATCACGCGGCCGAGACCTTCGTCGATGGCCTTGGTCATGCGCATGCGGTTGAGGATCATGGCGTCATCGGTGGCGGTGTCCGGGGAGAGGGGCGGGACGCCTTCGATGGTTTGGAGGAGGGCCGGCTTATCTGTTGGGAGGACTTTGTAGTTGCCGCGGCGGGGTGGGGTTCGGCCGGCGTAGAGGTCCCGGTGGCGCGGGGCGACTTTGAAGTCGTCGGCCTCTTCGAAGCGGGAGACTTTGCCGTCGGCGCCCTGGGTGATGTTGGGGTGGATGGCTTTGTGGGAGAGGTAGAGGCAGAAGGGCTTTTCGCGTTTTTGGTTGATGAATTCGACGGCGTGATCGGTGAGGATATCGGTGATGTAGCCTTTGGTTTGGATGGGTTTTCCGTTGATGTTGAGGGGAGGGTCGAAGGATTCGCCTTGGCCGGGGAAGGATACCCAATGGTCGAAGCCGGGGCGGGGAGAGTCATCGACGCCCATGTGCCATTTGCCGAGGAAGGCGGTGGCGTAGCCGTTGTCGTGAAGGAGGCGGGGCCAGGTTTTCAGGGTGTGGCTGTGGCGGGAGCGGTCGGTATTGTCGGTAATTCCGTGTTGAAACGGATATTGACCGGTTAGGAATGTCGCGCGGCTGGGGGAGCAGAGGGGCGTGGCGACGAAGGCGTTTTCGAAGCGGGCGCCTTCGCGGGCGAGGCGGTCGGCATTGGGGGTTTGGGCGAAGGGGTGGCCGGTGCAGCCGAGTTCGTCGAAGCGGAGATCGTCGACGAGGATGAAGACGATGTTGGGCCGGGCGGGGGGCGCGACGGCGGCCGCGGCGAGGCTCAGGAATTGCCGGCGATGCATGGGTTGTATTGTACGTCCCTATAATGGGGCGATGCTTCGGGCATGGCGCGTGTTGGCGTTGTCGTCGCTATTGCTGTGGCCGCAGGGGCCGCGGGAAGAGGCGCGCACGGAGTTTCGATTTCTGCGGATGGAGTATCGGGACCGCGGGGGCACGCGGCGGGGGTTCGGGCGCGGGTGGTGGCGGCAGGATTGGCCGGAAGCGGAGATGCATTTCAAGCAAGGCATTGAGCGGCTGACGCGGATTCACACGGGCGAGGGGCATCATCTGCCGCTGACCGATGACCGGATCTTCGATTTTCCTTGGGTTTATGCGACGCAGGTGGGCTATTGGGATTTGAGCGAGGCGGAGACGACGCGGCTGCGGCAGTATCTGGAGCGGGGTGGATTTCTGGTGGTGGATGATTTCTACGGGCCCAATGAATACGAGGCTTTCCGGCAGACGATGGAGCTCGTGGTGCCCAATCAGCCGATTCTGGATTTGGAAAACAACGACCCGATCTGGCATGTGCTCTATGACGTGAATGAGCGGTTCTTTATTGCGGGTCTGCGGCATTTGGGGATTGGGCGGGGTGGCGGGTTTGGGATGGGCCGGCCGCTGGATCCGCCGCGTTGGCAGGGGATTCGGGATGAGAAGGGACGAGTTGTTGTCGCCGTGAATTTCAACGTGGATGTGGGGGACGCGTGGGAGCATGCCGACCTGGCGGAGTATCCGGAGGCGATGACGGGGTTGGCGTACCGGCTGGGGATTAACTACATCGTGTATTCGATGACGCATTGAAATCTGATATACCGATAGGGCGCATGAAACGCCGTCAACTCCTCCAATCGCTCGCTGCCGCTACGTTCGCGGGCAGCCAATTCGCCGAAGCCGCCCTGCCGAAGATGAAGATCACGCGGGTGCGGGTGTACGAGCCGCCGAACTACAATCCGCTGTTCAACCAGAGCAACATGGTGGTGACGGTGGAGACCGACGCGGGGATCACCGGCATTGGCGAAGGGGGCGCGACGGACACGTTGACGCAGTGCGCCGGGACGCTGATTGGCAAGAATCCGTTCAAGATTGAGGCCATCTGGCAGGAGATGTATATTGCGTGGTTCTACCCGCCGGGGCGCGAGAAGATTCACGCGCTGGGGGCGATGGATCTGGCGCTGTGGGACATCAAGGGCAAGGCGCTGAAACTGCCGGTGCATGAGCTGTTGGGCGGCGCGGTGCGGAACCATTTGGAGTGTTACGCCACGGGCGGGGCGAGGCCGGCGAATACGAATCCGAACGAACGGCTGAGCCTGCGGGAACGGGCACGGGCGACGATGGAGGCGGGGTATCGGGCGTTCCGGATGGGCGCGGGCGACACGCAGTCTGGCGCTGTTTTCAACACGCATGAGCGGGTGCGGAAGGTGGCGGCCGATTGCAAGGAAGCGCGTGAGGGCGTGGGGAAGGATGGCGACTGGTGTATCGATTTCCACCAGCGTTTTGACTACTCGGACGCCGTGCGGGCGTGTAAGTTGATTGAGGAGTTTGAGCCGTATTTTGTGGAGGATCCGACGCGCGATGAGCACGCGGCACAGGACCTGCCGAAGTTGCGGCAGATGACGACGGTGCCGTTGACGCACGGCGAGGAGTGGGGGCAGCGGTACGACTTCCACAAGCTGGTGGAGAATCACGACATCGACTATATTCGCGCCACGCTGCCGAACGTGGGCGGGATTACGGAGATGATGAAGATCGCGGCGATTTGCGAGACGCACGCGGTGGGCATTGTGCCGCACTTCACGGGGCCGATTGCGACGGCGGCGTTGGTGAATTGTCTGGGCACGTTCCCGGGGCCGGTGATCATGGAGTACAACTACGGCGGGCGGCCGCTGCCGCATCTGCCGGAATGCTTGGATTTCAAGAATGGCAAGGCGTTGATGAACGACCGGCCGGGGTTGGGCGTGACGGTGGATTTGACGAAGTGCAAGCAGTTGGCGGAGATTACGACGGAGGGTCGGAAGAATGTGTTTTTGCGGCCGGATGGGTCGTTGACGCATTGGTAGTTTTGAGGGGCGCGATCGGGTTGTTCGGCGTGGGCATTTTGGTGCTCGCGCTGCGGCCGGTCGCGCTGTTTATTGGGGAAGAGCGGTGGGGGCAGGTGGATGTGAGGTTCGGCAGTTCGTATTCGGTGAATGATGGGTTGCATGGGGTGGCCGGGCACTGGGCGTAATCACATTAGTCACGGTGACGGTTCCGGCGGGGGAGAGTGATGCCGCGGTTCGCGGGCGGCTTGCGAGCGTTCGGGTTCCGATTTGCGCTCAGCCAGGATCCGGGATGGACGGTGTAGTGACGGGTAATCCCTGTGCCGTTGGGTAAATCCAACAGCCGCCGCTATTCCCGCGGGAAGACACGCGCGGCTGTAGCGCTGCGCGGTGTTGGGGCGAGTTGGTCCCACTGCAGCAGATACTCCACGCGGTAGGAGGGTACGCGCAGGGGTGGCGCCCAGGTGCCGCGGGAATCGATGAATCGCTGGCGTTCGGCGGCGGTCCGCTCGACGCGGCCGGTGCGCGCGACGATTGAGACGTCGGCGAGGCCGTTGCCGTCGAGATCGTCGAAGCTGACGGAGTCGATGACGCCTTGTTCGGCGACGGGAAAGGCATCCACATCGTGTGCGCGCATCTCGTTCCAAACCGCTAACGAGAATAGAATTCGCGGGCGCTTCGGCGTGCGGAAATCGTAGGCGCGGAGAACGCGGGAAACGGAACCCTGCATTCCCATGACATGGGAGCAGAGCAGGAAATCGACGCCGGAGCCGGTGGCCAGTTTATGGCACTGGTTCGTGATCATGCCGGCATGATAGCCGAGCGACGCCCACTTCCCTTCCCGCTTCGTCAACAGGAAGCTGCCGCCGAAGAGAAGCGAGTGGGGTTCGCAACCAAACGTACTGACAACGGCGTCTTCGCTCTTTGGGCTGAGGAAATGGCCGAACGTGACGGTATCGAATCGACGCCGATCTGGGACGTACACGCAGGGCGTCTCGACGAGCGCCCGGAATTCTGCGCGGTGTTCCGTACTCGAATCGAGCGGGAACAACGGGCGCGCCGTCCAGTCTGGCGGCTGCGCCGAACAGATGAGTCCGGCCATGAAGAGAATTCGCCACGCCCCCATGCGCCCAGCATATACCGGGGAAACTTTGCCCCGCCGCCGCGCCGATGTTAGCCTTGCAGTATCGAGCCTCATCGGATGAGCAATACCCCTTCTTTGAAAGACCGCATGGAAAACCAGGCAAGAATTCGCGATCTTGCCCAGCAAGTGCAGTCCGGCGCGGTGGAAACAGTCATCGCCGCCTTCACCGATCACTACGGCCGGCTGATGGGGAAACGGTTCGACGCCGACTACTTCATCGAGTCCGTCGCACATGCCGGCACGCACGCCTGCAACTACTTGCTCACCGTCGATATGGAGATGGAGCCGACGCCTGGCTACAAATTCGCCAACTGGGAGATGGGCTATGGCGACTTCCACCTGGTGCCCGATCTGGCGACGCTGAAGATCCTTTCGTGGCAGGAGAAGACGGCGTTCGTCCACTGCGATGTGCCGGTCTCGGTAGCCCCGCGATCAATTCTGCGGAATCAGCTGGAAGGCGCGAAAACATTGGGGTTTGAGGTGCTGGGCGCGTCGGAACTCGAGTACTTCGCCTATCGCAACTCCTACAAGCAGGCGGCGAAAAAGGGCTACGGCAAACTGGAGCCGATGGGTTGGTATCTGGAAGACTACAACCTGCTGCAAGGCACGCGCCAGGAGTTCTATACGCGTGAGGTGCGGCGGCATTTGAAGGCCACCGGCTTCGCTGTGGAAAGCTCGAAAGGCGAGTGGGGACTGGGCCAGCACGAGGTGAACGTCAAGTACTCCGAAGTGCTGGAAATGGCCGATAATCATGCGCTGTTGAAGCAGTGCATGAAGGAGATCGCCGACCAGACGGGTGTCAGCGTGACCTTCATGGCCAAGCCGCATCACGGGCAGGCGGGGTCGAGTTGCCACATTCATTTGAGCCTGCGCAAGGACGGCAAAAACGCCTTCGCGGGCGAGACCGATGAGTTCCGCCACTTCCTGGGCGGTTGGATGGCGCACGCGGCGGAGATGATGGTGTTCTACGCGCCGACGATCAATAGCTACAAGCGTTTCGAGGATTTGAGCTGGGCGCCGACGCGCATCGCCTGGAGCCGCGACAACCGCACGGCCGGCTTCCGCGTCGTTGGCTCCGGCCAAAGCCTGCGTATCGAATGCCGCATCCCAGGCGCCGACGCGAATCCGTATCTGGCGTTTGCGGCTTCGGTGGCGAGCGGCCTGGACGGCATCCGCAACAAGATTGAACCGCCGCCGATTTTCGAAGGTGATGTCTACGCGGCCCGAACGCTGCCGCGCGTGCCCTACACGCTGGAGCACGCCGTCGACCTGTTCGAGGCGAGCGAATTTGCCAAAGCTCAGTTCGGCCCGGACGTGGTCGAACACTACGCGCACTTCTATCGGAATGAACAGAAGGCGTTTGAACGCGTCGTGACGGATTGGGAACGCCGCCGTTACTTCGAGCGAATCTGAACGGAGATTTTTATGCGATTACAAGACAAAGTTGCACTCATCACCGGCGCCGGCGGCGGCATCGGCAAGGAAACCGCGCTGCTGTTCGCGGCCGAAGGCGCGAGCGTCGTTTGCGTCGACTACAACGCCGGGCCGAATGAAGAAGTGGCCGCGGCCATCAATGCCGCCGGCGGCAAGGCCATTGCCGTGAAGGCCGACGTTTCCAAGGCCGCCGATTGCGAAGCCATGGTGAAGGCCGCCGAAGACACCTACGGCAAGCTGAACATCATCTTCAACAACGCCGGCATCTCGCACGCCGATGACGACGACGCCATCACGACTTCGGAAGAGGTGTGGGACCTGACGTTCCAGATCAACGTGAAGGGCGTGTTCCTGGGCTGCAAATACGGCATCCCCGCGCTGCGCCGCGCCGGTGGCGGGTCGATCATCAACACCGCCAGCTTCGTCGCTATCCTCGGCGCAGCCACGCCGCAGCTTGCCTACACGGCCAGCAAAGGCGCCGTGCTCAGCATGTCGCGCGAACTGTCGGCGATCCATGCGCGCGAAGGCATCCGCGTGAACGCGCTGTGCCCCGGGCCGCTGTACACCGAATTGCTGATGAAGTATCTGAACACGGAAGAAAAGCGCCAGCGGCGGTTGGTCCACATCCCCATGGGCCGTTTCGGCCAGGCGAAGGAAATCGCTTTCGCGGCGCTGTATTTGGCAAGTGACGAATCGAGCTTCGTGACGGGTTCGGAATTCCTCGTTGACGGCGGCATCACGGCGGCCTACACCACACCGCTATGAGCACGCAGACAACCATTTCCCCCGTCGACGGCAGCGTCTATGTCGTGCGCGAACAGGCCACCGGCGAGCAGATCGATCAACTGCTGACCAAGGCCGCGGCGGCGCAGAAGGGCTGGGCGGCGACGCCGCTCGATGAGCGCCGCGCCATCGTCACGCGCTTCATCGAAGCGATGAACGCGAGTGCCGACGCGATTGGCGAAGAGCTGACGTGGCAGATGGGCCGTCCCATTCGATACACGCCGAACGAGATCCGCCGCGGTTTCACGGACCGTGCGCGGTTTGGCGTGGAAGCCGCGCCGGGCGCGCTTTCCGATATCGCCGTCGCTCCGATTGCCGGGTTCAACCGCTTTATCCGCAAGGATCCGGTGGGCATCGTGCTGACAGTCGCGCCGTGGAACTACCCGTATCTGGCCGCGGTCAACAGCGTGGTCCCCGCGCTGCTCGCGGGCAATGCGGTGATCCTGAAACACTCCTCGCAGACCCCTCTGTGCGCCGAGCGCATCGCCGACGGCTTCAAGGCCGCCGGCCTGCCCGATGGCGTCTTCAACGTGCTGCACGCCAGCCACGCCGATGTCGAAAAGATCATCGGCTCCGGCCGCATCGGCTTCGTGTCCTTCACCGGTTCGGTGGCGGGCGGCAAGCAGATCCAAGCCGCGGCGAACGGTGTTTTCATCGGCATGAATCTGGAGTTGGGCGGCAAGGACCCGGCCTATGTGCGCGAGGATGCGAACCTGGCAGATGCCATCGAGAACCTCGTCGATGGTGCCATGTTCAACTCCGGCCAGTGCTGCTGCGGTATCGAGCGCATCTACGTGCACCAGAGCGTCTACGACAAGTTCGTCGAAGGCGCCGTGGCGCTTACGCGAACCTATAAGCTCGACAATCCGCTGGACCCGTCGACGACGCTTGGCCCCATGGTGAAGACCAGCGCCGCCGAGTTCGTCCGCGCGCAGATCGCCGAAGCGATCGGGCAGGGCGCGCACGCGCACATCGACGCACGCGAGTTCGCTCGCGATGCAGCGGGCACGCCGTATCTGGCGCCGCAGATCCTCACCAACGTCAATCACGGTATGCGCGTGATGATGGAGGAGACGTTCGGCCCGGTGGTCGGCATCATGCCCGTCGCCAGTGACGAAGAGGCGATCCGGCTGATGAACGACAGCCCGTACGGCCTTACCGCCGGCGTCTGGACGACGAATGAAGAAGCCGCGCTGCGCATCGGTGCGCAGATCGAAACCGGCACGCTCTTCATGAACCGCTGCGACTATCTAGACCCGGCGCTGGCCTGGACCGGCGTGAAGGATACCGGCCGCGGTTGCTCACTCAGCGTTTTGGGTTTCGACGCGCTCACACGTCCGAAGTCCTACCACCTCCGCGCCGTATGAAGTTAGGGCTCCTGCAGTGCGATCACACGATGGAATCGGTCCGCCACATCGCGGGCGACTACGACGCGATGTTCGCCCGGTGGCTTCCCGCCGAATGGAAGGTCTACGATCTCACCAACGGCGAGGCCCCGCGGGACCTCAACGAATGCGATGCGTACATCACCACCGGATCCAAGGCAAGCGTCTACGACGATGAGCCTTGGATCTATCAATTCGCCGCGCTGACGCAGCGGATTCGCGCCGCGGGCGTTCCGTTCCTGGGCGTCTGTTTCGGACATCAAATGATGGGGCACGCGCTCGGCGGCCGCGTCGCCAAGAGCCCGAACGGATGGGGGATTGGCGTTCATACGTTCGCGATCTCGAAACACGAATCGTGGATGCAGCCGGCCGCCGCCAGCGTCAACGTGCTGATGAGCTGCCAGGATCAGGTGCTCGACCTGCCCCCCGGCGCGAAAGTGCTTGGCGGCAATGCCCATTGCCCCGTCGGCCTCTTCCGCATGGGCCGCATGCTGGGCATCCAGGGGCACCCCGAATTCACGCCCGCCTACGCCGAAGCGCTGTTAACCCTGCGGCGCGAGCGCATTGGCGCCGAGCGGGTCGATAAAGCCCTCGCCACATTGCACACGCCGCTGCACCCCGAACTGCTCGCCACTTGGACCACAAACTATTTCAATGAACCTCACGCCAATTTGTAGACCCACCGCCACCGGCTTCGAAGCCTTCATCGAAGAGATTCCCGAACTCCGCGCCGAAGGCACCACGCCCGAAGAAGCCAGCGAAAAACTCGCCGCTTCCGTCGACGTTGTCTTGAACGCCGTCCGCGAAGTCATCGGCGACGAACCGATCTAAATTCGTCAGCGCAACCCTTTCACCACGCTCTCCGGCGCCTGAAATACCGTCCCATGCCGCACGCCTGACGGCATTGTAATTTGCTCGGTGACATCCTCCCAGGACCCGGCCAGATCCTTCGCCCGCACCGCGCCATACTTCTTGTCGCGGTACTTGTCGAAGTAGACATACCAATACGAACCGATCCGCATCGGACTCGCCCCCTCGGCCCACTGCGGACCGGAGATCGGTGCCGACGGCGCTGACCACGGCCCATCGAGCGACGACGACGACGTCAGAAACAAGTGCTTCTTCGCCACCGGCCGCTCCGTCTCATCCTTCACCACCATCCAGTACTTCCCGTCCTCGCGGAACAGCGCGCCATCGATTACCTGAAACCCCGGATCATAAAACAGCTTCGCCGCCGAAAACGTCACGAAATCCTTCGTCCGCACCGCGTACAGCCGGTGATTGTACTCCTTCGACCCCGTCCCCAAAGTCTCCGGAAACTTCCCCGGAACCGTCGACGCCCACACCACTACGAAACTCTTCGTAGCCGCATCGTGAAACACCTCCGGGGCCCAGCAATTGGACGCTTCCGGCAAACACGCGAAGGTCTTCTGCGGCGTCCAGTGCTTCAAGTCCCGCGAACTGGAATACCCCAACGTCTTCCCGTTCCACGACGTCGTCCACACCATGTGGAACACGCCATCGGGCCCACGCGTGATCGACGGATCGCGCATCAGTTTCGACTCGCCCACCACCGGCGCCAGCAAAGCCTTATCGCCGTTCAAGGCCGTCCAATGCAGCCCGTCCCGGCTCTCGGCCAGGTACAACCCCGTCTCTCCATTCCCGCGAAAAAACGAAAACAGCAGCACGGCACCAAGGAAAAAGTTCACCCCCGCATGATACCGTGGAGCGAATGCGCTCACTGTTTCTCGCTGCTCTGTGCGCGGCTGCCCTGTCGGCCGCCGACGCCTCCAACACCCTCACCGCCGCCGAAAAGAAGGCCGGCTGGAAGCTGCTCTTCGACGGCAAAACAATGAAAGGCTGGGAAGACGTCACCAAGCTCACGCCTCCCGGCGACTCCTGGATTATCGAAGACGGCGCCCTTAAATCCGTCCCCCATCCGAAGCTTCGCGAAGATCTCTTCAGCGCCGAACGGTTCGGCGATTTCGAACTCGCCTGGGAATGGAAGATCGAAGCCAAAGGCAACAGCGGACTGAAGTATCGCGTGCAGGACCGCTTCTTCGTCGACGAACGCCGCACCAAGGAGTTCGGGAAATTCGAAAATCTGGCGAACCATGCGGCCCGGACGCGCGAGTTCAAGCGCTCCCAATCCACGCAGGAATACATCGTCGCCTTCGAGTATCAAATGATCGATGACGCCGGCCACGCCGACGCCAAGCGCGGCGCCTACTACCAGGCCGGTGCGCTCTATTCGATGATTCCCGCGGCCCAGCCCGCCGCCAAGCCCATCGGCGAATACAACCAGTCCCGCATCGTCGTCAAGGGCAACCACATCGAACACTGGCTCAACGGCGTAAAAGTGGTCGACGGCGACCTCAGCGCCAAGGCGACGCTTGAAAAATCCGCCGGCCGCTGGGGCGCCGATTCGCCCATCCACAAAGCGCTTGCCGAACAGCCGAAAAAGGAATGCCAGATCACGCTGCAAAACCACGGCGACGCCGCCTGGTTCCGCAACATCAAGGTCCGCAAGTTAAAGTAGTTTCCCCAGCAAATCCCGCGCCTGCGCCGAGTCCGGATGAAACCGCAGCACCCGGCGCAGCGTCGCGGCGGCCCCCAGTTTATCTCCCGCCTGCACCTGCCCCATCGCCAGATTCAAACCCACCGCCAGCAACCCTGGATTCTTCGCAAACGCCTTCGTCCACAGCGCCAGCGCCTCCCGCGACCGGCCCTCCTGCATCCTGTAGATCCCCAGATTCGCCATCGCCGTCGCGTGGTCCGGCTGTAGTCCCAACGCCCGCTCATACAGCACCCCGCCCTTCCCCCGCCCATCGTAGAGCTGTGCCAATTGCACTAGCACCGCCGCGTCCGCATCCGCCCGAGCCGCCAGTTTCTCCAACACGCCCAGGTTCTTCGCCGGCTCCGCCAACGCCCACTCTCGCTCCGTCGGCGCCATCCACGCGAACGGCCGCAGTTCCTTCAAGGCGGCGACCGAACCCGGCTTCCGCGCGATCGTATGGTCTGTATAAACGACGTGCTCCCCCTCGCGCGAACGGCCCTTGGGCATGTGGCACCCAGCGCAATCAGCGCCGCCATTGGCGTGGGGTTTGTGACAATCCAAACACGCCGCCTGCCGCGTCGAACCAGCGTGTGCATCGTGACATGTCCCACACCACAACTTCTCCCCCGATGCCTGTGCGCAACGGCTCCGCGCCAACTGCTCCGCATGATCCGTCGCCGCCCGTTCCCCGCCCCGCCCGCCGACAAACACCATCAAGTGGTCACTCAGCAACTCCCCCACACGAAACGTCTCCGGCCCCTTTCCTGCCCGCGCCACGCGCGCCGCGCCCGTCAAATGACACTGGAGGCAGACGCTGTCCCGCCGCGCCGCCGGCAGCTTCGCCGGATTGATGATCGGCCCCGTCCTCGCCACATGCGACTCCCCTGCCCCATGGCATCGCTCACAGCCCACGCCGCCTTCGGCAAAGGGCGGATCCCCAAAAGCATTCTGCGTCCCCGCCGCCGCTCGCGCCCCCGTTGCATGGCACTGCAGACACGCACGCTCCACCGGCCGCGCCACATCCACGAAGGGCTTCGTGGCATACCCCGGCGACAATCCCCACGCCCCGCGCGCCGAATAATACGATGCAGGCGACTGGAACAGAAACCCATCCACGAACCCCGCGTAGCTCCGCCCCACCGCGCCCGACCCCACGAAATACTCCATCCGGAACGTGCCTTTGCCGAAGTCCACTTCATACGTCGGCGTCACGCGATACCGCGCCCCCGGCCCGCGGAAGACGCCCGCGTCGAACTTTTCAAACCCATCCCCAACGCGCCCACTGCTGCGCGCCATCCCGCTCCGCCGCTGCTTCTCGAAAATCTCGCGGTGGCACGGCGCGCACGCCCAGCTGCCCGTCTCCGCCCAGACGGCCCCGGCCAGCGCCAACGCCACCAGCCAGCGCATGGCTACAACGCCGCCGTCACTTCAATCTCAATCAGCGCCCCAGCCCATAGCTCCGATACGCCAACGCCGGTCTTCGCCGGTTTGTGCTGGGAGAAAAACTCGGCATACACCTCGTTCGCCTCCGCCAGCCGTCCGTAATCGGTCAGGTACAAATTGCACCGCGCCACGCGGTCCAACCCCGACCCGGCCTCCTTCAAAATCCGTTCAATGTTCAACAGCGCTTGCCGCGTCTGCGAACGCATATCGTCCCCCGCCAGCTTGTTGGTCATCGGATCGATCCCCAACATGCCGGAGACAAACACAAGGTTCCCCAGCACAGTCGCCTGCGAATAGGTCGGGTTCGCCGGAGGGAGCCCCGGAATGGTTAAGGGGACCGGCCGCGGCCGGTCCCCTTGTTGTTGGTGTGACATCCCTCTGATTAGAACGTAAAGCGCAGAGCGATTTCAATGTTGCGCGGGCCAAGCTGCTGACCCGTGTACTGACCGAAGAACGGACTCGTCAGGTTTGTGTTCAACCCGCCGACGCCCGCCCAGTTGAACGCGTTCAAGAACGTGCCGCGCAGCTCGAAGAAGCGCTGCTCGTCCACCTTGAAGATCTTCTGGATGCTGGCGTCAAACGTGGTCAGCCGCCGGTCGCGGATGTTGGGCAGGTACGGCCCAACGGTCCCCAGCCGCGTCACAACGTTCTGCCCGCCGGCGAAGACCGGAGGATTGGAGAACGCCGCGCGGTTTAAGTACGCCGTGCCGTTATTGATGCCGCGGAAGTTGATTCCCGCGTCGGAGTTCAGCACGATCGGCACGCCGAGCACGAGGTCCGGACGAGCGGAACTGCCGGTCGGCAAGCTAATGCCGCCGGTGCTAATCGCCACCGGGGAGCCGCTGCGCCAGTTCTGAATACCCGAGAGCTGCCAGCCGCCAATGAACTTGTCCACCATGCGGTTCAGCTTCAAGGTTTTATTGACGCCAATCGGCAGCTCATAAATCCAGCTCAACTTGGCCACATGCGGATAGTGGTAGTTGATGATGCTGCGTTCCAGGCGCTGATTGAAGATGTCCGCCACGCCTTCGGAATCCAAAGCGCTATCGGCCATGCCGATGGTCTTGGAGAAGGTGTAGGCGCCCAGCACAGCCAGGCCCTTGGAGAAGTGGCGCGTTACCTGCACCTGCAAGCCCTGGTAGGACGACGACCCGTTGTTCGGGAAGATGCTGTTGATACCCGTGAACTGCGGATACGGGCGCAACGCCTGCAGGTTCGTGCCCACGAAGCCGGGGTATGGAGCCGGAATCGGGCTGGCCGAAGTCCACGGCCGCGGCAGAATGTCACCATACTGCTGCGTGGCCGTAAACGGCAGGTTGTTCGGGTTCACGAAGCCACGCGCGATCAGGCGCGTGCCCTTGTTGGCGACGTAGTTCACTTCCACCACCGTCTGCGCCGGCAACTGATACTGGAACCCGAAGTTCCAGTTCTGCACGTACGGCAGATGGTTGCCGTTCATCGGGTAGTAGTCGATGCCCTGCCCGTTGGCGAGCGTCGGGATCTTGTTCGGCAACGTGCCGGTGAAGCTCGGATACGGGTTGGAGATGTTCCCCAACGGCGCTTCCGCGAATGGCACCAACGTGTTGGCCGAGGTGACGCTGATGCTGCCGTTATAGCCCAGCGTGCCGCCAAAGCCGAAGCCGTTGGAGATGGCCGGCGTGTTGTTGATGCCGTAGCCGCCGCGCATCACCAGCTTGTTCGACACCGCGTAGGCGAAGCCGAACTTCGGCGAGATCTGCTTCCAGTAGGTGTCCATGAAGCCATTGCGATTGCGGTCGTCGGCAAACACCAACGCGCCCGGCCGGTTGCCCGCGCCCGGGTTCGGCACGCTGAAGTCGATCGCCGACATGCGGCCGGCCACTTCCGCCAGCCCGCCCACGATCTCCCAACGCAAGCCAATGTTCAGCGTCAGGCGCGGCGTCAGCTTCCAGTCGTCCTGGAAATAGAGGCCGGTCTGCCGCCAGCGGTGACCGAAGTTGGAGGCCGCGATGCCGCGGCTGGTCGAAGCATAATCGCCCAGCAGGAAGCTGGCGAAGCTGTGCCCCGTTTGGTTGATGAAGCCCGGCAGCGCGGTCTGGTTCGGCGAGAAGTTGAAGTCGCCCGAACCGGACTTGTTGCGCGTGTTGTAGTAGTAGCGGCGCTGTTCGAAGCCGAACTTGAAGTTGTGTTTGCCGCTGACTTTGGTCAGATCCACCTGGCCGATTGTCGACCCGTTGAAGCTGCCACCGCGGTTGTTCGACCCCAGTCGGCCGCCGGCGCCGATGCCGCCACCCTGGAAGGGTTGCCCGCCGAAGTTCAGTACCGGGAAGTGCACGCCGGGGACATTCGTCATGCCCAGCTTGGCCGGCCAATCCTGATCGACGTAGACACTCTCGTTCATGTTGCCGAAGCGGTTGTAGCCCAGGTTGGCGCGGCCCAGAAGAGTGGGCGTAAGCGTGAAGTCATAAGCCAAACGCGCCATCGTGCCCGGCGTGTCCTGGTTCTGATACACGTTGGTGGGCGATCCGGGAGGCGCGCTCCAACGCGGCGAGCCGGAGTTATAACGAACGCGGAAGTTCCGGTTCACCATGCCGCTCAGACGATGACGGGTGTTGATGTTGTGGTCGCCCTTGAAGGTCAGCATCCGCTCCCGGAATTCAGGACAGCATGTGCCGATCGCGGGCATGTTGTTGAGCATCCCGCCGAAGATCGGATCGTCGATTGGCGCCAGTTCCAGAATCTTGGAGGGCACCGCGCCAAACCGGGCCCGCGGAATCATGTTGCCCGGGAAGAGGTCGCGCACCCAGGTGTTGCCAACCTGCCGCGCGGACCGCGGATCGTAGATCGCACCGAATTGCACCGGGCGGCCCAGCGCGTCCGTGCCGGCGTTGGTGCCCGACGCGGTGTTGCCGGTGAAACCGGAGTTCAACAGGCTGGAGAAATCACCCTGTTTGAACGCGGGCGTCGGCAGCGTGACGAAGCCACTCTGGTTGTAATCGGCCTGCGTCGTCCGCTCCATATTGTGGAACCAGAACGTCCGGTTCCGGCCGTCATAAACTTTCGGAATCATCACCGGCCCGCCAGCCGAGTAGCCATAGTTGTGCTGCTTGTAGGGCTGGCGCTTAATCCCCGCCGCATTGCTGTTGAACGCATTCGCGCGCAACGCATCGTTCTGGCCGTAGTAATAAGCCGAGCCATGCAGCGAGTTCGTGCCGCTCTTGGTCGCGAAGTTCGCCACCGAAGTCTGCCCGCCCGAATACTGCGCGCTCACCGTGCCGGTCTGCATTTTGAATTCGCTGATCGATTCGGCCGAAGGGCTGAACTCGGAGTTCGCGCCGCCCGCCAGATCCATGCGCCCAATCGAAATGCCGTCGATCAGAATTTCGTGCGAGTAGTTCTGCCCGCCGTTGATCGACCCCTGCCACGTGCCGCCAACCGTACCCGGCAGCGACGTAAAAATGAACTGTTGAATCTGACGCCGTCCCCCGCCCACCGCGATCGGCCAGGCGTCGAACTCTTTCTTGGTCACATAGCTGCCGATCTCCGCAGTACCCGTTTCCAACAACGGCGCCTCGCTCGACACCGTAATCTGATCGGAAATATTGCCAACTTCCAGGTGGAAATCAACCGTCAACGTCTGCGCCACAGCCAGTACAACATTCTGCCGGATGGCGCCTTTGAAACCCGGCGCCGAAACGGTAATCCGATACGTTCCGGGCGATAGCGACGGCATGCGGTAAACACCGGCATCCGTCGTCAGAGACGTGAATTCCACGCCGTTTGCGGGATTCACAACCTTCACCGTCGCGCCCACTACAGCCGCGCCCGATGGGTCGAGAACAGTTCCGTTGAAAGTGCCACGCTCAGCCTGTCCGAACAGGCTGGCGCCAATTACCAAAGCAAGAGCAATGCGACAAATGTGCATCCAATAACCCCTTGTTTCTCCGTGCACGTTGCGGTCTAACGTGTGGGGAAACTTTATCACAAAGTAAACTGTAATGGTGCCCCTGGTACTTTCCGTGCTTTTCGCTGTCGGCCTGTCAGCAATGACTTGCGCGACAAGCCCGCCTTGCTACGCCGTGCGTCCCGGACTCGTCGTAGCAATCGCTGAGTCCATGGACACCTATGAAGCGCCGAAACAGCTTCGCAACTGGGAACAGCGAGTCCCCATCCGCATGCGTCTCCGTAAATTGATCTACGGCCCCTCGCCCGGCGCCGAATTCACGCTCCAATGGTTTGCGTCGAACAGTCTCCGCGCCGGCGAGTTGATCTACATCGAAGAGTCCAACTTCCCCTTGCGCGCCAGGGACTGTGGCCAGACCACCAACGTTTCGGGCTCCACCCATACCCGCCAGCAATTCTTCCAGGAACTCGCCGCCGGCAAGCACGAGGAGACCTACGTGCGCATCGCGTTCCGGACGGGCGCCCACAACGCTATCCGCCTCACCGGCCCCAACGGAACCATCGAGAACATATTCGACGCCCGCGGCGTCACCGAATGGCGCAACCTCCCGCCGGGCCGATATGCCGTCCACCCCGCGCGCAGTGGATTCACGCTCGACGAGCGCAACGAATCGAATCCCACCTTCCAACTCCTCCCCGGCACCTGCGTCCAATTCCTCTTCGACCCCAAGTAGACTGAAGCCATGCGCCCGGCCCTCGCACTCCTATTCGCCGCCACCACGTGGGCCACCACCTGCCGCGACGCCGCCCCATGCGAGGTGATTTCGCCAACCCGCAATGTCTTCCTGGCTGAGGTCCTCGAAGCCAAAATCGCACAGAAGAGCAACGCCGATCCCACACCGCTGGTCCCCGTCCGCATGAAGACGATCGCCAGTTTTTACGGCAAACCGCCCTCTGGAGAATTCGTCTATCACGTGTGGACGACGATAGACCTCCGTGCGGGCGACCAGTTCTATATCGAGGAGGACTCGTACTGGCAGCAGGCGCTTCGCTCCACACCATGCGGCTACTCCGGCCCCTTCACGCCCTCCGTCCACCAGCCGCGAATCGACTTCTTCCGGAAACTCACCGCCGCCAATCCCCCCGGCGCATCGTTGAAGATCTGGGTCCACAGCAACTCCGCCGGCAGCCTCTCCGGCGCGACAGTTCAACTCGCCGGTCCGCGCCTCGCTGAGGAACAGCAAACCGGCCCCAAAGGTGAGGTGGAATGGACGGACCTGCCCGCGGGGCAGTACACCATCTCCGCGAATCGGGACAACTACAGCGTTGCCGAACCGGCCACCGCCCTCGCCCCAATCCGGCTCCTCCCTGGGGCCTGCGCCAATCGCAGTATTCCAATGAAGCCGCGGTTTTCCATCTCCGGACGCGCTCAAACCAGCGACGGCGCCCCAGCCGCGAAACTGAAGATCAAAGCAGAGACGCTCACCGGCCGCATGGCCGCCCTGCCCGCCACCACCAACGAGGCAGGCGAGTTCACGTTCCCCAGCATCGATGCGGGGCAATTCGTCCTGTTCGCTGGCGGCGGCTGGGGCTTTGAGGGAAGCCCGTATCCGCTGACATGGCACCCCGGCGTCCCGTCAAAAGAACTCGCGCAAGTCGTCGCAGTCGATGACGCCCGCCCCCACCCAATAGTGCAATTCACGCTTCTAGTGCAATTCACGCTTCCCCGCCCCAGCCCAAGCAGAGAGCTTACGCTCCAGATCCAAATGTCGCCGGAAGCCGCCAAAGTCCAATCCGGCTCACCGATGCTCATCGCCGATCCAGGTCTCGTTTACAGCCAGACCTGGTCGCCCGACACCGGAATCCTGTCAGCCGTCGTAACCGCCACTAAACCCATCAAATTCCGCGTCGGCACAGTATTCCCGCCTCGCGCCGGAAGATCCATCGAATCGAGCGAGATCGAAATTGCCCCCGGCGAAACCAACCTCTCCCTCCCTGTCCAATTGCATTTGGTCAGATAAACACCATCGCCCAGGCGACAACAACAGGCCCCCGGCATCGCAACGATTCACCACGCCTCCCGGTTCTCAATCTTCACCCGGAACAACGGCTTCCCCCGCTCCGACTCCTCCATCTCATACACCTGCTCCGTCTTCGCCGCATCCCAATCCCGCCACAACCACACCAGCGACTCCGGCAAATCCAGCGCCCCCTGCGCAATCGCGTGCGCGCTCTCCCCAAACCGGAAGTGAAAATCGTACCCCTTCAACTTCAGCGAATTCGCCAGCTGAATATTGTTCAACGGCCAGCTCCCCGCCTGGTTTTCAATGTCATCGGCCCCGTCCGACATCCATACCCGCAAGTTCTTCCGCGCCTCCCGCCGCACCCGGTGCGACACCAGATACCCACCGTCCGGCACCGTCTGAATCCCCGTGTAACTCCCAATGTGAGACAACACCCGGCTGAACTGACCCGGGTAGTACCAAGCCACATTCATCGCGCAAATCGCCCCCGACGAAGCCCCCGCCACCGCCCGCGAATAGGCATCCTTCCGGATCTTATACGTCTTCTCCACCGCGGGCAAAATCTCTTCCAACAGGTGCCGCCCATACCGGTCCGACACCGTATCGTACTGCACGCTCCGGATCCCCGCCGCCGGCGCGATCAGCACATGCACCATCGGCGGAATCAACTTCTTCGCCACCAGATTGTCGCTCACTATCTGCAGCCGCAACCGCAGCAGATCGGCATTGCCGACAATCGTCTCCCCGTCCTGCCACACCATCAGCGGCGCGCCATTCTTCAGGTCAACGCCCGCATTCGCATACACCCAGAAGTCCACCGCCTTACCCGGATACACGCGGCTCTGAATCGTCTTCTGCGCCGAAAGCACACCCTGCGCCGCCCCAGCCCGCGGATACGAATCCGGGTTATCATACGCCCCCAACGACCGCGCCCCCGCAAAGTACTCGTAGTGGTGCGTCGTCCCCAGTCGCAGCGTTTTTAGCGGGTACCAAAATGGCGAACCCGCCACTCGTCGCATGACGAGTGGCGGGCCGTGATCAATCGAAACCGTGGCGGGCTCCTCCGATCGAACCGCGAACAGAAACTCCTGGCCCCACACCGCCGCGCCGTCCCGTCCCGCTAACCCCGGCAACCCGGCCCGAATCAACTCACCCAACTGCGGCGAGTGTTCCCGGGCTGCCGTGATTAGCGTTTCCAGGGGATGCGTCTGCGCCGAAATCGCGGCGCTGAATACGAGTGCAAAAACCAGAAGTGTGCGGTACATACCGGGTATTATTCTACCCGCCGCCGCGCAACTACTCGATCGTAACTTTTACCGGCTGCTCAATGAACTGCATCCGGTCCACTGTCAACACAACAAGCCCATACTTCCCAGCCTTCAAGCCAGCCGGTAGTTTGAACTTCAATGCTTCCTTGGTCTGCTCGACGATGACCACCTTCGTGTCGTCCTTGCCGTCGTTCAGATACACCTCGGCAACCTGGGTCTTCGCCAGATTGTCGCCCGTTGCCGTAAATTCCGCCGTCACTTTGCCCGGATCCGGAGTCACCGCGGTCACGCGCGGCCACTGCGTTCCATCACCGAACAACGGAAGCGCCAGAACAAATAAGAAGAAAACCAGAGATAAACGTTTCATGGGAACTGCCTCCGATTCCAAGGTAGTCCTAGTAGAAACAGATTGCAAGCGCTTTCTTTCAGTCCAGCGAAAACGCCATTACATTGCCACCGGCAGCGATGGAAACGTACTGCTTTCCGTTCACCGAATAGGTCATCGGCGACGCTTTCCAGGCCTGGCCTGTAGGAAAATGCCACAGTGTCTTGCCGGTCTTCGCGTCGGCTGCCGCGAACGTCCCGCCGCTCTCGCCGTAGAACAACACCCCGCCCGCCGTCGACAGCACGCCCGAGTAGTTCGCCTCCGGCGCACCGATCTGCGGCACCTCCCAAACAATGCGACCCGTCTCAATATCTAATGCCCGCAGCACTTTTTCCGGCGGATTGGCCGGGTCATTATAAGGAACAAACCAGCTCCCCGCAGCCCGGTACATATTGCAATCCTCGACGGCCATAACATAGAACAGCTTCGTCACCGGGTTGTATGCCGTCGAATACCAGTTCGTCGCTCCGCGCACGGCCGGGCATACTTTCGTCCCACCCGCCGTCGGTTTCGCCGCCGGGTTCACCTGCGGCCGTCCCTTCGCGTCCAGTCCCGTCGACCATGTAAGCCGTTTCACAAATGGCGTCCCCAACAGGAACTCGCCCGTCGTCCGGTCCAGCACATAGAAGTACCCGTTGCGATTCGCCTGCAGCAGCAGTTTCCGCGGCTTGCCCTTGAAATTGGCGTCCACCAGCACCAGCGGTTCGGTCGCGTCCCAGTCCCACAGGTCATGCGGCGTGAACTGGAAATGCCACTTCAGCTTGCCCGTCTTGGCATCGAGCGCCACCACGCAATTCGTATACAGGTTGTCTCCGCCGCGGTCCGTCCCATCGGTGTCCGGATACGGATTCCCCGTCGGCCAGTAGATCGTATCGGCCTGCGGATCGTAGGACCCGGTCAGCCAAGTCGCCCCGCCGCCATACTCAATCGCCTTCCCGCCCCACGTCTCGGCGGCCTTCTCGCCGCGCCGCGGAATCGTCCGGAACCGCCACACCTCTTCGCCCGTCGCCGCCTTCACGGCCACCACAAATCCCAACAACGGCGAATCCCCGCCCGCGATGCCGGTGACCACCATGTCACCCACCACCAGCGGCGCCGCCGTGGAGCCATACGCGCCCACCTTA
This sequence comes from Acidobacteriota bacterium, assembly GCA_947470805.1. Lineage (GTDB taxonomy): Bacteria > Acidobacteriota > Terriglobia > Bryobacterales > Bryobacteraceae. Next base: position 22,668 of record CANIVU010000060.1, on the reverse strand, counting down.
TCGGTCGGCAGGAAGATCTGCCAGATCAGCGCACCCGTCAGCCGGTTCAACGCAACCAGGTGCGCATCGTCCGTCGCAAAGAAAACCTTATCGCCCAACAACGCCGCCCCGCGCTGCGCGCCCTTGGCCGCGTCGCCCGAAATCGAACGCGCATCCCCGCGCGGCTTCACCCAGCACCAGATCTCGCGCCCCGTCGTGCTGTCCAGCGCGCACACCTGGTTCGGCGCCGTCACGTACATAATCCCATCGGACACCAGCGGCGTCGTCTGCAGGCTCGGATGCGGCAACGCATAGCTCCACACCGGTTTCAACCGCGCCGCGTTCGCTGGCGTAATCTGCGCCAGCGGGCTATGCCGGTTCGCCGATGGCAGCCCGTGATACCCCGGCCATTCGCCCGTCTTCGGCGTCTGCACACGAGCGATCTCCGCCGCCGGAGCGGCAACGCCACTCGCCAACGGCCCCACGCCCACGCCACCCAGTGTCGCCAAATAGGCAATCAAATCCCGCCGTTCCCCATCGCTCCCCGCGAACGCCGGCATATACGAACCCTTCTCCGCCGTCACCGAAACAAAACTGGTGCCAGGCACCAATTTCATCTTGCCGTCGAACGTCTCCAACTGCACATCGTGCGGACCACGGCTCCGCGCAAACCCGCGTACCGACGAGCCGTCCTTCATCTTCACCGTCACCACGCCCCACGGGTCGTCCGGGCAAAACGCCCAACTCGGACACGCCGCCCCGTTCCGCTTCCCCTTTCGCGAATTCGGATCCTTCAACGTATCCTCCAACTCGCGAACGGTCAGCTCCTTCCCCACGCCTGACAGGTCCGGCCCATTCGAAGCCCCCTTGCCGAACGCCATGTGGCAGGTCAAACACTTCGCCTCGAACACCGCCCGCCCCGCCGCCTGGTCTCCCGCCGGATGCGCTTCAAGCGCCGACGAATTCCAGGCGTGCACCGCCTTCGCCAACACGTCCAGCTCCGCATCCGCAAGCGGGAACCCGGGCATCCCGCCGCGCGTCCCATTGCGAATGATGCCTCTGATCTGTGCCTCACTCCGCGATCGCAACGACCGCGAATCGATCAACCCCGGACCGCGATCGGTCCCACGCGCACTATCGGCGTGACACGACGCACAGTACTTCCCATACGCCGCAGGAATCTCTTGCGCCGCCAAAGCCGCGCCAATCAGGAGGAACAAAAACAGAGGCATCTCTCACCTATACCGAATGCGTCGCCAGACGCAGATCGTCTTCCAACTCGTAAATGCGGTCTTCCAGATTCTTCGTCGAAGCGCCCTTGGCCTGCGCCGCTTCCAACTTCTTCCGCGCCCCCGCCAACTGCTTTTCCAGCGCCACAATCTTCGGGTCCACCGAAGCCGCGGCCGGCGCCACCACCGCAACAGGCGCAGCCTTCCCAGGCGCAGCCGCCGGAGCCGCCTTCTTCACGGGCTTCTTCGCGCCCACTTTGAACTTAAACACCGTCACCGACGATGGCGGTGCCAAGGAAACCCCGAAGTCTTCCTTATACGCCTCGGCCAGCTGCGCGGCCTCAGTCAGCAACTCACGGAAACGCACTTCAATAGCCTGCTTCGCGCGTGCCCGCAATTCCCCACCCTGCTTCTTCCACTCTAGATAGTCGACGATTGGATCACTCATGAGTCTTCCATCGTAAACTAATCCCCGCGCACCATCTTGCGCAGGTACCGCGCCGCCCGCGGTATCGCCGTCATCTCGTCCTCCGTCCCCTCGTACACCATGCTGCAAAACCCGTTGTAGTGCACCCCGCGAAGAATCTCGAAGACTCGCTTGTAGTCGATGAACTTCTCCACGCCCTGCGCATCGGACTCATACACCTTCACCCGCACGAACGGCGCCAACGGCGCCACCTGCTCCAACGACTTGTAGTAATCGGCGTACGTGTGCCCTTCCTTCTTCGGCCCGTTCGGACCCGCACGCCCCGTAAAATGCCCGGTATCCAGCACCAGCGCGAAGTTCGGATGGTTCACCGCTTTGTGAAAACGCAGCATGTCGTCGCCCGTGCTGGTCAACCCGCTGTGGTTCTGCAACGCCACCACCATGCCGATATCGGCGCCAATCTCCGCGCAGCGCCGCAACGCGTCAGCGCCCCGTTTAAACGCCTCTTCATCGCTCCCGCCCGGCGGCGTCGAACCCACAAACACCCGCGCCACCGGAGCCCCCAGAAACAGCCCTGTCTCCATCCCCACGCGACACTTCTCAATCTCCGCTTCCACGCGATCGGGAAACCGCCCGAACTCCGTCGAGATCGGAAAGCTCGGCACCGAAAGGCCATTGTCCAACAGCATCCGCCGCAGCTGCTTCAAGTAGATCCGGTCGAAGCTCTTAAGATGCGCCATGTGCAGATCGGCGCCGTCGAACCCCAATCCCCGCGCGGTCGTCATGAACTTCGGCAGGTCCATTCGCCCGGCCTTGAACTCTCTCTGGTAGCTAAGCGAAAGACAACTGAGTCTCATCATAAGGTCACACCAATAAGTCTTTAATGATCGTCCCGTGCACTTCGGTCAACCGCTCCCGACGTCCCTGGTGCAGGTAGCTCAACGCATCCTGCTGCAAGCCCAATTGATTGATCAACGTCGCATGCAAATCGCGGAAATGGACCGGTTTCACAGTGGAAATCAGTCCAATGTCATCGGTGGCGCCGTAGGCCATCCCGCCCTTGAAGCCGCCGCCTGCCACCCACATCGAAAAGCCTCGGTTGTGATGGTCCCGGCCCGATCCGCGTTCACTTTCCGGCGACCGTCCGAACTCTCCGCCCCACAGCACAATCGTTTCGTCCAACAGTCCGCGCCGTTTCAAATCTTTCACCAACGCCGCCGTCGGCTGGTCCGTCAAACGCGCCATCCGCGCATGGTTCTTTTCAATATCGGAATGCGCGTCCCACTCCGTCTCTGCCCCGCCTCCACCGGCCACGACACAAACGAACCGAACTCCCTTTTCAATCAGCCGCCGTGCCAGCAAACAGCGCCGCCCGTAGTCGTCGGTATCCGGCTTGCCCACGCCGTACATCTCCAACGTCTCCTGCGGCTCATTGGAAATATCAAATAGTTCCGGCGCCTGCGTCTGCATCTTAAACGCCGTGTCGTAGGCCGAAATCCGCGCCGCCAACTCCGCGTCCTCGTCCAACATATTCGCTTCGTTCAACTGCCGGATCAGGTCAATCGTCTTCCGCCGCCGCTCCAGCGTGATGCCCTTCGGCACGTCCAAATTCAACACCGGGTGTTTCCCGGCCCGGAACATCGACGGCTGATACACCGCCGGCAAAAACCCGTTCGTATACACCGGCTGCCCGCCCTCCGGCGCCCCGTTCGGATCCGGCATCACCACATACGCCGGTAGCGAATCACTCACCGTGCCCAGCCCGTACGTCACCCACGAACCCATCGATGGAAAGCCAGGAATCACACGCCCCGACATCAGCTGATACTGCGCCGCCGAATGAACCACCATGTCCCCATGCATGGACCGAATCACGCACAGGTCATCGGCAATCTGCGCCTGGTGCGGCAGCAAATCCGAAATCTCCAACCCCGACTTCCCATACCGCGCAAACGTCCGCTTCGTCCCCAGCAGCCGCGACTTCTCGTTGACTGTCTGGTACTCCACTTTCCCAAACGACTCCGGCCGCTTCTCCCCGTGCAATTTGTTCAACAGTGGTTTCGGATCAAACGTCTCCAGGTGCGACGGCCCGCCCGCCTGGAACAAAAAGATCATGCTCTTCGCCTTCGCCGGAAAATGCGGCGCCTTCGGGGCCAGCGGGTTACGCGACTTCTCCGCCGCCATTAGCGAGCCAAAGCCCAAGGCCCCAACCCCGCAAAAGCAGTCCGTCAAAAACTCCCGTCGATTCCGAGCAAAACGAATATGTTCAGGCATCTCAGTTCACGTAAAGAAAAGCGTTCGAATTAAACAGGGACAACGCAAACTCCGTCGCCGCCGACGGGTCCGGATCATCCAGATATTGGAGCGACAACGCCCGCTCCTTCGCATTCGGCAACCGCCCCGTCGCCAACTTCCACGCCATGTCCACACGTTCCCCCGGCGCCCCCGCCAGCCGCTTGGCAAACGCAATCGCCAGGTCATTCGACACCGTTCCGTTCAACAACTCCAACGCCTGCGGCGCGTGTGTCGATTGGTCCCGCCGCGCACAGCTCAGCAGCGTATCCGGCGAATCGAACACCTGCATAAACGGCAGAATCAGGTTGCGCTTGTAGATCATGTAGATCGTCCGCCGGTCGTGCTCGGAACGGTCCTTCGTCGTCACCCAATACTGCGGCCGCTTCAGATCTTTAATCAGCTCCGGGTCAATCTGCACCATCACCGACGGCCCGCCCAGCTTCGCGTTCAAACGCCCGGAAACCGCCAGCATCGTGTCCCGAATTTCTTCGGCCTCCAACCGCCGCCGGTTCGCCTTCCACAGCCATTTGTTTTCCGGATCCTTCGCCGCAAAGGCCTTCTCTAAAGGCGACACGCTCGCCTGCCGGTACGCCGCCGACAACAGAATCATCCGGTGCATCGGCTTCATCTTCCAACCCTGCCGCACGTATTCATTCCCCAGCCAGTCCAGCAACTCCGGATGCGATGGCCGCGTGCCCATCTTCCCGAAATCGTTCGGCGTCGTCACAATCGGCCGCCCGAAATGAAAGCCCCAAATCCGGTTCACCATCACCCGCGCGGTCAGCGGATTCTCGGGCGCAGCCACCCACTCCGCCAGCTTCGCCCGCGGTTTCTCCGTCGCCAGCGGCAACTCCTCGGTACCCTCGGGCAACAGAATCCCCGGCGGTCGCATACCCACCGCCGGCCCTTTGTTCCGGTAGTCCCCACGTTCCAGCATGTGGATCGGCGTCATCTCTTTCAGGTCGTTCTTCACCGCGTACATCGCCGTCAGCGGCAACGGTATCTGCCCGTCAATTTCTTCCAGCCGCGTCAGAATCTTGCCCTTTTCTTCCTCGGTAGCCTTCCGCATCGAAAGGCGCAGCTTCTTCATCTCGGTCTCGAGCGGCTCCATCGTGGCCTTGTATTTCGCCTGCTCCTCCGGCGTCGCAATCACCACATCGTTGGCATGTGTCTGCGCAAAGTAGCCCTGCAACCGGTAGTAGTCGGACTGCCGGATCGGGTCAAACTTGTGGTCGTGGCAACGCGCGCAACCCATCGTCATGCCCAGCATCCCGGCGCCAACGATGTTCGCCATCTCTGTCAATACTTCCGTCCGTGAACTCGCCACGTCCTGATTGCCCGCGTTCTTCCGCAACGGCCCCAGCCGGTTAAACCCGCTCGCCACCAGCAGCGTATCGTTCTTCGAATCGATCTCGTCCCCGGCCAACTGCTCCTTCAAAAAAACATCGTACGGCTTATCGGAATTGAACGACGCAATCACGTAATCCCGGAACCGGAACGCGTCCGGCCGGTGCGTGTCGTACTCATACCCATCGGATTCGGCAAACCGCACCACGTCCAGCCAGTGCCGCGCCCACTGCTCGCCATACCGTGGCGAATCTAATAACCGGTCCACCAACTTCTCATAGGCATCCGGTCGCTTGTCCGCCACAAACGCCGCAATCTCCTCCGGCGTGGGCGGCAACCCGTGCAAGTTAAAAGTAACCCGCCGAATCAGCGTCGCCCGATCCGCCTCCGGAGCCGGCGTCAACTCCGCCTTCCGCAACCCGGCCAGCACAAACGCATCCACAGGCGTCCGAATCCAAGCCTTTGCCGCCGCGTCATCAAACGTGGGAACAGCGACATCTTTCCGCGGCTGAAACGCCCAGTGCCTTCGCTCCACGGCCGTATAGGAACCCAGCGGTGCAATATCCGGCGCGGCCCAAACCACAGTCGCCATCAACACCGCGCAAATCTGTCGAATCGTTGGATGCAGCATTGTTAATAAAAACTGTCCCCGAGTGTATCGAATTCCACCACCGCTTTGGCAACCCGTGATACCGTGACGAAATGGCTGCCTGGGATATTGAAGCCTGCGAATTCGCAGAAAAGAACCTCTACACCGCTGTCGTCTCCGACTCTCTCGATCAACTCGGCGTCCGCCATCAGGCCATGCGTGAGTACCTCCGCCCTGTCCACAAAGGCTGCGTCTTCGCCGGCTGGGCGCGCACCATCTCCTGCTCGGACATCTATCACATTCCCGAAAATCCCTACGACATCGAGATCGAAGCCGTAGATAGCCTCCTCCCCGGCGAAGTCGCCGTCTGCGGCACCCAGAAGTCCACCCGCAACGCCCCCTGGGGCGAGTTGCTCTCGACAGCCGCCAAAGCCCGCGGCGCCCGCGGCGCCGTCATCGACGGCCTCGTCCGCGACATCACCAAAATCGAAGACATCAACTTCCCCGTCTTCGCCGCCGGCATCAAACCCGTCGACTCCATGGGCCGCGGCATCGTCACCGCCTACAACGTCCCCGTCGAATGCGGCGAAGTCATCGTCAACCCCGGCGACTTCGTCTTCGGCGATCACGACGGCGTCATCGTCATCCCCGGCAAAATGGTCAAGGAAGTTCTCGCGCTCGCCTACGACAAAGTGACCCGCGAAGACCACTCCCGCGAAGAGCTCCAAAAAGGCGCCTACCTCCGCGACGTGTTCGCCAAGTTTGGCGTGCTGTAACGCGACACCGGTAAATTCACAACCGCCCTATATTTCCTGAGTTTCGCGATCCCCTACTGAACAAGGTCCGCCGTGCCAGTTCCGGCGGACCATTCCCGCCCTCGGTACAAATTACGCAATGTCCGGTAAGATCTTCCAGCGGCAATCCGCTAGAAGGAAACCCGCGCCCGCACCCGGTCATAAATGCAAACAGTTGCACCAAATCCATGGAGAAAAGGAGATTGGCCACGAAGGTGCATACCCGTTAGAACCTGTACCTTCAATCTGAAATGAGCTATGCCGCAACTTCTACCCATTCAAAATTCTCTGACAACAAAGCCAACGCGTTCTGGCCAGATGATCCAGTGCCTCCGCAAAAACCTCCTGTACTCCGAAAAACGAGTCCGGGACATTCTGTTCCGTGCGGCCCGGCAGGAGATGTCCTGGCACCTGCAAAACAAATCAACCGTAATGCTCGCCCGCCTCGCTCGTGAGATGGAATCACTCGGCCGGCAATGGGGCGCGGACGCCGCGGTCGAAGTCACCAACTGGCACATGCCAACAAAAGCGGTAGTAAACACAATGCTTCGGGCCGGCGTCCTCCTCGCCGCCGATCATCGTCCCATCCCCCCCGGCCTCAGCGCGAACGCCGCTGCCATCGCCTCTCTCGCTCCCGATTTCGAAACACGCTCCGAAGTGTTTCTCGTCGAATTCCTCATCCGTAAACTGGGTGACGTAACAACCCGCGATCACAAAGCAATGGCCCACGCCCTGCTCCGCCAGTTCGATCCCAACGTCCCCATGGACGACATGGAAGATCACATTTCCGTACTCATCTCCCGTCTGGAAGGTTCCGTCGTCCTCACCGAAGATGGTCTGTATTCCCCTGTCGCCAGCGCGTAGTCTCGCGCCCCGTTTTACCGCCTTAACGCCTCTCCCGTATTCCTGCATATCCAGCCTGTAAAGCGTCCAAAAACACCCTACAGGAGACTCACCGACATGCACCGCATTCCCTTCTTCAAGCCAGGCTTGCTGGCTTCCGCCGCCCTGTGTTCATTGCTCTCGGCCGAAGGCGCCCGGCAGACTTCGCTCAGCCTCGACGGCGGCACCGTCACCTTTGACGTGGGCACCAACATCTCCGCCGTCAGCGTCCACGGCAAATCCAGTAACGTCCGCGGCCTCGCCCGCCTCCGCAAGGAAGGCGCCCAGTTAATCCTCGAAGACGTCGCCGCCACGCTCCCAGTCGAAGCGCTCACCACCGGCATGAGCCTCCGCGACGACCACATGAAAAAGTACATCTTCACCACCGCCGACCAGAAGCTGCCCGAACTCAAATTCACCGGTTCCAACATGGCCTGCCCCGTCGATGCCGGCGGCGACGGGTCCTGCAAAATCACTGGTAAAATGACCATTCGCGGCGTCGAAAAGCCTCTCACCGTGGCGCTGAAGGTCAAGGCCGGCGCCGCCTATCGCGCCATCCTCGACGGCGTCATTAAGCTCAGCGACTACGGCATCGAACGCCCCTCCCAGTTCGGCGTCAAATGCGACGACGACGTCAAAATCCACATCGAACTCGCCGGCAAGGAAACCGTCGAATCCTCCGCCACCCGCGCCGGAGGCGAGAAGTGAATCGATTCCTCACCCTCCTTCTCTGCGCCTCCTCCGCCTTCGCCCTGCCAACCATGATTCGCCTTGGCTACCCCAACTGCGTCTCCTGCCACGTCACCCCGCAGGGCGGCGGCCTGCTCAATCTCTATGGAAAAGGTATCGATCTCGCCCAAAGCCTCCGCGGCGGCGAGTATCAGCCCAACGAAGGCAGACTCAGCATCCTCACCTTCGGCAGCCGCGTCGATCAAGACGTCCGCGGCGTCTACTCCTCGCAACTAACCACCTCGACTGGCGGCCCGCTCCTCGACATCAATCGCGGCCGTTTCTTCTATCGCAACGTCACCAATCTCGGCAAAGGCTTCCGCGTCTCCGCCATGATCGACGGCGAGACCGATCCCACCATGCGCCGGGCCAAGGTCTATGACCCGGCCCTCCGTCCGGGCCTCGTCCTGGTCAGCTCCGCCATGCTCCAGTACCGCCCGCGCGAAGGCATGGAGTTCGGCGTCGGGCGCGACGTCCTCCCGCAGGGACTCATCATCCCGGACCAGACCACGTTTATCAAGGCGCGGAACCGCTTCGGCTACTACGACGTGCCGACGCAGGCCAAGGCCTTCTTCTGGGGGAAACGCTGGATGGCGGCGCCCTTCGCCTTCGCCCCCAGCGGTCGCGAACCCCGCCTCGCGCGGGAGTCCGGCGCCGGGTTCGTGGCGGAGGCCGACATTCTTGGCCACGGCAAAACCGTCGTCGGCTTCAACGGTCTGCGCGGGTCCGATCGCCTCGGCGTTCGCAACCTCAGCGGCGTCTACACCCGTCTCGGCTTCGGCGCCTGGGGCATTCTTGCGGAACACGACATCACCGATCGCCGCTTCCACCTCGCGGCTCGCGATGTCCAATTCGCCCAGCAAGCCACCTACTTCCAAACCTTCCGCTACCTCCGCGAATGGCTCATCACCTCCGTCATCGCCGAACGCCTCACCGTGGGCAACCCCTACCCGGAGCACCTCTGGGCGTTCAAAGGAGAGGTCTCCGCCCGCATGAGTAATAAGTGGACGGTCGGCCTCCGTGCCGGCGCCCAGCGCGACTTCCGCTCGGGCGCCATCACGCCCGTAGCCACCCTCCAACTCGCCATGAAAACCGTGCAGTAGCGTCCGCGGCGGCGCGTGGAAACACCCCGCGCCGCCCGGCGATACAATGTCGCAATGGTTTGCCCAGCCTGCCAATCCCCCAACGTGATCCCCGACGTCGAGATTGTCGATCATTCCCACATCTCGGAATTCAGCCTATCCGTCAAAGTGCTGGCGGAACCAAACGCCATGATCTTCACCGGCCGTGTCAACAGCGAACTCCGCGCCCGCGTCTGCGGCAACTGCGGCCACACCACACTCCACGCCGTCGACCACAAAGCCCTCTGGCAAGCCCATCAGAAAGCCGAAGGCCTGACAACCTAACGCCCCACCCGCGCACCAACCGTCCGCGCGACGATCAGCAAGCATTGGGACGACCGCATGAGATCACGAACACCGCCGGAACCCGCGTTGGATCGCCGTGTTCGATCGCCGGCATCCCTGGAAGTTGCGACATATGTATCATCCGTGCATACTGATGCATATGCGTACAACGTTGATTATCGACGACGACCTCGTCGAACAGGCCCGCGCTCTCACCGGCATTCAGGAGAAGACGGCCCTCGTGCACGAAGGCCTTAAACTGCTGATCTCCCGCGAAGCAGCCAAACGCCTCGCTGCCCTGGGCGGCTCCCAGCCAAGGCTCAAGGCCATCCCCCGCCGCCGCGCTCAGCAATGATCCTCGCCGACACTTCCATCTGGATCGATCACTTCCGCCACGGAACCAACGGCCTCCGGGATCTTCTCAACGAAGGACAGGTCGCGATTCATCCCTTCGTCATCGGTGAGCTTGCCTGCGGATCGCTAAAGGATCGCGCCCTCATCCTCACCAGTCTCAACACCCTGCCTCCCGTGCGCGCGGCTACGCACGGAGAAGTAATAGCGCTGCTGGATCAACACAAACTCTGGGGCCTCGGCCTCGGCTGGGTGGACGTGCACCTGCTGGCCTCGACCCTGCTCTCCAATTGCCGTCTGTGGAGTGGGGATGACCGCCTCGCTAAAGCAGCCAAAAGGCTTCGCTGCGCGGTAGTTCCCTGATGAGCCCCCAAAAAAGGACCTACCGCCCCGCAAACTCCGCCCGGAAACTCACCAGCCGTCCGTGCTCCACTTCCGTCACATAACAAGTCTTCCCATCCGGCCCGCCAAACGTAATATTCGTCGGCAACTTCCCCAACACATCCACTTCCCGGATCAACTTCCCGCCGGGCGAAACAATCGCCACCGTTCCCTTCCCATGCCGCGTGATGTACAAATTCCCCTTCACATCGGCCTTCATCCCATCCATCCCAAAGTCCGGAAACGCAATCAACAAGGTCTTCCCCGATAGGCTCTTATCTTTCCCAATCAAATACCGCCACACCTTCCGTGACCCCGTCTCATTCACATACAAATACTTCCCATTCGGCGATACCGCGATCCCGTTCGACGTGCTATCCAACGTAGCCACCTTCGACACCTTTGCGTCTTTATCAATCCGCCAAACCTGCCCCCCGCCGCCCTTCCAATCCGGGTCCGACGCCCACAACGTCCCGTCCGGCCCCAGTTCAATATCATTCGGCTGATGCGGCGTCGGCACCTTCGCAAACACCGAAACCTTCCGCGTCGCCGGATCAATCTCCAAAATGTTGTGCCCCTTATAATCGGCCACAAACATCCGCCCCTCGGGCGTAAATCGAATCCCGTTGCCCAGGCTCCCCTCAGGCATCGTCAACCACACCTCACCCTTCCCATCGGGCGTGAACTTCCCAATCGTATCGGTCTTCTGATAGGAAACGGCATAGATATTCCCAGCCTTATCGGTGGCCGGACCCTCCACGCCGGAGGTGAAACTGTTCTCCGGCGTGAAAGGCGTCGCAACAAACAAAACCTGCGCAAGAAGCAAAAACATAGCTATTTCGCCGGCGCCGGAATCCGCGTCGTCTGCCGTTCAATCATCTGCCACTGGCTGCCGTTCTTCACCCACACCTGCAGCATCGTCAACGGCGTGTCGCCCGTCGCCGCGTTGTGCGCCGTCATGCGTGCCCGAATCGTCGCGGCCTTGCCGTACACATGAATCGTCTGTTCATGCACCTCGAAGTTCCCCTTCGATTTCTCCAGCGCCGCAATCGCCTCCGCCTTCGTCTCCATCTTCGTGTTGGAGTGGCTGTACTGCAACCCATCGGCCAGCAGCTTAGCCAGGGCCTTCCCGTCGCCGGCCTTCGCCGCCGCATTGAACGCCGCGTGCGCCGCCTTCACCGCCGATTCATCGGCCGTCTCCGCAAACCCAACCGCGGAAACCGCAAAAACAAGAGTAGTCAACAACAGAGTTTTCATAGCCCCTAATCCTATCTGATTTACTGCACGCATTCGAAATTCGCCGCCTCGTCCGTCGACCCCGTCCCCTTATAACGAGCCGTCTTCGGGTACGCGCACAACGGCCGCGTCCGCCGCGGCCGCGCCGCCACAATCTTCTCCGGCGCCACGCCCTTCTCCACCCACTGCTCCAGCGCCATCGCAATGTTCGACGCCGCGTCCCCCTTCGGCGCACCGCCCTGGCCAAAGTTGTTCGGCCCCGCGCCCGCACCGCAGTGCTGCATCCCGGGCACCATAAACAACCGCACAAATTCCCCCGTCGCCTTCGCACCCATCTTCTTCTGCACGCTTTGGTAATAGTCGATCACCGCCTGCCCCGGAATCGCCGCGTCACACCAACCGTGGTACAAAATCAACTTCCCGCCCCGCGCCTGAAACGCCTTCAAGTTCGGATCGGTCGAGTTCAAATGCAGGCCCGCCTTCTGCGCCGCCGGCAAGTCCTTCGCCACATCAAACGTCTTGTAATCCCAATTCGGATCGCTGTAGACGATGTACTTGAAGAAGTTCGTGCTGAACAAAAACATCGCGCTCTTCTCCATCCCCGGCCCCGTGATCCACGACGCCCAGCCGCCGTTCTCCGCCTCGCCCGACATCGCGTACCCCGGGTAAACCTGCTTCCCCTTCGCATCCTTCAACCCCGCGTACAACTCCTTCAACCCGGCCACCTGCGGCGCCGTCAAACACCCCTTCGTCTCCTCCGCCTTGCAAAGCAACACGCCCGGATCAAACCCGCACTTCGCCGGATTCTCAATCACCCCATCCACCACTCCATCGTTCTTGTCACAAGCCGAAATCGCCGCCGCCTGAATCGCCGGCAGCTTCTCCGCCGGAAAGTAAAACGAAGGATCCCGCATCGTCGCCGCCGAATTCTTCAACGCGTTCGTCATCAGCATCGACCAGTTGTTCGCCGGCGCTCCCGCGATAATCCCGTCATAATCCTCCGGGTACCGCTGCGCCTCCATCAACGCCTGCCGTCCGCCATTCGAACACGAAGAAAAATACGACTTCTTCGGCGCCGACCCATAATAGGCCGCCGTAATCGCCTTCCCCTGCACCGCCGTCAAATGAATCGCCCGGTGCCCGAAATCAATAATCTTCTCCGGATGCTGCAACGCCCAACTGGCGTCCACGCCGCCCGTCACCGAATGGCCTGTATCGGTCGACGCCGACGCATACCCCGTCTTCACCGCCTCCACCAATCCCGCCGTCGAAATCGACCCCGCATACCCGCCATTCCCAATCCCCAAAAACTTTCCGTTCCACCCATCGACCGGCATCCACACCGCGAACTTGATGACCGAATCCGCCGTCGGCGTCATCACGCCCGTCACCCGGCACGTTGCCGGAGTCCCCTTCTCCGCCGCATAAACCTTCGCCTCGGAAATCGTAGTCGTTGCCAGCTTCAACTTCGCCAGCCCCTCGCAATCAGCGCCAGCGGCCACCGCCGCGCCCACCAGCAAAACCAGATATCGCATCCCGAAATCCTTTCACTAACCAATCACTTCGCGCAACCGCCGCGCCAGCGGCACCGCATCCCCATCGGCCATGCACGACGGATTCACCGAGATCACCCCATTCGCCGCCTGCGAAGAATCCAGGTAAATCGACGGCGTCCCCTCCTGCAGCGCCACGCACACCGCCACGCCATTCTTCCCCGCGTCCGGGTTCAACATCACCACCAGCTTCGGCGACGACCCATCCCGCACCGACACCGTCCCATTCCGCAGCCGTCCCAACTCCGCCGCCATCTTCTCCACCCGCGCCAGATTCACCTTCCGCACCGCCTCCGGGTCGTGCGCCACAAACCGCTTCAGCGCCACCAGCAGCCCCACAATCGTCTCTTTCCCCACCTTGCACGGCCGCCCAATCCCATGCTGCGGCAACCCCGGCAACCGGTCCTTGTCGATCAGGTTCGCCGGCGGCACCCACATGCTCCAGTCGATATCCAAATCCAACATCTGCAAAACCGCCGACATGACCAAATCCCGTCGCCCGCACAGAATCCCAGACCCCTGCGGCCCCCCGATCGCCTTCCCCCCGCTAAACGAAACCAGGTCCGCCCCGGCCGCAATGAACCGCTTCAAATTCGAAACCGGCGGCAACTGCGCCGCCGCGTCCACCAGAACCGGCACGTTCCGCCCATGCGCCGCCTTCACCACATCCTCCAGCGACGGTCGCGCGTTCCCATTGGCCACATACATCACCGCCGCGGTCTTATCCGTGATCGCGTCCGCAATCTCCCACCCCTCCGCATCGCGCACGCCCGCCCCCGCGAACCGGTCCGGCAGCCCCACTTCAATAATCTTCACCCCCGCCGCCCGAACAGCGTGGTCATAGAAGTTCCGCTGACTCCGCACCATAATCACTTCATTCTTCATCCCCGTCGTGTCCGGCAGCCGCGACATCCGCCCCGGGTCCAACCCCGCCACGCACGCCGCCGTCCCCAACAACAGACCCGCCGCCGCGCCCGACGTCACAATTCCCGCCTCCGCCCCCGTGATCCCAGCAATGATCTTGCATGCCCCCGCCTGCAGGTCCGCCATGTCCACGCAGTGCGTCGCCGCCTCGGCCATCGCCGCCGTCACCTCCGGCGCCAACAACCCGCCGGAAACTCGCGTCGAAGCGCCCTTCGCGTTGATGATTGTCCGCACGCCAATGTCGTCGTAGATGCCCATGACTGTCTATGTTAACCGCTCCCGCCGATTGGCATTCAACGTGCTCTCTCACAATCGCCATGAAAATCCTACTTGCCATCGATGAGACCCCGGCCAGTGAAGTCGCCGTCGAAGAAGTAGCCGGCCGCCCCTGGCCCGAGGGCACCACCGTCGAACTCCTCACAGTCGTCGAACAAGGCCAACTCTGGGCCATGTCGGAGACCCTCGAATCCGCCTACCACCAGGCGAAGGACTTAATCGAGAAGTCCACCGCCATTCTTCGCATGTGCGGCATCAGCGCCCATGGCAACATCGCCACCGGGGACCCCAAAACCGTCATCCAGGAACGCGCCGAAGACACCAAGCCGGACCTCATCGTCGTCGGGTCCCACCGTGTCAACCCGCTCACCCACTTCTTCCTCGGCAACGTCGCCGCCCACACCCTTCGCCACGCCGAATGCTCCGTCTCCATCATCCGCCCCCGCCTCGAAGAAGCCGTGCAGGCCCGCAAAATACTGCTCGCCACCGATGGCTCGGCCTATTCCGAAGTCGCTGCCTACGCCATCGCCAATCGCCCCTGGCCGCCCCGCACGCAAGTCAGAATCCTCAGCGTGGTCGAAGTCGTCCTCCCCACCATGCATGCCCTATTTGAGCCACCCTTTGTCCATTCCGGGGAGGTCCAGAAGCTCCGCGAAGAAGCGCTCACCCGCGCCCAAACCGCCGTCACCCGCGCCCAGGCCATCCTCGCCGGCGCCGGTCTCGACGTCAGCCAATCCGTCTCCGTTCTCCTCGATGGAACCAAGGACGTCATCCTCCACGAAGCCCGCGATTGGGGCGCCGATGTCCTCGTCGTCGGCTCGCACGGCCGCCGCGGCGCCCAGCGCATCCTCATGGGCAGCGTCTCGGAAGCCCTCGCCTCCCAGGCTACTTGCTCGGTCGAAGTCGTCCGCAGCCGCGCCACTTAACCCAGTTCAGCGGGGCAGATAACCCGCTGCGGCCTAAAAGAACAGCGCCTGCGCCGTCAAAATACAGGCAATGCCGACCAACGACGTAATCACCTTCATCGTCGTCCAGCTCTGCAACGTCTGCGGCACCGTCATGCCGAAGTACTCGTTCACAATCCAGAACCCGGCGTCGTTCACGTGCGAAAGAATCGTCCCGCCCGCGCTCAACGCCAGCACAATCATCTCCGGCTGGTACCCCGGAATACCCTTCACCAGCGGCGCCACAATGCCGGCCGCCGTGATGATCGCCACAGTCGCCGAACCCTGCGCCATCCGCATCGCCGCCGCCACTAAATAGGCAACCACCAACGGCGAAATCGCCGACGACGCCAGCAGTTTCCCCGCATACGGCCCCACGCCCGAGTCCACGATAATCTGCTTAAACGCCCCGCCACCGCCCATAATCGCCAGCAGCGTCCCAATCGGCGCCAGCGAATCGGTCGCCATCTTGCCCAACGCATCCCGGTTCAATCCGCGCCGCACGCCAAACGCGTACATCGCTACCAGCGCCGTAATCAGCAACGCCGTAAACGGATGGCCCAGGAACCCCAGCACCCCGCCCGATTGAAACTTCGCAATATCGGCCACCGACGAAGCAAAGATAAACAGCACCGGCAAAACCAGAACCAGAATCACCAGCCCCACGCTCGGATCCGGATACGGCGACTTCTCTTCCTTCACCCGCGTCGCCATCTCCGGCACCGGAATGAACAACCGGTTCGCAATCCACCGGCCGTACAAAATGCCGCCCGAAATCGCCATCGGGATCGACAGCATCGCCCCATACAAAATCGTCCGCCCCAGGTCCGCGCCCAATAACGACGCGGCCGCCGAAGGCGCCGGATGCGGCGGCACCATCGCGTGCGTCACCGTCAACGCCGCCGTCATCGGCAGCCCATAATACAGCAACGATTTCTTCGATTCCTTCGCCAAACTCCAGGCCAGCGGGACAAGAATGATGAACCCGACTTCAAAGAAAATCGGCAACCCCACCATGAACGCGGCCACCAGCACGGCCCACACCGCGTTCTCTTTTCCAAACTTCTGCAACAGCCAATCGGCCAGCACCCGCCCGCCGCCAGAGTGTTCCAGAAACCGCCCAATCATCGCGCCCAACGCCACAACGACGGCAATAAATCCCAGCGCATCCCCAAACCCGGCCTGTATGGATTTGATGACTTTCACCGGCTCCATGCCCACGCCAAGCCCCAGCGCCATGGAACTAATCAGCAGCGCAAGAAAGGCATGCAGCCGAACCGCAAGAATCAGGAACAGCAGGAGCGCAATAGCGCCCAGCGTCATAGTGAGGAGGAAGGATCCGTTATCTGGCACGAACCCGTTAGTTTACACTCTATGAATGCAACGCCGGAACTTCTTTGGAACCAGCCTCTCCGCGGGCCTTATGCAAGGACCCGCCGAACCCCAGATCGACCGCGAATACCAGTCCGGTGGAACAGGCGGCGTTGCCTACAACGTCCCCGTCACCATTGAACGCAAGGCGAGCGGCCAGCCCCACAAGGGCAAAGTCTTCGCCGCCATCCAGCCCCACTGTGACGACGTCCCCATCTTCGCCGGCGGCCTCTGCCTGAAGCTCATCGACGAAGGCTACACCGGCTACTTGATCACCCTCTCCAATGACTCGATGGCCGGCACCGGCCCCTCCATCGGCGACATCGTTTACAAGAACGAGCAGGACACCTACGAAGTCGGCCGCCGCTTGAAGTGCAAGGAGTCGTTCTTCCTGAACTACCCCAACCACAACATGGACGCCTGGCCGCTGGTCGAAATCCGCGCCCGCCTCATCTTCCTCTTCCGCGTCCTCAAAGTCGACACCGTCATCGTCTACGACCCGTCCTCCCTCTACGAGCGCAACCCCGATCACGTCATCACCGCCAAGGCCGTCGAATCGGCCTTCTGGATGGCGTCGAGCCGTTGGGACTACCCCGAACACTTCAAAGCCGGCCTCACGCCCCACGGTCCCCAAGACGCCTACTACTTCGCCCGCGGCCCCCAGATCGTCAACCGCGTCGTCGACATCAGCGACTACATCGACGGCAAAGTCCACGCCAACCTTGCCAACGTCACCCAAGGCCCCGCCGGCAACAACGGCGCCTTCCTGAAAGCAAAGCTCGCCGCCCAAGGCAAGAAACTCCCCATCCTCGGCAACGACGACGCAACGGCCAACAAGAACTACACGAAGTACTTCGCCCTGTCCCGCGACCGTGTCCGCGGCAAACAACACGGCGTCAAATACGCCGAGGTCTACCACTACGTCAGCCGCGACGAAAACCCCATCGACGAATACATCTCCCAAAACGCCGTCCCGTTGTAGCCTATCCCCACCACAGCAAAACACCCCGCGGGGACATGCTTCAGCGTGTCCCCAAGCGCACAACTCGCCCGCCCCTCAACACCCTCGCGTAATCCGCCACGAAGTCCGCAACAAATCCCGCAACTCCCCTTCGGAAACCTGCCCCAACCGCACCAGCACCACCCCATGCGGCCGGTAATAATCGGTCAAGTAATAAACCTCAGGCCGCTCCGCCAACATCGCCTCCCTCTCCTCCGCCCCCACCCGCACGACTAACGAATTCGCCTCCGCCGACCGGTGCTTCGCCATCCCCGCCATAAACCGCCCGCCCACCCGCAACACCCCATCAAACGTCACGCCCTCCAACGCCATCCCCGCCGCCACCCACTCATCCTCCATACACCGTCTCCTCCTCCACCTCCGTCGGACTCTCAAACTCCAACCGGTACCCATCCGGGTCCGTCACCGTCGTCACCCACAACCCATTCCCCACAAACGGCCGCGTCGCCTCCACCCCCTGCGCCAAAAACGCATGATACAAAGCCACCGCATCCACACACATAAAACACACCGTCGCCCGCTCCGGCACGCCCGTCTGCAACATCACCGCCGCCCCGCCCAACTCCAACCAACACCAGCGAATCCGTCCCTCCGGCGCCCACTCCTTCGTCCGCACCGCCCCCAACCCGTCACAATAAAACCGCAACGCCCGCTCCATATCCGTCACATGGAAAAACGGCACCGCCTGCTGTACATTCCCGCGCATCCCATCACTATACCCGCCCAACGTTTTGATAGCATCAGACCTATGCGTTTAGCCCTCCTATTCTGCGCGGCCCCGTTGTTCGCCGCGCCGGACACGGCCGCCGAAAACTTCGAGATGAAAGTCCGGCCCATCCTGGCCAATCGCTGCTATGGCTGCCACTCCACCGCCCCCCTCGGCGGCCTCGCCGTCAACTCGCGCAACGGCCTCCTCAAAGGCGGCAAAACCGGCCCCGCCGTCGTCCCCGGCAAGCCCGAAGAAAGCCTCCTCATCCAAGCCGTCGCCCACACCAACGACAAGATGAAGATGCCCCTCGGCGCCCCACGCATGCCCGATGCCGAAATCGCCATCCTCACCTCCTGGATCAAGGAAGGCGCCTTCTGGCCCGAAACGAAATCCACCAACACCGGCAAAGGCAAATACGTCATCACCGCCGAACAGCGCAAATTCTGGGCCTTCCAACCCATCGCCAAAACGCCCGGCAACATCGATCAATTCATCAACGAACAGCTCAAAGCCAAACAGCTCACCCCCAACAAACCCGCCACCCGCCGCGACCTCATCCGCCGCGCCTACATCGATCTCACCGGCCTCCCCCCCTCCTTCGCCGAAGTCCGCGATTTCGAAAACGACAAATCCCCCAACGCCTTCGCCAAGGTCGTCGACAAGCTCCTCGCCTCCAAACACTACGGCGAACGCTGGGCCCGCTACTGGCTCGACGTCGCCCGCTACTCCGACGACCGCATGGACTCCGACGTCGATCTCCCCTACCCCAACTCTTTCCGCTACCGAAATTGGGTCATCGACGCCTTCAATCGCGACATGCCCTACGACCAGTTCGTAAAGGCCCAAATCGCCGGCGACCAGCTCGACAACAAAGAACACGCCATCGGCCTCGGCTTCTACGGCCTCTCCCCCGAACTCACCGACGATCGTGTCGACGTCACCACCCGAGGCTTCATGGCCTTGACCGGCGCCTGCGCCCAGTGCCACGACCACAAATTCGACCCCATCCCGACGAAAGACTACTACGCACTCCAAGGCGTCTTCAGCTCCACCAAACGCGGTGAATTCGAACTCGCCCCCGCCGACCAGGTCAAGGCCTACAAAGCCCAGGACAAGAAAATCACCGACGTCAAAAAGCGCATCGAAGCCTTCTTAAAGGCCCAAGCCGAAGAGCTCGCCGAAATGCTGGCCAGCGAATCCCCGCGCTACATCCGCGCCGTCCGCAACCCGTCGGCCCCCACCGATGGCCTCGACGCCGAAGTCCTCGCCCGCTGGACAAAATACCTGAAAACCGGCCCCGTCGATAACACCTACCTCCAAGGCTGGCAGAACGAAAACTTCGACCTCTCCAAGTTCCGCCAGGAAGCCCTCGCCGTCCTCGCCGAACGCAAAAAAGTCGACGAAAAGAACCTGCAACAAGGCACCAAAAACACCGACAACGTCAAGGGCGAAACCTACGCCCTCCCGCCCAACCGCTACTTCCTTTGGCGCGATCTCTTCTTCAACGATTTCTACGGCCGCGAGTTCAAACAGGAAGAAGACGGCGTCCTCTGGTTCGGCCCCAACCGCGGCTACTACACCTCCGACGGCACCATCGAACGCTTCCTCACCGGCCGCTGGAAAAACTACCTGAACGACGTGCGCGCCGAGCTGAAAGACCTCCAATCGGCCCTCCCCCCGCAATACGCCTTCGCCCACGTCATCAAGGACAACCCCACCCCCATCAACGAGCGCATCGCCATCGGCGGCGTCCCCGAAAATCAAGGCGACGAAGCCCCCCGCGCCTTCCTCTCCATCCTCTCCAAAGACGAGCCCAAGCCCTTCACCAAAGGCGCCGGCCGCCTCGAACTTGCCGAAGCCATCGTCAGCCCCGACAACCCTCTCACCGCCCGCGTCATGGTCAACCGCATCTGGCAGCACCACTTCGGCGAAGGCATCGTCCGCACCGTCTCCAACTTCGGCCGCATGGGCGACACGCCCAGCCACCCCGCCCTGCTCGATCACCTCGCCAGCGAATTCATCGCCAACAACTGGTCGATGAAAAAGCTTCACCGCGCCATCATGCTGTCGGAAGCCTACCAGCGCTCCGCCGAACAGAACCCGAAGAACCAGGAAGTCGATCCCGACAACCGCCTCCTCTGGCGCGCCAACCGCCAACGTCTCGACGCCGAAGCCATGCGCGACACCTTCCTCCACCTGAGCGGCGAGCTCGACACAACTCCCGGCACCAACCCCGTCCCCCTCGAAAAACCGGACAACAAAAAGCGCTCCATCTACGGCATGATCAGCCGCCGCAAACTCGACGGAACTCTCGCCCTGTTCGATTTCCCCAACCCCAACCTCACCGCCGAAAAACGCATCGTCACCGCCACGCCTCTCCAGCAGCTCTACTTCCTCAACGGGGAATTCATCGCCGCCCGCGCCGCCGCCCTGGCAGCCAAGCTAACCGGCGCCCCGGACGAAAAAATCCACCAGGCCTACCGCACCCTCTACGGCCGCAACGCCACCAATGAAGAACTCGCGCTTGGCAAAGAGTTCACCGCCTCGGGCGATTGGCGCGCCTATGCCCAAGTCCTCCTCAGCGCCAACGAACTACTCTTCGTCAACTAGGAATCCCCAATGAACCGTCGCGACGCTCTCCTTCGAATGACCAACGGCTTCGGCGCCATCGGCCTCGCCCAGCTCCTCCAAGCCGAATCGGCCTCCCTCGCCCCCAAGTCCCCGCACTTCGCGCCAAAAGCCAAACAAGTCATCTTTCTCTTCTTGAACGGCGGCCCTTCCCAAGTCGACACATTCGACCCCAAGCCATCGCTCGCCAAGTATCACGGCCAGCCCATGCCCGGCGATTACAAAGCCGCCAAGCAGGAACGCGGCACCGTCATGCGCTCCCCGTTTGCCTTCAAGAAGTACGGCCAATCCGGCCTCGAAGTCAGCGAACTCTTCGCCAAAACCGCCGCCGCCCACGCCGACGATCTCTGCGTCATCCGGTCCATGCACACGGACCTCCCCGCCCACCAGCAGGCCATGATGCAGATGAACTCCGGCCGCGTCATCCCCGGCTTCCCCTCCTGGGGCGCCTGGACCACCTACGGCCTCGGCAGCGAAAACCGCAACCTCCCCGGCTTCATCGCCCTCTGCGCCGGCGTCCCCGACGTCGGCCCCCAGCTCTGGAGTTCATCCTTTCTCCCCGCCGCCTACCAGGGCACCTACGTCCCGGCCGACGAGTCCGATCCGGAGAAGATGATCCAGCACATCCGCGACCGCAGCGGCAACGCCGCCGAACAGAAGCGCCGCGTCGAACTCTGGCAAAAGCTCAACAAAATGGAGCTCGCCGCGCGCGGCGGCGACGCCCAACTCGAAGGCCGCATCCAGTCCATGGAGATCGCCTACCGTATGCAATCGGAGGCGCTCGAAGCCTTCGACATCGCCAAGGAATCCGCCGAAACCCGCGCCCGCTACGGCGCCGACCAGCACGAAAACGAGGAGATGCACATCAAGTCCGCCACCCGCGACGGCGACTTCGCCCGCGGCTGCCTCGTCGCCCGCCGCCTCATCGAACGCGGCGTCCGCGCCGTCCAGGTCTACGCCGGCAACGACAAGCCCTGGGACAGCCATCACGACATCCTCGTCCACCGCCGCCTCGCCCGCCAGGCCGATCAACCCATCGCCGCCCTGCTCAGCGACCTCAAAACCTCCGGCCTCCTGAAAGAAACCATCGTCATCATCGGCGGCGAATTCGGCCGCCGCCCCTGGACCGAAGTAGCGGGAAGAATCAACGTCCAAAACGGCCGCAACCACAACAACGAAGGCTTCACCACAGTCCTCGCCGGAGGCGGCTTCAAAGGCGGCTACGCGCACGGCGCGACAGATGAATTCGGCTACCAGTCAGTGGAAAAAAAGGTGCACGTCCACGACATGCACGCCACCGTTCTCCACCAACTCGGCCTCGAACACACCCGGCTCACCTACCCCTACAGCGGCCGCAACTTCCGCCTGACCGACGTCGCCGGCAACGTCGTCAAAGACCTCCTCGCCTAACCGCCGCCCCAAAAGAAAAAGGCCGCCCCCGAATAACAAGGAGCGGCCCCAACAAACAGAACTAAACAGCCTTAGCCAACACCCGGTTCAAACGCTGCACAAACCCGGCCGGGTCCTCCAGCGCAATCCCCTCAATCAGCAAAGCCTGATCCAGCAACAAATACGCCGCGTCATTCACCAACGAGTC
>CANIVU010000059.1 GCA_947470805.1 Acidobacteriota bacterium | reverse complement strand
GGGAAATTTCATAAGGCTCCTTACTTCACCTTTTCCCAACGGCAAACCTTACCGAAGGGAGTTTCACTGACTACTTTGCGGTACCCGTCCGACATCGTTCCCGGCGCCGCCGTATCGCCCGGCCCACAGGCGCGCATGCCGCCACCAATATCCGGACCCGGCGTACCTTGCTGCGAACTTCCCGTATCGGACAAAACCTGCGGCTTGCTCGCCGTCGGCACCGCCGCCGTCTGCTCGGGAATATTCTGCACATTCTGCCGGTTCAACAACTGCGCGCTCTGCGCGTCCCGGTCCACCAACTCCTGCACATTCTTCGTGAACTTCTGCCCGTCCCACTCAAACGTAATGGTGCGGTTATCGAAGGAAACAATCTTGTAATCGCCAATCGGATCGCCCGCCCGGTACCCCTTCTGCGGGTCGCCCTTCTTAGCCGCCATCATGATAATCGGCGGGTCAGCCATCATCAACACGCCATACGCCAGCGGAAAAGCGGGAACGGTTTTAACTGGTGGCGGTGCAATGATCACTGTCGGATTACGGTCCTTCGAAAATAGAAGACGCGCCGCGATGTCCAAATAGTTTGCCGCAACCGTACGATCGGGCGGCACAACCGCCGTCGTCCCCTTGGCCTTCGGCAGCGTCGGCGCGCTCGAATGGACCAACTCTTCCCGCCGCGCCGTCTCGTCGCGCAGCTCCAATAATTTCAACGTGGCCATCGCAATCCCGGCCAGCAACAGAATATTCAGAAGAAAAAGGCGGCTCATAGTTAGAACGACAGTCCCTTCTTCTCCGGAATGAGTTTTTTCGGAACAATTCCGGAAATCGATAGCCGCACCGGGATCACCTTCTGCGGCCCATTGGCCTGCCCAATCCGGATCTCATTGGTGGCCAGCAGCTCCGGCTGCGCCCCCAAATCGGCCAATAAATTTACCAGCTGCTCAATCCCGCACTCAAACGAAACCGACACCGAAACTTCGCCATAGTCATCGCCAAACGCCTTCGCCTGGCCAATCTCATTCGCCCGGACTTCAATCGGAGGCCCCTGCGCCCGGCCCACGCGCCGCAGCACCTGGAACAACTGCGCCTGCGCCTGCGCGGCGGTATCAGCAACAAGTAGGCCCTTCTCCCGCACGCCCAGGTCCGCCTGCACCTGCTTCAAAATGGCCTGCTTGTCCGGCACCTGCATCAACAGAGCGCGCGCCTTCGTCAGCCGTTTCTCCAACAGCTCCGTCTGGTTCGCCCCCGCCGCCACCTGGGTCGCCGAACTCTCGGGCCAGAAATACAACACCGCCGCCACCAGCAACGCCCCGGCCAAATACAGCAACGCTTTCCGATCACGATCACTCATATTCATACCGCCACCGCCCCGGAAATGAAGGTCACCCGACGGAACGCGACACCCTCCCCCAGCCCTTGTCCATTCATCACCACGCCAACCAGCCAAACACGCATAGCCGGAATAGACGCCCCCGGTCGCGCGCCATCCGCAACCCAACGGGGACACTCGCAGGCCGAAGGCCGAGTGTCCCCAAACGCGACACTGCCCCGCAGCCCTTGTCCATTCATCACCGCGCCATCCAGCCAGATACTCATGGCCGCACCACCCCAGGAATCACCACCTGCGGCGGCGGAGTCGGCGCGGCGCCGGCGGCCGCACCAGCAGCCCCCGCAACCGCCGCAACCGGCGCCGGCGGCGGTGTCTCCCGCAAACTCCGAATCCGGAAAACCTCGCTCGTCTGCAACCGCCCAATCGGCGTAATAAACTCGCTCCCCGCCAACCGCGGCGACCCATCCAGCACCCGCAACAACGGCGCCGCCTGCTCGGCCTCACCGGTAATCGTCACGTTGTCCCGCGTCAAATCCAACCCACTCAAAAACGCCGGCGCCGCAAACGTACTCGTCAGTTCCAAAACCAAATCCAAATCCGCCCGCGTCCGCTTCCGGAACTCGTCCAGCTGCACCACGCGCTTCTTGGCTTTATCGATGTTCTTGTCCAAATTCCCCACTCGCGAAGACAACGGCTCGGTCGCCTTCAACTCTGCCTCCAGCGCCTCCCGATAGACTTTTTCGTCATACGGCTTGTGGAGCAAAATCGCCCCGCAAACGCCAGCCAAAACGACCGCCAAAACCGCCGTCGGCACATACCGCAGCTTCGAACTCGTCCGCCGCGCGCTCTCCGGCAACAGGTTCGCGTCCAGCGCCAACCCCGGGCACGCGCTCGCCATCGCCGCCGCCTGGCTCAACCCCATCCCCAACTCCACCGGCTCGGTCTCCGCCGGCAACCGCAACTCCGCCGCCGCAAACGCAAACGCCCGCGCCGGGTCCATATCGAACACGGCCGAATAAACCGCCTTCGCCTCGCTCTCCCCGTACACTTCAAACCCATCCGCGGTCGGCTGGCCCGATAGCAACTGCGCCGGCGGATCGTTCACCAGCCGGATAGCAGACCGGATCGCCGCCGCCGAAAACGTGAAGCTTGCCACCTTCACCCCGGCCTCGGCAAACAGCGCCAGATACCCGTCAAACACCTGCCGCCGCACCACGCCGATCAACACATTCACCGCGTCCAGCCGCGCCCACGCCAGCACCGCGTCGTCTTCCTCGTACGGATGCAGCGTGTCGGATTGATACGTCACCGCCGCCCCCAACTCGGCGTCTTTCACCCCAGGAAACGCAACGGTCCGCACAATCACTTCCTGCCGCGGCACCAGCACGACGGACGCCACATGCCCCGCCCCGTGCTTCTTCACGAAGTCGGCATACTGCTTGCCCCACTCCGCCGCCGGCCGCCCCCGGAAGTTCTCAATCGTCTCCACGCCCAACACCGACGCCCCCGAAGGACGCATCCGCACAACCGAAACCGTCAGGTCCGCCGGGCCAACTTCAATACCCACCCCGCTCCCAAACGCCATCCATTTCCGTACCGAAAGCGGCAGCATGATTAATTGGTCCCCGCATTGTCGTACCAGCGCAAAATCCAGTACGGGGTCAGATCTTCCTTCAAATTGTTATTGAACTTCACCACCATCGCCGCCGACCGCCGCACATCGGAAACAAACGCCGGCGGCTGCATCCGCAACGTCGCCGTCGCCCGCAGCGTATAGGTCGAATTCCCGCCAATCCGCAACTTCCCGCCCGCCGGTCCGGCCGCGCCAAGGATCGGACCCAACTCGCTCTGGCTCACAAACGGCCGCACCATCCGCCGCTGCACGATCGCCGCCGCCAAATCAGGCGGCACGCCAATCGCCGTCAGCACCGGAGCCGGCGTCGTGTTGATGTCGTAAGCGTCGTTGATTCCGTACACCGTCAGGCAGTCTTTCAAACCGGGAAGCCGCTGCAGCGCCCCGTTCGGCCCCCGCGACCACGTCCCATGGAACAGGTCCGGCGTCACCCCCGGTACGTACATCAACTCCTCGATCTGTTCAAAGGACGCAAACCGGGGCCGAAAAGTCGGACCCGGAGTCGGCGAAATCGACGGCAGCCCCGCGTTCGACCCATTCGACGACCGCGCCATAACGATCGACCCCGACAACGCCTGCGCGTAAGCCGCCGGCAGCCCCAGCGTCAGAAACAGGTTGCCCAGCTCCTGCGGCGTCGCCCGATTGACATTCAACCGCGCCGATTCCGGAATAATCTCCACACTCGCCACGCCACTCGGGAACATCATGTTGAACACCGACATCCCCGGCTCATAGAACCGCGGCTTCCCATCCGGCGTCCGCGCCCCATTCCCCCAATTCATCCAAAGCAGCGCCCGATCCAGCGCCCCCGTGGCCAGGTAATAGGCCCGAACCTGTTCAATATGCGTCGACGTCCGCTCCGTCTCCGTCCGAACCGTAGTAGCCACCGAAAACGCAATCGCCGTCAACGCCGCCACCAGCCAAAGCACCGTCAACAGCGCCCCGCCCCGCTCCGTTCCAGGGGATGGTTTTGACACCACCCGAAGCCCCACCCCCCACGCAGCACAAACCCCCTCGGGGACATTCGCGCCTGCGACCGCGCAGCGGGAG
Source organism: Acidobacteriota bacterium (assembly GCA_947470805.1). Classification (GTDB taxonomy): domain Bacteria; phylum Acidobacteriota; class Terriglobia; order Bryobacterales; family Bryobacteraceae. The sequence continues at coordinate 46,206 of CANIVU010000059.1, read as the reverse complement.
CAGGACGTGTGTCCCCAAACGCGACACTCGCCCGCAAGAGGCCCCGACAAACCAACCGACACCCCAGCATCTTTCCCGCTCACCACCCCAACCCCATCACCCGCCCCCTCATCCCCCCGCAGCGACAACACCCACGGGGACACCCGCGGGCCGCAGGCCGGGTGTCCCCAGACGCCGCACTCGCCCGCACGGAACCCTGTCCGCAAAGCCCCGCCCGCCATGTTCCCCAAAGATTCAGTCCGCATAAACCAACATCGGGTTCGCCGTTATCCGAATCGGAATCGTAGTCGTCGTCACATGCAAATTCGCCGCCGAATTATCCATCGGAATCATCTCAATCCGCACCGCCGACGGCAATTTATTCGCCACCCACCGCCCCATCCACTTCTGAAACAAAGGCGCCGGCAACTCATCCCGATACACAAACTGCACCGCCGCCAACTTATCCGCCAACACAAACGAATCCGGCCGCGCCATGATCGGAAGAAACAACGGAGCCGCCTGCCCCGTCAACGGATCCGGCTGCGTCCCCACACAAGCCCCCCGCAAACTGAACGGACCCGCATACGGAATCTCATTCACAATCAACCGCACCCCCTGCCCCGCCTCCCCCGAAATCACCGTAAACTCCAACAATTTCGGATACCCCCGCGCCCCCTCCTGCAACGAATAGCTCGACACAAACCGCATCGCCGTCGGCTCGCCCTGGAACATCACCGCCTTCCCCCCCGGCTCGCACTCCACCGTCACCGGCATCAACCCCGCAATCTGCGCCGCCAACGCTTTCTCCACGCCCAACACCCGCCGGTTCTTCGTAAACCGGTCGTTCGTCTTCTCCATCGCGTTAATCCCCACGCGCATCGAATACAGCACGCCCAGGCTCAACAGCGCCATCAACGACACCGCGATCATCAACTCCAACAACGTAACGCCCCGCTGATTAGCCCTTCTCATGGCGCCGGCACCCCCGGCGGAGGCTCGTCCGGATACAAATACCGCCGCCGGAACCCCTCCAGCGAAAAGGATTTCGTCCGCCCGGCGTTATTGAACTGAATCATCAACTCCACCCGTTCCAACACCTGCGACCCCGGCCCCGCCCCCGGCGCAAACTCAAAGATCCCCGTCCGCGCCCGCCACCCCGCGTCCAACCCAGCCGACTCCGCCGGCAAAAAACGCCCCTCCATCATCACCGGCAACCGCGGCACCAGCAGCAGCTCATCCATCTTGTGCCGCGCCATCAAGGCGGCCCTGTCGTAATCCGTCAACCGCGACGCATTCCGCAACGACGTCGTCAAATTCGACAACAACGCCACCACCGCCACGGCCATAATGAACGTCGCCACCATCACTTCCAACAGCGAAAACCCGCGCTGCTTCATGGCTGCCGCTCCGCCACCTGCGCGCTCCCCGTAATCGGGTCCACCGACACGATCCGCCACTGGTTCTTCCGGTTCTTCAACTCCAACCCGATATGCGGCACCGTCCCGCCCGGATGAATCAAAAACTGCCGCGGCAGGTTCTGATCCAGGTTCGGAATCGTCGGCAACACCCGTTCAATCGTCACACCCTCCGGCATCGAAACCTCCCGCCGGTACCCCGGATCGGCACTGGCAAAAAACATCTTGTTCAGCCCCCGGTCCACCACAATCTCCGCCGCCACCTGCCGCCGGTCCGCCCGATTCATCGCCGAATTAAACGTGCTGACGATCTCATCGGTGGCCGACCGCAACCGCAACGATTCAATACCCGAGGTGATGGAGGGGAACGCAATGCCGATCATGACGCTGATAATGGCGACCACAATCAACATCTCGATGAGCGTCAGTCCGCTCTGCGTCGCCCTCCGCCGGCTCACTTCGATTTCCAACTCACAATGTCCTCGTTCATATCCGTGCCACCCGGCTGCCCGTCGGCCCCGTAGCTGATGATGTCCGGCTCATCGCCGTGCTCACCCGGATACTTGTACACATACGCGCGGTTCCACGGGTCCGTCGGCACTTCCTGCGGCAGGTACGGCCCCTGCCACCCGTTCACGCCCTCCGGCTTCTCGCGCAGCGCCTTCAAGCCCTGCTCATTGGTGGGAAACAAACTCGTGTCGAGCTTGTAAGCCCCCAGCGCCGTGTTGAACGAATTGATCTGCTGGCGCACAGCGGTCTTCTTCGCCACATCGGCGCGCTGCAATACCTTCGGCCCCACCACGGCGGCAAACACCGCGATGATCGTCACCACGACGAGCATTTCAATCAGGGTCAGGCCAGCCTGCGAGCGGCGGCGGCGTTGGGAAATCGGTCTCAGCATGGGAAAAACTCCTTGGTTAAACAGCAACTTCGTTAATACTCGATATGGCCAGCAGCAGGCTGATCACCAGCGCGCCGATAATCAGTCCCATCACCAAAATAATGATCGGCTCAAACAGCGACGTGAACCGCCGAATCGCGGCTCGTGTATCGGCTTCATAGACGTCAGCCATCCGCAGGAACATCTGATCCAGCTTACCCGTCTCCTCGCCAACACTCAGCAAATGCGCCGCCAGCGGGGGAAATTCGCCCGTCCGTTTCAACGGCGCCGCAATCCCTTCCCCGCGCTTCACACCCTGCGCCACCGCGTTCAGCGAATTCGAAATCCGCTTGTTATTCATAATCGCGCCCGAAATCGACAGCGATTGTACCAACGGCACCGAATTGGCGATCAACGTCCCCATCGCGCGAGCAAACCGAGCCGTCTCCGCCTTCCGCAGCGCATCCCCCAACAACGGAATCTTCAACCGGAACCCATCCCACCACAGCCGCCCATCGGGCTGCCGTATATAGGCCTGAAACGCCACAATCGCCACAGCCAGCAGCCCCAGCACAAAAGGCGCATACGTCTGCGTATACCGGCTCGTCTCAATCATCATCCGCGTCGGCAGCGGCATCGGAATGTTGCCCTGCTCAAACACCTGCGCAAACTTCGGCACCACAAAATTCATCAACACAAACACGCTGCCCGCGCCGACAAGCGAAAGCAACGCCGGATACACCATCGAGCTGATAATGTACCCCCGCAGCTCATCCCGCGTCTTTTCAAACTCGCTCAACCGTTCAAAAATTACCCCCAGCGAGCCCGACGCCTCCCCAGCCCGCACCATGTTCACATACAAGTCCGAAAAATACTTCGGATGCGTCGCCAGCGAATCGGCGAGCGACCGCCCGCCCTTCAGCACCCGCAGCACATCCAGAATCACCATCCGGAACGCCGGCTTCTCCGTCAGTTCCGTCGAAATCTGCAACGCCCGGTCCACCGGAATCCCGCTATTCAAAAGCGTGGTCAATTCCGTCGTAAAGAATAGAACTTCCTTCTTCCGCCCGCCCCCAAAATCCGGCAGTTCAAACTCGAACCCCTTCTTCTGTTCCAACCCCACATAAACCGGCGTCAGCCCCTGCTTCCGCAGCTCCCGCGCCACTTCCTTATCGCTCTCGCCAACAAGCGTGCCCGTGCGCGCCTTCCCGTCGGAAGTAATCGCCCGAAAATGAAACGAGGCTGCCATTAGAACTCTTGCGTCACCCGCATAATCTCCTCAGGCGTAGTGACCCCCTCGGCCACCTTATTCCAGCCGTCCTCCCGCAACGTCCGCATCCCATTCCGCCGCGCCGCCGCCGTCAACACACTCGCGTCTTCATTCCGCGTAATCATCCGCCGAATCTCTTCATTCAGCTCCATCAACTCAAAAATTCCAACCCGTCCCTTAAACCCACTCCCAAAACAGACGTCGCACCCGCGCCCATAGAACGTCGGAACTTCCACGCCCTCCGGCCGCAGCCGCGGCTTCCCCTCCACCCGGCAATTCTTGCAAATGGTCCGCACCAGCCGCTGCGCCAAAATACTAACCACAGAAGACGAAATGAGGTAATTCTCCACCCCCATATCCGTCAACCGAGTCACCGCGCTCGGCGCATCATTCGTATGCAAGGTCGAGAACACAAAGTGGCCCGTCAGCGCGGACCGAATCGCCACGTCCGCCGTCTCCCGGTCACGCACTTCCCCCACCATGATCACGTCCGGATCCTGCCGCATAATATGCCGCAATCCGCTCGCAAACGTCAGCCCAATCTGCGGATTCACGTGAATCTGATTGATCCCGTCCATCTGGTATTCCACCGGGTCTTCAATCGTGATGATCTTCCGCTCCACGCCATTAATCCGCTTCAGCGCCGAATACAACGTCGTCGATTTCCCGCTCCCCGTCGGCCCCGTCACAAACATAATCCCGTGCGGCAACTGCGTGTAAAACTCCATCCGCTCCAACATGTAATCGGTGAAGCCCAGCTTCCGCAAATCATAAAACTGCTCGCCCGCGGACCGATCCAGCAACCGCATCACGACGCTCTCGCCATACAGCGTGGGCAGTGTGGAAACGCGCAAATCCACCTCCCGCCCCAGCGTCTTCACCTTAATACGCCCATCCTGCGGCAACCGTCGCTCGGCGATGTTCAACTTCGCCATCAGCTTCACGCGACTAATCAACGCCGCCTTCATCTCCTTCGGCGGCTGTTCTTGTTCATAAAGAACACCATCAATCCGAAACCGGATCCGAAAGGACTTCTCAAACGGCTCAATGTGAATATCGGAAGCGCGCTTCTCCACCGCCGACGCGATGGTGGCATTCACCATCCGGATGACGGGCGCCTCGCTCGCCATATCGCGCAGGTGTTCTAAATCTTCGTTCCCGCTAACACCCTCGCCAAAATCGGCTTCCGCCTCATTCCGCGCCGCCTGCCCGTAATGCTTGTCGATCGCCTCGACAATCTCCCCCTCCGCCGCCAACACCGGCGAAACCCGCAACCCCGTAAAACCGCGCACCGCCGCAATGGTCTCAAAGTCGAGCGGGTCGGCCATCGCCAACACCAACCCCGTCTCGTTCAACCCCATCGGCAAACAGCGGCTCTGCCGCAGGAACCGCGCCGCCAACCCCTCCGTCTCGGGAGCCGTAAACGCCGTGCCCTCAATCGTCACCAACGGCAACTGCAACTGCTCGGAAAGAGCCGCCAACACATCCCGCTGCGCCACAAACCCCAGCTCAATCAGCAGCTTCCCGATCTTCTCCCCGCGCTCTTTCTGCAGCTCCAGCGCCCGGTCCAGGTCGTCCTGGCCAATTAGACCTTTCCCGATCAACAGTTCGCCCAGGCGCATCTAGTATTCCCGCACCTGAATCTGCTGTTCCAACGCAGACTTATCCGCGCCCGACATCATATATCCCATCAACACCTTCCGCTGCGCCTGCATCACAATCTGCGTCGGCAACCCGGAGGCATCCTCGTGCGGCCAGTACACCAGCGACACACTCAACACCATTTTTTCGGAAGTAGGCACCGGGTCCATCACCGCCGCGGCGCTCACCAGCATCTCCCGCATCGCCGTCCGTAACAGCGGCACCCGCTCCAGCTTCTTTTTGTGCAGCGCCGCCTTCACCGGCTCCGGCAGCGTCTTCAAAAACGGCCCCGGCGCAGGCCCCTCGGCCAGGTTCACCCGCGTCGTGAACACACACCCAAACCCATCCAGGTACACCCCGTGCGTGTGCCCCATCAGCAGGAACGACTCTCCCGGTACCAGCGCCTCCACGCGCTTATTCATCGCCACTTCCACCGCCGCCACCAGCCCCCGGTTCACCGGAGCCGCAAACAGCGCACAAGCCAAAAAGCTCAATAAAAGGACCCGTCTCATTGCGCACCCCCGCCACTGCTCTGCGCGTAGGAAACCATCATCGCCGCCTGCTTCTCCCGGAACAGCGAGTAACTGGCTTCCATATTCATCTGGTCTTCCTGCCGCAACTTCTGATACTTGCCTTCGGCCTCTTGAATCGCCGAAGCCAACTGCGTCCGATGCCGCTGCTCGGCCTGGGCCAACGCCGCCGGCAACACCCGAGTCACTTCTTCCGAAATCCGCTTCTCAAACGCCGCCTGATCCATAGCCACCGGAGCCGAAGGAGCCGCCGCCTGCGGCACGGAACCATGGAACACAATCGCCGCCGCCAGCAGCGCCGCCGAAGCGAACGCCATCCGCGGACCGGAGTTCAACCAAACCTGCCACCACTTCGGCTCAAAAACTTTATCGGAAACAAACGCAATCCGCCGAGGCAGTTCTTCTTCCCGCAACGAGAACAAAGCCGACTGCGTCACCTGCAACCGTGCCAACTCCTCGCGCAGAGCCGGATCGGCCGCACAAGCGGCTTCAACTTCCCGCCGCTCCGCAGCCGAAAGCTCCCCAAAAACGTAGTCTCTTAAATCAATATTCATGACGCACTCCCCCGGATCCCCACCGGCGCCAGCGTATCTTTCAGCAGTTCCAGCGCGGTATACAACCGCGATTTCACCGTCGAAAGCGGGCACCCCAGAATCTCCGACATCTCCTCAAACTTAAAACCCTGATACACCTTCAGAACCACAGCCTCTCGTTGCTCTTCCGTCAGCCGTCGCAGGGCAGCATCGACCGCGAGTGCCGTCTCCACCGGCAACATCCCGCCCCCCATCGAATTCGGCATCTCGTACCCCGAAGTTTCCAAATCGTCCTCCGGTTTTTTCTTTCTAAGCAACGAATAAGCCTCGTTATGAGCAATCCGGTACATCCACGGCGCAAACCGTGCCGGATCCTCCAGCTTTCGCAGGTTCTGATAGACCTTCAGCAGGACATCCTGACAAAGGTCCAGCGCATCCTCCCGATTCCGGACCAACCGCAGTAAGTAATTGAAAACGCGCTTCTCCCAGCGCGAAACAAGGAGGTTGTAGGCGTCCACATCTCCCCGTTGCGCCTTCAGGATCAGATCGCGGTCTTCGACTTCACGGAAGATCAAGGCGGGTGTTCTCGTTTGTTATGACGCCGCCAGAGGAAAAAAAGTCGAAGCGACGCCTTTCAGCCTCCAGTGTATCCCCGCCTCACCCACCAAAGCCCCAAGCCGCAGCAAGAACCGGGCTTGCCCACCGAAGCCCAAAGGGCGAAGGTGGGTGCCAGGCACCCCGGGAAAGGGAAGGAAGCTGCACCCGCCCCACGTCCACGTGCAACGCGAAGACTGTTTGTGCAAGTTCTGGCTCGAGCCGATTACTTTGCCACGAAACCCGGAAAGTGGTGCCTCAACGCGATAGGTGCGCCACGGCGCCCGCTAATCACCACCGAAGCCGTGGCCGCCTCCGGCTTTGGACCTCAACTTCCCCTCACCATCCGCTCGTACTCATCATGCGATCCGATCCAAAACCACGTAAACGTGTTCCCGTCTCGCATCGCCAGAACGCGATAACCATCCGTCACCCGCGCCGACCAGAACGCACCCACTCGTTTCAACTGCAGCGACGGGTGTCGGGGATTCTCTGTAAATATCTCGTATGCTTGGTTGCCCGCTCCCGGACCTCTTCCGGAAGCGCATCGTACAGTTCCCAGAACGTCGGAAGCGTCAGTGAACGGTAAGTCAGGTTCACGGACGGCGCCGCGCCGCGAATCCTTCTTCCATTGGTCGCGCCTTACCCTCTGCAATCTGTCGCTTCACGTTCTCCGCCCAAGCCATCCCCCGCCCGCCCGGAGCGAAATCACTAGCCATTTGCTGATCCCACGCATCGCTCTCAATCTCATTGAGCCAGGCGGCGAGCGAATGACGGTCGTCCTCGGGCAGCCCTTCGATTGCGTGCTTGATTGCCTCAATGGTCATGGTCTAACGATAGCCCGGAAAACCGGACCGCTACAAGCAGATTCTCCTTACCTCACCACCCAAAACGAACCCGCCATTTCACCCCAACCCACACAAAAAAAACCACTTAACCTGAAACCACTTGACAACCTGATATAATGGTTAATGAGCGGCCCCTGGGCCGGACAAAATTGTCCAGCCCAGGGGCCTTTTCTATTTCAGAACAAGGAAATGCAAAATGCACTCTCTATCCAACAAGGCCGAAACCGCCCGCCGTAACGGCGCCCGCTCCAAAGGACCCATCACCGCCGCCGGCAAGGCCCGCTCCTGCCGCAACTCCCTCATCCACGGCCGCCGCGCCGCCAAACTCGCCGAGTTCACCCCACCCAACTCAGCCACTCTAACCAACGAAGACCGCCAGAAGCTCTTCACCCTCTTCGACCAAAATCTATCCAAATTCCGCCCCGCCGACCCCGCCGAAAAGGCCCTCGTCCGCGACCTCACCAACCGCCAGTGGGACAACCTCCGCCTCGAATCCGCCCGCCAGGCCATCCTCAACCGCGAGCTCTCCCTCCACGGCGACCCCACCGTCGCCCTCGAATTCGCCTACACCAACAAGGCCTTCACCGCCATGTTCCGCGAGTTCGCCGCCAACACGCGCCTAATCGCGCAAATCGAACGCCGCCTGAAACTCCTCAAAACGGCGTTCCCGGCAAAGGACCCCGCCCCGATGGATTCCGAAAACGAGCGGACCCACGACCCGGCCCCGCAACCCGTTGAAACAAAAGAGAAAACAGAAACTGGACCAATAAAACACATCCACTATCGCGGCTTCCTCACGCCCGACATCATCAAAAAATACCGCCGTCTCTATCCGAACTGCGATCTGTCCTTCATTGACGGACCCGAAAATCCCGCAATGTAACGGACAATCCAGCCCGAAAAGTCACACCCGACACCCGAAGTGTGCCCACGCGCTGCGATAAACTCGAAATACTCCAACCCAAAGTGGTGCTTCCCATGCAGAAACTCCTAGCCGTTCTCCTCCTCGCCGCAACCGTGGCGTTCCCCCAGCCCAAACAGAAGGCCTCCCTCGCCGGCATCACCGAATACGAGTTCCCCAACGGCCTCCGCGTCCTCCTCTACCCCGACGCCTCCTCCCCCAAAATCACCGTCAATATCACCTACCTGGTCGGCTCCCGCCACGAAGGCTACGGCGAATCCGGCATGGCGCACCTCCTCGAACACCTCCTCTTCATCGAAACCACCAACGGCCGCCAGATCAAAAATGAGCTCACCGGCCACGGCGCCCAATGGAACGGCACCACCTCCGACGACCGGACGAACTACTACGAAACCATCACCGCCACCGACGAAAACCTCAAATGGGCTCTCGGCCTCGAAACCGACCGCATGGTCAACGTGAAGATGGAAAAGAAAATCCTCGACACCGAAATGACCGTCGTCCGCAACGAGTTCGAACGCGGTGAAAACTCCCCCCAGCGCGTCCTCTCCGAACGCGTCCTCTCCACCGCCTACCTCTGGCACAACTACGGCAAATCCACCATCGGCACCCGCGCCGATCTCGAACGCGTCCCCATCGAACGCCTCGCCGCTTTCTATAAGAAGTACTACCGTCCCGACAACGCCGTCCTCACCCTCACCGGCCAGCTCGACACCAAAAAGATCCTCGCCATGATCGCCGACACACTCGGCCGCATCCCCCGCCCCTCCACCCCCATCGAAAAAACCTACACCACCGAACCCGTCCAGGACGGCGAACGCTTCGTCGAACTCCGCCGCGTCGGCAACAACCAGGAAATCATGATCGCCTACCACGCCCCCGCCGCCGCCCACCCGGACGCCGCCGCGCTGCGTGTTCTCTCCGGCATCATGGGCGGCGGCGGCTTCCGCTTCTCCGCCGGCGGCCCCGGCCAGGGCCGTCTGTCGAAATCCCTCGTAGAAAACAAGAAGGCCCTCTCCGCCAGCATGTCCTTCCAGGCCCAGCACGACCCTGGCGTCGTCATGGTCTCCGCCGGCCTCAACATGGAACAGTCCCTCGATGACGTCAAAAAGACGATCTTCGAAACCATCGACGGCATCGCCAAAGAGCCGCCGTCCCAAGAGGAGCTCGACCGCGTCAAAAACCGCCTCCTCCGCGGCATGGAGCAGCGCCTGTCGGACTCGCAACAACTCGGTCTCGGCATGACCCAGCCCATCTCCCAGGGCGATTGGCGCCTCATGTTCCTCGAACACGAAAGCCTCAAAACCGTCACCACCGCCGACCTCGTCCGCGTCGCCCAAACATACTTCAAACCCTCCAACCGCACCGTCGGCGTCTTCATCCCCACCGCCGCCCCGGACCGCACCACGGTACCCGAAACCCCGGATCTCGACAAGCTCTTCGAAAACTTCAAAACCACCGTCACCATCTCCCAAGGCGAAAGCTTCGAACCCACCCCAGCCAACATCGAAAAGCGCCTGCAAAGGAGCAAACTCTCCAACGGCCTGAAGGTCGCCATCCTCCCCAAGACCACCAACGGCGGCAACATCTCGGCCACCCTCGAACTCCACTTCGGTGACGAGACAACCCTCGCCGGCAAAAGCGCCGTGTCCTCCATGACCTCCGCCCTCCTCATGCGCGGAACGAAATCGAAGACCCGCCAGCAGCTGCAAGACGCCATCGAAAAACTGAACGCCCGCGTCAACGGCGGCGGCGCTGGCGGAGGCGGCGGCCGCGGTGGGCGAGGTGGTCCCGCGCCAGCCGCGGCTGTCAACGGCATCAGCGCCTCCGTCGAATCCAAAAACGAGAACTTCCTCCCCGCCCTCCGCCTCGCCGTCGAAATCCTGAAGGAGCCCGCGTTCCCCGAATCGGACTTCGAACAGATCCGCAAACAGCGCCTGGCCGCCATCGACGCCTCCCGCACCGACCCCGCTTCCCTCGGCAGCTCCCTCCTCGCCCGCAAAATCAGCCCGTATCCCAAAGGCCATCCGCTCTACGCCACCACCCTCGACGAACAAGCCGAAGAGTTGCAGAAGCTAACGCTCGCTGACGTCAAGGAGTTCCACGCCAAGTACTACGGCACCCAGTTCGCCGAACTGGTCGTCCTCGGCCCCGTCGACCAGCCAGCCCTTCTGAAGGAAGCCGAAACGCTCCTGGCCAAATGGCCCACGCCAACGGCCTACAAGCGGCTCACCGCCCAGCACCGCAAGGTCCCGATGTTCAACGAGAAGATCGAAACCCCGGACAAAGAAAACGCCCAGTTCGACGCGGCCCTCCGCATCCAGATGAGCGACGCCAGCCCCGACTACCCGGCCATGATGCTGGCGAACTACATGATGGGCGGCACGATCTCCTCCCGCGTCCCCGACCGCATCCGCAACAAAGAGGGCCTAAGCTACGGCGCCCGCACCGGCTTCACGGCCCCATCAGAAGGGGACGCCGCCATCTTCTCGGCATCCGTGATCGCCAACCCGGCCAACATGCCGAAGGTAGAAAAGTTCTTCCTCGAAGAGGTGAACAAGGCCCTGAAGGACGGCTTCACCGCCGCCGAACTAGCCGGGGCCAAGAAGGCGATGAAGGATCTCTCCACCGTCGGACGTTCCCAAGACGGAGCCCTATTGCGCAGCATCGCCATCCGCGAACAGCGCAACCGGACGATGCTCTTCGACGAGCAACTGGAATCCAAAATCCAATCCGCAACGCTCGACCAGGTGAACGCCGCCTTCCGCAAATACATCGACCCGTCCCAGATCTCAATCGTCAAAGCCGGCGACTTCAAAAAAGCCGGAGTCTGGCAATAGCGAGAAGGTGCCTGGCTCCGCCACCAATGCAACCGACCAAACGCATCGCATCCCCCAGCGGTGCCTGGCACCCAGGGAAAGGGGAGGACTGAAATCATGACCCCCCTCCTAGCCGCCATCCTCACCGGCCTAATCACCGACACCGCCGGCGCGCCGATCGCCAACGCCAGCGTGGAAATTGTCAACCCCACCGGCCCCGCCACCAAAACCGATAAAGAAGGGCAGTTCCGCTTCCCGGACCTGCCCAACCCAAACGTCCAACTCCGCATCCGCGCCGTCGGCTTCGCCACACAAGTCCGCCCCGCCGCCCCCGTCATCCAGCTGGAAGTGAACATGCTCTCCGCCTGCTGCCTTTGCGAAGAGACTCCCCCGCGCTACAAACACAAACCCGCCAGCCAATCCAGCCTGAAGGGCCAAATCGTCGCCCCGCGCCTCGACGACAACGGCGAAGCCACCCTCACACCCCAATCAGGCGCCCCCATCCGCCTCCATCTCGCCGGCCCCGGCACCTTCGAATTCCCCAACCTCCCGCCCGGCCGCTACGCACTGAAAATCCAAGTCCCAACGTACGCCCACTTCCTCATCGAAAACCTCGAAATCACCCCCAAAACCGAAACCACAATCGACGGCGCCATCGCCCTCTCCGAAACCAAAATCACCCGCACAGTCCTCCACGAAAAACCCAGCCCGCCGAACATGGTCTGCCTATGACCCCGCTCCTCGCCGCCATCCTCACGGGCTTCGTCCTCGACCAAACCGGCGCCTACATCCCCAACGCCACCATCCAATACCTCCCCGAGCGAACAGTCCAAACGGACATGACAGGCCGCTACACCACCCCAAAACTCCCAGCCGGCATCTACGGCCTCCGCATCTCCGCCCCCGGCTTCCTCATCGGCCGCGTCAGCCCAATGCCCATGACCGAAGACGACGTGAAGGAACTCCCGCCTATCACCCTCCGCATTGGCTACAAAAACTCCACTTTCTACTGCGGCATGAAATTCGCCAAGCCTCGATACACCCACAAATCGGCCCCCGAATCCAGCCTCCGCGGCATCATCACCGTACCCGCCACCATCACCCTCACCGGCGGCCCCCGCGATCACACCCTCGAAGTCGAAGGCATGTTCCGTTTCGACGGCATCTCCCCCGGCACCTACACCCTCCGCGCCTCATCTCCGGAGTACCCCACCTTCGAAATCCGCACCGTCAAAATCCCCGCCAAAACCGTCGTCGAAATCGACGGCTGGATCGACCCACCCGAAACCCGCAAAACCCTCCAGCCCAGCAAGTCCACCGCCATCTGCTTGTAACGAGCATCCTCTCCCGCGCTTCTATGGTGTAGGTAAACTGGAAGGAGAGTCTTCATGCGAATCTTTGGTGTCATCCTTACCGCAGCGTTTCTGCTCATGACCGGGTGTTCAGAAGCGCCCAAGCCCGTCGCGAAGAAGGAGGAGCCGAAGAAGGAGAAAGAGCCGCTCTCCGGCAAAAACGCCTTCTTCAAAATCTACGTTGCCGCCCGCAGCTGGGCGCCGGACGTCCAGTGCCTCGCCGTCTCCAGCATCCCGATGGAAGAAGTGAAGTCCCAGCCCGGCAAGTCCGGCGCCTGGCAGGTCACCGTCGTCTCCCCCTCCAAGCTCAAGAAGCGCACCTACACCTGGTCGGCCGTTGAATCGGAAGGCAACCTGCACGAAGGCGTCTACCCCGGCGCCGAAGAAAGCTTCAACCCCTCCGGCAAAGGCAAGCCGTTCCTGATCGCCGCGCTCAAGACCGACACCACCGACGCGCTCAAAATCGCCTTGGAAAAAAGCGCCGAATACGTGAAGAAGAACCCCACCATGCGCATCAACTACCTGCTGGAACTGGGCGACAAGCACCCCAACCCAGCCTGGCGTGTCATCTGGGGCGACTCGGTCGGCACCTCCGGCCACTCCGTGTTCGTCGACGCCACCACCGGCCTCTACCTGGAAACCCGCCACTAATGTCCATCACTGCCGCCGATGTCCTTGCCGCCGCCGAGCGTATCCGCGGCCGCGTCAAACGCACGCCAGTCGTCAAAGCCGACGTCTGCGGGCTGGAGCTGTACCTGAAGTGCGAGAACCTGCAGGACGGCGGCAGCTTTAAGCTCCGCGGCGCCACCAACTTCGTGCAGACGCTCGACGCTGATGCGCTCGCCAAGGGCGTCATGGCCTACTCCTCCGGCAACCATGCCGCCGGCGTCGCGCTCGCCGCCCAGCGCGCCGGCACCAAAGCACGCATCGTCATGCCGCAGGACGCCCCCAAGGTGAAGGTCGATAACACCGCCTCCTTCGGCGCCGAGATCATCAGCTACAACCGCCACACCGAGGACCGCGAAGCCATCTGCCGCGCCATCGCCTCCGAAACCGGCGCCACCATCATTCCGCCCTTCGACCACATGCTGACCATCACCGGCCAGGGCACGGCGGCCATGGAGTTGCTGGAAGAGGTCCCCGATCTCGACGCGCTGATCGCCCCGCTCGGCGGCGGCGGCCTCATGTCGGGCTGCTGCCTGATCACCCGCCACATGAGCCCGAAAACGCGCCTCTTCGGTGGCGAGCCCGAACTCGGCAACGATACGTGGCTGTCCTTCCAGGCCGGTGAACGCGTCGAAATCCCGCTGTCGGACACCATCGCCGATGGCCTCCGCTCCCCGGCTCCCGGCAAGCTCACCTTCCCGATCATGAAGGAACACCTGGAAGCCGTCGCGCTGGTGAGCGAGGACGAGATCCGCGCCGCCGTACGGTGGCTGGCGACCAAAGTCCATTTGGTCGTCGAGCCCAGCGGTGCCGTCCCGGTGGCCGCCGTCATTCACGGCAAGCTCCCGAAGGAGTGCCGCCGGATTGGCGTCATCGTCACCGGTGGCAACATGGAACCGGCGCAACTGGCCGGGATCCTCGCCTAGCCTTCCAGTATTTCCACCAGTTCCAACACCGTCTTCCGCGCCGGCTTCATCAGCGGCAGGCTGCCCAGACGGATCAGCACGCTCACCATCCGGACGCTCGCATCGAGCAGTTTCATCGTCCGCGCCTGGCCTTCGGAGCGGTCGTAGATCCAGAACAGGATGAGCCCCATCTGGTACATCCAGAGGATCTTGGGCAGGTGCGCCGCCATATCGGCCGGGACGGTGGTCTCGGTTTCCTCCAGCGCGCGCACGAACTGGGCCAGGTCCTGCTCCCGCACCTCTTTCGATTCAGGCGCGAATGGCGATAGCGGATTGGCCGGATCGGCCGCGTGGCCCATCAGCGCACCGAGGAATTTGCGATTCGGTTCGAAGTATTTGAACTTCACCGAGATAAGCGCGGCGAGCCGTGTTTCCAGTTTCTTGCCCTTCTGAGCAGCGTCGAGCAGGGGCGCCAGATCGTCCTTGGCCTTCTGGTAGAAGTCGTGGACGATGACGTCCTTGGACGCGAAGTAGTAGTACGCCAAGCCGGTGGCGACCTTGGCGCGGTTGGCCACTTCACGCATGCTGGTTTCGGCGAAACCCTTTTCGCGGAACAGCTCCAGCGCGGCTTCCAGAATCTTCGCCCGCGTCTCCGCCGACTTCTTTTCTCTCATAACGAACACCCCGGTAGTGAAACATCGCGCAGCCTGGCGGCGAGTTCTTCATCGCCGCCGCGCAGGCCCAGCCATTCGGAGAGCGTCGCGCGGTTCTTCGATAGTGTAGCGAACGCCTGCCGCGCCAGCGGCAGAAGTTCCGGACGGGCCAGGCGGTAGGACCAATCGCGGTAGTCGTCGAGCGCCCAGAGGACGATGAGCCAGGCCGAGTCGCCGGTCCAGACGTCGCCGGTGTCAGAGAGCACGGCGAGGTCGGTTTGGCCGGGCGGCTTGGGGGCGCAGTCGATGGGAACCAGCTGGCGCTGGTGGCCGAGCCAGGCGACCAGCGCGGTGCAGAGGCCGCACCGCGCGTCGTAGTAGAGCCGGAGGCGGATCATCGCGCCGGC
Organism: Acidobacteriota bacterium; assembly: GCA_947470805.1. Taxonomy (GTDB): domain Bacteria; phylum Acidobacteriota; class Terriglobia; order Bryobacterales; family Bryobacteraceae. The sequence goes on along the minus strand of CANIVU010000059.1, from coordinate 30,789 downwards.
CCCCAATTGCCGGTGGGCGAGACGGGCGGCGGGGCCGAAGGCAGGCGGTCGAGAGCGCGGCGGCGCATGCGGCTGAAGACGAAGATGTTGCCGAAGTGCATGATGCCGAGCACGATCAGCACGAAGCCGACTTTGTCGCTGACCAGCTCCACCAGCGACCGGCCGGTGTCGACGACGGTATAGGTGCGAAGGGTGAAGATGATCCAGCCCAGGTTGAGCAGGTAGAAGCCGACGACCAGGAGGTGGTTTACGGAATCGGCGAGGGCTTCGTTGCCGTGAAAAGCGTCTAGCAGGAAAGTGCGGCCGTTCAAGTGCAGTGTGCGGGCCACCCAGATGGTGATCCCGATGGAGATGGTCAAGTACAGCAGATAGGTATGCAGGATGTACATATCGTTCCTCTTTCTGTTTTTGAACATGTTCAGTTGAACGTGTTCAAACACAGAATAGGCGCGATTGCTCCCAACGTCAAGATATTTTTGAACGTGTTCAAAACGGCAGCGATCGGGGGCCTGGGCCGGCGGGGGCGCGCGGGGTTTGTCGTGTTTGCGGGCCGGCTGATTGTGGCATGGCGGTGGCCGTCTGGCGGGCGCCGGCGCTACTTGGAGTTCTTGACGATCTTGCCGTCTTTCATCACGAAGAACACGTTCCGCGTCTGCGCGATGTCGTCGACCGGGTTGCCGGGGACGGCGACGATGTCGGCGATTTTGCCGGTTTCGAGGGTTCCTACTTCGCTGGCGATGCCGAACAGTTCGGCGTCCACCGAGGTGGCCGCGCGGAGAGCGTCGATGGGCTTCAGGCCACCCTTCACCATCAGCACGAACTCTTCGGCGTTGGTGCCGTGGATGCCGACGCCGGCGTCGGTACCGAAGGCGATGCGGATGCCACGGGCGGCGGCGCTGCGGAACGTTTCGCCGATGCGGCGGCCGGCCATGGCCATCTTCGCCTTCGTGCGCGGGTCCATGACGCTGCCCTTCTTCTGCGCCTCCTCCAGGCTCCAGATGGCGTGGAGGGTGGGGACGTAGAACGTCCCTTTTTGCTTCATCAGCGTGAGCGCTTCTTCGTCGAGGAAGCTGCCGTGTTCGATGGAATCGATGCCAGCGCGGATGGCGCGTTTGGCGCCGGTGGCACCGTGGGCGTGGGCGGCGACCTTCTTCCCCTTGGCGTGGGCTTCGTCGATGATGGAGTCGAGTTCGATTTGGGTTAACTGCGGAGAATCGACGTCGTTGTTGCGGCTTAGGACACCGCCGGTGGCGCAGACCTTGATGACGTCGGCGCCATACTTCACGTTATAGCGGACTGCCTGGCGGGCGCTTTCGGCGCCGTTGACGATGCCGTCCTTCCAATCCGGTTCGCGGCCGTAGAAATCCGGCGCGACGCCATTCATGCTGTCGCAGTGGCCGCCGAGCGAGCCGAGGCTTTTCGAGGCGGCGAGGATCCGCGGACCTTCGATGGCGCCGCGGTTGATGGCGTTGCGCAGGGCGACATCGACGAAGTCATACGCGCCGAGATTACGGACCGTGGTGAAGCCGGCATGCAGGGTAACGCGGAGATATTTTGTGGCCAACAACGCGGTTTCGGCAGAGGTACGGGCTTGGCCTTCAATGATGCTCTGGCGGCTATCGAGTCCCATTTCGCCGGTCAGGTGGACGTGGGCGTCCATGAAGCCGGGCAGGAGCGTGGCGTCGCCGAGGTCGATCATTTTGCCACCGGGCTTTACGGTCGCCGATGGCCCCACGCCGGTGATGCGACCGTCTTCGATGACGATGATGCCGGGGGTTTGCAGCGTCTCCGATTGGCCGTCGAAAAGACGGGCGGCGCGGAGGACGAGTTGCTGCGGCATGGCCGCGAGGGCTGTGAGCAGGAGGACAGCGGTGAGTTTCATGGGGTGGTTTCTCCTGGGGGCGGGTACGGCGTCTGGGGGACAGCCGGCCTGCGGCCCGCGGCTGTCCCCGTGGGGGGTGTCGCTGCGGGGGTGGGTTCGTTTAGTAGTCTTCGGGGATCGATTCCGCCATCCGCGCGAACGCCGAATACTGTACCGTAATCCGCCCCCGCGCCGGAAGCCAACGATAACCGGGGACGCCGAAGAGTTCGCGGCGCTCGATCATATCCTTGCGGCTTTCCGGGAACGGGGAGGCGCCGAACTCCATGCCCCTTGTGAGCGTCCGGCTGTTCCAGGGGGCGGAGGCGCGGGAGTGGTTCTCCTCCCAGATGCCCATCCAGGGGAAGTCCGTCCGCTTCCATTCGTAACCGAACAGGAGCTTCGATGACGGCGACCAGGCGTGGAACCAGGCGCGGTCCCGATGGGGGTCCAGCAGGTGGGTGCTGAAGGCCGCGGAGGCTTTCACGTTCTGCAGGCGGCGCATGTCGACGGTGCCCTTGCCATCACGGCGCGGAGCGTGGGGCCAATCGAATTTCGCGGCGAGCGGCAGATAGCCGTTGGGGCCGGCGAAGTCCGTTGGGTAGGTCATCGACAGCGTGCCGGGTATGCGGAATTCGGTCTTGCCGCATTCGAGGAATGGCGGGCCTAACGTGACGTGCTGGGTGTAGGCGATGGGACGGTCGAGCGCAGTGAGATTTTCGACGGTTTCGTGGAAGTGCAGGCGTTCGCCTTCGAGCTTCAGCACGCGGGTGAAGGCCAGGCCGTGGAGCGGGAGGGTGGCGCTGGTCGTCAATGTTCCGGGGGCTTCGGTAATCGCGAATGGCGCCACAGAGCCCTCACCATGGGTGGTCATGCCGGCGGCGGCTTCTTCGGGGGTGGGGCCGCCGAAGAGGTCGAGGCAGAGGTTGTGGCCGTGGATGCCGGAGAGGAGTTTCGATTCGGCGTCGCCGCCGTATTCGGGGTGCTTGGCCGCGTTGTAACTCGACGGCTCAATGGTTGACCAGGGAGGAACCCACAAGGGGTTCACTCCCGATTTTTTGTGCAGGATTTCGGCGACATGGCCGCCCTCCCGTAGTACCGTGATGCGCAGCGCTTCGTTTTCAATCGTCGCGGCTGCGCGCTCCCGAAAGCGGGTGAGCGGCATAGGCGGTTATCCCTTTTTGACAGGCGCGACCGGCTTCGCGTCCGGGTTGCCCATGGTGTCGATTTCCTTGCGCCAAACGCGCCGCTCTTCCTTCATCGAGAGGTTCGAGAGGATGACAGCGGCCGAATCGGAGAGGCCGATTTCGAGGTTGGCCTTGGGCTTGGCACCGGTGCGGATGCAGTCCCAGAACTCGATCATCTGCTGGTCTACCGGGTTCTTGTCTTCTTCGGGAACCATGACGCCCTTGGAATACAGCCAGCGGCGGGCGAACTTCAGCTCCTTCTGCATGAAGCTGTCCTGTTCGGAGATTTCGTCCTTGCTGAGCAGGATGGGGAGGGCTTTGGCGCCCTTGCCGGTGGAGGCGAGGGAGGCGCTGGCGACGGCGGCTTTGGAGGTGCCGGCGGCCGGAGTTTTCTTCGCCGGTTCGCGGTACCAGATACCAAGCGCTGGTTCTTCATCGGTGCCGACGGTGATGTGAATCGTGCCTTCGGTGCCCATGATCAATTCGCCGAACTGGGCGCGGGCGCCACCGAACAGCGGGAGGTGCTGGTTGGTGGAGATGTAGGAGGACATCAGGCGCTGGCCCTTGGGGTAGCGGAAGATGAGCTGGACGCTGTCGAAAACGTCGCGACCGTCCTTGAAGTAATCGATGCCGCCGACGCCGTTGACGGTTTCAAAGTGAGAGCCGAACATCCAGTCGGCGATGTCCATTTGGTGGGAGCCGAGCTCGGCGACGAGACCGCCGGAGTACTTGGACATGAGGCGCCAGTTGGCCTCTTCGCCGCGGGGGTCGTTCTTCTTCATCGTCCAGGTTTGGCTGGGGACGTTGATGAGGTTGCGGTGCCACTGGGAGTAGACGTTGGTGACGTCGCCGAGGAGGCCTTTTTCGACCATTTGGCGGGCGGTTTGATAGAAGCGGGAGTAGCGGCGCTGGAGGCCGACTTGGAGCACCTGCTTCGGCCGTTCGTTCACCATTTTGCGGAGCATGTGGATCTCTTCGGGCTTGTGCACGAGAGACTTTTCGCAGAAGACATGCTTGCCGGCGAGGAGGGCGTCGCGGGTGATGGGGAAGTGGGTGGAGAGCGGGGTGGCGATGAGGACCGCGTCGATGTCGTTGCGGTTGAGGATTTCGCGGTAATCCTTGTAGCCCTTGGGCTTGTCCTTGGAGCTGTTGACGCCTTTATCGAGATTGGGCTGATAGATGTCGCAGGAGGCGAGGAGGCGGCCGCCGTCGAGGCCGTTCAGGTGGGTGATGTGATACTGGCCGCGGCCACCGGTGCCGATGATGGCCATTTGGACCTGGCTGTTGGCGGCTTTCACTTTCTGAATCCACGGCGCGCCAACGATGGCGGCAGCGGCGGTCGCGCCGACGGCCAGTTTGGCCGCGTCGCGGCGGGTCAATTCGGTCTGTTCCGTATTCTTGTGCTCAGGCATGGCACTCACCTCACGATTGTCAACTTAGCGAACCCACTATTATATGGCAATGGCACGGATTCGTCTCATCCATTGGAAGCAGGAAGAGTGGGCGGAGCGGGCGGGGGTGATTGCGGGGTTGGGGTATGAGGTGGACTTTTCGGTTTTGCAGAGTTCTTCGATGAAGGAGTTTCGGGAGAATCCGCCGGATGTGGTGGTGATTGATCTGGGGCGGTTGCCGGCGCACGGGCTGGAGGTGGGGACGTTTTTGCGGGGGAGCAAAACGACGCGGCTGATTCCGTTGGTGTTTGTGGGGGGGATTGCGGAGAAGGTGGAGAGGGTGAAGGCGGCGTTGCCGGATGCGCGGTTTACGACTTACGAGAAGATTGGGCCGGTGTTGGCGGATGTGTTGGCGGGTGGGCCGTTGCGGGAGGCTGTGGTGCCGGCGGCGCGGCCGGCGGCGCCGTTGGGGAAGAAGTTGGGGGTGAAGGAGGCGGGGGTGCGGTTGGTTGGGGCTCCGAATGGGTTTGAGGCGTTGTTGCCGGGGGTTTTGGTTGGGGGGAGCGCGGGGTTGACGTTGTGGTTTGTGGGGTCGTTCGCTGAGTATCGGGCCGCTTTGGCGGGGATTCGGGCGCGGGCGGAAGAGGGAGGCGTTTGGGTGATTTGGCCGAAGACGCGGCCGGGGGTGAAGCCGGATATTAATGGGAATTTGGTGCGGGAGCTGGCGCTGGAGGTGGGGCTGGTGGATTTTAAGATTTGCGCGGTGGATGAGGTGTGGAGCGGGATGCGGTTTGCGGTTAGGAAGACGTGAAGTTGGTTAGGAATTGGCGGAGGGGAGCGAAGGCGGGGTGGGTGGGGTTCGCTAGGTTTTCTTGGATTACCCAGTTCAGGCTCTGCATGGTGTCGGGATCGTGAAGCATGAGGAAAGTTCGCATGCGGAATTTGGAGGGGCTACTGATTTTGACCGCAGTGCTGTCGACACATTGGACAAAGTCTTCGATGCATTGCCGTTCGGGGCGGTTCTCGATGGCGGATAGAAAAAGGTCTTCCAGCATGCCTGGCCCTTCCGAGGGAACGATGCAGAAATCCGTGGGGCGAGAGATTGAGCGCAAGATATCGGCGCAACTGCGGCGGGCGGCGTCAGGATCCTCGTCGGCATCGCGGACGATTCCGACGCGCTGAACGATTTCGTTGAAATTCGCCTGGACACTGACGGCGCTTATGCGCTTTCGGAAGTTGTTTTTCCCCTCGACGTTGTATACCTCGACTGATTCGATGCCGAGGTGCTGAAGCAGGAGTTCAACGACGGCTTTGTCGTCTTTTCCTTCGACGAAGAGGAGGTATGGTTTCTCCAGCGGCTGTTGGGTCATCGGACTTCCAGGTTGGCCTCGATGGAGGTTTGCATCTGCTCATGGGAGTAGGCGACGGCGCGGCCTATTCCATTTTTCTGTTCGATGCGGAAGTAGCCGTAGTTGTCGGCTTCAGCGGCTACGTGGGCGGCAACGGCGCATTCGTGGCTGTGCGTGACTGCGAAGACTTGGACGTTGTACTGTTTGGCGAGTTTGTGAATTAATTCCCAGACTTTGGGGAGGACGGAGTAGTGGAAGCCGTTTTCGATTTCGTCGATCATTACTGCGCGGCCTGGGTTCTGGAGGATCGCGAAAACGATTTCGAGCATCCGGAGCATACCGTCGCCGACAACGGCGAGCGGCAGGAGCGTTGCGCCGCCCAAGTCGGCGTACAGGAGAGAAGGGCCCGCGCTTGTGTTCGTCTTTAGCCCCTGCAGCCTCGGGTCAATCAGCAGGAGCGCTTGCAGGATCGGGTCAGTGCCTTTTACGAGTTCGAGTCCGTCAAAGTAACGCGAAAGTTCTGTATGGCTCGGTTTTGTGCCTGAGATCAGGTAAGACGAAGGTCTCAGTGTGCTTTCATCGTTGACATCCGGCTGAATCTTCCCGTTGGTCACCCATATGGCGTCGCGACTTTGTGCAAGATGTGACTTACGAGCAATGAGGATGGCTCGACTTTCCACGTCAATGTGGGGCATACGGAACCCGTTGACATAGTTGTTCCTGGCTTCCTCGTCAAGCGTTGTCGTCAAGATCACATCAAGCGGCTGGGCGGTGTCTTGCAGACCGGAGATGTGGATATCCTTCTCGACACCAAGAGACCGAAATAGCGTCGCCCATGGCATCGTTCGCGCGGAGAATCGAGTAAACGATACAGCAGCTAATCCGCGCGTTTCGAAAAGGCGCCGCGCGCGGAGGGTTACGTGTTCCCCTTCCAGCAAATACACCGCTTCGAGCACCGAGGTCTTGCCGGAGTTGTTGCGGCCGGTGAAGAGGTTGACGCGCTTCAGGCCTTCGATTTCCAGGGTTTCAAAGGCCCGGAAGTTCTTAATGCTCAGTGAGGTGTACATGGCGTCCGCACCCCATTATTGCCCATGTTCGAGGGGACTTTCGGAGCCGCGGGAGGCCCACTCGGCGCCTGCGAGGACGATCATGGACGCCAGGAAGCTGACTAGCACGATGATGACGGCCCAATAGAACGGGCCATATTCGATTTGGAGCTTGCGGAGGAACGTGGGCCAGATCCACTTCATGAGGTACTTGAAGGCCTCGAGAACGATGCCGACTACGATGGCGATGGGGACGACTCGCTGCCAGGGGACTTTCGTGTTGGGGAGGATCCAATAGATGAGAAACAGGGCCAACATCAGGACCGGCATGGCTGCCATTTTGAAGAAGAAGATGCTGGTCCAGGTGGCGGTTTTGCCGACGATGGTGGCGTCGGCACCTTTTAGGAATTCGTAGTTGAGGGCGCTGAGGATGATGGACAGGAGGGCCAACGATCCGCAGGCGAAGATGAGGCCCATGCTGACGAGTTGGTTCATCAGGAAACTGCGGTGTTTTTTGACGCCCCAGCATTTGTTGAGGGCGACTTCCATGGGCTCGAAGATGCCGTTGGCGGTGAAGAGGAGGAGGAACAGCGACGTGTAGCTGAAGTGGGAGAAGCGGTTGGGGATCCAATTGATGCCGCTGCGGATTTGGGTTTCGACTTCCTTGCCGAAGAGGTCGCTCATGGCGAAATAGACGGCTTGTTCGGCGGTGTCCCAGCCGATGGAGCGGCAGAACCAGACCAGTACGAGGAGGAAGGGGAAGAAGCTCAGCAGGACGTTGGCGGCGATGGAGAATCCGAAGACGTGGACTTCGACTTCCATCCAGTATTTGAGGGTGGGCCAGAAGGGGCGGAGGAGGCGCATGGGTTAGATTTCTCCCCTTTTCATGCGGTCGGCGAGGCGTTCGCTCGAGCGCATGGCGAGGGCGAGGATGGTGAGTGTCGGGTTCTGGTTGCCGGCGGTGACGAAGGGTGCGGCGTCGTTGATGAGCAGATTCGGCACGTCGTGGGTGACGTTCCAGGGGGTGACCACGGACGTCTTCGGGTCCGTGCCCATGCGGGCGGTGCCGACGTAGTGTATGCTGTGGCCGTAGCTCATGGGCTTGGGGTTGCGGGGCTTCAGGTATTCGGCTCCGGCGCGGACTAGGAGTTCTTCGCCGACGCCCATCATGTCGCGGAACATGGCGTCTTCGTTTTCGTGCCAGGCGTAGTGAAAACGAACCCCGGGGATGCCGGCGTCGTCTTTCAGCGTTTCGTCGACTTCGATGCGGTTGTCTTTGTAGGGGAGCACCTCGCCTTGGAACAGCACGCTGACGCCGGCAGTGTGATATTCGCGGATCGTCTTCTTCCAGTCCTGGCCGAAGCCGGGGAGTTGCTTGCCGACGAAGGTGGTTTCGCCCATGCCGCCGTTGGGGAAGATCTGGTAGCCGCGGATGAACTTTTTGCCGCGCCAGTTCTTCGTCATGTCGGGGATGAACGAGTGGGCGCCGTTGCCGTCTTCGTTGCGGATATTGCGGCCCATGAGTTGGGGCAGGTGGCCGCCGATGCTGGCGTAGAGGTGCTCGGATAAGTAGCGGCCGACGAGGCCTGAGCTGTTGGCTACTTTGGAGTTTAGAAGAATGTGGGCGGATTCGATGGCGCCGGCGGCGAGGACGAAGACCTTCGCTTGGATGTCCTTGTAGGAGCGGGCGACGGTGTCGTAGTAATGCACGTTGGCGGCGCGGCCTTCCTTTACTTCCACGCTGCGGGCGCGGGCGTTGGGGATCAGCGTGAGGCGGCCGGTTTTCTCCGCGGCTTCGACGAAGACGCGCAGGGAATCGAACTTCGAACCCGAGTCACAGCCGAGCCAGCAGGGGCCGCAGTAGTGGCAGGCGGGGCGGCCGTTGTGATCCTTGGTGAGGATTGCCTTCGGCACGGGGATCATCTTCAGGCCGCGGGACATGCCGCCGCAGACTTTGGCGAATTCGAGTTCGGCGGCTTTGGGTTTGAGCGGTGGGAGTCCGTTGTTTAGCGGGAAGGCACCGAGGGCTTCGCCGGAGCTGGAGACGCCGATGAGGGATTCGACGCGGTCGTACCAGGGGGCGACGTCTTCATATTTGAGCGGCCAGCGGGTGTCGTAGTCGTCCAGGGGTTGGAACTCCTCGGGGCCGAGGCGGGGGGTGACGCCGGCCCAGAAGAGGCTTTTGCCGCCGACGGCGCGGACGCGGACGAATTGGAACGGATCCTTGCCGGCCCAGCCGTATGGTTCCTTCTTATCGTCGATGAGGAAACCGGTGTGTTCGAGGTATTCCTGGAAGTAATCGCCGCGGAGGCCGCGGTGGGGGAGGTTCCAGCGGCGGACGCGGTGGACGGGCATCTCCTCCGGTTTGCGGCGGGGGCCGGCTTCGAGCATGGCGACGTTGAGACCAGCTTTGGTGAGGACGTAGGCCGTCATGCCGCCGGCGGCGCCGGAGCCGATGATGCAGACGTCGTATTGGGTGGCCATGTTAGCTGCGCTCCCGGAGGCGGGCGTGGTAGCCCGGTGGCACTTTGACGAGCGACATGTCGGCGGCGGGGAATTCGCGGAGGTGGGTGTAGCCGCGGTAGCCGAGCTCCTTGAGGATGCCTTCCTGCGAGGTGTAGAAGCCTTCTACGGTGGCGTCTTTCAGCAGCACGAAGAACTTTTCGTCTGGCGTGCGGGGGGTGAATTCGTTGGCGGCGATTTTCTGGAGCTTGGGTTCGTCGGCCTTTTCGAAACGTTTGATGCCGGCGCGCCAGGTTTTTTGCAGGGCTGGGTTGGCGTGGGCTAACACGCTATCGATGTAGAGTTCGACTTTGGCGGCGTTGGCGCCGCCGCTACGCTCGTCGGCGGGGACGAGGATGTTCGTCAAGCGGCGGAGGGTTTCCAGTTCCGTGGGGTTGAGGAATGTTGCTGGTTGTTGTTGTTGCGCTTCCAGGGCCGCGGCGGACCACCAGGCGGTGGCCAGTTGGAGGAACGTTCTGCGTGTCGCCATTTACCCTTTAGGGTATCAACCGGGGGACGATGCGATAGACGCTGACGGGGCTTTCGTTGCCTTCTTTGTCGACAGCCTTCACGCCTAGCACTATATCGTCGATCGATACATCTGTCAGGCGGAATTCCTTGCCGGGGCCGACCCAGAACTCCTTTTCCCAGTAGGGGGAGACGGAGTCGCGCCAGACGACGGAGAAGCCGGCGAGGTCGGTGACGTCGCCTTGCTCCTTCCATTTGAGGAGGGCGTCGTAGCCGGACTTGCCGCGGGCGAGGTTGGGCCCGGTGGTTTCGAGGCCGCTGGTGATGGACTTGGTTTTGGTGGAGATGTCGGGGGCGGGTGGCGCGAGAGCGAGAGACGCGGCGACGGCGGCGTTGAGCTTGGCGACGGATGCCGTGTATTTGGGGGAGGCGTTGGCGAAGGTGTCGGACGCCGAGTGCTGGTTGGCGTAAAACTCGGCCGTCGTGGTGAAGCGGACGGCGGGGAAGCCGAGGCGATCGAAGGGGGTGTGGTCGCCACCGCGGGCGAAGCGATCGGCACGGAAGACGAGGTTGACCTTCATGGAGGGAACGTAGCGTTCGCCGATTTCCTTGACGTAGCGGGCGAGGGTGCGGGAGGGGGAATCGATTGGGTCTTCGCTGAAGAGGCGGACGGCGGAGTTGGCGGTGCGGCCGTTGCCGGCGAGGTCGTTGCCGATGATGTCGTTGTTGAGGACGGCGTCGATGATTTGCTTGTCGGCGGCGGAGCGCTTGGCATAGAGGTTGGACCCGACGAGGCCATACTCTTCGCCGGCGAAGGCGACGAAGACCAGCGTCTTTTCGAACTCGTGCTGGCTTAGGACGCGGGCGAGTTCCATGACGGCGGCGGTGCCGGAGCCATCGTCGGAGACGCCGGGAGCGTCGGCGGCGACGGTGCCCTCCTGGTCCATTTTTTCGATTTCGCCTTCCTTCTTCCGGATGATGTTGAGGGAATCGTAGTGGCCGGTGATGAGGACGTAGCGGTCCTTCTGCGTGGTGCCGGGGAGGACGGCGACGACGTTCATGAGGTGGACGTCGCGGAAAACGCGGGCCGCCTTTTTGACGTCGTGTTCATCGAGGCGGACCTGGAGACGGGGGCTGTAGGAGGCCATTTCGTCGCGGATCCAGCGGGCGGCCGCGCCGATGCCGCGTTTGGGATCGGTTTGGGAAGAGAAGAGATTGCGCGTGCCGAAGCCTTCGAGGCGCTGCATGAGCGCGGCGACGCGGTCAGGGGAAACCTCGTCGACAACCTTCTGGACCTTCGGATTCAGGGCCTTCATGGGAGCCTGCGCGTAGGCGACTCCGAGGGCGAGAAAAGCAATTGTGAGCCTCATGACCGTTTCTGAGAGAATAACTCTTTAGGCAACGATCTCAAACATGGTCATCGACGGCATCTACTACGCGCTCGGCCTTCTGGCGGGCGGAGCCCTTACCGGCTACCTTACGAAACCGGCATTCAGCATTCCTTTTGTGATTCTGGCTGTTTTCTGTCTTTGGTTCTTTCGCGATCCGGACCGGGCGATTCCGCCGGGGCCGGTGGCGGTTTCGCCGGCCGATGGGGTTGTTGTCGCGATTAAGCCTGAGGGTGAGAAGACGCGTGTGAGTATATTTTTGAACGTCTTTGACGTGCACGTGAACCGGTCTCCGATTGCGGGGAAGATCACGAAAGTGGAATATAAGACGGGGAAGTTTCTGGTGGCGAGCAAGCCGGAAGCGACGACGGACAACGAGCAGAATTTCATTACCGTTGAGGGCAACGGGACGAAGATTGTGTTTTCGCAGATCGCCGGGCTGATTGCGCGGCGGATCATTTGCTACAAGAAGGCCGGGGATGTTGTTGAGGCCGGCGAGCGGGTTGGGTACATCAAGTTCGGGTCGCGGGTGGATATGTTCCTGGGGCCTGAGTGGACGGTGCAAGTGAAAGAAGGGGAGCGCGTTTCGGCCGGTTCCGGCGTGATTGCGCGGAGAAAGTAGCCCATGTCGCGATTCAATTTCGCCGAGAGCCTGATAGACCCGAAGTCACCGGATCGCCGTCCGCGGCGGGCGGCTTACGCTTTGCCGACGCTGTTTACGGCGGGGAATCTGTTGTTGGGATTTCTGGCGATTATGGAGACGTTCCGGGGGTCGATGGATTTTACGCTGCAGGTGGCGGATGCGTGGAAGCATTTCGAACTGGCGGCGATTTATATTGGCATTTCGGTGTTTGTGGACGGGCTGGACGGGCGCATTGCGCGGATGACTAATACGGTTTCGGACTTCGGGCGGGAGTTGGATTCGCTGGCGGATGTGATCAGCTTTGGCATTGCGCCGGGCGTGCTGGCGTTTGCGTGGGGCGTGCAGTTTGTGGACTGGTCGATCATCGATCCGGCGATGCGGGTGCAGCTGCAGCGGGGCACGTATTTCATTACGTTTTTGTTTTTGCTGTGCGGGGCGTCGCGGCTGGCGCGCTTCAACATATCGGAGAATCCGATTCCGAAGAACCCGGGGCGGCCGGACCGGAAGTACTTTGTGGGGCTGCCGATTCCGGCGGCGGCGGGGATGGTGGCGGCGGTGGTTTACGCGCTGGATTCGCAGCCGTTGCGGGTTTGGTATTTCGCGGTGGCGTGGATGGCGCTGATCGGGCTGTTGGCATTCCTGATGGTTTGCACGTGGCGGTACCGGAGTTTCAAAGATTTCAATTTGCTGAGCCCACGATCGTTCAAGAGCGTGATCACGCTGGGCTCGTTCATTTATTTGCTGTTTAACTTTTCGCAGCCGGCGCTGCTGGCGCTGGGCACGACGTATGTGGCCAGCGGCATTTTGGTTCGTATCGGCGGATTGATCCGCCGGAAATCGTCATCGCCCGCGCAGAGACCGGAGACACAAGTTGGCTAAATCAGTTTTATTGATTGGAGCCGATACACTGCTCGGCCGCGAGGTTCGCGACCGGTATACGGTGGGGGATGTGGGGCCGCGGTTGCAGTCGGCCACGCTGGAGAAGGACGCGGCGGCGGTGTTTGCGGCGACCGAGGACGAGATTGAAGTTGTCGCGGCGGTCGACGAGACGATGATTGAAGAGGCGACGGCGATTGTGGCGTCGAACTTCGCGATGGAGGCGTGGGCGCGGATTCAGCAGGCGGACGCGGCGACGCCGTTGGTGGATTTGACGGGCGCATTGGAGAAAGAAGCCGGGGCGGTATTGCGGGCGCCGGCGTTTGAAGCGACGCCGGTGGAGGCGCCGATTCATTTGATTCCGCAGGCGGGGACGTGGCTGCTGGCAAGTTTTCTGAACGATCTGCATGCGCAGGCGGCGGTGGCGCGGGCGGTGGTGACGCTGTTTGAACCGGCGAGCCAGAGCGGGCGGCAGGCGATTGATGAATTGCAGAAGCAGACGGTGGCGTTGCTTTCCTTCAAGCCTTTGCCGAAGGAGCATTTTGACGCGCAGTTGAGCTTTAATTTGCTGCCGCGGACGGGCGAGGATTCGAAGATCAGTTTGCCGGAGCGGGAGGCGCGGATTGGGCGCGAGTTGCAGGCGCTGGCTAAGCTGCACGGGGCCGGGCTGCCGGTGCCGAGCGTGCGGCTGGTGCATGCGCCGACGTTCCACGGGTATGCGGCGAGCGTGTGGGTGGAGTTTGCGAAGCGGCCGAATTTGAAGGCGATTGTGGCGAAGTTGAAGGAAGAGGGCGTGGACGTGCGGGACGAGTCGTTGGACCCGCCGACGAACACGGGAGCGGCGGGGCAATCGGGCTATGCTGTCGGGGCGATTGAGGCGGACCGGAATTCGCCGACGGGGGCGTGGTTCTGGCTGGCGGCGGATAATTTCCGGCTGCAGGCGGACCTTACGATTGAGGTCTTGCGCGAACTGGTATGACACGGCGGGGATTGTTGGGGCTGAGTTCGATGCTGGCCGGCTGCGGGTATCACGTGGGCGGGAAGTCGGATTTGCTGCCGAAGACGATTCAGACGATTGCGATTCCGGCGTTCACGAATTTGACGGTGCGGTATAAGTTTGCCGACCGGCTGGCGGGGGCGATAACGCGGGAGTTTATTGCGCGGACGAAGTATCAAATCATTACGGATCCGACGCAGGCCGATGCGGTTTTGAAGGGCACGATTTTGACGTTTGCTTCGTATCCGACGATTTTCGATCCGGCGACGGGGCGCGCGGCGGGTGTGCAGATTCAGGCGACGATGCAGCTGAGTTTGACCGAGAGGGCGACGGGGAAGGTGCTGTATAACCGGCCGAGCTTTGATTTCCGCGAGCGGTACGAGGTTTCGGTGGACCAGGAGCAGTATTTTGAGGAGCTGGACCAGTCGTTGGAGCGGTTGAGCCGGGATGTGGCGCGGACGGTGTTGAGTTCGATTTTGGAGGCGTTTTAGGCCGTGACGCCGGAGGATTTGCTGTCGCAATTGAAGGCGGGGAAGGTGGCGCCGGCGTACCTGTTTCTGGGGCCGGATGCGTGGCGGCGGGATGAGTGCCGGAAGGTTTTGATTGAGAAAGCCTTGCCCGAAGAAGACCGGGAGCAGGGGTATACGCGGCTGGATTTGGACGAGGTTTCGCTGACGGACGTGCTGGACGATGCGTGTTCGATGTCGCTGTTTGCGAGCACGCGTTTGCTGTGGGTGACGGGGGCGGAGGGGGCGTTGCCGCGCGGGGACGCAACCGAGCCGCCGGAGGGATTGGTGCGGTTTTTGAAGGACCCGCCGCCGGGGGTGACGCTGGTTTTGCAGTGTTCGCGGTACGACTTTGACGGGGATGAGAAGGCCAAGTTGGAGCGGGTGAGGAAGTATTACGCGCCGGTGAAAGCGGTGGTGGAGTTTCCGCATCCGGGGCCGTTGGAGGCGCGGAGTTTGGCGCAACGGCTGGCGAAGCAGTTGGGGATGACGATTTCGAGTGACGCGTTGGATTTGCTGATTGAGGCGACGGGATCGAACGCGACGCGGTTGTCGAATGAGTTGGAAAAGTTGCGGCTGTTGACGACGTCGGCGACGTTGCAGCATGTGCAGCAGTTGGTGCCGGATGCGCGGGAATCGACGATTTTTGCGTTGGTGGCGGCGCTGGGGCGGCGGGATCGAAAGGGGTCGTTGGAGGTGCTGGACACGTTGGTGCGGGATGGGGAGTATTTGCCGTTGGCGCTGGCGTTTTTGGCGACGCAGTTCCGGTTTGCGCTGGCGGCGAAGGAGGCGAAATTGATGAATGCCCAGGCGATTCAAGGGCATTTTTCAAAGCAGGGCGTGCCGATGTGGCGGGCGCGGGCGGAGCAGATTCAGCAGACGGCTTCGGCGTTTCAGCCGGCGCAGATGCGGGCGGCGATTAAATTGATTTTCCAGGCGGATAAGGGGTTACGGGATACGCGGCCGGATGACCGGGTAATTATGGAGCAGTTTATTTTAAGGCTGACGGGGAAGGGTTAGTTACTGCGGGGGCTTGACGGCGAGGGGCAGGTCGGTTTTTGAGGAGTCGCTGCCTTTGAAGAGGACGGGTTCGCGGGTGGCTTTGGCGAGGGCGTAGGTGAAGCAGTCGCCGTAGTTGAGGGCGGCGGGGTGGCGGCCTTTGCCGTATTGCTCGAAGGCTTGGCGGGCGAGCTTGGCTTGTTCGAAGGTGACGGGTTCGAGATGGGCATCGCTCTTTTCCATCAGATCGTCGAGGGCGGATCGTTGCAGCGCATCGCCTCGGCGGTCCAGCACCATTGCTGCTTCGAAATATGTGGCCACGGAGATTCTGACCACTTTGGCAGAATCGATGGCTGAAACGACAGCAGCGAACTCGGCTTCTTCGAAGATGATAGCCAGGATGGCTGAGGTATCAACTACCATTCGGCCTTGCCTAGCAGGGCATTCCGTTTTCGTCGTATAGCCAGGAATGGTCGGACGAGAGGTCGGATTTCGGCCGATCCTGGTTGACCCGTTTGATCAACGCCCTGATTCGTTCAGCCTTCCCGGACGAGGGCGGGGTGAGCTCTTTGCGGAGGGCGGATTCGACGAGTTCGGAGACGGTGACGCCGCGATTGGCCGCTTCGGCGGCGGCCAATCGCAGGAGCTCTTCGTTTTCGATGACGAGGGCCATGGCACCTTTATCGTAACGCTACTTGGTGAGGGTGTAGTTGACGTCGATGTCGGTTTGGATTTCGACGGGTTGGCCGTTCAGCAGCGTCGGTTGCCACTTCCACTGGTTCACCGCTTCCATGGCCGAACGGGCGAGTTCGGGGGAGGGGGACATGAGGAGTGTGAGGCCGAGGATTTCGCCTTCCTTGCCGATTACGGCGCGCATGCGGACTACGCCTTGGACGCGGGCTTGTTTGGCTTCGGGAGGGTAGGAGGGGTTCACCTTTTTCACCAGTTTGGCGGCTTGGACGTTGCCGGAGACGCGGATGCGGGAGGGAGGGCCGGCGGGGGTGGCGACCGGGGCGTCACCGGTGGGTTTGCCGCCATCGACGGTGATGGTTTCCTGGACCTTGCCGAGGCTCAAGTAGAGATCGGCGCGGGCGGTGGTGCCGACTTCGATCTTGCGGCCGGCGATGGAGAGTAGGGCGTAGCCGGGCTTCAGGACGTTGATAGTGTAGAGGCCTTCGGGGACGCCGGAGACGCTGTAGGAGCCGTCGGGGCCGGTTTCGAAGGTATAGTCGCTGACGCCTTTGAGGACCACTTTTGCGTTGGGGATGACGCCGACCAGGTCGCGGACAGTTCCCTTCATTTGGACGCCGGGATCCTGCCAGGCGACGAGCTGGGAGACGGTTAGGAGGCCGAGGGCGAGGGTGGTGAGTACCGTCAGGGTGGAGGCGGCTTGGCGGCGGCGGGTGCCGTCGAGCACGGCGAGGAGGCGGCCTTCGAGTTCGCGGGGCTTGGCCATGGCCATGACGGCGGCGGGGGTGCGGTGGCCGGCGGCTTCGCGGGCAACGGCTACCAGGCCGGTGGCGTATTGTTCCGAGGAACAGTTGGAGAGAACCTGATCGTCACAAGACATTTCACTATCCTTTCGTTGTTGGGCCGCGGCCCACCAGGCCAGCGGATGGAACCAGTACAGGCAACAGGCCAGCGTTCCCGCGAGCCGCCACAAAAGATCGCGCCGGCGCACGTGCGCCAACTCGTGCCGCAACACCATTTCGAGCCGCTCTTGGGGCCAGTCGGCCGCCGAGGCGGGGAGGAGAATCATAGGCCCTGCCGCCACGGCGGGCATGCGGAGGGCGGCGCAGGTTCGGACAGGGACACCGCCGTAGGTGGAGTGTTCCGTGGACGACGCCACCATGCCGGTGACGCGGACGAAACCGAGGAGCCACCAGGCGGCGACGGAGGCGAGGCCGGTTAGCCAGGCATAGCGGAGAAGGGCCGCGTAATCGATGGCGCGGGGAGCATCGGGGGTGACGGTGATCGTCAGCCTTTGCACTTCGAGGACGGGGCCGGAGAGGACGGCGACGGGGGGTTCATAGCGGAGGAGGAGGGGGAGGGAGAGCGAGAGTATAAGGGCCACGGTCCAGACGGCATGGCGTTCGGCGGCGGACCAGCGGCGGGCGAAGAGGCGGGTGGCGGCGCCGGCGGCCAGGAGGAGCGCCGTGGTGCCGATGAGGACGCGGAGTACCAGCATTACTTGCCTCCTTTGCGGGCCTTGGCGATGAGGGTTTCCATGCGCTTGAGTTCGTCTTCGGTGATGGCGGCGCCGTTGTCGCCGAGGAGGGCGGCCATGGCGCCGGCGGCGGAGCCTTCGAAGAACGTATCGAGGACGTGGCGGAGGGCGGAGCGGCTGGCTTCGGCGGGGGCGACGACGGGGAGATAGATGTAACGGGGGCCGTCTTCGCGGTGGTGGACGTGGCCTTTGTCTTCGAGGATGCGGAGGAGGGCGCGGACGGTGGAGTAGCTGGGAGCGTCGGCGAGTTCGGCCTGGATTTCAAGGGCGGTGGCTTCCTTGCGACGGAAGAGGACGTCGAGGATTTGGCGTTCGCGGCGGGAGAGGATAGGGACGGTTGTGTATTTTTCAGCCATGCTAATTTTCTAGCACCTACATGCTAGATTTTTAGCATACTGATTGGGGAAGTCAAGGGGTATTTTGGGGGCGGTATGATAGATGAGGAACTGTCCGTGAATACGCCTTCAAAATATCCGCCTACGTCACCCGAACTCGCCGATGCGAGGGGGAAGCGGATTGGCATCCTGATTGTTGCCTATAACGCGGCGACGACGCTGGCGAAGGTGTTTAAGCGGATCCCGGCGGTGGTGTGGGAGAACGTTGAGGAAGTTGTTGTCTTCGACGATGCGAGCCAGGACGAGACGTTTGAGCTGGCGTTGGGGTACTTGCAAGTCAACCCGAATGCGAAGATCAAAGTTTTCAAGAACGCTGTGAACCAGGGCTACGGCGGGAACCAGATCCTGGGCTACACGTACTTCATGGAAAAGGGGTTCGACATTGTTGTGCTGCTGCATGGGGATGGGCAGTATGCGCCGGAGATTCTGGCGCACATGTACCATCCGCTGGTGGCAGGTAAGGCGGACGCGGTTTTCGGGTCGCGGATGATGAAGGAGTTTGGCGGTCCGCTGGCGGGGGGGATGCCGCTGTATAAGTATGTCGGGAATAAAATCCTGACGTTCTTTGAGAACCGGGCGCTGAATTTGCAGTTGACGGAGTTTCACTCGGGGTATCGCGCCTACGATTTGCACGCGTTGCGTTGTCTGGATTTTTCAAAGATGACGCACGAGTTTCACTTCGACACCGAGATTATCATCAAGCTGCAGCATCAGCGGTTCCGGATTCATGAGATTCCGATTCCGACTTATTACGGCGATGAGATTTGCTACGTCAATGGCATGAAGTATGCCGAGGATGTGGTGAAGGCTGTATACCGGTACCGGTCGGCGGTGAACGGGGCGCATGCGTATCCGGAGTTTGCGGAGTATTTCCACCATTACGCGTTGAAGGATTCGCCGTATTCGAGCCACTACTATGCGGAGCGGATGGCGGGTAACAATCAGCGGTTATTGGACGTGGGGTGTGGGGAGGGTTTCTTTGCCGAGCACCTGCACAATAACGGGAATGAAGTGACGGGGATTGACGCGTTGGAGACGCCGATTCATGCGGCTTCGATGCGGGAGTATTACCAGACGGATTTGCAGTTGGGGTTGGGACCGGTGGCGGCGCAGTTGCGGGAGCGGGAGTTCGATAAGGTTCTGCTCTTGGATGTGCTGGAACATTTGAACCATCCGGAGCGGGTGCTGCGGGATGTGTATCCGCTGATCCGGCAGGCAGGGGGATCGATCATTGTTTCGCTGCCGAATGTGGCGAATATTTTTGTACGGTTGAACTTGCTGTTTGGGCGGTTTGAGTATGCCGATCGGGGGATTATGGATCGGACGCATGTGCGGTTCTTTACGCGGAAGACGGCGCGGGAGTTGTTGGAGGAGAACGGGTATCGGATTGTCAGTGAGCAGTATTCGATTATTCCGTTGGACCGGGGGTTGCGGGTGAAGCCGCGGGGTTTGGTGGACCGGGTGGGGAGTTCGATTTTGAAGGTTTTGACGGGGTTGTTTCCGACGATGTTTGGGTATCAGTTGATATTTGAGGCTCGGCCAGCTGGGGTGGCGGTGAAGAGTGTGGATTTTGAGGCGGCGGGGGCAGCTCGGGCGGTTTAGGGGTTTGGGGTTTTTGGAAGGGCGGGCCTATGGCGGGCGGGCTGGGGGACACCCTTCGTTTTGGACAGGGGTGAGCCTTCGGACTGGGGATCAGAGTGTCCCCGGCGGGCGAGGGCGGCGGCGGGCGGGGCGTGGGCGGGCTGGGCGGGCGCTTCAGGGCATCCGCTTTTCGCGGGCTAGGGCTTCGTTTAGGGTGATGCCGAGGCCGGGGGCTTCGGGGACCGAGATATTTCCGTTTTGGAAGCGTTCGGCGGGGCGGATGAGGTCGGCGCGCCAGTCTACTTCGCCCCACTGGAGTTCGAGGATGCGGAAGTTTTTCATGCCGGCGCAGAGTTGCACGCTGGCAGCGGTGGCGATGGGACCGGTGGGGTTGTGAGGGGCTACGGTTACGCCGTGCACGTTGGCCATGGCGGCGATGCGGGTCATCTCCAGGATGCCGCCGCAGTGCTTGACGTCGGGCATGATAACGTCGACTGCTTTCTCGCGGCAGAGGGGTTCGAAACCTTTTACTTCAAAGAGGAATTCGCCGCCGGCCATTTGCTGTTTGATGCCCCGGCGGATGGCTACGGTGTCCGCTGTGCGTTCGGGGGCGACGGGTTCTTCGTACCAATCGAGGGCGACGGGCTCCAGTTTTTTTGCCACGGCTATGGCGCGGGGAACGGTGAAAAACGAGTGGCAGTCGGTCATCACTTTTACGTCTTTGCCCACGGCTTCGCGGACGGCGATCAGGCAATCGATGCCTTGTTCGACGTAGGCTTCGGTATCGACGAAGTTGTCCCAGGGGGCGAGTTTTACGGCGCGGAAGCCTTCGGCCACGGCACGTTTGGCGGTGGCGGCGAAGCCGGCGGGGGTGCGGGGCTTGGCGGTGCGGTTGATGTTGGCGTAGACGGGGAGGGTGTCGCGGACTTTGCCGCCCAATAGGGCGTGGACGGGGACGACGAGGACTTTGCCGGCCATGTCCCACATGGCTTGTTCGAGGGCGGAGTGGACGGTGCGGGCGAGGAGGTTGGGGAGGGTGGCGGATTGGCGGAAGTGTTCGACGTCGAAGGGGGAGCGGTGGCGGAGAATGGCGAATTGGCGGTCGATTTCGGCGCGCATGGCGGCCACGTTTTCGGGGGTGGTGGCGTAGATGCCGAAGGCGTCGGAGGCTTCGCCGAGGCCGTCGATATTGGCGTCGGACCGGAGGCGGATGAGCAGCCAGACGGTGCGCGGGGTGGCGCGGACGGGCCAGAGTTCGACTTCGGTTATTTTGATTTTTGGACGGGCAACGGCTGCGAGGCCGCCCATCAAAAACAGTCGCCGTTCCATAATGTAACTGAATGCCTCTCCATCCGCTTGCCGGGAAACCGGCGCCGCAGAATATCCTTATCAACCCTACCAAGTTGGAAGACGATTACTTCCACAAGGTACCGAATCCGGACGATCCGTTGCAGCGGGTGGCGTTTGGCACCTCCGGGCATCGGGGGACGACGGCGGCGACCACGTTTACCGAATCGCACATTTTGGCGATTACGCAGGCAATTTGTGATTATCGAGCGGCGCATGGGATTGCGGGACCGCTGTTTTTGGGGAAGGACACGCACGCGCTGTCGGACGTGGCGCAGCAGACGGCGATTGAGGTGTTGGCGGGGAACGGCGTTACCACGTATGTGCAGAAGGGGAACGGGCCGACACCGACGCCGGTAATCAGCCGGGCGATCATTCGGTACAACCGCGAGAAGCCTGTAAATCTGGCGGATGGGATTGTGATCAGTCCTTCGCACAATCCGCCGACCGATGGCGGGTTTAAGTACAACCCGACGAATGGCGGGCCGGCGGAGAGCGATGTGACGGGGTGGATTCAGAACCGGGCGAATGATCTGCTGGCGTCGGCCAACCGGGGCGTGCGTCGGACGGCGTATTCCACGTATGTCGTTGACCACGATTATGTGGGGCCGTTTGTGGAGGATTTGAAAGACGTCCTGAACATGGAGGCGATCCGAGACGCGAAGTTGAAGCTGGGCGCCGATCCGTTGGGCGGGGCGAGCTTGAACTACTGGGCGCCGATTGCGGCGCAGTATGAGTTGAATATTCAGGTCGTTAATCCGAAGCTGGATCCGACGTTTTCGTTCATGACGCTGGACCATGATGGCGTCATTCGTATGGACTGTTCGAGCCCGTATGCGATGGCGAGTCTGGTGTCGTTGAAAGACCGGTTCGATGTGGCTTTTGCGACTGATCCGGACGCGGACCGGCATGGGATTGTGGTGCCGTCGGTAGGGTTGATGAACCCGAACCATTATTTGGCGGTGGCGATCAATTATCTGGTGAAGAATCGGCCGAACTGGCCGCAGTTTGCGGCGGTAGGGAAGACTCTGGTTTCGAGTAGCATCATTGACCGGGTGGTGGCTGCGAGCGGGCGGCCACTGGCGGAGGTGCCGGTGGGCTTTAAGTGGTTCGCGGGCGGATTGGCGGACGGGAGCTACTGTTTTGGCGGGGAAGAGAGCGCGGGGGCGAGCTTCCTGGAGCGGAATGGGGCTGTTTGGACGACGGATAAAGATGGGTTGTTGCTGGGGCTGTTGGCGGCGGAGATTACGGCAGTGACGGGACGCGATCCGGGCGAGCACTATATTTCGCTGACGGAGAAGTATGGGGCGCCGGTTTATACGCGGATTGATGTGCCGACGACGCCGGAGCAGAAGGCGCGGTTGTCGAAATTGAATGCGGAGACGATGACGGCTACTACGTTGGCAGGGGATCCGGTGACTTCGATTTTGACGCATGCGCCGGCGAATAATGCTCCGATTGGGGGCGTCAAAGTGAATACTGCCAACGGGTGGTTCGCGGCTCGGCCGAGCGGGACGGAGAACATTTATAAGATCTACGCCGAGAGTTTTCAGGGGCAGGAGCACTTGGATGCGATTGTGGCGCAGGCGCAGGAGATTGTTACGGCGGCGGTGAGCTAGGGCCTGGAGGGAGGGTGGCACATTCCTTCGACGTTACGTTCAAATTCCTGTTTCGGCAGTCGCGGGGCGTGTTGTCGCGGCTGCTGTTTGGGGAGGTGGTGGAGTGGCCGAATATTGAGCAGCCGGCGGTGAGGAATCTGCGGGCGGATTTGCTGGCGCGGTCGGCGGATGGGGTGTTGCGGCAGGTGGAACTGCAGGTTTCGAATGACGCGGGGATGGCGTTCCGGATGCTGGAGTATTATGCGGGGTTCTACCGGTTACTGGGGGAGCATGTGGAGCAGACCGTTTTGTACGCGGGGCGGGAGCCACTGCGGATGGACGATGTGTTTGAGACTGCGAGTACGCGGCACCGGTTCACGATTTTGAATTTGCGGGAGATGGACGGGGAGGAGTTGCTGGCGAGCGATGATTGGGCGGATAACGAATGGGCACTGCTGACGAAGGCGGACCGGGAACGGGTAATTCGGGTGGTTTTTGGAAAACTGCGGACGCTGACCGGGACGGAGCAGCAGGCGGCGGCCTCCACATTTGCAGTGATTGGAGGCATACTGGGAATTGAAGAGGAACTGAAGCGGAGGCTCCAAAGCGAGATGATTGATTTAATGGAGAACAAGATCATCGGACCGGCGATTCGGCAGGGAATAGGACGTATGGTTCACCGGCTGCTGGAAAGACGCTTCGGACCGGTTCCGGATTGGGCGTTAGAGAAATTGAACTCCGCATCTCCGGATGAGCTGGAGGAGTGGGGTCTGCGAGTTGAAACTGCGGAGACGCTGGAGAAGGTGTTTTTGTAGTTGGCGGTGGGAATGATCAACGTTTTGGAGAACAAGATTCTGGGGCCGGCGATCCGGCAGGGTTTGGCGATCGGCGAGGCACGGGGTGAGGCACGGGGTGAGGCGCGGGGCGAGGCGAAGGGCATGTGGAAGCTGTTGCAGCGCCAGATTGAGCGGCGGTTTGGGCCGATGCCGGGTTGGGCGCTGGACAAGTTGCACGCGGCGGCGCCGGATGTGATCGAAGGCTGGAGCGACCGGCTGGCCGATGCGAAGGCGTTGGAAGAGATTTTCTCCCTCTAATTAGCTAGACGCAAATCCTTACAACTTCCTGACATCTTTTTTTTGGGCCAAGCGTAGGATCGTCTCATGCGATACCTCTTTGCTGTTTTATTTGGCCTATCGTTGGCCGCCCAGACTGCTGTGGTCCGGACTACGGGTCAATATGACGCCGATGGGTCCGTTCTTTACTCCGTTTATGTTGCCTCCGGCTCGCAGAAGCTGGAGTCTGTGGCCGTCGGCGGGACAGTGCCGCTGGGGACACGGTTTATTGAGTCCTTGGACGTCCCGGCCGGGGTGACGTTCGACGGGGTGCGCGATAACGTCGCCGTTTGGTCCTTGAAAGAGATTGCGGCGGAGCGGCTGGTGGGGCCGTTTACGTTCCGGGCGCGGCCGGATGGGGCGGCGCCGGTGGTGGCTGAGCCGGCGGCGGCGGTTTCGTTTGTGTCGCCCGAAGCGGGGATTGTGGAGTTTGCGGGGACGGAGAAGGTGCTGGCGCCGTTGGAAACCAGCGGGTCGGTGATATTTGATCAGCGGGGGACGCTGAATGAGAAGCGCGAGAATGCGCCGGTGTTCCTTGGGAAGTCCGGGGTGATGCTGTTTGTGCCCGAAGGGGCGGTGCGGAGCCAGACTACCGTTACGATTGATCGCCAGACAATTGACAACGACCTGCTGCCGAAGACGGAAGAGCCGCTGTGGTGGTGCGGGTTGTACAAGGTGTCACTCACTCCGGCGGAGCAGCCGGCGAAAGCGTTCAGCTTTTTGTTCCCAACGCGGCGTTCGGTGACGCCGGGCCTGCCGGTGACCACCGTATCCAATACGGACAATAGCTGGGTGAAGGCGGCGGACAATCGGGCGATTGGGTTTGGGGTGGGGAGCGGGCTTGGCAGTCAGTGCTTTCCGCAGTTTGGCGGCATGGCTTGCCGTGGATCGTTTGGGGGTGGATTTGGTGGCGGTGGGTTCAACCAAGTCGGCTTTGGCACACCGGCTCGTGACAGGGTGAATAGCAACGTCACGGCCGCGCAGTTGAGCAGCTCGTTTGGGGTTCCGACGACGCCGGTTTCGGCCATTCGGGATGGGACGAGCAATATTATTGCGATTCTGATCGGGTTGGTCCGGTAGGGCGGGCTGGCCGCCCTACCGGGGTGGCGGCACGCTTAGAAATCGAAGCGGCCTTTGATGGTCATCTGGCGGTAGGCGCCGCGCTCGTTAGAGCTGAAGACGCCTACCGTACTGGTGAAGGCGCCGGTGCCGGCTACGGAGATGTTGCTCAACGGGTTGTTGAAGGTGGCGTGGTTGAAGAGGTTCGAAATTGCGCCGGTGAGGGTGAACGACAGACGCTCTTTGATGGGGAACTTCTTGATCACGCTTAAGTGGTGCACGTTGAGGGGTTGGGACGTGAGGCTGTTGGGCAACGCGTTGCCGAAGCGGCCGACGGGGGGGACGGCGAAGGCCTTGGGGTCGAACCACTGGTTGACGGTTTGGGTGATGCCGTAGGGGTCGCCGACGAGATCGGGGAGGCCGCCGTTGACGCCGGTGTTGGACGGGCCGGAGCCGGAGTAGGCGGGGGAGAAAAAAGACCCGGAGGCGAGGTAGCTGAGCCAGTAGAGCTGCCAGTGGCCGAGAGCGGCGTCGACGACTTTGGGGGCGCTGCTCATGAACTTCTGACCGCGGCCGATGGGGGTATCCCAGATGAGAGACGCCGTGGCGTAGTGGCGGCGGGTGGCGGCTTCGTTGGCCCATTTGTCGGTGACGGCGTAGGGGTTTTCGAGGTTGAAGAAGTTGCTGCGGTTGATCTGGTAGGAGTAGTTGAAGTCGAACAGGACGCTATTGGCGCGGCGTTTGGCTTCGACTTGGAGGGAGTGGTATTTGGAACTGCCATCGTTGCGCCATTCGGTGACGCCGACCAGATTGGGGTAGGGGCGGCGGTTGACGTTGAAGGCGATGAGGCTGGGTTCGGGCTGGTTGATGTTCAGGGAGTAATTGAGATTGCGGCCCTGAGTGCCGACGTAGGAGGTACGGATGCCGAACTTGGCGACCTCGCGTTCGACGCTGATGTTGTATTGGTGGAGCAGGCCGTTGACCGTTTTATCGGGGAAGCGGGTGACGCTTTGGCTGGCGAGCACGGCGGTGGCGGTGCTGGAGGGGAAGGGGTTGGGGAAGGCCAGATAGGGCGTGGACTGGCCGGCCTGGTTCTGGTAGTTTTCGGAGACCTGGAAGGGGCCGCCGCCGTTGACGCGTTGGAAGAGCGCGATGCGTTCGGTGAACATGCCGTAACCGCCGCGGATGACGAATTTAGGCGTGATGCGGTAGGCGGCGGAGAAGCGGGGACGGAAGTTGTTCTTCGCCGCTTCGGGCTGGGGGTTACCGGCGCGGATGGTGATGTTTTTGGGGAAGAGGGCGCTGACCTTCGCGAGGGCTTCCTGGGGGACGACGACGGCGCCGGAGGATTTGTCGAAGTTGTACATCATGCCGTCGGTGTAGATGGGCGTGGTGTAGTAATCCCAGCGGATGCCGTATTCGAGGGTGAGGCGGGCGTTGACCTTGAAGGTGTCCTGGGTGAAGAAGCCGAGCTCGGTGGCGTTCTGGCGGCGGTTGGCGAGGGGGTTGGTGCGCTGGGCGGAACGGGGGTAGCCGAGGAGGAAATCGGCATAGGGTGCGCCGGAGAGGGTGCCATCGAAAGAGAATGAGCCGTAGTTGGGGATTTCACCGGCGAAGGTTTTCTGCCACTGGACGGTGGCGCCGGATTTCCAGACGTGTTTGCCGATGGATTTGGTGATGGCTTCGTTGATGGTGTAGGCCTTGTTGTCGTTGACGATGCCGCCGGGCTGGAGGGAGATGGCGGTCATGCCGGTGACGGACATGGTGGGGAAGCCCTGGCCTTTGAAGCCGGAGGGGTTGGCGCCTTGGAGGCCGATTTCGGAGAGGACCTGGGAGCCATCGAGGGGGGCGCGGCCGGAGACGGTGTCGCCATCGATGATGTAGTCCGTGGAGAGGCCGAATTGGAAGGTGTTCACCAGGGTGGGCGAGAAGATGTGGGTGTCGCTGGCGACCATTTGCTGGTGGTCACGCTTGCGGGTCCAGAACTGGCCGGGGAGACCGGAGCTTAAGACGTAGGGCGTTTTGCGCTGGGTCCAGCGGAAGTCGGCGCTGTTCTTGGCCGAGACCTGATGATCGGCGCGGAAGAAGAGCCAGTCGCCTTTGAAGAGGTCGGCTGGGAAGGGGACTTCGAAGGCGAGGTTATTGGCGCCGGCGGCGGAGGTGGGGGTGGGGAAGTACTTGTCCTGGACTTTGGCGGAGACGGGGTTGACGCGGTTGGCGGGGATCTGATTGCCGGGGAAGGGGGTGTTGGTGAGGGGGTCGCGGACGGTGGTGGCGAAGGTGCCGTTGCGCATTGCGGCGGTGGGGACGGTGGCGGTGGAGAAGGAGCCGAGGGGGATGCGCTGGGAGAACCAGCTGCCGTAGACGAACGTCCGGTTTTTGATGATGGGGCCGCCGGCTTCGAGGTCCCATTCGTGTTGGAGGTAGGGGGTGCGGCGTGGGGCGAAGAAGCTGCGGGCGTTGAAAGCGGAGCTGAAGAACTTGTAGTAAGCCACGCCGTGGATTTCGTTGGCACCGCGTTTGGTGATGAGCTGGACGCTGGCGATGCGGGAGGATTCGGCGGGGGCGTTGGTGGTGGTGGCGTTGACTTCGTCGTACTGTTCGGAGTTGGTGAGCTGGCCGGCGGTATCGTTATTGATGCCGTCGATGGCGACGATGATCTGGCCGAGGCCCTGGCCGTTGGCGCGGACGCCGCCGAGGCCGCCGGTGCCGCCCTGGAAGCCGGGGATGAGGGTGAGCATGGCGCTGGGGGAGGGGTAGGCGTCGACTAGGGGGACGTCGGCGTGTTTCTTTTGATCGTAGGCGCCGCCGATGGTGCCGGATTCGGTGTTGATGAGGGCGACGCCAGCGGTGACGGAGACGGATTGGGTGGAATCGGCTACGGAGAGTTGGACGTCGATGCGGCGGAGCTGGCCGGAGGCGAGGGCGATTTGGTCGGCGGTGAAGGAGGCGAAGCCTGCGGCGGTGCAGGTGAGGGTGTAGGTGCCGGCGCGGAGGGAGGGGATTTCGTAGGCGCCTTGGGCGTCGACATTTATTTCGCGGATTAGGACGCCGGTGGCGGGTTCTTTTAGGACGATTTTCGCGGATACGACGACGGCGCCAGTGGGATCTGTCACGACGCCGCGGAGAGTGCCGAGGGAGCCTTGTCCCTGGCACAGCATGAGTGTCAGCGACAGAGCTGAGGCCAATCGAAGTAGGGTTCGCATAGGTATCAAATATTACATGGGTTTCATGAAATGCCTATGAATTTCGTGGTTAATTTGGCTGTGGCAGAATGGCGGAATGGATCTAGCGGCGCTGTGGGAAGAGCATATGCGGGCGGAGTTCGCGACGCGGAGCGTAGATGAGACGATGGAAACGATGGTTCCGGACGCGTATGTGAACCATGTGCCGACGTTGACGGGGGGTGTTGGGCAGGCGGATTTGCGGGAGTTTTATGGGCGGTATTTTATTCCGCAGATGCCGCCGGATACGGAGACGGTGCCGGTGTCGCGGACGGTGGGGGCGACGCAGGTGGTGGACGAGATGATTTTCAAGTTCACGCATACGGAGCGGATGGAGTGGATGTTGCCGGGGGTGGAGCCGACGGGGCGGCGGGTGGAGGTGGCGTTGGTGGCGATTGTCGCTTTTCGGGATGGGAAGGTGGCGCACGAGCATATTTATTGGGATCAGGCGTCGGTGCTGGTGCAGTTGGGGTTGTTGGACCCGGCGGGGTTGCCGGTGGCGGGAGTGGAGTCCGCGGAGAAGGTGGCTGACCCGGGGCGGGCAGCGCGGCGGTTGGGATAGGGGTATGCGGGGGTTGGTGCTGGGGTTGGCATTGGCGGTGGGGGCGGGGGCTTGTTCGATGGTGAGCGTGCCGCGGATTTGGGCGA
This sequence comes from Acidobacteriota bacterium, assembly GCA_947470805.1. GTDB lineage: Bacteria > Acidobacteriota > Terriglobia > Bryobacterales > Bryobacteraceae. Next base: position 2,388 of record CANIVU010000059.1, on the reverse strand, counting down.
AGCGGGCGGGGGCTACTTCGCGGCTGTTTGCGTTTGAAGAGGGACGGAAGACGGGATTCATTGATGCTACGGGGCGGGTGGTGGTGCGGGCGGTGTTACCGGGGGGGATTCATGCAGTGGGGGATTTTGCGGACGGGTTGGTGCGGGTGGGGAACCGGTTTTTTGATGAGAGGGGGAGGGAGGTGTTCTCGGTTGCGGGGCAGGCGAGTGGGTTTTCGGAGGGGTTGGCGCCTGTTTATTTGAGTGCGGAGGGACAGGCGCTGGTGGGGCGGGATGGGAGTGAGCGGTTTCGGGTTGCGGCGCGTCGAGTGGGGGATTTTTCTGAGGGGTTGGCGGACTTTGAGGAGCCATGGGTGACGGGGGGACGGGATGCGCCGGGGCGGGTGGGGTTTGTAGATGCGGGTGGGCGGGTTGTGATTCCGGTGGGGTTCGCGGCTGCTGGGCCGTTTCGGGGAGGGCTGGCGCGGGCGGTGGTGGATGGGTATTGTCATGTGTTGCGTCCGGAGGGGTATCGGGATGGATCGCCGACGACGGGGAATGGGACGTCCTGCGGCGGGGCGCCGGCGGATGCGGTGAAGGCTTGCCCGGTGGGGTTTATTGACCGGACGGGACAGTTTGCGATTGGGGCGGAGTTTGTGTCGGCACGGGATTTCGCGGAGCGGTTGGCGGCGGTGCAGGTTGGGGAGATGTGGGGGTTTATTGATCGGTCGGGGAAGATGGTGATTGCGGCGGGGTTTGAGAGGGCGCATTCGTTTTCGGAGGGGTTGGCGGCGGTGATGGTTGGGGGGAGGTGGGGGTTTGTTGATCGGGCGGGGAAGATGGTAATTGCGGCAGAGTGGAAGGAGGAGCCGGAGGACTTTTCGGAGGGGCGAGCGGTGGTGGGCGTGGCGGGGAAGTTGTCGTATATCGACAAGCGGGGCCGGGTGGTGTTGGCGGGGCCGTATTTGGAGGCGACGGCGTTTGTGCAGGGGTTGGCGGCGGTACGGGTTTCGAGGGAAGAGGTGGCTTATATTACGCCGGCGGGGCGGGTGGTGTTTCGGTATCGGCCCAAATTCTGATCCAGCGGGGGACGCGGGCGCGGTAGGCGTCCCAGGCGGGGCCGAAGCGGCGGGCGAGGCCGGGCTCTTCGCCGTAGATGACGCGGAGCTGGAAGGCGGCCAGGAAGAAGAGCGTGTAGAGCCAGGGGAAGCGCTGGTTATAGGCGATGGCCCAGCCGAGGAGCATGAGGCTCATGCAGATGAACATGGGGTTGCGGGAGTATTTGTAGAGGCCGGATTCGACGAGGTATTTCGGTGGTTCCCAGATGGCGAGGGTGCCTTTGCCGGCGACGTAGAAATCCCGGGTGCACCAGAGGAGGCCGGCCAGGCCGAGGATGGTGAGCGGGTGGAGGCGGAAGGGGAGACCGGCGCTCCAGATCCAGGCGAGGGGGACGGCGATGGCGAAGGAACCTGGGAGGGCGAGGAAGGCGAGGAGTGCCCGGAGGAACATCGACCACTATACTAACCACATATGCGCATTGAAGACGGACGACCGCTCGCTGTGGCGGCGATGCAGGCGCTGTCTATTGGCGTCTGCGGGTTGCCGGAGTTTCTGGCGATGGCGCGGGATACGCGGCTGTCTCGGGCGGAGAAGGAAACCATCTGCGAGCAGGCGATGGTGGTTCTGGACCAGTTCTACGTGCACCTGCCTTTTAAGCGGGCGCGGTATGCGGTGGACCCGGTGCAGCGATTGCGGTTGCTACATGCGCAGTTGGCCCATTCCGATGATGACTTGGCGTTTCATTCCGAGGTGCTGCGGATCTTCAACGAGATGCGCGATGCGCATACGTTCTATGGGCTGCCTTCGCCGTATCGGGGGGCGATTGCGTTTTTGCCGTTCTTCCTGCAGTCCTATGTGGATGAGGGGGGCTTGCGAAGGTATGTTGTCACCAATGTTTTGAGCGGGCTGGCGCATCCGCACTTCCGGCCGGGGGTGGAGGTGACGCAGTGGAATGGGATGCCGGTGGCGCGGGCGGTGGCGCGGCTGGCGGAGGAGATTCCGGCGGGGAATCAGGCGTCGAAGTTTTTGCGCGGGATGATGCGGATGACGGTGCGTTCGTTGACGTACACGCTGCCGCCGGATGAGGAACTGGTCTATGTGCAGTACACGCCGCTGGCGGAGGACGAGGTGGTGGAGGACCGGGTGATTGCGTTGCCATGGTCCGTAGCGACGGGCGTTACGGGGGACCAGATGCAGTTCCGGGCGGCGGGGATTTGCGAGCCGGTGGCGGACACGGCGACGGCGCGGAGCCTGCTGTGGGGGCAGCAGCAGTGGAAAGAACAAACCGAGCTGCAGGAGCGGGAGGCGGCGGCGGTGGTGGCGCCGGTGTTTGCGTCGCTGGCGGAGGTG